>JBGVRA010000058.1:0-4036 GCA_045127955.1 Anaeroplasmataceae bacterium
TTAGGAGTAGAGAAGATAATGAAAACAAAGAAGTAGGGGATTGGCAATGATCCTCTTTTTTTGATATAATAGAACTGAGATACTGGGGATAAGAAAGGAATAGTGAGAAAGGTTATATGTATAAGTTGATAAGGCAAGGAAATTTGCCGAACTGGATAAAATATATAATGTATATTTTGTTGACAGTGACATGTGTATATTGGGTTGGATACTTCCTATATAAAATTTTAAATTTTATAAGATTTGTGTTGCACACAGTTACAACAAAAGAGCATTGGTGGTTTACAGTATTTATAGTTATAGGATTAGCGATAGCATTACTAATTTTTATGGAATATAACAGTGATACAAAACCAATCACAATGTTCATTGAATATTTAAAAGAATTTATAAAAAATTTTAGAGAAAAAATTGGCAATTTAATTTTAGGTAGTTGACATACAAAAAAGTATTTGTTATAATGAAGATACCACAAAAATAGTTGATTAATTGATCGTCATAATTTACCTCTATTTAATTTTTATTTTTAGACTACATGCTGCAAAATATTTTGATATAATGAGTGGTGATTATATCTGAATTAAAAATTGTAAAGTAAGTTTTGTCTCCCCATATTTCTTCTTACTTTACTTTTTTTAAGTGTTGTTATTGTAAAATTACAATGAAGAAAGAAGGTGTTAATATTGAATAATATTAAAAATGTTAATTTAAGGAAAAAGATAAGAAAAAGAATGATAGATAAAAACATTAAGGTTACACAAATTGCTAATGAGATTGGAGTATCAGTTGCGTATGCAAGTAATTATCTAACAGGATATATATGGAATGAAAAAATAGAAAAAAAGATGGCTGATTGGTATGAGCAAAATAAACCTAGAAGAAAGAAAAAGGAATAATACATTATGCCAAAAGTATTTTATAATCATAAAACATGTCAAAATGAGTGGACTTATACAAAAGAAGAAAAAGAACAAATGTTAAAAGAATTGAATAATAAACCTAAAAAAGTATTAGATCCTGTTGAAGATAAAAACAAGGATAAAAATTTTTGTGGGATAAGAAAAGAAAAAAAACATATTCCATTTAATCCACATAGGAATGATGAAGAAGAAATATTTGATTGGGGTGATAGATATGAAAATTAAAATAATAAAGTATCCAAGTGAAAATGATTGGTTGTGGGTAAAAAGATGTACATTAAATACAGTTGGGAAGAAATTAAAAAAGAATACAAATGAAGTAGATGATGAGTGGAAAAAAAGATTGATTGAAAGTGAACACTCACCAATTCGTGAATTATGGTTTGGAATCCAAATGGAGATACCATATTGGGTTTCAGTTCATTTTGTTAGACATCATATAGGTGTTAATCATTATGTGCAAACACAAAGAACTGATAGAACAGGAATAAAAAGAGATGAATTACCTCAAGGTGAAATTGTATCACATATAATGAGTGTTAATGCTCAAGAATTAATATTTATGGCACATAAACGTTTATGTAAACAAGCTAGTGAAGAAACAAGACAAGTCATGCAAGAGATTGTAAAACAAGTTATAACACTTTGTCCTTATATGAAAGATGTATTAGTACCACTTTGTGTATATCGAAATGGAAAATGTAATGAAATGTTTAGTTGTAAAACTAAAAAGGAGTGATAAAATTGAAAAGTGATGATTTTGAATTTATGCTTTTTGATAGAATAGAAAAAATAAAGCAAATAAATGAAGAGTATGATTTAGAAAACAATAGTTATATATCTTTCAGTGGGGGAAAAGATAGCACTATTTTACATCATTTGATAGATTTAGCACTACCTAATAATAAAATACCACGTTTATTCATCAATACAGGTGTTGAATATCAAGATATAAGAAAATATGTTAATGAACTTGCAGTTGATGATGATAGAATCAAGATTATTAATAGTGGAATAAATCTTAAAAATATGTTAAATAAATATGGTTATCCATTTAAAAGCAAACAACATAGCCATAATTGGACCATTTATAACAATAATAGAGAAGAATGTGATAAATATATAGACATGCTATTTGAAAATAATGATAAATTGAAAGATTACAATTTTGTTCATAATTTACCTAACGGAGTTAAAACTATAGTCAAATATACATTTGGTGTTAGAGAGAGAGAGAGAGAGAGAGCTGTATCAGTACTCTTCGTGTCCCTGACAAATTAGCATTTCAATTTAGGAAAGATTATGATGGAATTAAGATTAGTGATATGTGTTGCTATAAATTAAAGAAAGATCCTGCACATAAATGGGAAAAACAAAATAATAAAAGTATTGTTATGACAGGTATGAGAGCAGAAGAAGGTGGAATGCGAAACCAAAATGGATGCACTATATTTGAAGAAAATAAATTAAAAAAATTTCATCCACTAAAAGTGGTTAGTGAAGAATGGGAAGAAGAATTTATTAAAAGATATAATATAAAGTTATGTAAACTTTATTATCCACCATTTAATTTTAAAAGAAGTGGGTGTAAGGGATGTGGCTTTGCATTAGACTTACAAAATCAATTAGAAGTTATGAAAAAATTACTTCCAAATGAATATAAACAATGTGAAATACTTTGGAGACCTTTATATACTGAGTATAGAAGAATTGGATATAGATTAAAAAAAAATATAGTAAATTATCAAATGAGCATATTTGATTTTATAAATATAGAACAGGAGTGATGAAAAATGTACAAAACATTAATTAATAATTTAGAATGGACTGTAATTGAAATCGAACGTGGCAATGAAAAATTAAAACTTGAGAATGGTGAAGATTGTTTTGGCACATGTCGATATTATGAAAATGCAATTTATTTAGATAAAGATTTATGTAATTTTCATAAAATGAGAGTATTAGCACACGAGCTTACACACGCATACATTTTTTGTTATTTGTTAAAACAAGTTGATAACTATGATGAAGAAGAATTATGCGAGTTTGTATCTTGCTATGGTAAGCAAATATGGGATATAGTGGATGATTATTTTTTCAAAAAAGAGATGGAAAAAGAAAATAATAATAAACATTTATTAGGGGGTAAGAAATAATGATTAGATTTCACAAAGTAAGTTATGAACAATTTAAGAAAGACATTATAGATAGTGATTTTAGAGATTTTAGTGAAGAAGAGATAAAAGAAATTTATTCTAATATTAAGATTCCTAAAAGAGCAACTAAAGGAAGTGCAGGATACGATTTCTTTGCACCATATGATTTAATTTTTGATTATAATATTAGTTTTAAATTCCCTACAGGAATTAGATGTGAAATGGATGAAGATATAGTTTTAATTTTAGTACCACGTAGTAGTTTAGGATTCAAGCATAGATTAAAAATTGATTGTACTTTAGGTATAATTGATTCTGATTACTTTTATGCAAAAAATGAAGGTCATATTCAATGTAAAATGACACAAAATAAAAATAGTTTTGTAAAAGTTAATAAAGGTGAAGCATATATGCAAGGAATCTTCATTAAATATCTTAAAACTGATGATGACAACACAAATGATGTTAGAACTGGTGGATTTGGAAGTACAAATAAAATTAATAATAAGGAGATTGAACAAAGTGAAAACTAAATTTAATGTTAATGAAGAAGTTTACTTTATAAATGAATACAATTTAATGAATTGTTTGAACAAAGGTACTATTATTGACATAACAATTAGTAAAAAACATATTATCTATGTTATAAAGGATGAAAAAGATGATATTTATTTTTTAACTCATAAAAACATTTTTAAATCATTTAAAGAAGCAAAAAATTATTTAATGAGCGTTGTGATGGGAGTTAAAGATATAAAATGAAAAAGAAAGTAAAATTAAAAACTATAACATTTGAAGAATTAACAAATAATTTTTGTCCAAAATATAAAGTTAAAAAGAAAAATTGCGTAAATTGTCCATTTAGAGAGAAATATGAAGAAGATGAAACAATAAGTATATGTGTTGCTAAAGCAGTTATACTTCATAGAGATAGAATAGTAGAGTATGAGGTAAAAGAAT
>JBGVRA010000059.1:0-2494 GCA_045127955.1 Anaeroplasmataceae bacterium
TGTGAAGAGCCGTATGCGGGAAATCTGCACGTACGGTTCTGTGAGGGGCAAGTAGACAGTTACAAACTCACGATATGATATTTTAGAACAATATAAATTGAAAAGAGAGGTGAATGTCGAGCCTTGTCTACTCGACTGATACAATGAAATTAAAGTTTGAATATACAAAAGATTTAGTTAATTATTTATTAAAAATTGAAAAATACAAGACTGCTTTAGATTATTTGTTTTTACCTACAAGAGAAAAACAAAAACTAATGTATGAAGCAAAATTAAAGAAAACTCATTTCTCTACAAGTATTGAAGGTAATGTATTATCTTATAATCAAGTGGAAAAGGTTATATCTAACAAACAAGATACAAAACGTTTAACAGCTGAACAAGAGGTGCAAAATTATTGGGATGCTTTAACTTTTTTAGAAGAAGAAAATAAAAAAAATACGAAGATAGATCAGGAATTTATTTTAAAATTACATGATATCATCAAAAAAAATGGAAAACTTGTAAGAATTCCTTTTAGAGGTCAAACTCCTCCAGGAGTGTTATTTGCTGTATATGACTCAATAAGTAAGCAAGCTGAATATATTCCACCTGAATATATTGATATAGAACCATTAATTAATGAGTTAATAGACTGGTATTATAATAATCAAGATTTACCAGCTCCTATTTTATCAGCAATTATTCATTATGCTTTAGTAACTATTCACCCATTTAAAGATGGAAATGGTAGAACTTCTAGAGCATTAGCTACATATGTTTTGATGCAACATGATTATGACTTTAAAGGATTTAATTCATTTGAAGAATATTATATGTCAGATTTAAATGGATATTACAAATCTATTCAAATGGGATTACCTGCATTATTTTATATGGGAAGAGAAAATCCTCCACATTTAGAAATATGGATTGAGTATTTCTGTAAGATAATGTCTTTAAATGCAGAAAAGGTATATGAACAAGCTTTAGAAGCATCAAAAAAGGAATCTAATGAATTATTAAAAGGATTAAATAAAAAGGATTTAACTTTATTAAGATATTGTTTAGAAAATGGTTTAAAAATAATAAAAAATAGTGAACTTGCAAATCTTTTCGGTGTTACTCCAAGAGCAATATCTAAGTGGATGAATGATTGGGTAGAAAAGGGTATACTAGTGCCCAATTCTGGAACTACTAGAATAACTAGTTACAAACTAGCATATGACTATGAGAGTCTTAAAATCTCTGATTTGGGATTTATAAAGTGATAGATAAATTAGAATTTATCTTGCAGCATATAAATAAAAATTATATAATAACTATGGGAATGATGATCTCCCGTGTGTATTACACAAAACCGCTTTAAAGCTGATGACGTCTACACCTTTTTTGGTGTTGGCGTTTTTAATTTTTAGGAGGAGTTTTTATGATTTTTAGTATTGGATTAATATTAATATTAGGTTTTATTATTGGATGGTTATTATCAAAAATAAAAATACCAGGATTAGTTGGTATGATTATTGTTGGGTTATTAATTGGTCCTTATTGTTTAGGATTGATAGATGAAAAAATATTATCAATATCTACAGAACTTAGACAAGTAGCATTAGTTATTATATTAACTAGATCAGGTTTAAATTTAGATATTGATTCACTAAAGAAAATAGGAAGACCGGCAATATTAATGTCATTTATTCCAGCAACACTTGAAATAATTGGTACAACATTAATAAGTCAACTATTGTTAGAAATAACAATTTTTGAATCGATATTATTAGGGACGGTACTTGCAGCAGTATCACCTGCAGTAGTTTCTCCTAGAATGATAAAATTGATAGAAGGGAGATTTGGTGAAAAGCATCAAGTTCCAAAACTTATACTGGCTGGTTCGTCTGTTGATGACATATATGTAATAGTATTATTTTATACATTTTTAGGTTTAGTTGGAAACAATGCATTTGATTTTGTGTCAATAACTATGATACCAGTCACTATAATATTAGGAGTATTATTAGGTATAATAGTAGGCTTTATATTGTCATATATATTAAAGAAAACCAATTTTAAAACAACAATAAATATATTAATAATTATATCATCTAGCTTTTTAATGATCGGATTAGAAAACATGTTAAAAGATTATATTTCTATATCTTCTTTATTAGGGATAATGGTAATAGGCATAATTTTATTGTTTAGGAATAAAGAACAAGCTAAGCAGCTTAGTGACGGATATAATAATTTATGGATATTTTTTGAAATTATTTTATTTGTACTTGTTGGCGCTACAGTTGATTTTTCATACGCCATCAATAATGGCTTAATTGCTATACTGATTTTAATGATAGGTTTATTATTTAGAACATTAGGTGTTTTATTGTGTTTGATTAAAACCAAGCTTACATTTAAAGAAAGATTGTTTACGATTTTAGCATATATTCCTAAGGCAACAGTTCAAGCGTCCATTGGTGGAATTGCATTATCTTTGGGACTTTCGTGTGGAAGTATAATA
>JBGVRA010000060.1:0-3921 GCA_045127955.1 Anaeroplasmataceae bacterium
GGCTCGAAAACTTTGCTACACCACTTCCTCCACCCCAGCATTACTGCTTTCGGTTTGTGGTTCACTACACTTGGCGGTAAACTACCCGTGACTGGACTTTCACCAGTAAGATTAGTGCCATGCCCGGCACACTAGAAAAAAGACCGTTCTTTCGAACGATCTTATATATTCTTTTATACGTTTGCTTACTGTAATTTTTCCAAATCTATTTTGTTATAAAAGTTCAAATTAGACTTGTACTATTACAAATCACTCTATTCTAAAATCTAATGCTTTTAAAACTATTGATGTTGGTCTATTATCGCTAATATTGTCATAATAATGTGCGTCTAGTGCATCATTATTAGTTGAGTCTTTTTTAAAAGTAGATATAGATGCTGTGGTCGATCTAAATCCTACTGTATATCCTTTTGGTATAAATAAATCATCAATATCTATTTCCCATGTTGTGATATTATTAATATCTATAGTAATTGTTTGATGTAATTTCCATTCTGTTGGTAAAGGATTATTTAAATCAACCAGATAAACATTTAAAACCGTTGTTTGTCCTGTATAATCAGTTCTCTTACCACCAAATATATGAGTAATTGTTTTTTCTTGTAATTTTTCAAGAGAATTTTCGCCATCATACACAAAATACTGTGTACCCAAAAACGAATTATGTATCCATTCTGAATGTGGTGTTTCTCCTTTTTGCTCAAGAATATAGTGCCCATTAATGTTTAAAACTTTAACAATACAAGTAGACGATTGTTTCTTATCTTCTGTTTCAACTTTAATTGTAGCTTCTCCTATATTAACCCCTGTTATTACCCCATTATTTACAGTTACAACATTTTCGTTGCTACTACTCCAAACAAGTTTTTGATTTAATGAATTGTCAGGCACTATGGATACTTTCAATTCTTTACTATTTCCAACCTCTATTGTATGTATATTGCTATCAAAATTTATACTAAATGACTGATTATTATCATCATTATTTTTTATATAATTTAATTTTTCCAACTCATTACTTAAGTAATTCACTATTAGTTCTGTTCCTAATTTATTAGGATGCACTCCATCGCTAGTATAAACATCTTTTGTATATGGTGTTATACCACAAAGTTGCATATTTATTGGTACCCATCCATAATATTTTGCACCTTCATATATAGCATCATTAAACATCCAATTAGTATCAGTTGTACCTTCTGGAACTTTTAACGTTGAAGGTGAACTTTTTGTCCACTCTGGAGTTAAAACTACCATAGTTGATGTTGGAGCAAAAGTATGAACAACTTCTGATATATATCTTAAAGAACCTTTAAAACTATTTTTATCCGCATATGTTGGAATTACGCCTGTAGAATCTTTTTCAGATATGTCATCAAAACTCCCTAAAGGTGAATTTCTATAGCTTGTATCGTTGTGTCCTCCCCAAACTATAATTAACTCAGGTTTTTCGTTCATTTGTGCCAATATTTCAATTTTCTTGCATATGCTAATATCATTTAAACTATTTTCTGTATAATAATATGAAGACATTGGTATTCCTCCAGCTGCATTAACTGTCAAATTCCAGTCATACTTTTCTGCTAGAACATTAGCCCATCTTTCATTTTGATTCAATCCCTGACCAACAGTTATACTGTCTCCTACACATAAGACATTTAAACCATATAATGGATTATCATCATTCGAATCTTTTCCGTTAGTTACTGTAAATGTAGTTGTAGTACCATCAGAAAAAGTAATTGTATAAGTATCTATCAACCCATCACTTGATGTTTTTTCAATACTAATAACGCCTACACCATCTTGACCATTCTTGCCTGGGTTTCCTTGAATACCTTGTTCTCCAGTATCTCCTTTTGCACCTTCAGCGGATACACCTGTATCTACTCCATCAATAAACCAGTTCCCGTTATCACCGATTGTAATACCTGGAGTATGCCCGTCTTCTCCGTCAACACCATCTTGACCATCCTTACCCGGCTCTCCTTGAATACCCTGTTCTCCTTGTGGGCCTTGAGGTCCAACTTGCCCACAAGCAGATAAAGTAAATATAAATATTAAAACCAAAAATATTAATCTAAATGTTCTTTTTTTCATATTTCATCACCATTATTATTTTACTATAAACCATACCTAAAAACCATATCGGGTTCTAATTCTAATAGTAATAATTAATACTCTATTGGAATAAAAGTGTGATATGGTCTGTTTATGGAGACCGTAGGATATTTCTATATTATATTATAATATAACTTTTATTTCTTTTACTTCTTTAATAAATAAAAAAAAGACCACAAATTAATGTGATCTTGTTTCTATATATACATTTAAAATTTTGTAACAAATATGAAAATTTAAAATTATTTTGTAGTTGCAACAGTATGTTGAGGAACTACAAATTTAGTTGTTCCTAAAGCGTAGAATAAAACTTCTATTGATTCTACAACATTTTCTTGACTAATATCTTCTTCATATACGTTTGCAACAACTTTAACCAAATTGCCCTCTGCAAAGTAATAATATAATATACCGATAAAATTGTCTTCTGTCATAGTATATGTGTAAGCTTTTATATTCTTATCATAAGAAAGATCTTTGTATTCGATATCAAGTCCAAAATCTAAAGCATCGTTCATTGATTTTGGTTTCCATTCTTGTTCATAAGCATGCCATGAATTATCGTACTTATTTTCTGAATCATTCCATTTACTAACCATGAATGTTTGTCCATCTTCTATAACATAAAAATATTCTTCGAATGAAGTTCCATCTTGACTATTTTGAACCCTATAACAATACATAGCATTCTCTGTTGATTTAACTGTTTTATTAACAGTTATTACATTTCCATTTTTATCGTTGCTTGCAGCAGTAAATTTCATTGTATAATTCGTAATTTCATAAATAGATTCCCATTCTGCTTTTGTAATTTTGCGTGCAGCATCTTCTGGATCTTGTAAAAGACCACAAGCAGTAAGAATTAAAACAAATGGAACAATAATAGCAAATAACTTCTTTTTCATAATTTCTTTTAAACTCCTTTTTAACATCTACATTATTATTTAAAAGTACATTTATATACTTACACTTTGTATTATAACATATATAAAACTCATTGTTAAGTTAGAAAACGGGAGGTATAAGGTCTTAGGATAGTTCTATATTATATAATAATATAACTTTTATTTCTTTTACTTTTCTATATATAGAAAAAAGACCGCTCTTTTAAGCGATCTTATATATTCTTTTATACGTTTGCTTACTGTAATTTTTCCAAATCTATTTTATTATAAAAATTCAAATTAGACTTGTACTATTACATATTGTTTAATTACCATTCTAGTGGTGTTACACCATCAGTATCATAATGCCAAAAGTGGCCTGAAATAGTTGGCTCATTTTCACTATATAAGTAAACAGTCATTGTAGAAAAAATAAAATTTTCATTATTTTCACAAATATCAGACCATTCCCAATATGTTCCAGCGTAATATATTTTAGCTGATTTATTAGTCCATAATGCATATTCACCTATAGTTGTAACACTTTTCGGAATAAATATTGTTGTTAAACTACTGCAGCCATCGAATGCACTACCTTTTATACTAGTTACTCCTTCTGGAATTGTTATACTTGTTAAACCAGTGAATGAGAATGCATGAACATTTATACTTGTTATTCCTTCTGGGATTGTTATATTTGTTAAACTACTACATTCATAGAATGCATATTCTCCGATACTTGTTAAAGAATCTGGGAACACAATGTTTTCTAAATTGCTACAATATTGGAATGCATACCATCCAATACTTGTTAAAGTGTTTGGTAATTCTACATTAATTAAACTAGTACAATTTATAAATGCATAATCTTCAATACTAGTTACTCCTTCTGGGATAACTATACTTTCTAAACTAC
>JBGVRA010000061.1:0-2189 GCA_045127955.1 Anaeroplasmataceae bacterium
CATTTAATGGAACGTATAATTTCAAATTAAGAAGAGATAATATGGCTGAGTATACACTTGATTATGAAGCAAGTCTAGCTGAAGGTGAAATGAGTGTTTATATCGGAGTTGATGGTGAAAAAGAATTATTATTTATAGTTAAGGGTGGAGAATCCTACGACGAAACGATTACACTTCATAATAAATATGATAATGAAAAAACAATCTACATTATTCTTGAATCGACAGGTAAATGTGTAGATGGTGATTTTGAGTTTGAGTACAATTAATTTAAGTGAAGCAAACAAATTAATTAGAATTAATCGAGGTGTTTAATTTATATGGATGGTGTTAATAAAACATTATATATTCCTTTGTATGGTAAATCTTATGTTAGTAAAAAAGGAATTATTTTGAAAGATAAAAAAGCTGAAGAAATATGGGAGAAAGAGCAGTTTAAGCTAAAAGGCAGATCAAAGTCTAAGTGGTTATCTTATTATATGGGGATTCGTGCATCAGTTTTTGATGAATGGGTACAAGAACAAATGACAAAATATCCTGAAGCTGTTGTAATTCATATTGGATGTGGAATGGATAGTAGAGTTATAAGAGTAAAAACAAATAATCATTATTGGTATGATGTTGATTTTCCTGAAGTGATTGCTGAAAGAAGAAAATATTATAACGAAGATGAACACTACAAGATGATTAATGGCGATGCTAGAAAGTCTGATTGGTTAGATAAAATCTCTTATAATAAACATGCTATTGTTGTATTAGAAGGCATGAGTATGTATTTAACAAATTTAGAGTTAAAAAAATTGATATCAAATATAGGTAATCATTTTGAAGCTGTCAATTTATTAATGGATTGTTATTCTTTATTTGCTGCAAAAATGTCGAAATATAAAAATCCAATAAAAGATGTTGGAGTTACAAATGTTTATGGACTTGATAATCCTGAATTAGTAGTAGGTAGTAATGTTTTATTTAAGAAAGAACATGAAATGACACCTGATAAATATATTGAAGAATTAAAAGGTTTAGAAAAATTTATTTTTAGAAAATTATATGCTGGAAATTTATCAAAGAAATTATATAAATTATATGAATTTGAAAAATCACTAAATTAGAATTTGTAAAGGAGAAACAACGATGAAAATTGACGTTAATGAATTGTTTGAAGAACTTGGAAGCCTTTCGCAAGTAGAAGCGATTGCTCTTGGCGGGTCAAGAGCGACTGGTAGAAATGATGAAAAATCAGATTACGATGTGTATGTGTACATAACAAGCAGTATTGATGAAAATGAGCGAAGAAATATTCTGGAAAAATACTGCAGATATATGGAAATCGGGAATTCCTTTTGGGAACTTGAAGATGATGTTACCTTAAATGATGGAATTGATATGGACATCATTTACAGAAATATGCAGGATTTTGAAGACATGGTTTCCTCTGTTGTAATAGACTGTGTGCCATGGAATGGCTATACCACTTGTATGTGGCATAATCTCATTACCGCTAAAATTGTAATAGATAAAAATGGAAAACTGAGCGCTCTACAGGAAAAATATCGGATTCCATATCCAAAGAAGCTAAAGGAGAATATCATATCCAATAATCTAAAGCTTCTTAGTGGTATGTTACCGTCATTTGATATGCAGATAAAAAAGGCAGAGAATAGAGGGGATCTTGTAAGCGTCAATCATAGGGTTGCTGAATTCCTCGCAAGTTATTTCGATATTATTTTTGCACTGAATGAGATGACACACCCTGGGGAGAAGAGAATGCAAAGTATTTGTTCTGAGGAATGCGAGATTTTGCCTAATCGCTTTGACGAAAATCTGAACAGATTATTTGCAGGAATGTTCAGAGAGAGTATATCAGATGTAATAAATGATATGATAATTGAGATAAAAACAATTACGAAGATGTAGTCAAATTCCTATTTATCGATTAGATGTTATTATTAAACGATTACCAGCAGGTGGTTTCATTATTAAACGATTATATTTAAATTGTATTAATATTGTCGTACCTTGCCATTTAAGAACGTTAGGTTTGATACAGTAAAAGTGTCAAACTTTTTTTGTTTTTCAGGGGGTTCAAGTCCCACCCGTCTTGATAAAAGATGGGATTTTTTAATTTTTACAATCAATATTTATTAATATATTTTATTAAGGAACTGCAGTGAGTTTATAACTTTTTA
>JBGVRA010000062.1:0-68751 GCA_045127955.1 Anaeroplasmataceae bacterium
TACAAGATAGAGTATATAAATGTGATTATTGTAATTTAGTAATAGATAGAGATTTAAATTCAGCTATTAATTTAGCTAATTATAAATAAATAACAATTTAATATTTTTTAGTACGCATGCGTTTGTGCGGAATTGACGCCTCAGGAGAGTACATATCACTTGGAGATTTGTATGATAATACAAATATTCAGGGCTCGAAGAATGAGGAATAAAACTTAAATTTTATAAGTGTTATAGAGTTTTATAGGTTTTTAAAAACGGTAAATAGTTTGTTAAATGATGAATTAGTAACTACAAATATAAGTTACTGTAATGTAAAAAAATATTTTATTGACAATGATATTTCATGTATAGTCAATGATAAACCAACAAATTATCTATGTAATTATGCTTATCATAAAGTTTTAAAAAGAAATAAAAATAATATATTTATTCATGTTTCTGAATTAAAAAATATTAAAGATTTAGATAAATTAATAAACTTGATTTCAAATATTAAAATCACCACTTGCATATAATTAAGTGGTGATTTTTCTTATGGTATTTTATTTAATTGGAATACGTGGTTCAGCTTTATCTTCGCTTTGTAGATTATTATTAAAAGATGGACATACTGTTAAAGGTGTAGATGTTGATGAGTCATTTTATACAGATAAAGGTATAGATAATATTGAAACATTTGATAATATGAATTTAAAAAGATCTTATTACTATATTATTGGGAATGCTTATGTTAATCACAATGTGACAAAATATATTATTAAGATGGGATATTATTATAAATATTATCCTTCCTTTTTAGTTGACTATTATAGTGATAAGAAATGGATCTGTGTCAGTGGTAGTCATGGTAAGACAACAACAACTAAGCTTATTGCTCATATATTAGGTAATAATTGTGCGCTTATTGGCGATGGTAGTTATTATTATGGTAGTGGTGATTATTTTATTTTAGAAGCATGTGAATATAAGAATACTTTTTTAAATTATCGTCCAGATATTTTACTTGTTTTAAATATTGATTATGATCATCCTGATTTTTTTAAAACAGAAGAAGATTATAGAAATAGTTTTGAAAAGATGATTAATCAAAGTAAGATAACTGTTGTTAATGGGAATGATTATAATAAAGAAAATGATAATATTATTAGGTTTGGAGAAAATAATTGTGATGTTAATTTTAAATATGAAGATGGCAAGGTTTATATTTTAAATAAGCCATTTTATTTGCCTTATAATGGTATTCATTTTGCTTATGATTTTGTTGGTGCTTATTTAGTTTGTAAATTGTTAAATATTAAAGATATTGCGATTCAAAATAAATTAAATTCATTTAAATTGCCTAAAAGAAGAATGGAAACGATGATTACTGATAATCAAATTATTATTTCTGATTATGCTCATCATCCTACAGAGATAAGATGTGTTTATAATTCTATGAAAGAAAAATACGGTGATAAGCGAATAATTGTCATTTTTGAACCTCATACTATTAGTAGATTAGAGGCTTATTTAGATAAGTTTAAAGAGGTGTTATCTTTATTTAATGAGTGTTATTTGTATTCTTTATTTAGTAGTATTAGAGAATATAGTTTATTATCTAAAGAAGAGGAGTTATATAATTATTTAGGCTTTAAAAGGGTTGATGAAGATGTTTTAGAATATATATTTAAAAAAGATAATATTGTTGTTTGTTTTTTAGGGGCTGGAAAAATCGATAAATTATATGAAAAATATAAATTTAAAATATTAAAATAATATTTTATATATAATTATTGCAAAAGTATGTAAAATCTTGTATAACGTTTTCATGAAAACGATTGAAAGTTGATTTTTTTTGTGATATAATGTATAAAGAATGCGAGGCGATTTTGATGGCTAACACAACAATTTATGATGTTGCTGGTGCTGCAAAGGTATCTTTAGCAACTGTAAGTAGAGTAATGAATAATCCTGAAAAGGTTAATCCTGAAACTAGGGAAAAAGTATTAAGAGTTATAAAAGAACTTGGATATCGTCCTAATGCAATAGCTAGAGGACTTGCAAGTCGTAAGACTACAACTGTAGGTATTGTTATGGCGGATGTTTCAAGAGCTTCTACTGCTCAATTATTAGGTGGTATTATTGATATCGCTAAAAAATATGAATATTCAATTAAGATTTTTACAATCGGTGAAAATGAAGATATCCAAGATGCAATGAGAATTGTTGCTGCTGAACAAGTTGATGGTATTTTATTCTTAAATGATGAATTAGATGCTGCTAGAATGAAAGAAGCAATGGACTGTATCAAAGAAGCTCAAATTCCTGTTGTTTTATCTAATGTTATTTATGAGGAAGAAGATATTCCTTCTGTAGCTATTGATTACGAAACTGCAACTTATGAAATTACTAAACGTATGATGGCTAGTGGTAGAAAAGATATTTATATGTTCTCTACTGTTCGTCGTTATTCTATTAATAATAAGAAGGTTGCTGGATATGTTAATGCTATGACAGAGGCTGGTTTAGAACCTAAGATTTTAAGAACTAGCGGTGATGTTTCTATTAATAGACTTCATTTTGAAGAGTTTATTAAAAATAACAATGTAGATGGTGTTTTAGCTGTTCGTGATAGTATTGCTATTAGTTTTATGAATGTTGCTATTGCTCATAATAAAAAAGTTCCAGAGGAACTTGGAATTGTAGGTTTACAAAATACTAAATATGCGATTTTGGCTAGACCTAATTTAACTTGTGTTGATACACCGGTTTATGATATTGGTGCTGTTTCAATGAGATTGTTAACAAAATATATGAAACAAGAAGAAGTTAAGGATAATAAGATTTTATTACCTTATCGTATTATTGAAAGAGGATCTACTACAAAAGAATAATTTCTATGATTAAAGAAAAGTAGAAATAAGATTGTTGATTTTAGAGAGTCTATGGTTGGTGTAAATAGATATAACGCTTATTTTGAATTACACTTTAGGAGAAATGTTTGTTATTGAGGGCTGTATTTTTATACAGAACTAAGGTGGTACCGCGCTTATTTAGCGTCCTTAGATTTAAGGGCGCTTTTTATATTATTTAAAAAAAGAAAAGGAGATTATTGAAAATGGGTATTTATGAAGAATTAGAATGGAGAGGGTTAGTAAAGGATGTATCTGACCCATCACTTAAAGAAAAATTAAATAAAGGAGGAATGACTTTCTATATTGGTACTGACCCAACAGGGGATAGTTTACATATTGGACATTTTTCTAGTTTTTTAATTTGTAAAAGATTAAAAGAAGCAGGACATCATCCTATCGTATTAGTTGGTGGTGCAACAGGTCTTATTGGGGATCCAAAACCTGATAGTGAACGTCCAATGATCACTAAGGAAACTGTTGATCATAATTTTGAGTGTTTAAAGAATCAATTAACTAAGTTATTTGGTTGTGAAGTTGTTAATAACTATGATTGGAGTAAAGACATTAACTTCATTGATTTTTTAAGAGATTTTGGTAAATATTTTAATGTTAATTATATGTTACAAAAAGATATTATTGCTAGACGTTTAGATGCTGGTATTACATATACTGAGTTTTCTTATATGATTATGCAAGCTCTTGATTTCTGGTATTTAAATAAACATAAGAATGTTACTTTACAAGTAGCTGGACAAGACCAATGGGGTAATATTACTGCTGGTATTGAATTATGTCGTAAGAAAGACCAAAAAGAAGTATATGGTTTTACTATGCCTTTATTAACTAAGAGTGATGGTTCTAAGTTTGGTAAGACTAATGGTAAGGCTATATGGTTAGATATTAATAAAACTTCTGCATATGAAATGTATCAATTCTTTATTAATTCTGAAGATAGTAAAGTTATTGATTACTTAAAATTCTTAACATTCTTATCTAAAGAAGAAATTGAAGCATTAGAAGTTAAACATAATGAAGCTCCTCATTTAAGAGAAGCTCATAAAGCTTTAGCTCATGAAGTTATTACATTCTTACATACTGAAGAAGATTACGAACAAGCGTTGAGAATATCTGAGGCGTTATTCTCTGGTGATATTAAGAAATTAACAGCTAAAGAAATTGAAATGGGATTTAATGATTTACCATGTACTGAAGGTCATAATTCTACTTTAGTTGATGGCTTGATTGAGGTTGGTTTAGCATCTTCTAAAAGAGAAGCTAGAGAATTTATTAGAAATGGTGCAGTAACATTAAATGGTGAAAAGGTTACTGATGAAGCATTTGTTTTAAGTAGTGAGGCTGCGATTGAAGGCAAGTTTATTGTTTTACGTAGAGGTAAAAAGAAATACGCTTTAATTAAATTTTAATTAGTAAACGGAAAAAGGCTCATCATCACGACGAGCCTTTTCCTTATGTTTTTTGGGAGAGATTATTTGAAAAGTTATATTTTCTAAAACTATAATAACACTTATGAAAGCGCTTGTCAAGACTATTTTTGAATAAAAAAATGTTATAATTGTAAAAAAATAATAAATATGTTAGAATGTATTATGAGTTTTAGAGGTGATAATTATGGGTCGTAAAGAGACTATCATGGAGATGAGAGTTAATAGATTGCTTAAGGGGAAGAAACCTTGTTATGTATATTTAAGACAAAATATTGGCCAAATATATGAAGGTGGACAAAGTGATTTTATTATGTCTATTACTAATAATTTTATCCATTTCCAAAAATTATCTTTCTTTTTAAGAAGATATAAACCAGAGAAAGATTTAAAAGTAGATAGAAAAAGTATAAAAAGTTACACCCATTATAATATGAATATTGCTACTATGACTTTAATTTTGTATACTTATGATAAGAAATATATTCAAATATTTTATAATACTGGTATTGCTGATACTGCTGAAACTGAAAATAATATTTTAGGTATTATTAATATGTTGAAAGAACAAGGAGTTAAAGAACATAAATGAAAGATTTAACTACTAAGGAAAAAGAATTAATAAAAAAATTTGAACAAAAGAAAAAAAGTCCTAAAAAAACATTTACAGAACGTAAAGAAATGTATTTAAAACAAACAGATAGAAATTATAAGGATGGGGATCGAAATTGATAGAGATTGGTAAAATAAACAATTTAAAGGTTTTAAGAAAATCAGATTTAGGGTATATGCTTACTTCTAATGATGAAGAAGTGTTGATGCATTTTAAACAAGCAAGTAGAGAACTTAATAACGGTGAAGAGGTTAGTGTTTATATTTATACAGATAAAGAAAATAGAAAAACAGCAACGATGCAAGAACCTGTTTTATTAATTGATAAGCCTAATTTTGCAAGTGTTGTTCAAGTTATTCCGGGGATTGGTGTTTTTGTTAATAATAATACACCTAAAGATTTATTTGTGTCAAAAGATTATTTACCTTATGATAGTAATTTATGGCCTTTAGTTGATGATTTAATTTTTGTAGAAGCTAAGGTTAAGAAAAATGCATTAGTTGCTAAACCTGTCAATAGATTTGATGTTATTGCTTTAAGTAATAATGTTAGGTATGCTGAAGGTGAAAAGAAGGATGCATATGTTTTAAGAATTGCTGAAAAGGGTATTGGTTTAATAACTAAAGATTTGGTTTATGTTTTTGTGCCTAAACATCAATTAAGAAGAAATTATCGTTTAGGAGAAGAAGTATCTGTTACGATAACTAAGATGGTAGATAAAGAGGCATATGGTACTTTAAATGAACATAAAGAAATACTAATGGATACTGATAAAGAAATTATTTTAGATTATTTAAATAAACACCATGGTGTTATGAAGCTTACTGCTAAGAGTTCTTCTGAAGAAGTAGAAAAGGTATTTGGCATTTCTAGAAAGGCTTTTAAAAGGGCGTATGGAGCTTTATATAAAGAAGAATTAATAAGTTTTGATGATGAAAAGACTTATTTAATTAAGAAATAATGAAGATGCTTATTTGCATCTTTTTTATTTTTTAAAATTTTTATGAATTCTATTGAATTTTTTAAAATTTGTGAGTATAATAATATTAAAGGAGGTTTTCTAATGTTAGAATTTTTTGAATATGATGATAATGCAGGATCTGCTAGTATTTACGATAGTCATATTACATTTAATAAAGCTCTATTAAGATATTTTAAAGATGCATATCGTGTTAGACTTGCTGTTGATAGAGTTAATAAAGATGTGTATATATATGTTGTAAATAAAGATTATGCATTAAGTGGAGAGTTAAAAGAATCTTCTTTATTAAATGTTTCTATTTCAAAAACATACGCTAGAGTTTGTTCTAGACCTGCAGTTGAATATATTTGTAGTGTGTTTGGATTAGAAATAGAAAAAAAGGAGTTTAAACGCTTCAAAGCTCGTTATGATGATGAGAAAAAGGTTATAGTTATTGATATGAAGGGAGATGGACAGTAGTGGAAAACTATATGGTCTGGGTATGGTTAGGAGTTTTCTTATTTACTATACTTATTGAAGCTTTGTCACAAGATTTGATTGCGATATGGTTTTCTTTAGGTTCACTTATTTCTTTGGTACTTTCAGCTGTACCTAATTTAGCATGGTACATTGAATTAATAGTATTTGCTTTAGTTTCTTTATTTGTAATGTTCTTAACTAGACCCTTTGCTAAGAGATTATTGTTAAATGCTACAAGGTATACTAATATTGATGAATACGTTGGAAAAAGAGTAAGTGTAATTAAAGAAATCTCTAAATACGAAAACGGAGAAATTAAAATTAATGGTATTATTTACCAAGCTTGCTTATTGGAAGAAGAATATGATCCAATCAAAGCAAATGAGATTGTAGAAATCGTTACTTTTAAGGGTAATAAAGTTATTGTTAGAAGATTAGGTTAGGAGGATATATTTATGAACCCTGGTGTTGTTGTTGCTGTTGTATTAAGCGTTATTGCTTTAGCTATTGTTTTATTATTAATTACAAGAATTAAAATTGTACGTCAAACTCAAAAAATTATTGTTGAAAGATTAGGTGCTTATCATGCTACTTGGAGCGTTGGTTTCCATTTCTTATTTCCTTTTATTGATAGAATTGCTAAAAATGTATCAATGAAGGAACAAGTTAATGATTTTGCTCCACAACCAGTTATCACAAAAGATAATGTAACAATGCAAATTGATACTATTGTCTTTTTCCAAATTACAGACCCTAAGTTATATTCTTATGGTGTTGAAAATCCTGATGCTGCGTTAGAAAGTTTAACTTCTACTACATTACGTAATATCATTGGTGAATTAGACTTAGATGAAACATTAACATCACGTGATTTAATTAATACTAAGATGCGTTCAATCTTAGATGAAGCTACAGACCCTTGGGGAATCAAGGTTAATCGTGTTGAAGTAAAGAATATTTTACCACCAAAAGATATTAGAGATGCGATGGAACGTCAAATGCGTGCTGAACGTGAAAGACGTGAAAAAATCTTATTAGCTGAGGGTGAAAAGAAGAGTGCTATTTTACTTGCTGAAGGTGAAAAAGAATCTCAAATTTTAAGAGCTGAAGCTGATAAACAAGCTATGATTCGTAAGGCTGAAGGTGAAGCTGAGTCTATCTTAAAGGTTAAAACTGCTGAAGCAGAAGGTACAAGATTAACTCGTCAAGCTCAAGCTGATGGTTATAAGATGTTAGTAGAAGCAGGATTAACTAAAGAAGTATTAGCTATTAAGTCATTTGAATCTTTAGAAAAAGTTGCAGATGGTCAAGCAACAAAGATTATTGTTCCATCTGATATGCAAAATTTAGCTGCTACTGTAAGTAGTATTGCAGAAGTTGCTAAAAAATAAAAAAGTATAATATTAGATAGAGACTATGTGAAAAAGCATAGTCTTTTTTTGACGAAAAAGTGTCGAACGATTTTTAAAATATGTATGTTTATTGGTAAATCGAAGGATATAAGTTTGATAAGAAAGGTAATATTACCTTAAGAAAAGAATAAAATTATAGTTTAGATATTAGTCTATTAAATCCAAATAAAATAGATAAATTCACATATGGATTAAAAAATGAATTATTAAAATATACTGATGAAGAATGTGTATATTATAGTATGGGAAGACCTACTACATATAGAGGTATGACAACGAGTTGGAATAGTGATGGAACACTAGCTAATATGGGAGGAAAATATTCATATAATAGAAGAACCTTTGATGGAATGATTTAATTGAAGAAGGAACTCATCTATATCTTGTTAGTAATACTATTACAGATGGCAATAAGATATTAGTAGATAATGGATTAACATTTATGTATATTCTTGATAAGTTAGTAGGATTTATGTATAATGAAAATAGATACTACTATCAAAGAAATATATTAGGAGATATCACACATATATATAGTGAAGATGGAGTATTAGTAGCTAAATATGTATATGATGCGATATTTGGAAATCCTGATTATGATAAATGGATTGTGTTTGACAAAAATTGATTTCTAAATTGGTAAATCATAATTTTGTAATAAAAAAATACCGAATAAAACCAAAAAGTAATATTAATGTTTGATATAATATTAAAATTCAAAAGAGTATATTATAACAGGAAGTTTTTACGTTCAGGAGATATTAGTATGAAAAAGTTTATACAAAGCTTATTAGAATATTGTATGGAAGTGCTTTTACTATTGCTAGGGGAATGTGCATTTTCAAATGGTAATGTAGATGAAAGTGATATAAAATTTATTATTATATTAGCGATAGTTTTAGGTATTATATATATTATCATAGAATTGATTAAGTATAGTAAACAAAAATAATTATATATTAAAATTCAATATGCTAAAAAGCTAAATTTTATATAAGTGTTAAAAGTGGTTCTAAAAAAATATAAAATGATAATTATTAATCCCAACATTATATGATGCTAATAAATTAAATATATATAAAAAAATAATGGGAAATATGGCTATTTTCCAGCAGGGATATTATCTATTATGACAGAGGCAACTTGTAATTTTTTTTCATTGATATTAGATTTATTAGATGAATTAAAGGAGGCATAAATGGTGAAGAAACATGTTAGATTTTTTATTAATTGCATAGAGTGTATTGGTATAACATTAACATTTTCAGCAATTTTTTTGCCGTTAATAATCTATTTTTTATTTAATGATATATTATTTTGTTTTGTATTAATATTGCTGTTAATTTATCCATTAGTGGTGGGAATAGAAAAGAATATATATTATTTATCTTACTATGTATCTTTTGATGATGAACAAATTATCTTCTATCATAGAAATAAAGTTATAAAGATATATAGTAAATATGAGATAAGTTATATTATTAAATGTATTGATAAAAGAACTAAAATTTTTTCCATTTGCACATATGATGGAGATGCAGAAATTATAGGATATACAAAAAAAATTGAGAACGAATTGAGAAAAATAAAGAATATTACTAATCAGATATAAATTGTAATGGCATAAAAGATGTTGACAAATACTTGTGCTCAATTACATGTTCAAGAGACAAGTTTGCCATTTATAATTCACTTTTAAAATATAAATCAAACGGGTATAGATATATTATAACTCGAGTTTTACAGTTGTTATGCTACAAAAGCCTGTAAATGTCAACATTAAAATACCATTTATAACATCATCCATATGGTAGATATGGGAGTAAAATAAAGATATATGTTCCTATTCAAATTTCAGAACATAAATTGATTCATAAACAATTTGGTTATGGACGTGGTTCAGGTGGATTTAATCAATATTATAAATTTAATAATATATGGGAGTGGTTAAGAAGTGTGGTTTAAAGTTTTTTTTAAAAAAAGAAAAAAAGAAGAGTTTACTGTTGATGAACTTGAAATGATTGAATTCATGAAAAAATTTGCTGAGGGTCAAATTACAGTATATGAATTTTGGGAAGAATATAATAAAAATAAATTATTATACGATATAATTAATAATGATGATAAATTACCAGAAAAGAACAAACCATTTTTATATGATAATTTAAATTTAAATAAATTATATCATAGATGTGAAATATTTAGAGTTGTAAAATGTTTTTTTCTAAGAAGAAATATGGATTTATCTTTTTATAATGAAGATTCAAAAATATATTCTGAAATGCTTTCGATTGTACCTAGGTATATTGAGACTAATCAATGGTTTATTGATAATGTTTGGAATTGTTTACCAGTAGATGTTTCTGACAATAAGAAAAAGAAAGAATTAAAAATAATTATAGCCGAAAAGTATAAATATATTAATTATCCACCAAAATGGCTTCAAGGAGCAGAGTGGCCAATTATAAATAATGTACCCGCAATTTTTATTAAGCAAAACGTATTCCCTAATAATATGACATGGGATATTGATGAAATAGAATATTATTTTAGGGATATAGAAGGAAACGATATTGTGGTAAAACAATCTACATGACCATAGGTAGTTACCAACCTTATAATTTAAGAGAACTAAGACAAATTTAATAAAAGCCTTAAAAAAAGAGGTGGTTAATAGCCCTGTAGTTTAAGTAGCTATAGGGCTATTTTTATATCCAACTAAATTATCACCTCCAATTTTTCTTTTTTCTAGTTTTTCTTGGAATTTTGGTAGTGTCGACTTGTTTGATTGTATAATACCTATTTATGATATGCCAGATGAAGAAAAGGTTTGTGAATGTGGTTCTACCATGGTAAAAATAGGTGAAATTATATCATATAAATTAAAATATGAACTAGCTAAATTAATAAAAGAAAAACATATATCTAACATATAAATGTGAAGAATGTTATAAGGATGATATTACGAATATATTGAAAGTACCATATGATTTAGCTTTCCCTAAATCTATGGCTTCATCTAGCTTAGTAGCTAATATTATTACAAATAAATTTGTTAAATATCTACCAGTATATAGACAAGAAAAATTGTTTAGAAATGTGGGACTTGATATATCTAGAGCTAATATGAGTGTGTTGCTTATAGTATTGTTGAAACTGCATTAGCTAAAATAAACATGTTGATAACTTGAGAAAGTTATTGCCATATTCAAATGATTTGCTTGAATATTTAAAGGTTAAAAAGTAAAAAAACTGGACTTATTCCAGTTTTTGGTATTACCTACAATCGGCTCCTAGAAATAGGAGCTTTTTCTACGTTTCATTTTTGACGCTTACCTAATTTTTTATCTTTCGTCTATTATTTCTTTAATTTTTGATACTATTACATCAACCGCAACATCATGTTTATTATCATTTGGAATGATGATGTCAGCATATCTTTTTGTTGGCTTAATAAAAGAGTGATACATTGGTTTAACTGTTGTTAAATATTGATCTATTACATTTTCTAGTGAACGACCTCTTTCATTTATATCTCTTAATAATCTTCTAATAAATCTAATATCATCATCTGATTCAACAAATAATTTAATATCAGCTAAATCTCTAATTCTTTCATCTTCTAAGATTAGGATTCCTTCTAGGATAATAACTTTAGTTGGTTTTATATGTCTTGTGATTTGGCTCCTAGTGTGAATTTTAAAATCATATGTTGGACAATCTATTTCTTGATTATTTAGTAATAAATTTAAGTGTTCATATAGTAAATCATTATCTAATGCGTTGGGATGATCATAGTTTACTTTTACTCTATCTTCTAATGAAACATTAGCTTGATCTTTATAGTAATCATCGTGACGAATTACTGTAACATAGATAGAATTTAATTTGTTTTGAATTTTA
Organism: Anaeroplasmataceae bacterium; assembly: GCA_045127955.1. Taxonomy (GTDB): domain Bacteria; phylum Bacillota_I; class Bacilli_A; order Acholeplasmatales; family Anaeroplasmataceae; genus Pelethenecus. The sequence goes on from JBGVRA010000062.1 coordinate 11,709, forward strand.
TCTACTACTGTAGATTTACCTGAAGCAGAACCTCCAGCTATAAGTATTAATACTGGTTTCATATAAACTCCTATTCTAACTCATCTAGATTTTTCATTGGTTCTATTGTTGAAATATTATCATTATAATTTAGTGTTTCATGAATTTGTTTAGCAATGCCACCTAAAATGTGAATGGTAATAAAGCCTTCAGCTACTTCGATAGTTATTTTATCGTTTTGCATTTTTTTGTGCATACTTGTAGCAGCGATAGCTCCAAAAGCAGCTCCACCTAAAAATGTTAAAGCTGAAGTAGATTCTTTAATTTTTGTGTCTGTTACGTCGATATCTTCAATATCTTGTTTTGATATTTTTAATGTATTATTTTTTGGTAAATATTTTGCAAATATTTCTTCTATTGTTATATTTTCATATTCTTTTTTAGGGATTAGTTCAAATGCTATATTCTCAAAATACATATTTTGATCTAGATAATAAATATAGGCATTTTTTACTGACAATAATTTTATTGATGCTGCAACTAAACCAAGAGTAAGTAATCCTGTAATTATTGTTAATGCTATTGATTCAGCATCTTTTAAATCTAGATATATTATAGAAATAACAAATAGTGGTGAAAATAATATACCTAGAACTAATAATGCAATTCCTGGTGCTTTAGATGTTTGGCATAATACTGTTTTTTCGTTCATATAATTTTATTCCTTCTTTTAATCTATTTAATCCATCTTTTAATCTTTCTTTTGGGCAAGCTATATTCATTCTTATAAATGTTTTTCCTGTTGTTCCGTACTGAGTTCCATTTGATAAAAATAATCCTGTTTTTTCTTTGATGAAAGAAGTAAGGTCTTTAGAATCATTTGTTACTTTACTACAATCTAACCACAAAAGATATGTAGCTTCGCTTGGAACAAGGTGAATTTGATTAAGGTTTTCTTTTAAGAAATCTTTTACGATTTGTTTGTTTTCATAAATATATTGTTTTAATTCATCTAACCATGGTTTTCCTTTTGAAAACGCAGCTGTTGCAGCTATTGTGGCAAAACAATTTGGTTCAGCAACTTCATCAGTGTTTATTCCTCTATTAACTTTATGTCTTAGGACTTCATTTGGGACAAATATGGCTGCAGATTGTAAACCTGCAAGATTAAATGTTTTTGTTGGAGCAATACATGTTATTGAATTATTTTTACATTCTTCATTAACACTTGCAAAAGGGACATATTCTTTATCTGGATCTGTTAAATCACAGTGGATTTCATCTGATAAGACCACTACATTATGTTTTTTACATAGATGGCCAATTTTAGCTAAAGTATTTCTATCCCATATTTTTCCGATTGGATTATGAGGATTACATAAAATCATTAATGTTGTTTGAGGATTAGCTAATTTTTGTTCTAAATCTACAAAATCAATATGATAATGACCATCTTTATAAATCAATGGACTTTCTAAAATGTTTCTACCATTATTGTAAATTGAATTAAAGAAGATATTATATACTGGTGTTTGTAAAACTACATTTTCAGCTATGTTTGTGATTTTTCTTACGATAGATGAAATAGCTGGAACTACACCTGTACAAAACATCAACCATTCTTTTTCAATTTTGAAGTGATGGTTTTCTTCCCACCAATTAGAAATAGAAGTATACCAATCATCATCAATTTCTGTATAACCAAATATTTTATGTTTTACTCTTTTTTCTAATTCAGAAACTATTTCATTTGAGGTTTCAAAATCCATATCTGCAACCCACATAGGTAATTCATTTTCTTTTACATTCCATTTGATAGAAGAAGTATTAAATCTGTTTGTTGGTTTATCGAAATTATACATTCTTTTCCACCTCGATTATTGTTGTTTTAGTTGGATCTATTTTATCATCTTCTAAGATTAATTTTCCTATTTTATCAGCTGTTATCATACCTTTGGTTGGATTTAAAATACTATCAATTGAGCCTGTAATTTGCGCATTAACGCTTGAATATTCGAAGGCTAGGGTTGTGTTGATAGTTTTACAATTTATTAATACTAAATTATCTATATAACACATTCCTTGAAGTGATTCTAAAGTACAATTTATAAATGTTATGTTTTTAGAGTTCCAACCAAGGTATTCTCCTGATATATAAGAATTATATACAGTTACATTTTCTGCGTTCCAGAATGCATCTTTACTTAATAGTTTTGAATTTCTTATTTCTATGTTTTTAGCACCATCGAATGAATAATTACCAAATAATGTTAAGTTTTCTATTATTATATTTTTACTATTAAAACAGAAATAATCTCCTTTAGCTGTAACATTTGTTAAATCTATTTTGTCACAATTCCAAAATGTTTCTAAAGCATTTGGTAAAGGTGTGTTAATTAACTTGATATTAGTTGATCTTCTAAATGTTTTTGGGGCCTCAATTAGGGAGTTTTCAATTGTTATGTTATTAGTATACCAAATCCCTGATCTTGCAGTATCGGTTAGTACTGAGTTTGTTACTTTAATATTATTGCTGTACCAAAGAGGATATTTCCATTTGAATGAACAATTATCTATTATTATGTTACTACTTTCTTTTAATGGTGATTCTCCATCAGAAAAAGTAGAATAATATATTTCTGTATTTTCTTGTTTAAATAAGGCTCTTTCACCTGTTAAATGTTTTTCATATATTTTTTCCATATTAACCTCTTATATTTTTTATTTGTTCAATTATTTTAGATATTATATTATCTTGATAATAATCTAATGGATAATTTGGATATACTGTAAACATTCTTATTAGATATGTTCCAAGTAATAATGTTAAAATTATTGACCAAAATATTTTAGATTTATATAGTTTTCCTTCTAGTTTTTTTTCTTTAAATACTATTACCCAACATACAATAGGGAATAAAAAGATACAGGGATTAAAGAAGATTGCGCTTTTAAAGTCTAATCTTAATACTGAAAATCCAGCTCTTGTCATACCGCAAGCAGGGCAAGGTAGTCCAAAGATTACTTTTGTTATACAATTAGGGATTTTGAATAGATATGTAATTGATATATAAGAAGAAAATAGAAGAATAATTATGTAATTTTTTTTGATAAATTTAATTAATAGTTTTAGATATTCTTTCATGATTAATAATAAATAAGGAAAGCCAAGAGGTTTTCCTTATATTCCTTAGTAATTTTTACATTTCATTTATTGAATTTTGAGCAATAGCTACACCGATTAATGGAGAAACTAACAATGATAACAAGAAGCATAATAATAAGTTATCTTTAGCAGTTATATAGTCTAATTTTTGATAGAATTTATACTCCCAGTAAATAAGATAAATACCACATGTTACAAATCCTAATAGTATTGCTAGAAGATAGTTCATTAATGGCTCTCTTGGATCTTCTAAATTCATTTCTTCAGCTGTTACATACATCCAATATATTTGGTAAATACCACATGTGAAAATCGATAATAAAATTACTACTACAATTTCTCTTTTTGTCATAATGCATTCCCCCTTAATAATATTTTACAACAATAAGTATAAAAATCAACATATTTCGATTGTGTATTTGTTATATTTTATGATTCCTTTGTTTTTAAGATTTATTAATTCTCTTGATAAAGATGGTCTTGGGATATTTAATAATTTGGCTAATGTTTCTTTATTTTGGATAGGTATTTTGTTGGTGTTTAATTGTTTTTGTTTAGTTTTTAAGTAAAACATTATTCTATCTTCAATTGATTTTTGGCTATATAGTTTTAGTTTTTGTCTTAATTTTGTGTTTTTATCTGAAATTAGGATTAGATAGTTTTCTAAGATTGTTTTATTTTCAAATAATTTAAAAAGATTATTTTTATTTATTAGTATTATTTTAGTATCGTTTGTAACGATGAAATCTCCTAGGTATTCATTTTTTTTAGCAAATAGTAGGTTTTCACCGAAGATATCATTTTTGTGGAGTGTAGATATTATATATTCTTTATCATTTGTTAATGTAGAAATTATGATTTCTCCAGATATAACTAAGCCTATTTCTTTACAAATATCTCCTTCATTAAATATAATACTTCCTTTTTTATATTCTTTTATTTTAAATAAATGGTTATATTTTTCATAATTTATTTTATTAAAAAATGGATGCATACGTTTTCACCTTTTTTTATTATTTTTCGTAACATTTGTTACGATATTTATATTATAAATCATTTATAATATATTCGCAAGTAAGAAAAGAGGTTGATTATTTATGAAAAAAATATTAAGTTTTATATTATTAAGTGTTTTAGGATTATCATTATTTTCTTGTAATAATGATATTAAATTAGAAAATGAAATTAGTGTTATTGCTCCTATGGGGACTCCATATTTAGCATTAGGGGGATTATTAGAAGAAGAAAATGTTAAAATTGATGGTGTTCAAGGTGCTGATCCTTTAAAGGCAGCTTTAGTAGCTGGTGAATATGATGTTGTTGTAGCTCCTATTAATTTAGCTGCTCAATTATTTAATAAGGGAAATTCAAAATATGTTATTGATGCATATATTACTATGAATAATGCTTATATTGTTACTGATAGTTCTAATAAATTAGATTCTATTAGTGATTTAGAAGGACAAAATGTTGTTGGTTTTGGTCAAACTGGTATTCCTGGTAGTGTTTTAAAGAAGGTTTATGCTGATAATAATTTAGATGCTAGTTTGATTGATTTTTCTTTAGCTAGTAGTAGTGCTGTATATGCTGCATATGCTGGTGGATCTATTGATGCTAAATATGTGTTAATGAGTGAACCTGAAATTTCTAAATTAGTTATTAATAACAAAAAGAATATTAAGACTTTAGATTTAACTAGTATTTTAGGTGTTGATGTTCCTCAAGCATGTATTTTAGTCAATCCTAATAGTGAAAAACAAGATGATATTAATAATTTCTTAAAGTTAGTTGATAAGAATATTAAATCATTAAATGAAAATCCAGAAAAATATGCTGATTTAATTATTCCATTAGATAGAAGTTTTGAAGCTATGACTAAGGATGTTATTGTTAGAAGTATTCCTTTAACTAATATTGTTTATAAGAAAGCTACTTCTAATAAGAGCGCAATTGAAAATATTTTAAGTATTTTAGGAGTTGGGTTACCTAGTGAAGAATTCTATCGCTAAAAAAACTAGTTTTGTTTTAGGGATATTATTTATATTTATTGTTTGGATAATAGGAGAAGCTATTGTTAATAATTCTTATATTATTCCTTCTGTTGGTGATACTTTTAAAGCTTTAATTGATTTATTTTCTAAAGCTCATACATATAAGGTTTTAGGACATACTTTATTAAGATTATTAATTAGTATTGTTTCTTGTTTTGTTTTAGGTGTTGTTTTAGCGCTTTTGGCGTATAAGTTTAGAAATTTTAAGTGGTTTGTTAAACCTAGTGTTTCTCTTTTTAAAACTTTACCTATTGCGGTGGTTATTTTATTGTTATGGGTTTTATTAAAAAAAGATTTAGCTCCATATTATATTGTTGGTGTTGTTGTTTTACCTGTTGTGTATGAGGCTGTATTAATTGGTTTAGAAAATATTAGTTCTGATATATTAGATGAAGTTAAACTTAGTTGTGGGGTTACTCCTAAGGTTATATTTAAAGTTCTTTTACCTTTAGTTTTCCCTGCTATTTTAACAGCTTTGGTCCAATCTATTGGTTTAGGACTTAAGGTTTTAGTGATGGCTGAATATATTATGAACACTGAATATTCTATAGGTAATGAATTTATTTATTATAAGGATTTAGCAATGGATATGGAATATTTATATGCTTGGAGTATCATATTAATAATATTTGTATTATCTTCTGAAATTTTAATTTCATTTTTCTCTAAGAAGAAGGACCTTGTATTATAGGTTCTTTTTCTTTTTTAAAAAACAAAAAAAGCAGCGTTTAGCTGCTTGTTATTATCTTATGGCGCATCCAAGAGGACTCGAACCCCTAACCTTTTGATCCGTAGTCAAACGATCTATCCAATTGATCTATGGATGCGTGAATGGCGGTTCGGACGGGACTTGAACCCGCGATCTCCAGTGTGACAGACTAGCATGTTAACCACTACACCACCGAACCATATTCAATGCTTGTTTATTATACCAAACTCTTTAACAAAATACAAGCATTTTTATTTTTTTATTTAAAATAATTTTCTAAATGTTAATTTTCTTGTGGTAAGAAAAGAATTGGAGTATAATAAATCTATGTGAATGGAGTGATATTTGTGAATTTAGATTTTGTTAAAGAAATTGCGTTAGAGTTATTTAATACTGATTCTCCTACTGGATATATTAATTTAGTAGATGAGTTTTTAATTAAAACTTTAAGTAATATTGGCTATGAAGCTAGTATTACTAATAAGGGTAATGTTAAAGTGTTTATTAAAGGAAGATGTAGTGATAAGGTTGTTGCTACAAGTGCGCATGTTGATACATTAGGATTAATGGTAAGATCTATTAATGGAGATGGCACTTTAAGTGTTACTAATGTTGGTGGTCCATCTATTCCAACTTTAGATGGTGAGTATTGTAAGGTTGTTACTAGAGATGGTAAGTTATATAGTGGAACTATTTTATGTAAGAGTGCATCTGTACATGTCTATGAGGATGCAAAAAGTAGAAGTCGTGATTTAGATTCTATGATGATTAGAATTGATGAACGTGTTAATAGTAGAGTAGATGTTGAAAAATTAGGTATTCAAAATGGTGATTATATTTTTATTGATCCTAAAACAGTTATTACTGATAGTGGTTTTTTAAAGAGTAGATTTATTGATGATAAGGGTAGTGTATGTGCTATTTTGGGTGTTTTAAAAGAATTAAAAGATACTAATACTTTACCTATGTATGACACTTATGTGTATTTTGTTAATCAAGAAGAAGTAGGTCATGGGGCTGCTACTGTTGATACTAAAATTGATGAATTTGTTACTGTTGATATGGGATGTATTGGTAAGGATCTAGCAGGTAATGAATATGCCGTTTCTATTTGTGCTAAGGATTCAGGGGGACCATATAGTTATGATTTAACTACTAAGTTAATTAATTTAGCTAAGGATAATAATGTTAATTATGTTGTTGATATTTTCCCTTATTATGGTTCTGATATTGGTGCTGCTTGGAGAAGTGGTGTTGATTGTGCTGGGGCTTTAATTGGGCCTGGTGTTCACGCTAGTCATGGTATGGAGCGTACTCATTTAGACGCTATAGATAATACTATGAAGTTGTTATTTGCTTATTTAACAGTTGAGTAAGAGGTGGTTATTTTGAAAAGAATTTGTACAATTCAAGATATATCTTGTTTAGGGCAATGTTCGTTAACTGTTGCTTTACCTATTATTTCTGCTGCAGGGATTGAAGCTTCAATTATTCCTACTGCAGTTTTATCTACTCATACAGGCGGATTTAAGAATTTTACTTTTTGTGATTTAACTGAAGAGATGCCTAAGATTGAGGCGCATTGGGTAAGTGAGGGGCTTAAATTTGATGGTTTTTATACAGGGTATGTAGGTAGTATTAAACAAATAGATTATATTATGTCTATTATGGATTCTTGTAAGAATGATAATGCTATTAATGTTGTTGATCCTTGTATGGCTGATAATGGTAAGTTATATGTAGGATTTAGTGAAGATTTTCCTAGTGAAATGTTGAGATTATGCAAAAAGGCTGACTATATTGTGCCTAATTTGACTGAAGCATCTTTATTGTTAGGTAGAGTTTACAAAGAAAAATATACAAAAGAAGAAATTGAAGATATTGTTATTTCTCTAAATCATTTAACTGATGCTGCGGTTGTTTTAACTGGTGTTAGTTTTGAAGATGATAAGCTTGGCTGTTGTTGTTATAAAGGTGGTAAAATAGAATATTATTTTACTAAAAAAATTCCTCATTCATTCCATGGTACTGGTGATTGTTTTGCTGCTAGTTTTTTTGCTGGTATTATTAAGGGGCTTGATATATTAGAAGCATGTAAACTTGCTTGTCATTTTACTGTTTTAGCTATGGAAAATACTTATGATGTTAGAGATGAACATTGGTATGGTGTTTATTTTGAGAAAGCTTTATCAATGTTAGTATAGGAGTAGTATATGGCGAAGGTATCTAAAAAAGATAATAAATCTATTTATCAATTAACTAGAGAAGAGTTAGGATTATCTAGAGAAAGGGTAAGTGAATTAACTAATTTACCTCCTGAAAGAATAGAAAGATGTGAAACTGGTAAAGTATATTTACAACCGGGCGATGTTATTGAGCTTGCTATATGTTATAATAAACCGGAGTTATGTAATCATTATTGTAATACTGAGTGTCCTATTGGTCAAAAATATGTTCCTGAAATTAAAAGTGAAGGTATTGAAAGTACAGTATTAAAAATGATTTCTTCTTTAAATTCTATGAGTAAGAAAAAAGATAGACTTATAGAAATCATTGAAGATGGCAAGGTTACTAAAGATGAAATTGAAGATTTTATTATTATTCAAGAATCTTTAGAAAAGATTTCTATTACTGTGGAAACTTTACAGTTATGGGTGGAAAAGATGTTAGCCACTGGTAAAATAGATAATGCTTTATATCAAAAATATTTAAAAGAACATAATAATTTATAAGCACTTTAAATAGTGCTTTTTAATTTGCATAATATGTAAAAATTTATTATATTTTTTTGCAGGTATTGTCATTTAATTTTTAATATATATAAATTAAAATGGTATTGTAATGATTTGCTATAGATATTATCGTATAATTTAACAATTTTCAGCACTAAGTATTTATATGATTAATTATTTGTAGTATAATCTATTTAGATAAATAATATATTTAATTGAAAATTAGGAGGTTTTTTTATGAATCCAGGAACAGTTATTTTAATTGTGTTGTTAGTGATTTTATTGGCTATTATTGTAATAGCTGCAGTGTATGTAAAAGCAGGGCCAGACACTGCAATTATGGTTTCAGGTGCTGGTAAAAGAAAGATTATGATCGGTAGTGCTGGCGTTAGAATTCCATTCTTCCAAAGAACAGATAAATTATCTTTAAAGGCATTCCAAGTAGATATTAAGACAGAGGAAGCAATTCCAACTAAAGAATTTATTAATATCAATGTTGATGGTGTTGCCAACCTTAAGATATCATCTGATCCGGAATTATTAAACAAGGCATTTGAATCTATTTTACATATGCCTGAAGCAGAATTAATTAAGCAATTACAACAAGTATTACAAGGTAATATGCGTGAAATCGTTGGTACTGTTGAAATTAAGGAATTAGTTCGTGATCGTCAAGGTGTTGCTAATAAGGTTAAGGAAAATGTAGTTCCAGATATGGCTAAGTTAGGTATTGAGGTTGTTAATTTTAATATTCAATCTTTCTCAGATGATAATAAAGTTATTGAAAATCTAGGTATTGATAATATTAGCCAAATTTCTAAGGATGCTGCAATTGCTAGAGCAAACGCTGAAAGAGACGTTGCTATTGCATCTGCTGCTGCTAATGAAGCTGCAAATAAGGCTAAGGTTGAATCTCAAATGAAGATTGTTCAACAAAATACTGATTATGAATTACAAGCGTCTGCTTTAAAACAAAAATCAGATACTGCTAAGGCTGTTGCTGATGCTGCGTATGATATTGAAAAGCAAAAACGTTTAGAAGAAATTAACGTTGCTGAAGTTAATGCTAATATTGCTAAACGTGAACGTGAAGTTGAACTTGGTAATCGTGAAGTTGAATTAAAAGAAAAGCAATTACAAGCTGAAATTAATAAGGTTGCTGACTCTAAGAAGTATGCTGCTCAAATGGAAGCAGAAGCTGATTTATTCACTCGTCAAAAGGCTGCAGAAGCTAAGAAGTATGAATTAGAACAAGAAGCTGAAATGCAAAAGATTAAAGCTGAAGCTGATAAGATTGCTGTACAAAAAGCTGCAGAAGCATTAAAGATTCAAGCGGATTTAGAAGCTGCTGCATTAATTGCTAAAGCAACTGCTGATAAGGAAGCTGCACTTGCTGAAGCACAAGGTATTGAAGCTAAAGGTCGTGCTGAGGCTGATGCTATTAAGGCTAAGGCTGATGCGATGAAACAATATGGTGAAGCTGCTACATTACAATTAATTTTAGATTCTGGTGTTTTACCTGAAATTGTTAAGGCTTACTCTGAACCTGTTGCTAGTGCTATGTCTAAGATTGATAGTATTACAATGTATGGTGAAGGTAATACAGCTAAGCTTACAGAAGAAATTTCTAAGAATGGTACACAAATTTTTGCTGGCTTAGAAAAAGCTACTGGTTTAGATATTAAATCATTACTTGCTGGATATTTAGGTGGCAAGTTAATTGATAAAGCTAAAGAAGAATAATGTGATAGAAGAGTTCAGTTTTTTGAACTCTTTTTTTCTTGTTAAAAAAAAAAGAGAGTTTCCTCTCTTAACTTCTTAATGGTCTTGTTGGACCTATATGTTTTAAACTGTTTAGATATTCCATATCTTCATCACTTATTACAAAATCAATATCTAAGTTAGCTTTAATTCTTTCTTTATTAACTGATTTTGGAAGTGGATTACATCCTCTTTGATAACAATATCTTATACAAATTTTTGGAATGGTAGTATTGTATTTTACTGCCATTTCTTTTAATAATTCGTTATCTAAAATATTTCCTGTTGCCATAGGAGAATAAGCTTGGATTAAGATATCATTTTCTTGGCAGTATTTAGTGATTGCTTCTTGAGTATTACCAATAAAAAATCTAATTTGATTTACCATTGGTTTTACATTAGTAGCTTCTATTAATGTTATGATGTTTTCTTTATGGAAGTTTGATACACCTATAGCTCTTACTTTTTTTTCATTATATAGTTTTATAAATGCTTTCCATACTTCAATATTACCTTCTGTACAGTCTTGGCCTACATTACTCCATGGCCATGGAGCGTGAATTAAGTATAAATCTATATAATCTGTATCTAGGTTTTTAAGTGATTTATCAAAATATTCTATTGCACCATCATATGTCTTAATATCTGCTGGTAGTTTTGTTGTGATAAATATATCTTTACGATCTATTTTTGAGTCTTTAATGGCTTTGGCTACACTTACTTCATTTTCATAGATGTAGGCTGTGTCTATATGTCTGTATCCTGCTTCTAATGCCCATAAAACGGAATTATATGCTTCATCTCCGTTTGATACTTGCCATGTTCCAAGTCCTAGGGCTGGAATGTCTACACCATTATATAGTTTGAATTTATTATCTTTAACCATAATTTAACCTTCTTTCTTTCATATGGTTATATTGTAACATAATTTTGGGTGTATTGAAAAGTATTATTTATTGGAGTAAAATATATAATATGAAGTGGGTGAATTTATGGATAAATTAGCTTTAAAAAATGAAAAATTAATTGAAGAATTTGATGTTAAATATTATTTAGATAATAAGAATTATCCTGTTGCTTCTGCATTATCAGCTTTAGAGACTACTAATGAGATTCAAAAAAGTTATTTTAAGAGAGTTGATAATCTTGATTTATCTGATAATGTTTTAAGGTTATATGCATTATTACAGGGGTTATTTGTCTCTATTGATTCACTATATGCTTTGGCTTATTCTTTAACTAAGAGTAAAAGTTTTATTAATATAAATTTAAATCAAAATCTTCGAGAACTAAAATATATTAGAAATGATGTTGTTGGGCATCCTGCTAATAGGGTTTTAGATTCTGATAGTTTAGCTTATTGTATTTTAGATAATGAAAGTATTACTCCGAATGAATTTAGTTATTATATTTATTCTAAAGATGAGGTTAATAAAAAGGTTATTAATGTTAATGATATTGTTAGTGCTTATTATTTGGAATGTAATAATTATTTAGAACAAATTAAAAAGATTGCTAATACTTTGAAAAATCAAAGTCAGTTAGAAAAAATAGCTATTAGATGTTTTGATTGTTACCAAATGAAAGGTGATTATATAAGTGCTTTAAATGAATTAAAAGAGGAATATTTAAAACAATATCCTAATGCTAAACCTAGTGGTCATCGTGTTTTATGGCGTATTAATTTAATTAATGAACTTATTGGGTTTAGTTCTATAGATAGTGATGTTTTAGATTTGTGTAATTATTGTATTGGTTTAGAAATTGTTAAGATTTTAGAGCTTTTATCTGATGTTAATTATAAGATTAATTTAGATAGAAAAACACCTTTTTTACTTTCAAATTTTTATAGATTTTTAAATAAAAATGAAAATATGATTTTATATGTTGATAAGATTTTAGATATTAAGAATCCTTTATTTAGATCTTCTATTAATTATTTATTAGATATGGCTAATAAAAAGAAGGTTAACGGAGTGATTAGATATTTAAGTTTATTGTTAGATTTATTTAATAAAGGTGAAGATTCATTGGTTTATGCTTTGGCTTTACCTTTAAAAGAATATAAGAAAAAGAAAAAAAAATATAGTATTATTCTTTGATTTTTGATATAATTTTAATGTTTTGGAGGTTAGTTTTATGGATATTAGAAATGTTGCTATTATAGCCCATGTTGACCATGGTAAAACTACATTAGTAGATAAATTATTAAGAAGTTCTCACACGTTTAGAGATAATCAAGTTGTTCAAGATAGAGTTATGGATTCTAATGCTATTGAGCGTGAAAGAGGTATTACAATTTTAGCTAAGAATACTGCAATTACATATAAGAATACTAAAATCAATATTTTAGATACTCCTGGTCATGCTGATTTTTCTGGTGAAGTTGAAAGAATTATGAAGATGGTTGATGGTGTTGTTTTAGTGGTTGATGCTTATGAAGGAACTATGCCTCAAACTAGATTTGTTTTAAAGAAAGCTTTTGAAGCTCACTTAAAACCTATTGTTGTTATTAATAAAGTTGATAAACCTTCAGCTAGACCTATGGAAGTTATTGATGAAGTTTTAGAATTGTTTATCGATTTAGGTTGTGATGAAGATGAACTTGATTTCCCTGTTTGTTTTGCATCAGCTGTAAATAATACATGTTCATTAGATAGTGATTTATCTACTCAAAAGAGTGGAATGGGGCCTTTACTTGATATGATTATTAATGAAATTCCTGCTCCTAAAATGGATAAGGATGCTTCATTACAACTTCAACCTGCATTGCTTGATTATACTGATTTTGTTGGTCGTATCGGTATTGGTAGAATTGCTAGAGGTACTATTAAATCTGGAGAAGTTGTTTCATGTTGTAGATTAGATGGATCTATTAAAACTTTTAGAGTTCAAAAATTGTATGGATTTTTAGGGTTAGATAGAATTGAAGTTCATGAAGCATATGCTGGTGAGGTTGTGGCTGTTGCGGGACTTGGAGATATTTCAGTTGGTGAAACTATTTGTAATGTTGGTATGGAAGAACCATTAGAAAAAATCCATATTTCTGAACCTACTGTGCAAATGACTTTTGGTACTAATACATCTCCATTTGTTGGCAAAGATGGTAAAGCCGTTACTGCTACTAAATTAGAAGAAAGATTATTTAGAGAAGTTCAAAAGGATGTTTCACTTCGCGTTGAAAGAATTGATAAAGCAGAAGAATGGTTAGTATCTGGACGTGGTGAATTACATTTAAGTATTTTAATTGAAAATATGAGAAGAGAAGGTTATGAATTCCAAGTTTCTAGACCTAGAGTTATTATGAAAGAAATTGATGGGGTTGTTTGTGAACCTTATGAATATTGTGTTATTGATGTTCCTAGTGAATGTGCTGGTTCTGTTATTGAGATTATGGGTAATAGAAGAGGTACATTAGAAACCATGAGTAATACCGAAACTCAATCAAGAATTGTTTATACTATTCCTTCACGTGGTCTTATTGGGTTTAATACCGATTTTATGACTGTTACTAAGGGGTATGGTATTATTAATCATAGTTTCTTAGAGTATAAACCTATGGAAAGTATGAATATTGCTGAAAGAACAAGTGGTGTTTTAGTTTCTATGGCTCAAGGGCAATCTACTGCATATTCTATTGGTGCATTAGAAGATAGAGGTGTTATGTTTATTTCACCTGGTGAAGAAATATATGAGGGTATGATTGTTGGGGAAGCTAATAAGGGGCTTGATTTAGCTGTAAATGTTGTTAGAGCTAAACAACAAACTAATACTAGATCTTCTAATAAAGATACTACTGTTGTTTTAAAGACTCCTAAGGTTTTAACTTTAGAAAATTGTTTGGAATTTATTAATGAAGATGAATTAGTTGAGATTACTCCTAAGCATGTACGTTTACGTAAGAAGATATTAGATACTGTTGAACGTAAAAAGTATGATGCAAAGGTTAGAAATTTAAAAGAAGAAAATTAGGGAAAAATTTTTTCCCTTTTTTTGTCACCTTATTTAATTGTTGTTTGTTTTATTGGTAGAGGTGATACTATGAAAAAGATGTTTTTATTTGTTTTTAGTTTTTTAATTATTGGTTTATGTGGCTGTTCTAGCAATACTATGAAAAATGACGGTGAGTTTTATGAACCTGAAGTAGAAGGTGGAATGATGGTCCCTGAGGCTGGAGCAGTTGATGATGCAGTAGGTGAAGGGTATATTGAAATTTTAGAAGGTGGATTTATTTCTCCAGACAATAATCCATTATCTAATTTTTCTTTAGATTCTTCTAGTTATGCTTATTCTAATCTTCGTAGATTAATTAAGAATAATAATTTTATTAGTAAAGACGCTGTAAATATTGAGCATATGCTTAATTATTTTAATTATTCATATAAGAATAATACTAGTGATGCTTTAAGTAGTTCAATTGAAATTGCTTCATGTCCTTGGAATAGTGAAAATCATTTAGCTTTAATTAGTGTTAATTCTAAGGATGTTGAAATTGTTGATTCAAAGAATAATTTTGTGTTTTTAGTTGATATTTCTGGTTCTATGAATAGTGAAAATAAATTAGGTTTATTTAAGGAATCTTTTAGATTATTTATGGATAATATATCTGAAGATGATATTGTTTCAATTGTTACTTATGCAAGTGGTGTAAGAGTTATTGCTGATGGAATTAGCGGAGGTAATAAAAAAGAATTAATTGAAGTTATTGATGAACTTTCTGCAAGAGGTGCAACTAACGGTAGTGCAGGTATTCAAACTGCTTATGATCTTGCTAGTAAACACTTTATTGATGGTGGTAATAATCGAGTTTTAATTGCTACTGATGGTGATTTTAATGTTGGTATTAAAGGTGAAAATGAATTAAATGAATTTATTTCTAGTAAGAGAGAAACTGGTGTTTATTTATCTATTTTTGGATATGGTGTTGGTAATACTAAGCATAATATTATGGAAACTTTAGCTAATAATGGTAATGGTAATGCATATTATATTGATGATATTTTAGAGGCTAAGAGAGTTTTTGTTAGTGAACTTGGGTCAGTTTTAAATACTGTTGCTAAGGATTGTAAGATTCAAGTTGAGTTTAATCCTAATGTTGTTTTTAAATATCGTTTGATTGGTTATGAAAATAAAAGATTAACTGATGATGAATTTGAAGATAGTAATACTGATGCTGGTGAGATTGGTGCTAGTCATACTACTATTGCAATGTATGAGATTTGTTTAAAAGAAGATGTTAAAAATGAATATATTTTAAGAACTAAATTAAGATATAATGATGTTGCTAGTGGGTTAGATACTGAGGTTATTAATGCTGTTTATGGGTTATCTATTCCTAGTAATGACTTTATGTTTGCATGTGCTGTTGTTGAATTTGGATTGATTTTAAGAGAGTCAGATTTTAAGGGTGATTCATCATTTGAACATTTGATTTTGTTATTAGAAGAAGTAGAATTTGATGATGTTTATAAACAAGAATTTAAGGAACTTGTTTTACTTGCATTTCAAAATCAAGAGTTAAACAAGTAGATTATTTATTATAGTAATGGTATAATTTAATTATTATTTCATTATTAGGAGTTTAGTATGGGAAGTTTGAGTGAGGTTGTATTTGAAACTAAATATAAATTATATGCTCAAGAGCTTATGAATGTTTGTTATGGTTATACTAAGGATAAGTATGCCTCAGAAGACCTTGTTCAAAATGTTTTTATTAAATATATTAATTGTAATAAAGAGTTTTCTAATTTAAATGAAGAAAAGTATTGGTTAATTAGAGTAGCAATTAATGAATGTAAGAATTATTTAAAGAAACGAAAAAGAATTGTTTTAAATGAGGAGATTATTGAATATATTTCTCCTAAGGTTGATAAAAATGATGATGTTTATGTTGTTTCTAGGATTGTTAAGGAACTTCCTTTAAAATATAAGGCTGTTATTGTTTTGTTTTATTATGATTCTTTATCTATAAAAGATATTAGTTTGACACTTAAAATAAGTTGTGATGCTGTTAAAAAAAGATTAGAAAGAGCTAGAAAAATGATTAAAGATATGATGGAGGATGGTTATGTTAGATAAATTAAAGGATATTGTTCCTGAAGTTGATGAAAATAAAGCCAATTTCATATATGAAAAAAGTAAGGTTAGTAAGACTAAAATTAGTTTTAGTTTTAATTATAAACTCGTTTTAAGATTTGCATGTTTGTTACTTGTTTTAATTCCTGTTATTGTTATTGTTAGTATGAAACCTACTAATAATAAGTCTGAGGCAGGTCCTAATATGGCTCCAACAATTAATGAAGGAGAAGTGATGGAACCAGAGGCGCCAGAGGCGGGAGGAGAGGCGGCTAAACCCGGATTAGATGATGAGTTAGATTATTATAATTATTCTTTTGATAAGAACAGTGGGATACTTGAATTATATTTTTATGATTATTATAGTGTTTATTATATAAAAGAACATAATGATTACAATATTGTTTCAGTTTTTCAAAATGAAGAAGAAGTGATTAGTAATGATTTTGTTTATTGTGTTAATTCTTTAGTTAAGGTTTATGTATTATTTGATTTAGAAGATAGTGATAACAAAATATTGATATCTATTTCTAATGATAATATAAATTTTCAAGATTATTGTATATATGTAGAGTAAAAGGCGTCTTATGACGCCTTTGTTATTTCTATTAAGATTTGTACAACTTGTTCCATTTCTTCTAAGCATGCCATTTCGTATGGACCATGGCAGTTATATCCACCTGTTCCAAGGTTTGGACAGTTTAAGCCCATATATGTTAGTCTTGCTCCATCTGTTCCACCTCTTATAGGTGAAGTATTTGGTGTTAATCCTAGTGTTTTAATTGCTGTTAGGGCTTTGTCGATGCATCTTGGATCTTTATTTATTAATTCTGACATATTTGAATAACTATCTTTAATGATTAGTGTTACTGTATCAGGGTTGTATTTAGAATTTAGATAGTTTTTAGCTTGTTCCATGATTTGTTTTTTCTTTTCTAATTTAGTTTTATCATGGTCTCTTAAAATATAATGCATTTTAGCTTCGCCTACAACGCCTGTTATATTTGTTAAATGATAGAATCCTTCGTAGTTATCAGTGTATTCTGGTTTTTGTTCTTGTGGTAGAAGGCTATTGTATTCCATTGCGATTAGACTTGCGTTTAACATTTGATTTTTCGCACTACCTGGATGGATATCTAATCCTTTAACTGTTACTAATGCACTAGCTGCATTGAAGTTTTCATAGTTGATTTCATTTGGTGCTCCGCCATCAACTGTGTAAGCATAATCACATGGAAATTTTGATAAATCGAATTTCTCAATACCTTCACCTATTTCTTCATCTGGTGTAAATGCAACATGAATTTCTACGTGGGGAGCATTTGTTTGTTTGTAGTAGTATAGCATTGCCATGATATTTGCAATTCCTGCTTTATCATCTGCTCCTAGGACTGTTGTTCCATCTGTTGTGATTAGGGTTTTACCTTTTAATGATGGTAGGTACGGAAATTGTGTAGGATTCAATTCGATTCCATTAAGTTTGATTGTATTACCATCATAATTATTTATTACTTGAGGATTTACGTTTGTTCCGCTAAATCCAGGTATTGTATCCATATGAGCAATGAATCCTATTGATAGGGAGTTACCTTCGATATTTGATGGTAAAGTTGCTGTAACGAAGCAGTTGTTTGAAACTTCGATGTTTGTTAATCCTAAATCATTTAATTCATCTGCTAAAATATGTGCTAAATTAAATTGTTTTTGGGTTGATGGTGTTTGGTTTGTGTCTTCTTTTGACATAGTATCAACTTTTACATATCTTATAAATGTATCTAATATATATTTTTTTAAATTCATAATTATTACCTTCCTTTTTAAACAATTATACACTAAAATGAAGAAGTGTGCTATAATTATTTCGTTTAGGTGATAATATGGAAGAGAAATTTGTTAATAGGAAATATAATTTTTTGAAATTATTGTTTTTATTTGTTTATATTGCTGATGCATTATATTATTCTTATACATCTTTATTTTTATCGTCTTTAGATTTTAAAGAGGGGATTATTGGGGTTATTGCATCTATTACGACGATTACTTATTTAGTGGTTAATCCTATTTGGAATATTTTTGCTAAGAATAATAAGATTATTAAATATATGCTTATGGGGATTGCGCTTGCATCTGGTGTGATTATTATTTTATACGGTAATGCTTCAACTGTTGAAGTGATTATGCTTTTAACTGGTATGCTTGCTTGTGTGATTGCTCCTTTTTATTCTTTGTTAGATAGCCATGCAACTGTTTTTTGTAATAAGTATAATAAGGAATATTCTAATATTAGAGTGATGGGATCTATTGCCTATATTATTGGTAGTGGAATTGGTGGAGTATTGGTTGACTATATTGGTTATTCAAATATGTTTATTATTTCAGGTACTATTTTTATTCTGTGTTCAGTTTTTATATTGTTTTTAAAGACTGAAAAAATGGAAAAGGGAGAAGAAAAAAGGGATTTTAAAGCTATTTTGAAAAATAAATGGTTTTACGCATATTCTCTGTTTTATTTATTTTTAGTTACACTAAATAATGTTGGAGATAGTTTTGTTCCGTTATTGTTTAGTAAAATTAAAGGTTTATCTGCTTCTGATTATGGTTTTATTGCAGCTTTATTTGTGTTTGTTGAAGTTGTTGTTATGTTTGTTTTAGCTAAATATTTTAGAAAGATTAGAGATTTATATTTGCTTATATTGGTTGTATTAGGATATTTTTTAAAGACTTTCTTACTTAGTTTTACTAACCTTCCTACTCCTGTTTTAATTGTAGCTGCTTGTTTTAGGGGCGTTGGTTGGGGAACTTTACTTTTTGTTCATATGAAATATTTGGTTAAACTTGTTGGTATTCATAATGTTACTTCAGCTAGTTTGGTTTTAGTATTTTTTTCTTCGGTTTTTCAATTTTTAGGATCTAATTTGTTTGGGTATTTATTTGAAAATATTGGGTATGATTTTTCTTTTAGGTTGATTAGTATCTTAAGTATTAGTGTTGGGGCTTTATTTATTGTTTCTAGATTTATTTTTGAAAGAGCAAGTTCTTGTAAATATCTTGAAGAATTTTAGATTTTAGGTTATAATAATATAAAGGTTGGTTTGAAAGGAGTTTACTCATGAAGGGAAAAGTTAAATGGTTTAATGCCGAAAAGGGTTATGGCTTTATTATTGATGAAGAAGGCAAAGAAGTTTTCGTTCATTTTAGTGCTATTAAAGTTGACGGCTATAAAACATTAAATGAGGGTGAGGAAGTTACTTTTGAAGTTGTTCAAGGTGACCGTGGCCCATTAGCTAAAGATGTTCAAAGAACAGCTTAATAATGTTAGGATCTGATTTTCAGGTCCTTTTTATTTTGTTTTGCATATTATAATCTAGGGGTGAATTTGATGATTAAAGGAAGTATTGTTGCTTTAGTGACACCTTTTGATTCTTATAATAAGATTGATTTTAATGAAATTGATAGATTGTTAGATTATCATATTGAAAATAAAACTGATGGAATTTTACTTTTGGGTACGACTGCAGAGGCTGAGAGTTTAAGTGATGATGAAAAGGTTCGATTAGTTAAGCACGTTGTTTGTTATTTAGATGGTAAGATTAAGGTTATGGTTGGCTTAATTGCTAATGTAACAGAAGAAGTTATTAGATTAAGTGATTTGTTTAAGGAAATTGTTTTTGATAGTTATTTAGTTATTGTTCCATATTATATTAAAAGTAATACTTCGGGTTTGATTAAACATTTTACTAAAATTGCTGATTATGTTGATAAACCTATTGTTTTATATAATGTTCCTAAAAGATGTGGTTTTGGATTAGATTTGGATGTTGTTAAGATTTTATCTTATCATCCTAATATTATTGGGATTAAAGAAGCTAGTGGAGATATTAATTATCAAAGTAAGATTGCAGCATTTTGTAGTGATGGTTTTTTGTTATATTGTGGTGATGATTTTAGTATTTTAGGTAGTTTGGGTGTTGGAGCTAGTGGTGTTATTTCTGTGATTGGGAATTGTTTTCCTAAAGAGGTCAAGATTATTATTGATTCTTTTAAGAAAAATATTGATATTTCTAGGTCCACTTTTTTTATGATTTTACCACTTATTAATGTTATTTATTTAGAGGTTTCTCCTATTTGTTGTAAGTATTTAATGTATTTAATGGGGTTTAAAACTAAAAAATATAGAATGCCTTTAGATGAACCTTCTTTAGAAAGTAAAAGATTGATAGAAGAAGTTGCATATTGTTTTTTTGAAGAAGAGTAAAAATATTTACAAGTCTTTTATTTTATGATAAATTATAGGTGATATTTAGCTTGGAGGACACCATATGAAGAAGATTATTTATATATTATTATTGATGTTGGTTTTGGTTCCTATTACATCATGTAAACCTAGTAAAAGGCCAACACCTACTGTAGAGACTTTAGAATATGTCGTTAGTTTTGAGTCTAATGGTGGTAGTAGCGTCTCTTCTGTTACTGTAGTTAGCGGAGAAAAAGTTAATAAACCAAGTGATCCTGTTTATGAAGGATTTGTTTTTGATGGTTGGTATACTGATAGTGCTTTAACTTTAGAATATGATTTTAATGATGTTGTTGATAATAATCTTGTTTTATATGCTAAGTGGGTTGTTGTTGTCGATGAAAAGACTCAAGCTAAGGAAGAATTGATTGGTTTTGTTGAAGATATTAAAAGAGAATATGATGATGCTGAACTTATTAATCAAATAGATGAAATTAAGAATAGTGGTTTAATTAAGATTGATAATGCTATAGATGTTAGTAGTTGTTTAAATGAAATTAAAGATGAAATTTTAGAGATTATTGAGTTATTTGGTAATGGTAAGGTAGAAGGACAAATTGAATTTACTAATTATGAAGGTTTAAATGAGGCTGCAGTTATTGAATTTAATTTAAATGGTGCTAGTTCGTATAATGTTTATGTTAAAGGAAATGATTATGAAGATTATACTTTATTAGATTATAAGAATGCTTATTATAGAAGTTTTACTGATGTTGGTCGTTTTGATTTAATTGGTTTTGAAAAAGGAGAATATTTCTTTAAGGTTGTTCCTGTTTTAAAAAATGAAGAATATGATTTACAGTCTGCTGTTTGTAAGGTTAGTATAGATGCTTATGATAGATCAGGATATGCTCATTATAATTATAGTGATGGTGTTGGCGCATATAATGATGATGGTACTCTAAAAGATAATGCGATTGTTATTTATGTAACTGATGAAAATAAGGATTATGTTATGGGGAGTGTTGATGAGGTTTCATCAGTTATGTTTGATATTCCTGGTGTTGGAGGTAAGGCTTTAGGTATTGGATGGTGGCTTAATAACACTCAATATTCTAAGCAAGGATCTAATACTTATGATAGTAATGGTAGTAAACTTGGTTTTGATTCTTTAAATGATAGTCATCCTATTGTTATTCGTTTTGTTGGTACTGTGACGGCACCTTTAGGGTTGACAGCTTATGATTCTACTGAATTTGGTGGTACTGTTGGTGATAATGGTAATATGGCTAGAATGAAGAATTTAAAGAATGTTACTATTGAAGGTGTTGGTGATGATGCTGTTATTGAAGGCTGGGGATTCCACTTTATTTCTTCTGATACTACTGGTAATCGTGGTAAGAGTTTTGAGGCTCGCAATTTAACATTTAGTAAATATAGTGAAGATGCGTTAGGTATGGAAGGTGTCCAAGAAGGTGGTAAGTTAACTTCTCCTGTTCTAAGATGTTGGGTTCATCATATTACTTTCTTACCTGGATATTGTGCTAATCCTGCTGAATCTGATAAGAGTGAAGGCGATGGTTCTTGTGATTTTAAGCGTGGTATGTATTATACTATGGCGTATTGTTATTATGAATATTGCCATAAAACTAATTTGATTGGTTCTAGTGATGATTCACTTCAATTTAATATTAGTTTCCATCATAATATTTGGTATAATTGTGGTTCTCGTATTCCGTTATTAAGACAAGCTAATGTTCATTTTTATAATAATTATGTTTATGCTGATATTAATGATAGTAAAGCTGAGTTAAGTTATGTAGCTTCTTTAAGAGCAAATTGTTATATGTTTGCTGAAAATAATTATTTTGAAGGTTGTAAAAATGTCTATCAACAAAAGAGTGGTGTTGGTAAAGAATTTGGTAATACATATGTTCAATGTTATGGCGATTTTGATGTTGTTAAGGCAACTTCTAGAGATGAAAGTGTAAGTAGTTCTTGTGGATATAATGGAACAAGTTATGCTAATTTTGATACTAATAGTAGTTTATTTTATTATGATAGTGTTAATAAGAAAAGTGCTTGTTATATCACTGATAGTGTTACTGCAAGACTTGAATGTTTAAAGGAATCTGGTTCTTATTATCGAACTAAACTTAATAAAACATCTTGTAGTATTGATCGTGTTTCTAATTTATATGATGTTGATGAGACTATTAGTTTAACTGATGAAGTTTTAAATGTAAGTATTGGAACAAATATTTCAGGTATTCATTTTAGTAATAGTGGTAAGAATAAATTTAAGAATCAAGGTGTTACTTTTAGACTTGCTGACGTTGCGAAGGTTAGTATTAATATTGTTGGTAATTCTAGTGCAGCTTTAAATGATGGTTATTTGATTAGTTCAAATGGTGAAGTAATGCTTGTTGGTAGTGGAAGTGTTGTTTTAAATCCTGGTGTTTATTATATTGCTTCTTGTCAAATGGATAAAGAATCTACGTTAAATTCTTTATCTTTTGAAAGGGTTAATTCAGAAGAATTTAATGAACAAAGAATTAAAGAATATAATGAATTAGTTTCTAAGATTGGCCAAATTAGTTATTCTTTAGATTGTTATAATCGTATTAAAGATTGTATGGATTATTATAAGGGATTAGGAGATTTACAAGCTAGTGTTGATTATAGTGTTGTTGATAATGCTTATAGTAGTTATTTAGAACTTGGTGTTACTTATGTTAGTTCTTTAATTGATAATATTGGTGTTGTTGATAAGACGAGTGGTAGTAGTATTTATTTAGCAAGAACTGAATATGATAAGTTAGTTAGTAAAGATGGTAGTGTTGTTGTTCCTAATTATGATGTTTTAGTTCAAGCTGAGGCTAGTTTTGAAGGTTTTGCGGTTAGTTCTTGTATTGATAAGATTAATGATATCGGTGTTGTTGATTTAAATAGTGGTAATAAGATTATGACTGCTAGAGGTGAATATGATTTACTTAGTGTAAGTCAAAAAGAGCTTATTACTAATTATAATGTTTTAGTTCAAGCTGAGATTGAGTTTAATGATTTGGTTTTAATTAATGAAGTTGATGTGTTAATTAAGAATGTTAATTTAGATAATATTGATTCAATAGAAGAAGTTATTAATGGTTATAATGAGTTAAGTGATAGTAATAAAAATAGAATAGCTGATAAAGATAAATATTCTAATATTTTAGTTACTTATGTTATTAAACTAATTGATAATATTGGTGTTGTTACTAATAAATCTGGTGATGATATTAATAAAGCGTTAGCTGCATATAATAATTTAAGTGATTTGGAAAAAGAACTTATCACTAATTATGATGTTTTAGTTAGAGCTTTAGAAGATTTTAGTAATATGGTTATTGAATATAATATTAGCTGGTCTTATAGTAGTGAAGCTGTAGCTGAAAAACCTAAGACTGGTACTACTAAAGATGGATTTGAATATAATATGAATAAGATTAGTGGTAATAGTATTTGTATTAAACAAGGGTCTGGTCAATATGTTAAGAGTCCTGTTTTAGAATCTAGTAATGTTAGTATTACTTTTACAGTAAAAGCTATTGATACTAGCAATATTATTACTTTAGATGTTTTAGTTGTTTATACTGATGGTAGTAGTGAAGTTATTTATGTTGAGTTACCTGAAGATAAGAAGGCGTTAACTAAGACTATTGAATTTTCTGGTAAGGAAATTAGTACTGTTACTTTGAATGGTTCATCAAGCCATACATCTAAAAATGTTGGTGTTGAGGAGTTTAGTATTACTTATTTTAAATAATTATAAGATAGGAAATTGCTTTTTTTGGTGATTTCCTATTTATTTTTTTTGCTTATTTATTGAAAATAAATAGTTTTTTAGCGTTATATAGGCGAATTCTTTGTTTTTTGGCTTTTGTTCTATTGATTATTTTTTGTAAAAGTTTTATAATATAGAGTGAAAATTATTGGACTCATTAGGAGGAAATTATGAGCGAAAAAATGAAACGTATGGCGATAGATGGTAACTACGCTGCTGCATATTCTTCATATGCATTCACAGAAGTAGCTGGTATCTATCCAATCACTCCATCATCACCTATGGCGGAGTACACAGATGAATGGGCATCTCAAGGTAAGAAGAACTTATTTGGTATGCCTGTAAAAGTAGTTGAAATGCAATCAGAAGGAGGAGCTGCTGGTACTGTTCATGGTTCATTACAAGCAGGTGCCTTAACTACAACTTATACTGCATCTCAAGGGTTATTATTAAAGGTTCCTAACATGTATAAGATTGCTGGTGAATGTTTACCAGGTGTTATTCATGTTTCAGCACGTACAATCGCTGCTCAAAGTTTAGCAATCTTTGGTGATCACCAAGACGTTATGGCATGCCGTCAAACTGGTTTTGCTATGTTATGTGCTGGTTCAGTACAAGAAACTATGGATTTAGCTGGTGTTGCTCACTTATCAGCAATTAAGACTAGTATTCCATTCTTACATTTCTTTGATGGTTTTAGAACTTCTCACGAAGTTAATACAATCGAACCAGTTGATTATGCTGTATTCGATAAGTTATTAGACAGAGAAGCTGTAGCTAAATTCAGAGCTGAAGCTTTAAGTCCATTACATCCAAAGACTCGTGGTACTGCACAAAACGATGACGTTTACTTCCAAACTAGAGAACTTCAAAACCACAAGTATGAAGGTGTTTCTGATGTAGTAGAATATTATATGGATGAAATTGCTAAGGCAACTGGTCGTCAATATAAGCCATTCAGCTACTATGGTGCACCAGATGCAGAAAACGTAATTATTTGTATGGGTTCTGTTACTGAATGTGCTGAAGAAGTTGTTGAATATTTAACAGCTAAGGGCGAAAAAGTTGGTGTATTAAAGGTACATTTATATCGTCCATTCGATACTAAGAAATTCTTAGCATCTATGCCAGCAACTGTTAAGAAGATTGCTGTTTTAGACCGTACAATTGAACAAGGTGCTTTATATGAACCATTATGCTTAGATGTTCAATCTGTATATTACAATGCTGCAAACGCTCCATTAATCGTTGGTGGACGTTATGGTTTATCTTCAAAAGATACTACTCCAGATTTAATCAATGCAGTATTTAATAACTTAAAGAAGGATCAACCTAAGGATCATTTCACATTAGGTATTAACGATGATATTAAGCATACTTCATTAGAAGTTACTGAATCTATCGACGTTGCTGATCCAACTACAACTGAATTATTATTCTTCGGTTTAGGTTCTGATGGTACAGTAGGTGCTTGTAAGAACATTTCTAAGATCGTTGGTGACTATACTGAATTCTATTCTCAAAGCTATGCAGCTTATGACTCTAAGAAATCAGGTGGTTCTACAAGATTACATTTACGTTTCTCTAAGAAACCTATCCGTTCAACTTATTTAGTTAACCAACCTCACTTCGTATCTTGTTCATTAGATGCATATCTAGACAAGTTCGATATGATTGATGGTTTACGTAATGGTGGTACTTTCTTACTTAATACAGTATTAGATGCTAACCAAATCGTTGACCGTTTACCTAATAAATATAAGAGATTATTAGCACAAAAGAATGCTAAGTTCTACATTATTGGTGCAAATGCTGCAGCTAGAGAATGTGGATTCCGTCCAGGCTTAGGTGTTAATACTATTATGCAATCAGCATTCTTCAAATTAAATGAACAAATCATGGATTATGAAGAAGCTAAACAACACATGAAAGAATTCGCAACAAAGACTTACTTAAAGAAGGGTCAAGATATTGTTGATCAAAACCATAAGGCTATCGATATGGGTGGTACAAGATTAGTTGCTGTTGCTGTTGATCCAGCTTGGGCTACATTAGAAGACGATGTAAAGAGTGTTGATATGTCTCGTCCAAAATTCGTTAGAGAAATTGCTGACGTTATTAACTCAATTAAGGGTGATAGCTTACCACTTTCTGCATTTGCTCAATTTGGTGATGACTGTCATATGCCTCAAGGTACAGCTGCATATGAAAAACGTGGTGTAGCTTCAGATGTTCCTCTATGGACTCCTGAAAACTGTATCCAATGTAACCAATGTGCATTCGTATGTCCACATGCTTGTTTACGTCCATTCTTATGTACTGAAGAAGAAGTTGCTAATGCACCTGAAGGTTCTAAGTTCTTAGATGCTACAGGATTCAAGGGCTATAAGTATACTCTTCAAGTTTCTACATTAGACTGTACAGGTTGTGGTGTATGTTTAACTGTATGTCCTGGTAAGCCTAAGAAAGCTGCTGATGGTACAGTTACTAAGGCTCCTGCTTTAACTGCACATTCAATGGTTGCATCTAAAGAAGCTAAGGAAGCAGAAATCGCTGCTTACTTCTATGATCATGTAACATATAAGAGTGAAGTTGCTGGTCAAAACAACGTTAAGAATTTACAATTCACTAAGCCATTATTTGAATTCTCTGGTGCTTGTGGTGGATGTGGTGAAACTCCTTATGTTAAGGCTGTTTCTCAATTATTCGGTGATCGTATGATGGTTGCTAATGCAACAGGTTGTACATCAATTTATTCTGGTTCTTATCCATCAAGCCCATATACTACAGATGCTAATGGTCATGGTCCAGCATGGGCTAACTCATTATTCGAAGACAATGCTGAATTTGGTTTCGGTATGAGAATGGCTGTTGAAACATTACGTGATAGATTACAAAACGTTATGGCTTGTAATTTAGCTGAAATGCCAGAAGAAGCAGCTGCTTTATGTACTAAGTGGATGGAAAACAGAACATCTGGTTTAGTAACTAAAGAATTAGCTCCTCAAATCGTGGCTGCTATGGAAGCTATCGATGCACCATATGCTAGAGAAATCTTATCATTAAAGGATTACTTAATTAAGGTTTCTCAATGGATCATCGGTGGTGATGGTTGGGCTTACGATATCGGTTATGGTGGTTTAGACCATGTAATCGCTAATGACCAAGATGTTAATATCTTAGTAGTAGATACAGAAGTTTACTCTAATACAGGTGGTCAATCTTCTAAGTCTTCTAGAACAGGTTCTATCGCTAAGTTTACTGCAGCAGGTAAGCCTCAAACTAAGAAGGATTTAGCTTCTATTGCTATGGCTTATGGTCATGTATATGTTGCTCAAGTATCTCATGGTGCTAACCCTAACCAAGTAATTAAGGCGTTAAAGGAAGCAGAAGCTTACAATGGTCCATCTATCGTAATTTGTTATGCTCCATGTATCGCTCATAACATTAAGAAGGGTCTATTCATGTCTCAAATCGAAGCTAAGAAGGCTACTGAATGTGGTTACTGGCCAACATTCCGTTATAACCCTGATTTAGCATTAGAAGGCAAGAACCCAATGCAAATGGATTCTAAGGAACCAGATTGGTCTAAGTATCAAGACTTCTTAATGAATGAAGGTCGTTATGCTCAATTAGTTAAGGTTAATCCAACTAGAGCTCAAGAATTATTCGATACTAATATTAGAGATGCTAAGAAGCGTTATGCTAACTACACTCGTTTAGCTAATATCGAATTCCCAAATAAGTAATATTTAAATTAATATAATAATATAAGCCATTTGCTATTTAGTAGATGGCTTTTTATTATGCATAAAGTGTAAAAATAATAGAGTATATTTTGCTTATAATGTTATTTTAAAAAATAAAATAATGATATATAATTATATTGTAGTAAAAAGTAGAGATTACTACTTAATTAAAGGAGAAGAAATATATGTCATTATTATTTACAAGTATTATTGTATCAATTGTTTTAGTTATTTTAATTTTTGGTTGTATCTATGGATATAATAAAAATAGTAAAAGAAGATTGCCAAAGAAAATGTATTATTGCTCATTATTAGGTTTATTTGGTTTTGGCATTATTTTAACTGGTATGTTTACTAAAGTTGAAGCTAACCAAGTTGGTATTGTTTATGATGAATTAAATGGTGGTATTCAAGATCAAACTTATGGTGAAGGTCTTCATGTTAAGTCTATTTTTGAAAGTATAACTCAAATCTCAACTGCTAATAGAAGTGCTGCCTTAACTACTACTGGTCAAACAAATGATGGACAATATGCTACATTTGAGATTTCTGTAATTTATAAGATAAAAAAAGAAGATGCTGGTAGATTCTATAGAATAACAAACCAAACAGATATTCCAAATGCTGCATTAAATACTATTGTTAAGTCAAGTCTTCAAAGTTCAACTATTAAATATAATATTTTTGAATTATTATCTACAGGTTTAGAAACTGCACGTTTAGATTTCTTAAATGATTTAGCTAATACCTTATATGAAACTTATTATATTACATTAGTTAATGTATCTTTTGATGAAATCGATGGTGGTGAAAATGTTGAAGCTATTCTACAACAAAAGGCTGAGGCTGAACAAAAGATTGAAGTAGCACAGTTAGAAGCTGAAGCATCTTTAATTACAGCAACCAACCAAGCTGAAATTGAAAAAACATTAGCCGATGCTGAGGCTTATGCTATTAGAGTTGAAGGTGAAGCAAGTGGTGAGGCTGCAAGTGCTTATATTACAGAGGTTGAAGCCATGATTAATAATTTATATAATAATTTAAATAATACTTTAACCTATGCTGAATGTACTGATTTAGTTTTATCTATAATTTTTTATGATACTTGGGATGGAAAACTTCCTGAAGTTTTAACTAGTGATTCATTATCTGGTATGATTGGTGGATTACTTGCTAAAGATGAAACAAAAAATTAATTATTAATTAAATAAATTTAATGAGCTTAAGTTTGCTGCTTAAGCTTTTTTTCATGTAATAATTTGCTTAAATGTAAGAAGAATAATTTGAAGAAATATATATATATATATAATGTAGCTTATTGACATGTTTTATATACTTATATATAATAGTTTCATTAAAATACATTTTAGGGGAGTGGGAAAGATGAGAAAAATAAATGTTTTATTATTAATTTGTTTATCGTTATTATTTGTTTCATGTGATAATAAAAATGTTAAGGATGAAAATTCTGATCGTATTTTTAATATTGCTTTAAATAGTAAACATAATATGCAACAAGGTAATATGTATGCTGCTCCTATATTAGAAAATATCGGATACAACCAGGCTTTAGAACAAGCAACTATAACTAGTTTATATATTCAAGATTCATCTGATAAAAATTTTTTACCTTATATGGCTAAAGAGATGCCTGTAGATGTTAGTAAAGATTATACCAATGGTCCAATAATCCAATGTGAGTATGGGATGGCATGGAAGATAGAACTTAGAAATGATTTATGTTGGGAAAACGGTGAAAAGATAACAGCAGTTGACTTTATTAACACTATTGTTATTACTAAATCATGTTCTATAGGTGTGGTAAATGCACATAGGTATTATCCAGCAAATATCGATGCAGGTATAATAGATATAAGTGATTTGGGTATTAAGGTTGAAGGGAATTCTCTTATTTTAATTTATTCTGAACCTAAAACGGTAGAAGAAATATGTGACAAGTTAGCTCAAACTGATTTCAACTTAGTAAATGAAAAAATTTATAATAATTGTTTTGTTGAAAAAGATGGAGTACTTCAAAATATTTATGGAAGTTCTCCTGAAAATTACTTAAGCTATGGTCCATATAAATTAATAAAATTAGATGAGGCAGGAATTCATCTGGTTAGAAATGAAAATTGGTTTGGTTATTCTATATGGAAAGAAGATTATTATCAAACAAAAGAAATAGTAGTTGATTATTTAGAAGATTATTCTAAAAGTTATGATTTATTAGTTGATGGTAAATACGATTTTGTAGATTTACAATATTATTTAGAGGCATGTGATGAGGATTTATTTGATTTAGTTGATAAGAAATATTTAAAAAAAAGATATAACTATAATCCTCAATCTAAGATACTATATTTTAATTCTAATTATGATTCTTTGTTAAAAATGCAAGAAAGAGTAAATGAGAAAAAAGATGTTAATTATAATTATACAATATTTTCAATTTTGGAATTTAGGAAAGCATTAACATATGCATTAGAACTAAATTCATTAATAAAAGACTTAGAGTCTATAAGTAAGAGTATGTATTATGAGAAACATCCATCTTATACAACAAGAAGAGCAATTAATAAGTACACTGGAGAGTCTTTTTATAATAGTAAAGAATTTGAAGAAATAAAAGAAAATTATTTTAAAGAAATCAATGGCGATGTTGATTGCAAACAACTTGTAAAAGATCTCTTTAATGAGGCTTATACTATAGCATTAAACAATGGATATTTAACAGAAAATGATATAATAAGTATCAATTTTGGAAACCAACTTCGCGTTGGGGATGAAGGAAGTGTGTTTGTTGCTAAGTGGCAAGAAGCTATGAAAGGAACTTTACTTGAAGGAAAAGTTAAATTTTATTATTCAGCATCGGAGTTCATTACATTTTATCATGGTTTTCAATATTTTAATATTTTCTGGTCATATCCTGATACTGCTACTGATAAAGAGAGTTTGACTATAGAATATGCTTTAACAAATATGGAAAACTTAGGTTTTACAGAATTTAAAGATGAGGAAATTACAATTGAATTTGCTAAAGTTATTGATATATCTGGTCAGGAATATAATAATGTATCTTTGACTACATCTATTAGTAATTGGATCAATGGATTTAGTGATAAGAAAGTAAATGCTAGTGTAGTTTTAGATGGCAAAAAAATAACGTTATTATATAAAGATAATGCTGATATAACTAATAAAATATTAGCAGAGTGTGAAAAATTTTTACTTAATGATTTTAGTATGATTCCTACCTTAGATAGATATGATTTTGATCTTATTAGCGATAAGGTTAATTTGAATTATGATACAGAAAGTCATATGTTCTTTTATGATTTTAGATATATAACTTATAATTAATATTTTATTAAATATAGACTATTACTAATTATTTTAAGTAGTAGTCTTTTTTCTTGCAAGAAAGTATATTAAATGTTATAATCCTTTTGGAAGTTATGTAAATAACTTTAATATACTATTTATAATGGAGACTTTTTATGAATTATACGCATAAGTACGCTATGCAATTAAATGAAGAAATTGTCTCTCATGAAGATACATATAATATTATTTTAGATAGCCAAAAGCTATATGTGCTTAGATTTGATGGAGTTAAAATGACAAAGAACTTTTTAGGAAATCCAGATTCAAGAACTCCATTTTTTAAAACAATGAAAGAAACACTTCAATGTTTTATGGAAAATAATTTAAATTTAAAATTTGCATATTCTTTTAGTGATGAAATTTCTATTTTTTTAACTAAAGAATCATTAGAAGAATATAAGTATCGATTAGAAAAAATTATTTCTATTTATTCAAGCCAAATGGGGTTCATTTTTGCTGCTATTGCTACCAAAAATAAATTAAATCTTGATGGGAAAATTAGAGCATTTGATTGTAGAATTATCGAGTTCGATAATATGTATGAAATTAGGGAATATTTTGTTTCAAGACAAGTATTCCAAATTTCGAGTCATTTTCTAAGATTGAAATATTTATATTTACCTAAGCTAAAAGCAACCAATACTGATATTATTAAGGTTAATTTAAAGAGTCATGGAATAGATTATGATAAATTAAGTAAATCAGAAAAATACGGTTTTTTATATGTTGAAGATTGTTTTCAACAAATATATGAGTTTTTAGAAAATAGAGATAAGTTAATGCATCAATTAGAGCTTAATCCTCAATTTGTCTATATGAAAAAACTAGAAAAGAGAAGAAAATAATGTTTAAAATAGGATGTCATTTATCAATTAGTAATGGCTTTTTGAAAGCTGCTAAAAATATTATTTCCTTAGGTGGAAACACATATCAATACTTTTCAAGAAATCCTCAAGGTGGTAAAGCTAAACCATGGAATCAAAAAGATTTTGAAGGTTTTATGGAATATGCTAAAACAGTTGGAATTGAAGTTTTATTATGTCACGCACCATATACTTTAAATGCTTGTTCAGCTAATCCTGATACTAGAGAATTTGCTAGAATGGTTATGAAATCAGATATAGAAATGTTAGAACATTTTCCTAATGCTTTATATAATTTTCATCCAGGAAGTCATACAGGACAAGGTGTAGAAGTAGGTATTAATCAAATTGTAGAAATACTTAATGAGGTATTATATCCTGAAATGAAGACTACAGTGTTACTTGAATGTATGGCTGGCAAAGGTAGTGAAATTGGTAGAAGTTTTGAGGAAATAAAAGATATTATTTCTAAGGTTAATCTAAATGAAAAATTAGGTGTTTGTTTAGATACTTGTCATGTTTATTCTGCTGGATATGATATAGTAAATAACCTAGATGGTGTATTAGATGAATTTGATAGAGTTATTGGTTTAGATAGATTAAAGGCTATACATTTAAATGATTCATTAATGCCTTTTAATTCTAATAAAGATAGACATGCTAAAATTGGTGAAGGTAGTATTGGTAGTGAGGCTATAATTAGGATTATTAATCATCCAAAACTTTCACATTTACCATTTTATTTAGAAACTCCTAATGAAGATGAGGGTTATAAACAAGAAATTGAATTTTTAAAACAAAGTAGAAGATAATGCTAAAAAATCAAATAGTTTTTTTAACAAAAAAATAGAATATAATAAAAGTATAGTCAAGATATTTGAGGTTATTATTACAACCTCAAGTACATTGACTTTTTTTTATAGCCAAGAATATGAGAGGAAATCATGAAAAAACAAGAAATAAGACATTATCTACAAATATTAAGAAAGAATAAATACTTAGAAAAAAATAGTAAAGGTATATATAAAGTAAATATATATAAAAGAAAAAAAGAAATAGAGATCCCCAAATGGGTATTTATGGTTTTTAACTATTTAAAAGAAGTCATTAAAAATAGTAAGGATTTATTAATTAAAGGAATTATTAAAATGTATTATTTTGATAATTTAAAGGATTTAGAGATTATATCTAAGTTACCAATAAGTGAAACATTATACTACAAATATAAAAGAAGTATTGAAGATAATATATATCATGTACTTATTTATGAAGGATTTGTAACAAAAAAAGAAATAGAAATGGAGGTGAAAATAGATGGATATGATAATTGATTTAGTTAATAAATATGGATTAAATACTGTAATATTAGCATTAATAATAAATATATTAACTCAAGTATTAAAACTACCAATTACGAAAATAACTGATGATAAAAATATAACAAGATTTATAGTGTTTATGCCTATAATAATAGGATTTATAGTTACATATTTATTTAAACTTATTATTTATAAAGAAGTAGTATTTAATCAAGAGTTTATGAATTTATATATTAGATCAACAAGCTTAAGCCTATCATTTTATGCGATATTTGAAAAAATATTTCCTAAAAAGAAAATAGAAGATGGAACTATAGAAGCAAGCCAAGAAGTAATAAACATGCTAAATAAAGTAATTGAAGAAGAAAAGATAGTATTAAAGGGGAAAAGGTAAGTATGGGAATAATAAAATTAAATAAGAAAAAAGAAGAACAAATAGTATATGAAAAAGAAAATCTTCCTGTTAAAAAAGAAAAGAAGAAATATGATAATAAGAAGGTAGTATGTGAAGTAGAAGAAAAGAAAAATGAATATGTAAGTACATATTTATTAAATGATGGGACATATGAACAAATAATAACAAGTGAAGCATCAAATTATTATGATGAAGAAGAAAAGAAATATAAGAGTATAGATAATGAATTATTCTTAGATGGTGATGTATATAAAAATAAAGAAGGAAAATATAGATTTGAGATATTAAAACCTGAAAAGGGTAATAATGTAAAAATTAGTAAAAAGGATATAAGTATATCTTGGGAATATTTAGGGAAGAAGAACTCTAGAAATGAATTAGTATTAAATCAGAAGTTAGATATTAAAAATAATAATAAGAAAAATAGTAAAGTTAGATATGAAAATATAGAAGTTGATTCAGATATTGAATATGTCTTAAGTGGAAATAATATCAAAGAAAATATAATAGTAAAAGAAAAAAGTAGCCAATATGAATATTCTTTTATGCTAGATATAAAAGATATGGTATTAAAATTATCTAGTGATAAGACAAAAATAGAAATATATAAGGGTGAAGAAAAAGAATTTGAAATCCCAGCCCCATATATGTATGACAGCACAGGAGAAGTAAGTGATGAAGTATATTATGAAGTAGAACCAACAAGTGATGGAAAATATGTATTTAGTGTAATTGCCGAAGCTAGTTGGATTAATGATAACAAAAGAGTCTTACCAGTTACAATTGATCCACAAATTGAAGTAGAAAGTAATAAGATAATAAGCTGGAAAACAGAAAAAAGAGTAGTAAATATAGTAGGTGGCAAAGAAGAATATGGAGTATGGGAAGAAGTAACACAACCAATGTTAAGAGTATATAAGGGAGGAGGTTTAGAATATAGGAGTATAATAACAATTAATAAAGCCTTAATTAATGGATATGTAGGAGAATTTTGTAATGCAAGATTAAATATAAAAGCAGATAGAGTATACATAGGAAGTATGTTAGTAAATGGAAAAAATGTAGATGTTAAAACAATTAATTTATCTATTGATGTAATATCAGATGATTATGAAAAAGCAATAGATAAATTAGATATTATCTTAACAAGTAATTGTAGTGAAAATATATATTTTGATGTTAATAATAATCCGCCTACCTTTACAATTAATTACATAGAAAATGAACATATAAATCATGTTAAAAAGACATTTAATTTAGCTAATATAGCTACATCAGAACTTGATTTAGTAACAGGAGATTTAGTAACTAGTATACCTACAGTATTATCAGATTTAACTTTAGGTGTTCCTATTTATCATGTTTATAAAAAGGGAGTAGATGATTATAATTTAGGATGTAATTTCAAATTAAATTTACATGAAAAATTAATTAAAAACGAAGGATTATATTATACATATATTGATTCAAATGGTTATAAGCATATAGTAAGAGAATTTAATTACTATAATGATATAAATGATAATAAGGTATATATAAGTGACAAAGAAAATATAGAAGTAAGTATAGATGGAAGTTTAAAATATAATTCAAATGGAATATATTATAATGTATATAGAGAATATAAATCAATAACAGGATTAGAATTAATAACTAAGTTAAGTGATTATAAAAATATAGAATTTGTTGAACAAAGAACAGAAGAGATTAAGACTTTAGAAGAACAAATAAAAGCATATGAAAAAGTATTGAAAGAATATAGTATTTACAAAATAAAACAACGTAACAATGAATATGTTATAGATGAAAATTGGTATTCAACTATTGTGAATTTAGAAGCATATTTAAATAGTGCAGATAAAATAAAAGAATTTTTAGAAGTGTTAAGTGTTTCATATGATTATTATTTACTAAGTAAAAATGAATTTGAAACATATTATTCATTAGAGGTTCAAAATGAAGGTTTATGGCTACAAGATGAGTTATTGACTATAGAATATAATAATAATTCAAATGTAGTAGAAAAAGAATATAGTCTAGCAAAGAAAAATAATAATTCTGGTCAACTGTTAATAGTTATTAATCAACAACAAAAGATATTAAATCAAAGTCTAGAAAATGTTCAAATAATTAAAGATTACTATAAAGAATATAGTTTATTAAAAGACAAATTAAATCAATTATATTTAACAACCCCAGAAAATTATTTAACAAATGGAAAAATATTAAAAGGATTTAACAGGGATGGAGATTTAATAGTAATATATGATATGTATGAAAATTATGTAGTAATAGAATATGAAAGCTATTTACTTAATGATAATACATATCAAAAAAGAATAGGTAGAGTATATGATAATTATAATAGATGTGTAATATTAAATTATTCTAATGATTCACACATGTTATTATCAATAACTGACACAAAAGGAAGAAAAACAAGCTTTGGATATATTGATGGTTATTTAAATAATATTACCTATGATACAGGCGAATATATTGTATTATCATATTATGATGATAATATTACGTCAGTAATAGAAGATAAAAGATGTTTTAAGACTACAATATCATATATTTATGGTAGACCAGTAAGTTTTAAAAACGAATCATACATCAAAACCATTAGTAAAAATGTTTTAACTAAAGAATTTATGGAAATATCTAAAATGTCATTATCATATTCCCCAATTGATATGTATCCAGTTAAGGGTGTCACAATAACAAATAATTTGAATAAAGAAACATATATTTTTGATAATACAGGATTTAATACAGAATATAGATTATATGAAAATAATAAAGTAGTTAAAGCTTTAAGATATGAATATATACCATATTGGAAAGGTGGAGTAGCTCAAAATAATCCTAGATCTGTAGTTACATCTACAACTAAGGATTCATTATATAAGTCTTCATTTATATTTACTACAGGAGATGTAGTAACAACAACATTAAATGAAGATAATAAAGCTAGTGTTGTATCAACATCAAATATAGCTATATCAGACTCATTTAAAGAACAAATAACAATTTATTATACATATGATAATAAAAAATTAACTAAAGAGGTTACAGTAATTAATTATTTGGATAATACTGATACTATTTTTAAAACAATAACACATATAAAAAATTATTATTATAATTTAGCTTTTGATATAATTAAAACAGTAAGTTATGTTGAAGGTGAAGAATTAATAAATGGTAAAATGGTTGAAGAAGTAGTTTATGATAATAAAGGAAATATTATTCAATCATTTAGTTATAATACATTAGATCCAACTAATAAATTCTATAAAGAAAGTGAATATAATGAATTAGGACAAGTAATTAAAGAATTAGACCAATTAGGTATTCATAAGAAATTATATGAATATTTTAATAATACGAATATTATTAAAAATATGGTATTACCAAACGGAAGTATAATATCATATGGATGTGATATTGACGATACTATTACATCCATCACAGCATCAACAACAGAAGGTGAAGAAAACTGTAATAACCAAGTATTAAGATGTGGTGAAGTAGTTGAGGTAAATAGTGGAAATAACAACATTAAGTATAAGCTAGATCATAAGCGAAGAATTATCAGTGTAGATGTTAATGGTGTAGTTGATTATGTGGTTAATACATATGAAGAAACAACATCAAATGGAGTTATTACAGAAACTAAGGTGACATCTTCATATAAAGATGGAACAACAGTTATTAAAAGATATGATGGATTAGGGAAACTAATAGATTCAACAGAACATGGAAATTTACATTTATCTTTTGATGAAAAAGGAAGAGTAACAAATATAAGTGATGCAAGTTTATATCAATCAACAACATTAACATATGATGAATTTGATAATATTGAAGTTTATGAATTAAAAGATATGAATGGTCTTCCTATAATCCAGGAAACTAATACATATGATGGATATGGCAATTTATCCACAAGTACATATAGAGGCTATGTAAATCATGTCTATAGTATGATGTATAGTGAAGATTCAGTAAAAAGATTAAGAAGAATTGGATTTAGTAAAAGCTATAATAATTATTCTTTTGAAGCATTAGTAGATAAATTAGGAAGAAATATAGGAAAAAGAATATATGATGATTTAGATGTTGTTTTAGAAGAAAA
The DNA here is from genome assembly GCA_045127955.1 of Anaeroplasmataceae bacterium. Classification (GTDB taxonomy): domain Bacteria; phylum Bacillota_I; class Bacilli_A; order Acholeplasmatales; family Anaeroplasmataceae; genus Pelethenecus. The sequence continues at coordinate 50,113 of JBGVRA010000062.1, forward strand.
AATATCATATTTAAAACAAGGAGATCATACAACTAACATTGTCCAATCTATTACATTTGTTAGAACAAATGATAATATAAGATATGCCTTTGATAATATGGGAAATATTACAAAGGTATATGAAAATAAAGAACTAGCAGTAAGATATTTATATGATAATCTAAATAGATTAATAAGAGAAGATAATAAGGTATTAAATAAAACAATACTAATAGCATATGATTCAAATGGAAATATAATAAATAAAAGAAAAACAGGATTTACATTAAAAGATAATATATTAGTAGAAGAATTAGAAACAAGTGATGTAGCTTATATTTATAATGGAGATAAATTATTATCATATGGTAATCAATCTATTACATACGATGTATTAGGAAGACCTACAAGCTTTATGGGTAAAACTATAACATGGGTAAAGGTAAATCAAATCACTAAAATAGATAATTTAGAATTTAAGTATGATAGTTTAGGAAGAAGAGTTAAAAAAGGAAATATTGATTTTATCTATGATAGTAACAATAGACTAATCAAACAAGGTGATTTAGAATTTATTTATGATCATACAGGATTAGCAGGAATAATAAATGGAATCACCGGATATTTCTATAGAAAAAATGCCCAAGGTGATATTATAGCATTAGTTGACAGAAGTGGAAATGTTGTAGTAAAATATGTATATGATGCATGGGGTAATCATAAGATATTTGATAATGATGGTAATGAAATTACTTCATCAACACATATTGGTGTTATTAATCCATTTAGATATAGAGGATATTATTATGATGAGGAAACTCAGCTTTATTGGGTATCCTCACGTTACTATTCGCCTGAATTATGCAGATGGATTTCACCGGATTCAATCGAATATTTAGATCCTGAAAGTATCAATGGATTAAACTTATACTGCTACTGCATGAATAATCCGATTATGTACTACGATCCTAGTGGACATTCGCCAGAATGGTGGCAATGGGCATTATTTGGAGTCGGAGCTGCTTTGGTTGTAGTAGCTGCTGGAATGGCTATTCTAGGAACTGGTGGTATCGCAGCTTTTGGTTTAGGAGCTTTAATAGGTTCTTTAGGTTTAGGAGCAGGAGGAGCTGTAGTCGGTGGAGCCATTGGTTATGCCGTTGATGGTGTTGATGGTATATTAGGTGGAGCGTTAGCGGGATTTGGCATTGGAGCTATCGTAGGATTTGTAGTTGGTGGAACAATAGGTTATTATAATTCGCTTGTCAAGGTAGATATAAGAAAATTTACAGAATATGTATTAGAACCATCAAATAGTAAAGGAAAAGATGTCATATTTAAAAATTTAGGTTATGATAAAACAAACGCAAAATCATTAGTGCGACTATATAAAAGACAAGGTGTAAAAAACCTAGTTTTTAAAAGTTACAAACTTGGTAAGTTGGATATACACGGTCAAAGAATCAACATGGCAATAAGAATTGGAAATAAAGTCTTGAATAGTGCGTGGATACAGGTAGGAAAAGGTATCAGATTAGTTTCACCATTTGTTGGATTTTTATAGGAGTGATAGTGTTATATGGGAAAAATAGAATTATATCAAACAGTAAAACTTATAACTAATGAGTATGAGGATAGTGGGTTAAAAAAAGGATCAATAGGGACAATTTTAGAAATCTATGATGAAAAAACCTTTGAAATTGAATGGTACGATTTATTAGGTAATGTAATTTATATGTGTGCTTTTAATATTAATGATTTTGAAGTTATTAGTTAAATTTAAAGTTAAATAAATGTAGAAATTTAGGAGAATGTAATAAATTATTATTTAAATTAGTAAGAACATAAGGAGAATATTATTTTATAATATTTCTCCAAGTACTTAATTATGCAAATTGGATACCAATTTCATTACTAACACATTATAATTAAGATATGGTTATTATGAGGATACTCGTAATAGCCCTGTCGAAACTCAGCTTTATTGGGTATCCTCACGTTACTATTCGTCTGAATTATGTCGTTGGATTTCACCAGATTCAATCGAATATCTAGATCCTCAAAATATTAATGGTTTAAACTTATATGCGTACTGTGGCAATGATCCAATTAACAAATACGATCCTACAGGACACTTTGGAATCGGATTAACATTACTAATTGCTACTGGCGTTGGTTTAGCTTTTGGTTTTGGTATAGAAGTTGTAAAACAAGCATCTGATGGTGGTAAATTTTGGGATTTAAGCACATGGAACTGGAATTTAAGTACGTGGAATTGGTGGGAAATTGGTAAGGCGTCGCTGATAGGAGCAGCAACAGGTTTTGCATATGGTTTAGGCGGTGTGGCCGGAGGCATTGTAAAAGGATCATTCAAGGCACTAACTATTGCCGGCAAAGCTTTAACGGTTTCACAATCTGTTGGATTGCTATTAGGAACCGCAGCAGCCACTAATTTCGTTGCTGGAGTTGCTGGATATGCGATGCATACTGCTGGTTCTGAAACTGAAAGTTTTAATATTTTAAAAGGGATTTCAGAAGGAATTGGTCAAACTGGTAAAGGAGTATTATCATTCTTTACTGCTGGAATGTATGTTGGTTCTGGAGTATGGAAAGTTGGAGTTGGTGCAAAAAATACTTTTTCATCAATTTTAGGAAGAGCCGCCAGTAAATTTATAGTTAATTACGTACCAAACTATATGTTTGAAAATTTATTCTAATAAAGGAGAATCTTGATGGTTAAAATTAAATTGAAATTATTTGAATCTATAGTCGGTGCTATATTATTGCCAAATATAGGATTGTTTTTTACAACGTTATTATTAATCATCTCATTAATAGTTAAACAAGAACCGATTGTATATAAAGGAATTCTAATTTCATATATAGTTTGCTTATCTTTGATGATTTTTACTTTAGTTAGCTGTTTTTTAGTAAATAAAAAAAGCATAAAAGAATTTGTTTTAAAAGATAGTGAAATTGAATTTCTTAATCATACTTATCTAACAGATCAAGTAAGTTCTTGTGAATATTATGTATGTAAATGGTATGCATTGCCGATAGCACTAATCTATAAACAACAAGCGGCGGGATTAATTACCTTTAAATTCAATTCTGGTGAAAAAATTCAATTTAAAATATTCTATAAAGATTATCTAAAATTAAAAAATAAATTTAAAAATATTATTGTAAAATAGCAAATTACTTTCACAAGCAAAACTGGGTAAGTTTACTCTATGGGTAGGCTTACCTTTTATTTAATCTATATTAATAGATTATTTGATAGAAAAATGTTATATTAAAGTATAAATTTATGAAAGGCATATGAACAAGAAAAAAGAATTTAATGTTTTAAGAATTTTATATATTTGTTGGTCTATCATCATTGTTGCAAATGTTATCTCATTTAGCATTTCAAAGGAAACTAAAACACTGTATTAGAAGGTTAAAAGACATTTATATTACAAAATAATAATTTAATAGAAGTAATACCTAATTTTACACAAGAATCTCAAAGAAGAAATATAATAAAATACATTGGTTCAAAGAAAATATAGCAGGAAAAGAATTAATTTTAGAATTATCATATGATTTTTTTTTGATTACTCTTATTTTACTATTAACATAAATGTATTTAATTCTATTTAGGAGGGAATTTAAATGAAGAAATTGATACTTATTTTGAAAATGAATTTGTAGAAGAGTTTTTTTCTATTGATAATTTAATTGAATATGATAAAGATATAGTTAAATTAATTGAAAGTGATAAATATATTTGTGCATATTTAAGTAATGAAGTGAAAGATGTTTTAGATAATATTACGACAAAAGAGTCTAATTATTTATCGATGGGTATTGATAATTATTTAGAAAAGTATGAATATGCAACTCATAATAATTTTATAGATAGAGATAAATATTTATTAGCTTGGTATGAGTTTAATAATGAAGGTGATATAGTTGATGAATTAAATGGCTATTTTTTAGTTTGTGTTGGGAAAACTTTTAATTTAAATAATAAAATTGTATGTGTAGATATTAATTCTTCAGTATATAAAGAGATTAGTGATAGTGATTATTTATATTTAGGTGATATAATTAATTGTGATGCTGTTTTATTATATTCATTAATGAATAATTTATTTAAGTTTAAAACTATTGATAATGAAATTTATATTTGATTAGATGAAGAAATTAGACCTTGTGAATGTAAGGTAATTGATGATGAAAATTATTACAAATTAAATGATATTTATGATATTAAATCTAGAGAATATAAAACTATTGAATTATCTAATAAATTAATAGTTGAATTAGATGAATTTCTTTATTCTTCTTTAGGTGAATACTCATTGCCTCCAACATCTTTTGAAATAAAAATTAATAGAGTAAAAAATGGTGAAGATTTAATGTATGTTAAGTATGATAATGATAATTATTATTATGCTTGTGCATATTATAATTCTTCTCATACAGAAGAATATCGTTATTGTTGTAAAGATAAATATGTTTGGGTTGGATATGAAAGTGAAGAAGATATTCAAAAATATTATAAAGGTAATGAATTAGTGGTTTCTTTCCAAATTAATAAAGCTTTAGATAAGGTTGATTTATTAACTGGTAAAAATATAGATTTTAATGTAGAACATTATCAAATTTATCAAGTAGAATTTAATGAAGATAATTATAATATATCTTCAAAGATTGAATTTAATGATTATTTCATTATGATAACTGATTTATCTGATGATGCATATTATTCTAAAGATATTTTCTATCATATTTTAGTTAATTTTGATTGTGTTGAATTAGATGGTAAAATATATATTATGTCATGGCTTGGTTTTAAAGATGGTGATGGTTATACCCAAAGCTTACAGGATGAATTTGGGAAGTATTATGATGTGTTACTAGAGTTTATGCTAGATGATATATATAGTTATACTAATAAAAGTGGAATTGTAGAGTACTATGGTTTATTTGAAGTAGAAGATATTGTTAATTTAATAAACGGATAAAGTTTTAGGATATTCAGTCGAATATCCTTTTCTTTGTGTTAATTTTTCCTTTTTATTTTCGTTAAAAAGGTATATACTTAATAATATAGTGAGGTGAGGGATATGATAAATTTCATTAAAAGTTTATGGTGGTTTATATCAAAGAATTGGTATAGATATGTTCTTATTGTGGTAGTTGGTTTAATGCTTACTGTTTTGAACTTAATTCCTGCATCACTTGTTAAAACTTTAACTGAAACTATTGATAGTGGTAATAGTATTACTGTTGATTTTCTTTTATCTATGGTTGTTATTCCTTATTTGATTACGATTGTTGTTTTATATGTGGTTAATACTACAAAAAGAGTTATGCAAAATAGATTAAAGGTTAAGTTATATTATGCTTTACAAGTTAGATATATGGAAAATATTTTAGTTCAAGATGCTACTTTTTTTGAAAGATTTCAATCAGGTGATCTATTAACTAGAGCTTTAGGTGATGTTAAGAGTGTTAATTTTAGTGGTGGTAACCGTTTATTAAATATCTTTTTGGAATTTATGACTGTTGTTGTGACTTTTGTTGCGATGATGTTAATTAATCCTGTTTTAAGTATTTTATGTATGATTCCTCTTAGTTGTATTTTCTTTGCTAATTTATTTTTAAGAAGAAAGGTTAAAGAAAATTGGAAGCGTGTTAGAGAAAAATCTTCTATTATGGGGAATGTTATTTTAGAAAGTATTACTAATGTTAGAACGATTAGAGCTTTTTCTAAGGAAGAAGAAAATTATAATAAAAACTTAAAATATTCTAATGAAACTTATGATGTTGAAAAGAAAAACTTAAAAGTTAATGTTATATTTTTCCCTATGTTTCAATCTATTGTTGCTGTAGCAACTATTATTGCTTATGGATTAGGTGCTTATTTTTGCTATAATGGAGAACTAACAGTTCCTGAACTTGTTCAGTTTACACTTTATTTAAATTTATTCCAAGGTCCTTTAACTAATATCGGTAATATGATTAATAATTTCTATCAATCTTTGATTTCTGCTGATAGATTAAATGAAATATATGATTCTAAGAGTAGAGTTATAGATAAGAATAATGAGGATTTAAAAGAGATTAGAACTATTGAATTTAGAGATTTTTCTTTTAGATATGATGGAGATAATGAAGATGTTTTAAAGAACATTGATTTAAAGATTGAAGAAGGTAAAACCTTAGGTATTGTTGGTAAAACTGGTAGTGGTAAATCTACTTTAGTTAGACAACTTATGAGACAGCTTCCGATTGAGTCTGGTAAGTTATATATTAATGGTGAAGAGATTGAAGATTTCAATCAACAAACTGTTAGAAAAAATATTGGATATGTTCCTCAAGAACATGTGTTGTTTTCTAGATCTGTTTTAAAGAATGTTTTAATTGGTGATTCAAAAGCCACAGAAGAAGATATTAATAATGCTGTTAGTTTAGCTGATTTTGAAAAAGATATTGATATGTTAGCTAATGGTTATGACACGATTGTTGGAGAGTATGGTGTTACTTTGTCTGGTGGACAAAAACAAAGACTTGCGATTGCTAGAGCTTTTTTGAAAAATGCTGATGTTTTGATTTTGGATGATTCTTTATCTGCTGTTGATGGTAAGACTGAAGCTAATATTATTAAATCGTTAAAAACTCATCGTTCTAATCGTACTAATATTATTGTTGCTCACAGACTTTCTGCGGTAATGCACGCTGATTTGATTATTGTTATGGATAATGGTGAGATTGTTGAACGTGGTACACATGAATCACTAATGAGTGAAAAGGGTTGGTATTATGATCAATTCTTAGCTCAAGCTATGGAGGAGGTTGCTTCTCATGAGTAAAAAGAAAAATGAATATTCTAAGGGAATGTTATTTAAAAAGACTTTACCTTATATTTTTAAAGAGAAAAAACTTGTTATTATTACTTTGGTTTTAAGTTTGTTTGTTGCGGGGATTACTACTATTACTCCACTTTTGACTAAGGAAATATTAGATGAATTTATTCCTAATAAAGATTTAGATAAGGTATGGTTGTATTTAATATATTATTTGATTTTGACTGTTGTTATTGTTATAATGCGTTATGCTTTACAGTATTTACAGACTTTAACTGGTATGCATATTGAGAAAAATATTAGAGAAAAAGCTATAAAGAAGGTAAATGATTTACCTGTTGATTATTTTTCTTTAGAACCTGATGGTAAGATTGTTGCTAAGATTACTAGTGATAGTACTGGTGTTAGAACATTCTATATGACTATGTTTTCGATTGTTAATGCCTTAACTAATATTGGGATTGTATATGTTGGTTTAATTATTTTAGAACCAATGCTTGGTCTTATTATTTTAGCTTTACTTCCTATTATTATAGTTTGGATTACTGTGTATAGAAGAAAGGTACATAGCTATTATTTAGATTTAAGAGAAACTGGTTCTCGTATTACTGGTAAATTAAATGAGCTTATTAGCGGTGCTTTAATTATTCAAGATTTTAATCAAGAAGAAGAGATGTTAGGTGAGTATAAAGATTTAGTTAATTTTTATAACTATAATGATAAAAGAGCTAATACGATTAATATTTATTTTGGTTGGGAATTATTGATAGCCTTAAAAAGATTAGCTGAAGTTGGGATTTTATTCTTTTTAGGATTTGAGGCTACTACGGTTGGTGGAGTCGTTATTACTGCTGGTTTAATAACTACATTCTTAACATATTTAGATCGTATGATTAATCCTATTAATGCTATTTTTAATAATTTAAATGAACTTGAGGATTCACTTGTTGCTGCTAATCGTGTGTTTATGTTTATTGATGAGGAAAATGATACTAGAATTGATAGTGGAAATGAAGCACCGTTAGAATTAAAAGGTGAAGTTGAATTTAAGAATATTAGATTTGCGTATGTTAATGATACTTATGTTCTAGATGGTGTTTCTTTACATGTGGAGGCTGGAAAAAAGATTGGTATTGTTGGTCATACAGGTAGTGGTAAATCTAGTTTAATGAATCTATTACTAGCGTATAATGACTATCAAGAAGGGTCTTTACTTGTTGATGGTGTTGATATTAAATCTTATAATAAAGCATCTTACAGAAAGAATTTAGGTATTGTTTTACAAACTCCAGCTTTATTTGCAGGTACAATTAAATCTAATGTAACAATGGAAAGAGATTATCCTGATGAAGAGGTTATTAAGGTTTTAGAAGAAGTTGGGGCTTCTTATATGCTTAAGAAAAATGAGCTTGGACTTGATACACCTATTTCTTTTAAAGGTGATAACTTATCTTTAGGTGAAAAACAATTATTATCTTTTGCAAGAATTTTACTTAGAAAACCTAAGATTTTAGTATTAGATGAAGCTACAGCTAATATTGATTCTGATACTGAAACTAAGATTAAAAATGCTATGGATGTTGTTGCTAAGGGAAGAACTACATTTATTATTGCTCATAGATTATCTACGATTAAAGATGCTGATGAGATTATTGTTTTAGACCATGGAAAGATTGTTGGTAAGGGTAGTCATAATCATTTATATAATACTTGTGATATTTATAAAGATATGTATGATTCACAATTTGAAAATAGTAAGAAATAAATAATAAAAAACGGTGAAAAAGTAGTTTGTATACTATTGTTTTCACCTTTTATTTTTATTAAAATTTGAAATAAGTGTTATATTTGTGTTTTTATACAAATATTACTCCATTTTTTTGTTTATTATTTCAAGATATTGACTTTTTTTGAAATTTGATATATCATAGTATAATCAACTAATTTAACGAGTCGAATATTAGTTGATAAAAAAAGGAGAGGAATAAATGAAAAAGATATTGGTTTTATTTGGTTTGATTTTTATTTTATGTTCTTGTACTTCATATGATATTAATTCAACAATTAAATATGTTAATACAGATTTTAATTCAAACTATTTATATAGAATAGAAAGTACGGATGGTTATAATTATATTAATAATTCTGGCGATGTAATTTTAGAATTTGAAAAAGACGAAGATTTACCTAAGCTAATACTTAAAGAAAATGGTTTTCTTCATTATAAAGGTAAAAATTATCAGTATGTTAATGAAAAATTAATAGAAATAGATAAAAGATATTATCCTATTATTTTTGATGATACTATTTATTTTTATAAAGGTGAACTTTATGAATATTTTGATCTTGATTTCAGACCTATAAAACATTTATTTGGTCATACAATTTCTAATTTTTGCACTGGTGTGTTATCTTTGAGTGCTGATAAAAAAACATCATGTGTTGTTGGTGTAAATGGGAAAAGATTAATAGATGATATAAAGAATGATGTTGGAAATCTGCCTGAGTTATATCGGGTTAATATATATTATAGAAATGTAAAAATTAATAATGTTAATACTAATTTTGTATTTGTGAAAAGAAATAATAAATTATATGTTTTAAATGAAAAATTAGAAAAAATATGTAAAGTTGATAATGTTTTAGATATATACCAAATTAGTTTTGAATCAAAAGATAATAATGCTTGTGCTATAAATATTACTGCAAATAATTCAAAATATAGATATGATTTATCTTCACATAAGTTATCAAAGGTTGAAGATTTTTATGATTATAGTTTTTCTAATGGAAGCTATTATAATAGAAATTCAGCTTATATTAAAGATATTGGAAGTATTGAAGATATAGATGCTTGGGTAATTAGAGGTACTCACTATATTAAATATTTATCTGATTCAAATAAGGTTATAATATTAGAATTAGCTAGTAGTGGAGATATATTAAGAACTGTTGAATTTAATGAAGATGGTAATTATACAGTTGATTTAATTACTAAAGAAATTGTTAAAAATTCTAATTATCAATATACTATTGATGATGTGATTTATAATGTCAAGCAGATGATGGTTATAAATTTAGGTGAAAGCTTTATAATTCATGATAAAGAAAATAACAAAATAGTTAGTTCATGTTCTGGAAAGATTGAAATGATGGATTCTACTTTAAGTGTTTTATCAACAGATGTGTATACTTACTGTCAATTTGGAAATAAGTTGATAACTTTTAATAGAATTAATTTTGAAATAGATAGTTTTAACTTAGATAATAATTATGTAATTAGTAAAGTATTTGATGATATAGTTTTCTTATCGTATAACTATCATACAATTGGTATAAAAAATAATAAAATTATATTAGAATTTAATGGAAATATTTCCTTTTAATTAAGGCCGCTTTTAAGCGGCTTTTACTTTTCGTTGAAAGTGATTTATTCATATGTTATAATTATAGAATAATCTATGTAATAGATTAAATGGGTGGTTATTATGAAAATATTAGTTGTTGGTTTAGGTTTAATAGGAGGATCTTATGCTGCATCTTTAAGTAATAAGGGTCATAAGGTCTATGGTGTTGATATTAATAATGAATCATTAGATTATGCTTTAAATAAGAAATGGATTGTTAGTGGAGCTAGTGATGCTGGCTATTTTATTAGTGATATGGATATGATTATTATTTGTTTATATCCAAAACTTATTTTAGAGTTTTTAGTTAAGTATTCTAAGTATTTTAAAGAAGGACAAATTATTACTGATGTTTGTGGGGTTAAGAGTTCTTTTGTAGAAGAAGCTACTAAGCTAGCTTATCCTGCAACTTATCTTTCTCACCATCCTATGGCTGGTAAAGAAAAAGTTGGTATTAAATATTCTGATAGTAGAATTTTTATTGGTGCTAATTTTTTAATTACTCCTTTTAGTGATAATGATCAAGCAATAGAGGTCTTAAAAAAGATGGCTATTGAGATGGGATTTGGTCGTATTACTGTTATGAGTCCTAAACGTCACGATCAAATGATTGGTTTTACTTCTCAGCTTACTCACGCTATTGCGGTATCGCTTGTTAATAGTGATCATGATAATGAAACTAAGAATTTTATTGGTGATTCTTATCGTGATTTAACTAGAATTGCGATGATTAATGAAAGTTTATGGAGTGAATTATTTTTAGAGAATAAAGAGGCTTTACTTACTCATATTGAGTCTTTCGAAAATGAATTAAATGTATTAAAAAATGCATTATATGAAGATGATAAAGATAGATTAAATGAATTATTTAGAAGTTCAACTAAGATTAGAAAAGAGATGGAAAAGTGAGAAAATTAAATATAGAATTAAAGGATCATTCTTATGATATTTTTATAGAAGAAGGTTTACTTTTTCATTTAAATAAATATATTAAGAATGTTTATAAAGAGAAGAAAATATTTATAATCACTGATGATAAAGTAGCTTCATTTTATTTAAATACTGTTGTTAATTCTTTATCTAGTGATTATGAGGTTGATTATGTTATTATTCCAAACGGTGAAGAGTCAAAAAACATTAATGTTTATGCTGATGTTTGTGAAAAATTAATAAGCAAGGGAATTAGAAGAAATTATTTATTACTGGCTTTAGGTGGTGGTGTGATAGGTGATTTAACTGGTTTTATTGCCTCAACATTATTTAGGGGATTACCTTATATTGGTGTTCCTACTTCATTACTTGCCCAAATGGATTCATCTATTGGTGGTAAGACTGGTATAGATTTTAATGGTAGAAAAAATATTATTGGAGCTTTTAAACAACCTTTAATGGTACTAATTGACCCTAATACTTTAAATACATTAGAGAAATGTGAATTTAATAATGGTATGGGAGAACTTATTAAGCACGGAGCTATTGGTAATGAAAGATTGTTAAAGATGTTGCTTGATAAGCCAGATATTAATGAAGATATTATTTATGAGAGTTTAACTGTAAAAAAGAAATTGGTTGAACTTGATGAATTTGATTTAAAAGAAAGAATGTTTTTAAATTTTGGTCATACTTTTGGCCATGCTGTTGAGCTTAAGTATGGTTATAAACATGGAGAAGCTGTTGCTGTTGGGATGGTAATGGCTTTGAAAATGGGGATTGATTTAGGTATTACTAATAGTGAATGTTTGAATTTAATAGAAAGTATTATTAAACTATATGATTTACCATTAGAGGTATTAAATTATAAAGATTATTTAAAAGATAGTGTTTATGATAAGAAAAATATTGCTGGTAAAGTTAGGTTTATTTTGATTGAAGATATTGGTAAACCTATTATGTATGAAATAAGAGAGGATGAGCTTTTGTGAATGTAATTATTCGTCCTAAAAAATTAAGTGGAGAAATTATTATTCCTCCATCAAAGAGTTTATCACATAGAGCTATTATTGCTGCTAGTTTAGCAAATGGAAAAAGTGTGATTTCTAATGTTTTATTTTCTAAAGATATTATCGCAACTATTGAAGCGATGAGAGCTTGTGGAGCTATTATTGAACAAAAGGAAAATTCACTTATTATTTATGGAAGTAAAGTAAGAAGAGCTAAACATGAGTTAAACGCAAATGAGTCTGGATCTACAATTAGATTTATGATTCCTATTGCTTTAGTTTGTGAAGATTTAATGGTTTTTAAAGGAGAAAATCATTTAGTTAATAGACCTTTAGATACATATTATGAGATTTTTGATAAACTAGGTATTAAGTATTCTCATCCTAGTGATGCTTATTTACCTTTAGAAACTAAAGGTGGATTAAAAGCTTCAGATTATGAGATTAGAGGAGATATTTCTTCACAATTTATTACTGGCTTATTATATGCTTTACCAATGTTAGATGGAGACAGTAGACTTATTATTACTACTAAATTAGAATCTAAGGGGTATGTTGATTTAACTTTAGATATTTTATCTAAATTTGGAATAAGTATTATTAATAAAGATTATAAAGAATTTATAATTAAAGGTAATCAAGAATATAAACCTTGTGATTATACTATTGAAGGCGATTATTCACAATCTGCTTTCTTTTTACTTGCTGATGCATTAGGATCTAATGTGGTATTAAAAGCTATGAATCCAGATAGCTTTCAAGGAGATAAAAAGATTATTAACGATATGAAAGATTTTGGGTGTGAGTGTTATATTACAAATGATGAAATTAGATGTGTTGGTAATGATTTACATGGTGCTGTTATCGATTTTGCTCAATCACCTGATTTAGGACCAGCTTTAGCTGTTTTAGCTTCTTTAGCAAGTGGAAAAAGTGAGTTTATTAATGCTGGTCGTTTACGTATTAAAGAATGTGATCGAATTACGTGTATGCGAGTTGAACTAGAAAAGATGGGGGCTAATATTATTGAAAGTGAAGAGGGTATGCAGTTTGTAGGTGTTTCTAATTTACATGGTGCTTGTGTTTCATCACATAATGACCATAGAGTTGCGATGGCAATTGCGATGGCGGCTACTGTTGCTACTTCTGAAACTAAGATATTAAATGCTTCTTGTGTTTCTAAGTCTTTTCCGCATTTTTGGGAATGTTTTGAGGCGTTAGGAGGAGATGTTTCTTATGAAGAATAAGTTAGATATTGCTAGAGAAATAATTAATATTATTGATTTAGAGATGATTGAATTATTTAAAAAAAGAATGGAAGCCGCTAAGATGGTTGCTGAATTTAAAAAAGAAAATAATAAGCCTATTTTTGATCAAAAAAGAGAAGAAGAACTTATTAAGAGAAATATTTCTTGTTTAAATGATGAAGAGTTAGAAAAATATTATAAGATATTTATTGAAGGGGTTTTAGAAGCTTCTAAAACATATCAAAAGGATTTGATAAAATGAAAAAATTTGGGTTATTAGGAGAAAAACTTTCTCATAGTTGGTCTCCTTTAATACATAATATTATTTATGAAAAATATAATATTGATGCTTCATATGATTTATTAGAATGTAATGAAGAAGATTTAGGTAAATATATAAAATTACTTAAAGATGGATATTATAGTGGATTAAATGTTACAATCCCTTATAAGAAAACAATAATGAAATATTTAGATGAAATTAGTATTGAAGCTAAAGAAATTGGTAGTGTTAATACTATTTATATTAAAGAAGGTAAAGTTATTGGGACAAACACTGATTATTATGGTTTTTTAGAAGAAATAAAATACTATAATATTGAATGCAAAGATAAATTTGCTTATGTTTTAGGTACTGGTGGAGCATCTTTAGCTATTTTTAAAGTACTTAAAGACTTAAGTAGTAATGTGTGTTTTGTTTCTAGAAATCCTGATGAATTTAGTATTTCTTATCAAGAATTAGAAAGTAAAGATAATATAGATATTATGGTTAATACAACACCTGTAGGAATGTATCCTAAAATGGGTGTTTCACCGGTTTCTAGCGATGTTTGTAAGAAAGCTAAGGTTGTTATTGATATTATCTTTAATCCGCTTAAAACTAAGCTTTTAGAGGATGCTTGTAGTGATTATCATGGGCTTTTTATGCTTGTTGGTCAAGCTATTGAATCAGAACGTATCTGGTTAAATAGTAATTTAGATATTGATATATCTTTCATTGTTGATAAGGTTATTGAAGAAAAGAGGTTATAGTATGAGCGAGATTGATAAGTTGTTTGATGAAAACAATAACGAAAATATTATTTTATTTAATGAAAAAGGGGAGGAAATAGCATTTGAACAAATTGCTATTATTCCTATTAAAGAAAGAATTTTTTGTATATTAAAACCTGTTATTCTTATTTCTGGAATGGATCCTGCTGAAGGTCTTGTTTTTGAGGTTGTAACAGAAAATGAAGAAGAAAAAATAGTTCTTGTTACAGATGAAACAATTATTGATGAGGTATTTGATATTTATCTTGGATTATTTGAAAAAGATGATGAAATTTTTGATATTCAAGATACAACAGGAAGATTGATTATTTATAAGGAAATGAAAATTTTTAATGTTCGTGGTAAAAGATATGGATTGGTAGTTCCGCTTAATTTTGAAAGCGATGAACCATTAGTTTTAGAGATTAAAGTTGATACTTGTGATATTTTATATACACCTGTTAGTGATTTAGAAATAATTAATCATATTTATGCGTTAGAAGAAAATAGAAAAGAAATTCATGATTTATGTTGTGATGAAGAAAAAGAAAGTATTTTCTTATGTTTATCTAGTGGAATTAGAGCTGAATTTAAAGAAATAGCTTATAAGTTATATAATAATAAAGCTTATACAATATTAAAACCAGTAGAATATTTAGAAGAATTAGAACCATATGGATTGTTAATTTTAGAAGTTGTTGTTGATAATGATGTTGAATATATTACTCCAGTTTTAGATAATAATATTATAAAAGAAGTATATGAGCTTTATTGTAATGAAATAGAAGGATAGTGATTAATTTGAATAGTTTTGGTAGATTATTTAGAGTAAGTATTTATGGTGAAAGTCATGGAGCATCTGTTGGGATTTTACTTGATGGCGTAACACCAGGAATTCCATTATGTGAAGATGATTTTACGGCTGATATCCAAAGAAGAAAAGCAGGAAAAAAGGGTACAACTCCTAGAGTTGAACAAGATATTGTAATTATAGAATCAGGAGTTTTTAATGGTCATACAACTGGGTCTCCTATTTTGTTAAGATTTTTAAATAGTAATACAAAAAGTAAGGATTATTCTAATTTAGTTACTCATCCAAGACCATCTCATGCAGATTTTGTTGCTGAAAAAAAATATGATGGTTTCCAAGATTATCGTGGTGGAGGACATTTTTCTGGTAGACTTACTGTAGGGTTGGTTGCTGCAGGAGTTGTAGCTAAAAAGATGTTAAGTGGAGTAAGTTTTAATACTAATTTAATTAATTTGGGAGGATGTACAAACCCACTTGAATTTGAAAATATATTAAATAAAGTTATTGAAGCTAAAGATAGTGTTGGTGGAGTTGTATCAATTTGTGTAAATGGATTACCTATTGGTTTGGGTGAACCATATTTTGATTCACTTGAATCCACAATTTCTCATCTGTTATTTTCAGTAGGTGCAGTTAAAGGTGTTGAATTTGGTGCTGGGTTTAGTGGTGTTAGTATGCTTGGTAGTGAATTTAATGATATGATTATTAATGAAACAGGTAAAACAAGTACTAATCATAACGGTGGTATTAATGGTGGTATTTCTAATGGTAATTCACTTATTGTTAAAGCTTTTGTAAAACCAACACCATCTATATTTAAAGAACAAAATACTTATTCATTTAAAACAAATAGTGTAGAACCTTTATTGATTGAAGGTAGACATGATGCAGCTATTGTTATAAGAGCTATGGTAGTTTTAGAGGCATGTGTAGCTATAGCGTTAGCTGATGCGATGAGTGTGTATAATAAAATGAAAAAATGATGCGATTGCATCATTTTTTTCTTACGAAATTGTAAATCAAATGCTAAAGAGGTGTAAATCATTCATTTGTTCAAATACCACTTTCTAGATTTAAAGACAAGCTAGTCTTTAAATGTAGGCAAAAGGGAATAAAGACAGTAGTAATAAACGAATCATTAAATATTTATAAAAAAGCAGTAATTACATGTAACTCAACAAATAATAAAACAAATTATTTAATGAGTAGGGGTCTAACAATACCTAATCGAATATTAGTTAAGTTATAAAAAAACACCAAATATTTTACATATTTGATGCTTAAATTATACTAATATATCATTAAAATAAGCGAAGCCTAGAGTGATTAATGAAAAATTTAATTAATTACCTTTGTTAGTATTTATAGATTATTCCATCTGAATGGATAAAACTGAAAAAATCAATTAAATTCTTATCCCAACATGCTTCACAGTGTGTTCCTGAATCACTAACTACTAGTCGGACTTTTCCGTTATGTTTTAAGGCAATATCATATATTATTTTACTTGCGTTAAAATATAATTCTTCATCATATGAACCATCTGATGTTTCTCTTCTACCTACATATAAAAATAATCTTATATTTGGGTCAATGTGATTATTAATGAAATTATGAAATTCATCAGCACATAAGAAAGAAGCAGTAGAATAAGCACCGATTGCTCCAAAAGTGTTTGGAAAGTTATAAGCTAAATAGATAGCTGTTAAAGCTGCTAAAGAAGAACCGTAAATATATCTATGAGATGATTCTTTGATAGTTGGATATCTATTATCAATAAATGGAATGATAACGTTAATAAAATCATCACAGAAGCTTTGACACGCTGTTAAATCTTGTTTTTTTGCCCAAACTGGATCAGCAGCATTAGTAATTAAAAATGGTGTGTATTCATTTATTCTACCCATTTCACTTTCTGCATTATATACTGCTACACCAATTGTCTTTTTGCCTGTTGCTGCCGCAACAAAGCCCATATGTTTTGATGCTCTAATTGAACGGTTGAATGTGGCGTGGGAATCTTTAAAAGCATTTTGGCCATCAAGTAAGTACATTGTATCAAATTTGATATTTGTTCTTTGGTAGTTTCTTGGAATAGAAACTTCTATTTTAACTTCTCTTTTTGTTTTAGGAAGATATATTTTAAAATATTCTATCATTGTTAACAACTCCTTAAATTATATTATATATTAAATAAGAATAAAAAGCACTTACTTTTTTAGAAAAAAGAAAAAACGCCAATAGGCGTTTAGTTTAGAAACTCTTAGTTGATTCTAAAATCTTTTTAACGATTTCTAATTGTTCTTCATTACATTCAGTAATTAATTCCATTAATTCTTTTTCCAAAGTAGTTTTAGCAACAAAACTTGTATAATCAACTTGCATGTCGAAGCCTAATTCTTCATTATAAACTTCTTTTTCAACACCAATAATATGATTAATAGAAACATTAAAAGCTTCAGCAACAGCTTTTAATTGAGAAATACTAGGTTCAGTTCTTTCTGTTTCCCAGTCACAAATAGTATGACGTTTTACACCTAAAATTTCTGCTAATTCTTCTTGAGATAACTTAGCTGATTTTCTTAAAAAACGAATATTCTTTGAATATGTCATCTTATTCACCTCTATTAAATTCCTTTAAAGCAATAATAATGCCTTTAAGTCTTTCTTGTTGATATGGTGTTAATTCTGCTGCTTGTTGTAATAATTCATGTTCTAATTCACTTTTGGCATGGAATTTTTTAAGAATAACATGATTTAAGTTAGTATCTGAATTATCTAAACCAATTAGATAATCAACAGTAATATTAAATGTTTCTGCTACAAGTTTTAAAAAGTAAATATTAGGTTCAGTTCTTCCTGATTCCCAATCACAAATTGTGTGGCGTTTAACATTTAACTTATCTGCTAACTCGTCTTGTGTAAGGTGATTGTGTTTTCTAAAGTATCTAACTACTTCACTATACATGTTTTTTTTACCTCCATTTATTTTCTTTAGTATATAATATCATACTTATTTCAATTATGCAAATATTTCACAATTTGATTTTTAAGTGAAATTATGTGAAGATTAATTTATATTATGTTAAAAATATATTATTGTCGTTCAATACACAAAAAATATATCAAAAATTAATAAAAAAAATATTTTTCATTTTTCACATTATATTTTATTTTTTGCTTAATTTTAGTGTTTAATACACAAAAGAGATATTAATTTATAAAAACTAAATTGCAATAATAAAGTTTACAATTAGGGATTTATCCGGTGGATGAATCCCATTTTTATATAATAAGATTGTTTATATTTAATTTTAATAATTCTTCTTTAAATAAATCTAATGCAGTTCTAAATTTAAATTGTTT
>JBGVRA010000063.1:0-2217 GCA_045127955.1 Anaeroplasmataceae bacterium
CTTCGCTCTAGATTATTATTTAGCTTGAATTTAAACTTATAAATTGAACCGCCCATTGCCGAACGGCACGATGTGGTGGTGTGAGAGGGGATGAAAGTTATTAATTTAAGAATAATTAATAATTTTCTACTCTACTCGATTCGTTTATTGTTTTTTATTGATTAATCAACGTATTTTTGGTAAAATATTATAGATAAAAGTAAGGAGGGATATTATGGACGATATCAAGAAGATGAAACAAAGACAACAAATGATTAGAAATTTCTGTATAATAGCTCATATCGATCATGGTAAATCTACCCTTGCTGATAGAATATTAGAAATTTGTGAGTCTGTTGAAGAAAGAGAAATGCAACAACAAATTCTAGATTCAATGGACTTAGAACGCGAAAGAGGTATAACAATTAAATTAAACTCTGTTAGTATGATCTATAAAGCAAATAATGGATTAGAATATGAATTCCATTTAATTGATACACCAGGTCATGTCGATTTCACATATGAAGTATCAAGAAGTTTAGCAGCATGTGAAGGAGCTATTCTTGTTGTAGATGCAACTCAAGGTGTTGAAGCTCAAACTTTAGCTAATGTATATCTAGCATTAGATAATAATTTAGAGATTTTACCTTTAATTAATAAAATTGATTTACCTTCAGCTGATCCTGAACGTGCTAAAAAAGAAATAGAAGATGTTATTGGAATTCCAGCATTTGAAGCAGTATTAGCATCTGCTAAAACAGGTATTGGGGTAAGAGATGTCTTAGAACAAATCGTAAGCTATGTTGCTCCACCAACAGGTAATATTGAAGCACCAACTCAAGCCTTAATTTTTGATAGTGCTTTTGATCCATATCGTGGAGTTGTAGTGTTAGTATGTGTTAAAGAAGGTATCATTAAACGTGGTGATACTATTAAATTTTTAGCAACAGGTGCTACCTACCAAGTAGTTGAAATAGGAGTTAGAACTCCAAAAGAAGTTCAAAGAGATTATTTAATGGCAGGAGATGTTGGTTATATTACTGCATCTATTAAAGACATTTCAAATGTTAATGTTGGTGATACTATTACTACTTTACAAAATCCAGCAACATTACCACTTGATGGATATAGGAAATTAAATCCAATGGTTTTCTGCGGTTTATACCCTATTGATTCTAAACAATATACAGATTTAAGAGATGCATTAGATAAATTAAAACTATCTGATGCTGCATTAGTATTCGAACCTGAAACATCACAAGCTTTAGGTTTTGGTTTTAGAACTGGATTTTTAGGTCTATTACATATGGATATTGTTAAAGAAAGAATCTCAAGAGAATTTGGAATTGATTTAATTGCTACAGCACCATCTGTTTCATATCATGTTTATTTAACTGATGGATCTATGATTGAAATTGATAATCCTAGTCAACTTCCACCTGTTCAACATATTAATAGAATCGAAGAACCTTTCGTTAAGGCAACTATCATGTCTCCAACTGAATATGTTGGTGCTGTAATGGATTTATGTCAAAAGAAACGTGGGATTTTTATAGATATGCATTATGTGGAAGAAACAAGAGTTGTTATGCATTATAATATGCCACTATTAGAAATTGTTTTTGATTTCTTTGATAAATTAAAAAGTTATACTAAAGGTTATGCATCATTTGATTATGAGCTTGGAGATTATGAAGCATCTAAACTTGTTAAAATGGATATTATGTTAAATGGAGATGTTGTAGATGCTTTATCTGCAATTGTTCACAAAGATTTTGCATATTCTAGAGGTAAGGTTATTGTTGAAAAATTAAAAGAAATTATTCCAAGACAAATGTTTGAAGTTCCTGTTCAAGCTGTTGTTAACCATAAAGTAATCGCAAGAAGCGATATTAAAGCTATGCGTAAAGACGTTTTAGCTAAATGTTATGGTGGGGATATTTCTCGTAAGAAGAAATTATTAGAAAAACAAAAAGAAGGTAAAAAGAAAATGAAAGCTATTGGTAGTGTTGAAGTTCCACAAGAAGCTTTCTTAGCGATTTTATCTACTGAAGATTAGATTATAAAGGAGCAATTGCTCCTTTTATTTTTATAATTAACTAAATTGCAATAATAAAGTTTACAATTAGGGATTTATCCGGTGGATGAATCCCATTTTTATATAATAAGATTGTTTATATTTAATTTTAATAATTCTTCTTTAAATAAATCTAATGCAGTTCTAAATTTAAATTGTTT
>JBGVRA010000064.1:0-14077 GCA_045127955.1 Anaeroplasmataceae bacterium
ATTATATTCCACCCATGACACATCCATGGAAGAAAAAATCATTCGATGCATTCTTAGCTAAACAAAAACACCGCCCTGAATATGATCAAAGTGGTGCTTATGTTTAATTATTTTTAGGAACTTTTCAAAAGTTATTGACACGTTTCAAGAACAATCTTAATCATAATCATAAGGAATTAAAAATTCACCTCTATAATTAGAAAAAGCATCATCACTATACTTAACATATTTATCCCCTACAATAAACTCACTAGCTTTATAAATCCACATAAAACTTCTATCAAAGCAAATTATTTCATCGATACCATCACCATCAATATCATAAACTTCCAAAGAAGTATTAGGATGTCCATCTAAAGGGAATAAAACCACCTTATCTAAATCACCATCAATTAATCCACCATCATTACTACCATTAAGTAATGCTAAAACATGAATGCCATCATAATTAACAGGAGTAATAAGATTACCATTTGATCTTTGTTCCATAAAAGCCAACTTATTACCATGACCATCAAAAATAGAAATGATTCCATCACCACCCCAAAACGAAGTAGTCATAACTTGTAAACCATCTAAATCATTTCTATATTTTGCAACACTTATTCTTTGGGCATGACCAATATTATTATGCTTATAAACTGTACCATCTATATTACAAATATTAAATCCTTCATTACCTGATGCTAAAATTAATCTTTTAGGTTCATCTTTATAAAGTCTAGCATAAATAATTTCATCAGTATGATCTGAATTCATAGGTAAAGAAAATATAATTTCACCATTTGAAGAAACCAAATCATATCCAATAAAAATTTCATCTTTACCATCGTTATTAAAATCATAAACATAAGGAAAATGACCAGTATTTTTATGATTATAACGCCAAATATTATTAAAATCAGCATCATATGCCCATACATTTTGATATCTATCTTTAATTATAAAATCACTTTTATAACCAACACCTTTAAAATCAGCAACTCTAATAGCATCAACATTAAGCCTATAATAAGGATGATTTTTAACAAGATCATCACCATAAACAACTGGAGTTTTCATTCTTTTGATTTCTACTCCTGAAAGTAAATCACAAATAATAACATTAAAATCAACAGAATATATAATTTCTAACTTACCATCACCATTTACATCAGCAATTTGAAACGGCAAATCACAAGAAATCATCGTATTATCAAAAGAATTATTAGGTTCTCCTTTTTGCCATAAAACATTACCATCAATATCAAAACAAGTTAAACAAGAAATCCTAGCAAAAGCATCTCTAAACATTCTTTTTTGATGTTGAGCTATAACAAAAATAGTTTTACCATCAACACGACAAATTCTTATTTGTCTTCCACTACCAAAATTTTTTAAATCAATCTTTTTTATACATTCTAATTTTGGATATTCTTTTCTTTTTTCATTAAGTCTTTCTTCTTCTATTTTCTTATTTAACTTATGTTTTTCATACTCTAAATCATCCATTTCAACAACAATATTAGAATATCTACAACAACTTTTACTAACACAAGCTAATCTTGTTTTTTCTATAAAACTAGAATTAACAGTTAATAAAACATCATCACAAGAAACTACAATTTTATCATTAACACTAATATTAATTTTATAAGTTTTATCACAATCAAAAACAATATCAGCACTACCTAAAACAATAAATTCATCATCTTTTCTTCTAATAACAGAAAGCTTATTTCCTTTAATCCCAACAAAATCATAACATCTGCTAGTAACATAATTAAAAGCCATTCCTGAGTATTCATTTAACTCAAAAATTCTTAGTTCAAAAGATAAATTAAATCCAGAATATAAAACCTCATTATGAACCAAACAACAATAAACATCTTTATAAGCATCACTTGTATTATCGCCTCGGTTTTGTTCTAAATATCTTACTCCCAAATCTTCAGTAACAAGCCAGCTGCCACCCATACTACGCCAACGAAATAAACAAATAGGATCATACCAATTACCATACACACCATCAGGTTTTACAAAGTGGTATTCACCTAAAGCTGTATGTTCTTTATCATATGGAAATTCTCCCAATAATAAATCTTTAAAATCTTCCTTAACTATAATCATAAAATATCAACCAATCCATTTACATTATTTAAAATAGGAACATTACCCTTGCTTAAAACATCAATTGATTGATGCCCACAAGAAACTAAAACACACTTAGCCCCCATAGCATTACTTACCTCTAAATCATGTAATGTGTCACCAATAAATAAAACATCATCACCATTGATATTATTATCTTTTAAATACTTTTTAGCAATATCAACCTTACTAGCAGCATGAATATTATCAATACCTAAAATCTCTTCAAAATAGCCCTCAATACAATAATTTTGACATTGTTCGATAAGATTATTTCTTTCACTCGCCGATAAAATAACAAGTTTATATCCTTTATCCTTTAAAATTTTAAAAGTATCAACAATACCAGCAAATAATCCACAACTCATAGATAAAGGTTGATATTTTTCAATGAACCAAACAGCTAAATCTGCAAAAGAATCCTTTTCTAAATCCACCCCAGCATCAATATAATATTGTTTGATAGGAAATTTAAAAACATTTTTATATTCAATAATATCAAGTTCTTTATTACCTTGTTTTCTTAAAATCTCATTTAATAAATCTAAACATAAATCAACATCATTAATAATAGTTCCATTAAAATCAAAAAACACATACTTAATCATAGTTAATACCTCCAAAAAAGACCGTTCATAAGAACAGTCTATTATAAAATATATAAATACACACCAATAAAATGGCAAATAGTTCCAAAAATAACAAAGAAATGCCATACAAAATGTGAATACTAAAAATCAGCAATATAAAAGGCAATACCACCAGAATACATTACTCCACCAGCTACAAGCCCTAGAATACCCAAAAGTGCTCCAACACCGTGAGTAACATCATTACCTATTTCTTCTCCTAGAGTTTGGTATCTTTTATTCTTCTTGCTCATTTTCTTCATCTGTCATATTATTTAGCATAGCTTGAGCTTCTTTTAAAACTTCTTCTTTTAACCAAAGAGGTTCAATGACCTTAGCCTTACTGCCAAAACTTAACACAAAAGTTAAAATCATACGCTTATTTTGCATATCACATTCTAATATAGTAGTATGATCATCTACTTTAGTAATAACTTGGTCTCTACCATAAATTCTTTCACAAATAACAGTATATAAATCTTTTAATTCTAATTTAATACGATAATACTTACCATTTTGTTTCATACCAAATTCATCTAAATACATAGATTCATCATATGTTTTTAATCTAACAAAATAATTAGGTAAAACCTCTACACTTTGAATACGATTTAACTTAAAATACCCAAAATCATGAACAGTTTCATTCCAAGCTAAAACAAACCATGATCCATTATATACAAACACCTTATAAGGATGTAAGATGTGATCCTTTACAGTATTATGACTAGATAGATAATTAATCTTACACTTTTTGCATTGGTCAATAGCAACACTAAAAGCATTATATCTATCTATAATCTCTTCTTTAGGCATAGTTAACGGATATCTTTCAATAATCGTTAAAATATGATGACTCATATTAGGGAACTCAGATGTTGATAAAATTTTACCCATTAAAGCATAAAATTGATTATAATTTAAATATTCAGAAGTCCCCTCTAAAAATGTATTAGTATCTCTAATCAATTTAACTTCATTTTCATCTAAAGTTAAAACAGGGAATAAATTCGTTTTATTCAAATGATATCCACCAAATCGTCCCTTAACTGAAACTATGTCATATCCAGCAACTTGTAATTCCTTGATATATTCACTTATATTTCTTGGATTAATTTCTAATACTGAAGCTAATTCCTGTTTATTCATTACTTCTTTGCAATTTAATAATTGTAACAACTTAATACATGCAGACGTCTTATTCATAATTATCACCCAATCCATTGTAACACAATAAATGTTAAATTTAAAGAAAAAAATAGTGCAAAAGCACTATTTACTCTTTATTAAATCTTTAACAAAATCCTTTAAATCAGGACGCTTTAAAGCAAAATCAATAGTAGCCTCTAAAAAGCCTTGTTTAGACCCCATATCATATCTTTTACCTAATATAGATAAAGAATATACATCTTCTTCTACCATCATTCTCTTTATTGAATCCGTTAACTGAATTTCATTACCTAATCCTCTATTTTGAGTCTCTAAATACTTAAATATCGTTGGTGATAAAACATATCTACCACCAATAGCAAGTCTAGAAGGCGCCTCACTAACCTTAGGTTTTTCAACAACACTTTCTAATCTTACTAAATTTCCATTTTGACCATCAAAAGGCTTACAAATACCATATTTAACCACATCACAAAGTGGTACTTCTAAAGTACCTAAAACACTAGAATTTGTTTGTTCATAGGCCTTAATTAATTGTTTAGTTGCAGGAATATCCTTTCCAACATAAACATCATCTCCTAAAAGTAACGCAAAAGGCTCCCCATCAGCAAATTCCTTTGCGCATAAAACCGCATGTCCTAATCCTAATTGTTCATGTTGATATGTATAATAAACTTTAACTAATTTTGGTAATTCTCTTACAACTTCTAAATATTCATATTGTTTTTTCTCTTCTAAAAATTTTTCTAAAACTAAATTATTACCAAAATGAGTCTTAATACATTCCTTTTCTGAATTAATTATAATTAAAACCTCTTCAATTCCACTTTCTATAGCCTCTCTTACTATATACTCAATAGTAGGAACATCAACTATAGGAAGCATTTCCTTTGGTACAGCTTTAGTAAAAGGTAAAAACCTCGTACCAAAACCAGCTGCAGGAATAACAGCCTTTCTTACTTTAGTCATAAGGACCTCCTTATTCTTGAGGATTTTCTTTAGGTTCTTCTAAAACTTCAACTTTCTCCTCTTTATTTTCTTCTGTATTTACTTTTCTTACAGGTGCAATATAAGTAGTCTTCTTACCATTTTTCTTTCCATAATCTTTATAGGTGTCTTTAGAGAAAATATTTCTAATAGCACTAAAATGGAAAATGATAACATAGAACACAACAATAACTAAACTATATAAAGCCATCATACCAACTGTTTGCCATAAGATCTTATTAGGAGATAAATAACTATCTTCATATCTAAATGAATAACCAGTTGTCTCAGTATTAGCATTAAAGTTTTCTAACCATGGATTATAAAATTCAGTAAAAGTAGCCTCAGCTTCTTCAACTTTTTCATTAGCAACATAAGCTTCTAACCATACATTATAATTAATAACTAACTCTTTAATATCTGTAAAGAATTGTTGATTAAAATCAAAATTAACAGCATACTTACCTACTACATTACCTTCATTATCAACAATATTCATACCAGTAATTTTTCCACCCAAAGCTTCACTAATATACTTAACCATAGTTTCAGTAACATTAACAGACATAAAGCCCCAACTATCCTTAGGAGAAGCTAAATCTCTTGCAGGTTTTAATAAAACATCTTCTAAAGTTTTTGATTCAGCTACATAATAATCAGCATTAACATTTGCGTTAGCAATCATATAATAAGTATATTCATTACCATTATCAGCAGTGAAAACAAATGCACTCTTATTAACAGTAGTTTCTCCTTCAGAAATATCAATAGTTGAAAAACTTGGATGTAATATATAAATATAATAAGCACCTTCATACTTCATAAATCTTGTTGAATCTTTACCATAATTTAAATCAGTAACTGCAGTACCATTGTAAACTAAAACTTGCGCTTTTTCTTCTTTTTCATTAACAATTTCATTTGTATCATGAACACCACCAAAAATCTTAGGTAGTTCATCATATTTTTCTTCCACTAAAGCATTACTAACTAAATCTAAAATATTGTTAAATTGATTTGAATTGTAAGCAATAACCGCAACAATAAAACCAAAAATTAAAGCAACAGCCACATATAAAACTTTTTTCCACATAATAAAAAATATCCTTTCAATAATAAATCCCTACTAAAGACTAGTATACAATTTTTTATAAAAAAAATCAACATTTCTCTTTACAAACAAAAAAAAATAAGTATAATAGTATATGCACGTTTAAGTAACGGGTAAATGGCGTACGTGGTGAAGTGGTTAACACAGTAGATTGTGGCTCTACCATGCGCAGGTTCGATTCCTGTCGTACGCCCCATTTTTTTTGCCTAAAAATTAATGAAGGTGATGTTACCGAAATTTAACATCACCTTTTTATTTTTAACTAATAATTATTCTTTTATCATTATATTAAAGAAAAACTTAACAAATTAGTTAAACTAAACATATCATAACTTTATAATAGATGGATGGTTACCTTTTAATTTCTTAATACCTGTAGGCATCTTAAACGCAACATTAATAACATCACCATCAACACCAACAACTAAACCATCTCCAAATATCTTATGATTGATTTTATCACCAATTTTAAAATTAATAGAAATAGTTTCTTTAACTTCTTTTTTCTCTTCTTCAACAATCTTTAATGTTGTTTTAGGTTGGCTATATTCAAAACCTTGATATTTTTTAGAAATATTTTTAAATAATTCTTTACCCATTTCATTAATATATCTAGAAGGTTGCATATAACTTTCACTACCAAACAAGAATCTAGACTGTGCACAAGTTAAATAAAGTTTTCTTTTTGCTCTAGTAATACCAACGTAACAAATACGTCTTTCTTCTTCTAAATCTAAATCATCTTGATGATAATTACTTGGAAAAATCCCTTCTTCCATAGCTACCATAAAAACATTTTTAAATTCCAAACCCTTAGCTTGATGATATGTAGTAAGTCTTACACAATCATCATTTTCCATATCATCATTATCAGTATCAGTTCTAAGTGCAAGATCAGATAACAACTTACTTAATTTATCAAAGTTATCTCCATCTTCTACTTCATCAGTTTCTTTTAATACTGTTTTAAATTCTAAAACATTACTTAAACGATCATTTTCATCATCTTCAGCTTTTAACATATTCTTATATCCCGTTTCATCAAGTAAAATATCAATAATATTCTTTAAAGGGATATTATTTAATTCAGCTTTTATCGTATTAATCATTTCATAAAAACTTCTTAAAGCCAGTGCCCCTTGTCCTGTTCCTTTATATAGAGGAATAGAATCAAACAATGATAAACCATTGTTATACGCAACTTCTTGAAGTTTTTCAATTAAAGATGGTCCTATTTTTCTTTTAGGCTCATTAATAATTCTTCTAAATGAAAAATTATCAGAAGGATCAATTATAATTTTTAAATATGCAATCATATCTTTAATTTCTTTTCTAGAAAAGAAAGATAAACCACCATAAATCTTATAAGGAATTTGATATCTAACTAACATTTCTTCAAAACTTCTTGAAATATAATTAGCACGGTACATTATCGCAAAATCCTTATAGTTATCACCAGCCATATGTAGTTCTCTAATCTTATCAACAACAAACATTACCTCACCATAAGCGGAATTAGCTTGATAATAAAATGGTAATTGGCCATTAGTGTTTTGACTAAACATTACTTTTTTTATTTGATTAGGATTTTTTTCAATAACCTTATTAGCTAAATCAAGTATTTGAGTAGTAGAACGATAGTTTTCTTCTAATAAAATAAGTTTATGTTCAATAAAATCATCTCTAAATTTCTTTATATTTGCAATATTTGCTCCTCTAAATGAATAAATAGATTGGAAATCATCACCAACAACAAAAATATTATGATGACGAATCCCCAACATATAAATAAGCTTATATTGTAAATCATTAGTATCTTGAAACTCATCAACTAAAATATATTGAAACTTATATTGATACTTTTCTAATATACTAGGATTTTTCTTAAATAGTTCAATAGTTTTTATAATTAAATCATCAAAATCTAATAAATTATCAGCCATTAATCTAGCTTGATATAATTTTTCTACCTTATGATAAATACTATCTAAATGAGGTATTCCAGTCTTATAATTAGTAAAGTTTTTACCCTTAGAAATAAGATTTCTAATTTCTTTAGGCTTATAATCATCAATATCATTAGCCTTCATAATTTCTTTAACAATCTTTAAAGAATCTTCCTCATCCAAAATATTAAACTTAGAATTAAAAGGAGGTAAACTATCTATTTCTAATCTTAACAATCTTGCACAAAAACTATGGAAAGTAGAAATCCACATATATTTAGTATCAATATCAATTAATCTTTCAATACGCTCTTTCATCTCTCTTGCTGCCTTGTTTGTAAATGTAACAGCTAAAATTGAAGATGGAGGTATTGGTTTATTCTCTAATATATAGGCAATTCTATTAGTTAAAACTCTAGTTTTACCAGACCCAGCTCCAGCCATAACCATAACTGGACCATCAGTTGACATAACCGCTTCTTTTTGAGCAGGATTTAACCCATCTAAAAGTCTATCTTCCATACTAAAACCTCCTTCTTTTCTTTATTATAATCTAATTTCTTACATTATAAATGTATTATTCATATTTTTCTAAGAATTCTTCATAATTCATCATTCTATCAGTAATAGAACCATCCTTATTAAATGAAATAATTCTATTAGCAACAGTTTCTAACAACTCAGCATCATGTGAAGAAAATAAAATATTACCCTTATAATTAATCATACCTTCATTTAAAGCAGTAATAGATTCCAAGTCTAAATGGTTAGTAGGATCTTCAAGTACTAATATATTAGGTGCTTCTAGCATAAGTTTAGCAAACATACATCTAACCTTTTCTCCACCTGATAATACATTACACTTCTTTAATGATTCTTCACCACTAAATAGCATTCTTCCTAACCAACCTCTAATAAAACTTTCAGTTTGGTCTTCTTCTGAGTATTGTCTTAACCAATCAATAAGTGATAAATCTTTATCAAAGAATTCTTTATTATCTTGAGGTAAATAACCAACGCTTGTTGTAATACCCCATTTAAATTTACCTGTGTAATCAGTATCCTTACCAGATAAAATATTAAATAAAGTAGTAATAACAACAGAGTTTTCAGCTAAAAACGCAATCTTATCATTTTTATTAACAGTAAAAGTTAAGTTTTCAAAAA
This sequence comes from Anaeroplasmataceae bacterium, assembly GCA_045127955.1. Lineage (GTDB taxonomy): Bacteria > Bacillota_I > Bacilli_A > Acholeplasmatales > Anaeroplasmataceae > Pelethenecus. The sequence continues at coordinate 9,141 of JBGVRA010000064.1, forward strand.
CCCCAGGTTTAGATAATTTTTCAACAAATAAAATATCATTTCCAACTTCTCTATTAGGTTTAAATCCAATATATGGGTATCTTCTTGAAGATGGTTCGATATCTTCTAATGTAATCTTATCTAATAACTTCTTTCTTGAAGTAGCTTGTCTAGATTTAGATTTATTAGCAGAGAATCTAGCAATAAATTCTTGTAATTCCTTAATCTTTTGTTCATTTTTCTTATTAACATCTTTTGCTTGTTGTAAAGCTAATTGACTTGATTGATACCAGAATTCATAGTTACCAACATATAACTTAATCTTACCAAAATCAACATCACAAATATGTGTACATACATTATTTAAGAAGTGACGGTCATGAGAAACAATTAATACAGTGTTTTCAAAATTAAGCAAGAAATTTTCTAACCATCTAGTAGATTTATAATCTAAGTTATTAGTAGGCTCATCTAAAAGTAAAATATCAGGGTTACCAAATAAAGCTTGAGCAAGTAAAACCTTAATCTTTAACTTAGCATCTAAATCCTTCATAAGCATATAATGATACTCGCTATCAACACCAATACCATTAAGTAATGCCTCCGCATCACTTTCTGCTTCCCATCCACCAAGCTCAGCAAATTCACCTTCTAATTCAGCAGCTAAAATACCATCTTCTTCAGTAAAATCTTCTTTAGAATATAATGCTTCCTTTTGTTTTGTTATTTCAATTAAACGAGGATGTCCAAGTAAAACTGTATTAATAACAGTTTCTTCATTATAGGCATTTTGATCTTGTTTTAATACAGACATTCTTTCATTTTTATCAATAATAACTTCACCAGTAGTTGATTCAATTTCACCTGATAAAAGCTTTAAAAAAGTAGATTTACCGGCACCATTAGCACCAATAATACCATAACAATTACCTTTAGAAAAAGTAATATTAACTTTATCAAATAATTTTCTTGAACCATATTGTAATCCTAAATTAACAGTTTTCAACATAATAATCTTTCTCCTTACGAAATAAAGGGGGCTACCTTAGTAGTCCCTATTATAATTTAAATGAAGATTTCAAACCACAAGTTCTATTAAATACTAACTTATCGCTTGTAGAATCTTTATCTGTCACATAATACCCATTTCTTACAAATTGATAATGAGTACCAACTTCACTATCCTTTAAATATGCCTCAGCATATCCATTATAAACATTTAATGAATTTGGATTTAATCTTTCCATAAAATCTAAATTCTTATTTTCCTCAGTAACATCAAGCATTAATGGTTCAAATAATCTAAATTCAGCATTAACCGCAGTTGTAGCCTCAACAAAGTTAATATTACCATTAGGCTTTCTTTCATTAAATCCAGAACCAGAGCGAGTTAAAGGATCATATGTAGCATGAATACAAGTGATATTACCTTCACTATCTTTTTCTACACTAGTTGCAGTAATAAAATAAGCATGCATTAATCTTACTTCAACGTTTAAAGCAAGTCTTTTCCATTTCTTATTTGGTTTTTCTTCGATAAAGTCATCTCTATCAATATAAACCTCTCTACTAAACGCTATCTTTCTGTTACCCATTTCTTCATTTTCAGGATTATTAGGACAATCTAAATATTCAACTTGTCCTTCTGGGTAATTATCAATAATAACCTTAACAGGATTTACAATAGCGTTAGGACGCATAGCTTTTAACTTTAAATCATTTCTTAATTCTTCATCTAATTGATCAGATTCAACAGTAGAATTTACTCTTGATAAACCAGTAGCTAAAATAAAGTTTCTAATACTATCAGCAGTAAAACCTCTTCTTCTTAAACCACATAAAGTAGGCATTCTAGGATCATCATAACCACTAACCTTGCCTGAATCAACTAAAAGTCTTAAATAACGCTTAGACATAATAGTATTAGTAATATTTAATCTACCAAATTCATATTGATGAGAAACATGTTCCATTTCACAATTTTCAATAAACCAATCATATAAAATACGATGGTTATCATATTCTAATGAACAAAGTGAATGAGTAATACCTTCAAATGAATCTTGTAAAGGGTGAGCAAAATCATACATAGGGAAAATACACCATTTTCTACCTTGACGATGATGATTCATATGTAAAATACGATACATCGCAGGGTCACGCATGTTGATATTAGGGTGAGCCATATCAATCTTAGCTCTTAATGTCTTTTCACCTTCTTTGAATTTACCTTCACGCATTTGCTCAAATAACATTAAGTTTTCTTCAACACTTCTATTACGATAAGGTGAATTAGTACCAGGTTCAGTTAAAGTACCACGATATTTACTCATTTCTTCTTGAGATAAATCATCAACATAAGCTAATCCCTTTTTAATTAACAAAATAGCTTTTTCATAAGTTGCTTCAAAATAATCAGAACCATAATATACATTAGTTGGTGTATATCCTAACCAAGCTAAATCATAAATAATACCATCAACAAATTCTTGATCTTCTTTTGCAGGGTTAGTATCATCAAAACGTAAATTAGTAGTACCATTAAAAGCCTTTGCTAATTCAAAGTTAGTGATAATAGCTCTTGCATGTCCAATATGTAAATATGCATTTGGTTCAGGTGGAAATCTAGTAGCAATTTCTTCTACTTTCCCACTTTCTAAATCATTTTGCATAATAGTTTTAATAAAATTATTAATCTCTGCCATAACAAACATCTCCTCTTTAGAAAATTATATTTATTATACAATAAATATTATTAAAAAAATAGACTATAAAAACATTTTCTAATCTATTATTTTTTGCATATAAAGTGCATCTTCTCCATTACTATAATAATTCTTTCTAATTCTTATAGTCTTAAAACCACACTTTTGATAAAGTGATATAGCTTTATTATTAGAACTTCTAACTTCTAAAACAACACTATTACCACCCATATCTTTAATCATATGAATATAATCATTTAACATCATATATCCATATCCATTTCCTTGAAATAAAGGAACAATCCCCAAATTTAAAATTTCAGCAATATCACCATCGAAAACACTAGAAATAAAGCCTTTAAATCCATTATTATCTAATACATAATGATATGCTAAACTATTATTTAAATCATTAAAATAATAATCAAAACCTAAAGAAGAATGTAAAACCTCTTCTTCTAATTTAACAATATTATCAATATCTAATTCATTATACCTTCTAAGCATTTAAATTACGCTCCGCCTCAGTATCACGTAAATAATTAGGAACTAAAGTTCTAGGTTCTTCTACTTTCTTAGCTAATTTAATAACCTTTAAAGCATCAACCTTATATTCTGCCTCATTAACAGAACAATCAACACTAATAGAAGCTAAATCACTTCTTAAAGCTAAAGCCTCATCAACAATATAAGAATCTTTATCTAAATCATACACACAACCAAAACAATTACCACGTCTAGCATCAATAGTTGAACAAACCTTACCATAAGCTCCACTAGCCATTAATACAAGTGTTGAAATACTAAATAATTCAATCTGTTTTTCCATAGTAGTAATCATCTTACCAACTGATACAGCCATTCTAACACCAGTATATGATCCAGGTCCAACACCAACAATAACTCTATCAATATCAACCAAGTTAATAGAAGCTTTCTTACAAGCTAAATCAATTTCATAAACAATACTTTTAGCATGATCATTTTGTCCAGCTATATAAGATTCATAAACAATAACATCATCAACAACTAAACAAGTATATAAAATTTTTGTTGCAGAATCTAAAATTAATGTTTTCATTACAATACCTCAATAACTGAATCATATCTACTACCAATAGATTCTATCACAATACGTCTAGTAGTATCTCCAGTTCTTTCTAAAGTAATCTTAATATATTCATTAGGAAGAATTTCGCTAACCTGATAAGGCCATTCAATAACACAAACCCCATCACCTTCAATATATTCTTCTAAATCAAAATCATTATTCACACCATCTAAACGGTATAAATCTAGGTGATATAAAGGACATCTTCCCTCATAAACTTTAACAATAGTAAATGTAGGAGAATTAATAACTCTCTTTACACCAAGTGCTTTACCAATCCCTTTAGTTATAGTAGTTTTGCCAGCAGATAAATCTCCTGTAAGTAATACTACATCACCAGCATCAAGTAAATTACCCAATTTCAAACCCAATTCAATTGTTTCATCTGCATTTAATACACTAAATTCTTTCTTCATAAAACCACCAAATTTAATTATACCATTTTTTATAGCTAAAATAAAGAGACTATCTTAAAAGATAGTCCCAATAATTATCATTTATATAATTAGTAACTCCATCGTGGAAAAAAACAAAATAAATCCCAGTTATATATTATCCCTAGAAAAAAACAACATAATAATATGATTATATATCCTATTATTCTAACAGCTATAATTTTATTATTATTCGAATCATTAATAAATTTATATGGTATTCGAGTTAATACAACACCAAATAAGTAAGCTATAATTGCAGGAACTAAAAAATAAAATTTAGGATTCTCACTGTGAATTGCTATAAATAACGGATAAATCCCAATAAATACTAAAATACAGGTAAAAATAATTCTTTTATATAAATCTCTATCCATAAACATCATCCCCAGTTTATAACAACTTTACATAATATACCAACAATAATCAAAACTAAAATCATCCATTCTAACCAATGAACTGGATAATATTTTGATTCTATATTTTCTTCTACATAGTGTTCATTTATTTGCCCACAAGAACTACATTTTCTATCAGTTACCTTAATTTCTTTTCCACACAATGAACATTTTGAATGTGTCAAAATAAATTGTACCAATTAAGTCAAGATAAAATGTACCACATGGTATAATCACTACTTGAGGTGATTGTAGTGATTCTAACAAAACTTGACAATGAACTTGGAGGATTAATTTTGAAGCATAAAGA
>JBGVRA010000065.1:0-13681 GCA_045127955.1 Anaeroplasmataceae bacterium
TTAGATAGATTATTACATCACTCTAATTTAGTAACTATAAATGGACCATCATATAGATTAAAAGATATTAGTGAATATCTAATAGAATAGTGGTACATAATTTCTTGACCAAACTGGTACAAAATATCTTGACTTTATCACATTTCATCATTAATCACTCCTATTTGCTATTTTTTAAAAAATAAAACCTTAACAAAGTACTCTAATGAGTCTTTAATAGACTATATAGCCACATAAACTATAACTCAGAAGCTTTAATTGAACCATCTAAACACTTAATTTCAATATCAAAATAAGGATACATTGGCCTATCCGTACAGCTTCTATACCAATTTTCACCTTTTTCTATATTTTTAAATTCTTCAATAGTTCCAGCATATCTAATACTTGATGATTTTTTCAATCCTAATGCTTCAGTACCAATATATTTCAAACTCTTTGGTAAATATAATTCTTTATTATAAATACCATCAAAAAAAGCATAATCTCCAATATATTCAAGATTTTCACCAAAAATTATATTCTCATAATCAATTCCAGAAGCAAAAGCATAATCTTCAATAACTATAGCACTTGATAAATTTAAATTTTTTATTTTATGACCATTAATAGCATATGGACCATACCATAATTTTGAAGTTTCATCATTTTTAGACTCAATAAAATATATATAACTTGAAAACGCACCTTCTTTAATAATTAACACATTATCCAAATTAATCTTAGAAAGATTAGTTCTTCCTGCAAAAGCATAAGCATCTATGATTTTTATAGATTCAGGCAATATTACTTCAACAAGTTTTTCTCTTTTTTCAAAATCTAACTCAATAAAAGCACCTGCACCAACAACAACAACTTCACCATCTACATCATAATTAGTCTTAACTTTAGAAGGTATTTCGACAACTTCATTGACATTATCACTAGCAACTAAACTTAAACATATTTTTTCATGTGTGGTTTTAGGAACTAAATCTTCTTTATTCCCTGCTTTTACACCTGAAGAAGTTGTTGTATAAAATGTATCATAAACATATTCAAAAGAAGCCTCACTACTACAACCAGTTAATAATATAACAAGTAAACATAATAACAAACTAAATTTCTTCATCATTCTCTTCCTCCTTTAAAGGTTTAATAATTGGGGTAAACCCTGTTTTCTTTTTCAACTGTCCACAAAATTGACATTTAAGAAAACTATCATTGTAAGTCGTAAATACATGTGTTTCTAAACAACTAAAATTACAATAACATTTAGATAAGTGATTAATCTCATCATTTGTATTATATTTAAAATAATGATTATGTGAACTTAAATCATTTAAATGATAATATAAAATCTCATCTACATATGTTTCTGTAATCTCATTATATTTTTGTATAAGTTTTAAAGCTGAATGTGAAGAATAATCTGATATCATATCATTTGGAATTATAGTAAAAAGTGATGTATTTTATTGATAATCATCTTCAAAAGAATATAAAGTTGAATAATTTTCCCAGCCAGGATGACAATATATTTTGCCATCCATAATCTTATATCCAATAGCATCATGCCTAAAAACTGATTCTTGAGGATCTGCCGTTAATGCATTTGCACCACAAATCAATACAGGAAATCCAATATCAATCACCCCAATTTACTAATCGCTTAATATAATTTAATAACGGAGTAGAGTCTGGTAAATTTTCAAACTCTTCCTCTATTAATTCAATTTTATCAAATATCTCATTTTCCACAAGAACATTTATAAGATGTAATTCATTATATTCTGTAAAATAAATATAGAATGCACCAACCATATGATTTTCAGAGCCTCTAACATAATTCATTCTTGCCATTACGATATCAGATTTAAAAATCACTTTATCATCTTTAGATTCAACAAATGGCTCAACATCTACTCTCCAATGCTTACCATCAGTATAATGATCATATTCTGTTAAATTAACTTTATAACGTTTACCTTTTAAATCTACAGAAAAATAAACATTACTTCCATCAACATAAACCACTTGATTAATAGGAGTATCACTGTATTCAACATTTTCTTCCTTTTGACAGCTACATACCAAAGACATAAACATTAAAACAACCAAAATAAATATCTTTTTCACAAAAATCACCAGCCTTAATAAAATAAAAATGTCACATTCACACTAACGCTTTCATTATTATATACCAAAATATAATAGTTATCCACCACTAATTTTTGATAACAATATGCGTTCAAAAAAGAATATTCTTCAATTTAAAATATACCATTAAATAATACCTTTGTCAACAATATCTTTTAATAAAAGGTATTGTAATAAAAGTGTTTATTTGGTATACTTAATATGTATTAGCAAAAAAAGAGAAACGACAATGGAAAAAAGAAAAGCAGAAATTGAAGAAAATTTAAAATTTGGACTTCTTGATATCTTGATACTAAAATTAATTTCTAAAGAAGATATGTATGGATACCAAATAAAACAACAAATAAATATACAAAGTAACGGATTGATTGAAATTAAAGAAGGATCATTATATGGACCATTATATAGATTAGAAAAAAAAGGAATGATCACACCTATAAAAGTTTTGGTTGGTAATAAGAGATTTAGGATATATTATCATTTAACTCAAGATGGTTTTAATTTTTTAAATGATGCTATTGAAATTTTCAATAATTTTTATGTTGGTGCTAATAAAATACTAAATACTATAGGAGAATAAAGATGGAAAAAAAAGAATTAAAAAAATACTATAAAGAAATAAAGAAAAATCTTCCATGTTCATTTTTCATGAAAATCACTTTCATGTCAGAATTCAAAAAAAATGTTTATGATTTTATTAGCGAAAGAAGTGTTTCTTCTCTAGAAGAAATAATTAATAATTTTGGAACTGCAGAAGAAATTTCAAATTCATTTAGAAATATGGATAATAGCCACATAAAAACTAAAGCTCGACTATATTTAATCTTATCAATTTCTTTATTTGTACTTCTTGTTTTTGCAACATATGTACTAATTGAAGTAATTCAAAGTTCAGGAGGATATGTTGTTGACATAATAGAATAATTGGAGATATCGAAATATGAAAAAAATTTTATTTATTTTATTTTCCCACCAAATTTGGTGCTTATCTCATAAAAAAGGATTATTAGGGAAAAGACCCTAATAATCCTTTTTTCCATTTATAATCTAAAATGATAACACTTTATCTTTTTCATATGGTAATTTAAATATTTTCTTAGCTTTTAACATAACAACATCTTCTTTAGCAAATTCACTATATTCGTGTACAACATTACACTCTAAGAAAATAACATCACCAATACCAACCAACATATCAGTTTCATTTATAACTTCATACCCTAAAAACTGAATATCATCCTCACAACAAGTCATAACATTTCTACCAATAACAAAAGTTTCATCTAAAATATCTCTAACAAAAGTTTTAAATCTAATAGTCTTACCATAATATTTCTCAAAATTATCAAAAACATCCATATACCAAACAGGATAATCATCTTCTTCTAATAAAATCTCATCCTTATTAATATCATATGGTAAATCTTCATCTAACATCGCAGTAAGTCTTCCATCTTTACCTTCAAAACCAATTTGACAGTTTTGATTGAAAGCTCTAATTTGTCTACGATATGTACTAAGTTCAGCAATTCCATCGCATCTATTAAAAATAACTAAAGATGAATACTTAACTAAGTTATTAAAAATAGATCTCATATTATTAAAATATAAACTAAACTTAGAAGCATCTATCAATGTAACTTGTTGATATACTGCCATATAACTAGGGAAACATTGTTCATCAATATCATAAAAAGCATTATATTCAATAACAATTTGAGTAGGCATATGTAATTTATCTAACGCTTCAATATATTCTGGTGTTAAATCATCTTGTGAATCAACATAAGCCACATGAACTTGATATTCATCCATCCATTCCTTATCATATTCAACTTCACCTTCTTCACAAACAATTAGTAAAGTGTTTCCTTCTTGATAAGAAATATTTTCTTCTATTATTTCTTTAATTAATGTGGTTTTACCACTTTCTATTAACCCATTAACTATAAAAATAGGAACCTCAGTCATAATTAAAATAACTCCTTAATTTGATGTTCATCAATTTTAGAACCAATAACACAAATCTTACCAATATGACAAGGATTAGAATCATCAATCTCAACTTCACCAGGTGTTAAATTAAATTGATACCATAAACCATCAGTACCACAAATAATCCCCTTAGCACGTACAATCATACCATATTCACCCATACTCATATTAACAAGCATTTGATTTAATTCATCAATATCAAATTTCTTGGCAGTTTCAATACCAACAGATGTAAAAATTTCATCTGCATGGTGATGATGATGTCCGCAATTACATTCTTCGTCATGGTGGTGTTCATGGTCGTGATGATGTCCACAACAACATTCTTCTTCATGATGATGTTCATGGTCGTGATGATGTCCACAACAACATTCTTCTTCATGATGGTGTTCATGGTCGTGATGATGTCCACAACAACATTCTTCGTCATGATGGTGCTCATGGTCGTGATGATGTCCACAACAACATTCTTCTTCATGATGATGTTCATGGTCATGATGATGTCCGCAACAACATTCTTCTTCATGATGATGTTCATGGTCATGATGATGTCCACAACAACATTCTTCGTCATGGTGGTGCTCATGGTCGTGATGATGTCCACAACAACATTCTTCGTCATGATGGTGTTCATGGTCGTGATGATGCCCACAACAACATTCTTCGTCATGATGGTGTTCATGTTCATGTTTAATGCTTTCAAGTAATTCAGATTTAAAATCTTCATTAACTCCTTCATATGCTTTAAGTAATGCCTCATCAGATAATTCTTTAATTGAAGTAGTTACTAATACACATGATTCATTATGTTTTCTAATAATAGAGATTGCTTCTTCAACTTTTTCTGGTTTTGCAACATCTGTTCTACTTAAAATAATAGTATTAGCATATTCAATTTGATTTAAAAAGAATTCACCAAAATTCTTTGTATACATTTTAGCCTTAGTAACATCTACTAAACATATTAAAGAATTTAAATATTCAGATAAATTTGCATCTGCAATAGCTTTTTCAACATCTGATAATTTACCTACACCAGATGGTTCAATTAAAATGCGATCTGGATTATATTTTTCAATAACTTCATTTAATGATTTAGAAAAATCACCAACTAAGCTACAACAAATACACCCTTGAGATAATTCTTGAATATCTATTTTAGAATCAGCTAAAAAATCACTATCAACTGATACTTCTCCAAATTCATTTTCAATTAATACAACTTTTTCTTTTCCAATGCTAGTTTCTAATAACCTTTTAATAAAAGTCGTTTTTCCTGCACCTAAAAATCCTGATATAATATCTATTTTCATAAATAATCAACCTCACATTCTTTTATATTATAACTCTTTTTTTATTCCTATTCCACACTTTTATTATCGATATGAAAAAATTCTTTTTTAAAATCCTCTTTTCATTTATCAATCAAAAAGATATATATCATAATCGTGGTAACAAGTAAATAATTTACAAATTGATGAAATAATGCTGACGTGGTAAGAAAAAAAACCAATCAATAAGATTGGCAATTTTTTATAATAAACTATTAATTTTTGCAAGTTTTGCTGGAATATCTATACCTTGAGGACATTCTTTCATACACTTCTTACAAGACTTACAATTCTTAGGTAAATTCTTTTCTTCAAATCTAGCCATATCATTTTTAAATCTTTCAATATCTTTATGGATTCCATACATATTAAAAGTTCTAAATACTCTAGGAATATCAACACCAAATGGACAAGGCATACAATATCTACAACCAGTACATGGAATAAATTCATTACCTAAGATAGTCTTTTTAGCTTTTTGAATAATATCTAATTCTTCTACATTTAATTCTTGATAATTAGTAAATGTGTTAATATTATCAGTTAATTGTTCTAAATTGGACATACCAGATAAAATTACTTTTATATTAGGAAAATAAGCAACATATCTAAGTGCCCATGAAGCAACACTCATATCAGGTTTGTAATTTTTAAATAAATCCTTTGCTTCATCACACACATTAGCAAGCATACCACCTCTAACAGGTTCCATAACTACAACAGAAATATCTCTTTTAGTTAATTCTTCATATTGTTTTTTAGCATCTTGCATGTCATAATCTAAATAATTAAACTGAATTTGAGCAAAATCCCAATCTAATTCATCTGCGATAGGAATTATATTTTGGGCTGCATCATGATATGAAAAACCTAAATATCTAATCTTACCTTCATTTTTCATTTGAACTAAATATTCATAAGCATTTAATTCTTTATAAATATAATGTCTTTCTAAATTCATAGCATGACATAAATAAAAATCAAAATATTCAACTCCACATTTTTCTAATTGCTCATTAAATATTCTTTTTACATCATCTAATGTTTTACAATTCCACATAGGCATTTTATCAGCAAGTAAAAAAGATTCTCTAGGATACTTCTTTAAAATTGAACCTATAACTAATTCACTTTGACCATTATGATATGGATAAGCAGTGTCAAAATAATTAATTCCACTCTTATATGCCAAATCAATCATTTCTTCAGTTTTTTTATAATCTATTTCATTATTTTCGTTAACAGGAAGTCTCATACATCCCATTCCTAATAATGATACTTCTTGATTTTTAATATTTCTTTTTTCCATAACTAGCACCTCACTATTATTTTGATTATATCATTAAATCAATATGATTTAAATAGAAAACATATTAACAATAATATATTTTAGTGATATAATTTAGATATATGGAAATCAGGTGTTATCAATGAATAAAATTAAAAAATATTTAAAAGAATTACCCTCTAGATATTTTATAACCGCGTTTTCTGGTATGGCTCAAGGTTTATTTGTTACATTAATTGCAGGAACAATCTTAGCATTAATAGCTAAAATTTTTACTAATAGTTATATAGGTACAACCCTTACTACAATCTCAAACATTGCCAAAAGTTTAATGGGAGCAGGTATAGGTGTAGGAATTGCCTATGCATTAAAGAAAAATAAATTATTAACATTTGTTGCGGGGGTTGCAGGTTTTATTGGAGCATTTGCTGATAAACTAATGCCTGGAGCATCAGGTTTTACTACACTTACACTAGGAGCACCAGGAAATCCTATTGGAGCTTACGTTGTTACAATGCTAGTAGTAGAAATATGCGAGTTATACGCTGGAAAAACTAAACTTGATATAGTATTAATTCCACTAGGAGCTCTTATATTATCAATTGGTGGTATTTTCTTAGCATATCCATTTATTTGGTTAATTAATCAATTAGGATTATTAATTGCCTATGCCACAAATGCAACACCATTTGTTATGGGAATTGTAGTTTCTGTTGTCATGGGAATACTTCTTACAATGCCTACATCTTCGGCAGCAATTTGGATTTCAATTTCATCAGGAATTCTTGTTCAAACAAATATAGGAACAATCGAATATGAAGCTATGATGCTTGCAGGAGCTGCAAGTACTGTAGGTTGTGCTTGTCATATGATAGGTTTTGCAGTAGCAAGTTTTAGAGAAAATGGCTTCAGTGGTCTTATTTCACAAGGCATAGGAACATCAATGTTACAAATTCCAAACATCATGAAAAAACCAATAATAATGCTGCCACAAATCATTGCTAGTGCTATCTTAGGACCTATTTGTACATGCGTATTTAAATTAAGATGTGGAACATCAGGTGGAGGAATGGGAACTTCAGGACTTGTTGGAGTATTTGATTTAATCGAGAATAATCAAATGAATTTCCCTAATATTTTAGGAATTATCTTATTAATGTTTATTCTTCCAGCATTACTTACATTCATAATTAGTGAAATAATGAGAAAAAAGAATTGGATTAAATTTGGAGATCAAAAATTAATAGATTAAAAAATGAGGCTGTGAAAAAAATTAATTTTTTACAGCCTCTTTATAAATTTACAGATATTCTTCTAGATATTTTTCTAAATATTCATCTAACTCAGGTAGTCCATAAAACTCATCATCAAACTTATCAAATGGATGTGAATTAACTTTTTCTTGATATGATATAGTACGGTTTTCAAAAAATGATAAATCATTCACATCAATATTATTATTTTTAATAAAATCTTCATACATTTGTTTATGTTCTAAGGCTCCTATAATACCTAAATATTCACCAATAATCGGCGCATAAACTCTACTAGAATTTACAAAAAACTGACACAAACCGCCATTTTGCCATTCAGCATTAAAATAATAAACAACATAAAATACTTTTTCTTCATCACTTAATTGTGAAATATCATCATCTTGGATTAAAGAGTTATACGCTTTCTCCATTAATTCATTATATTTACTTTCAATTTTACTTGGTTTAAACATCTTAAAAAAATCAAACAATCCCATCATAAACACCTCTTCAGTTGATTATAGCATTTTTTAAATGATAATTCACTACTTTAAATAATTATTAACACCCATTAATATAGCTTCAGCAAATTTATATTGGTACTTCTCATCTTGTAATAATGAGAGTTCTTCTTTATTAGACATAAAACCACATTCTATTAAACAACAAGATATTCTTACTCTATTAAGTAAATATATATTATCTCTTTTTACTATACTTCTATCTGTGTTATTTAAATAATTTTTTAAACTATCCTGGATTGTTTGGGCAAGTATTTTATTTTCATCATTAATACTACTATAAAATACTTGAGCTCCTTTATATCTTTCTATATTGAATTTATTTAAATGAATTGATATAGAAACTTTAGCATTACTATTATTTATTATATTAATTCTTTTGTTCATATCTTCTTTTTTAATGAATTTACCACTACATAATGAATCCTTATTAGTTCTTGTTAAAATAACCATATAGCCGTTTTTTTCTAATACTTCTTTGATTTTATATGATATTTCTAAAACCAAATCGGATTCATAAATATCACCTATAGATGCACCTATATCCATGCCGCCATGACCTGGATCAACGACAATAATTTTATCGTTTTCTATAAATGCTTGAGCGTTTATAATTGAATATAAACATATAAATAAAGAAATGAATATAAATAATTTTCTCATTTTATCACCATTAAAATATATGAAAAAAAGAGCTTAAAAAGCCCTTTAAATCTTATATTAATGTAGATAAAACATCAATCATTATTTGATCAGTTAATACATTATTATCTAAGTAATATTCTATTACTGTTTTAACAGAGTATGTTGTTTCATTAGAAAAATAATATGTGCCATTACTATACGCAACAAATACTGCAGTATATTCTTCATCAATTCTTGATGAAATTTTTACAACATTATTATTGGTATCTATTTCATAAAGATAGCCTTGATAATCTTTTACAAAATCATCAATACTTTGATGTTCAAATGAATCCTTAATACTAGAATATAAATTTTCTGTTTTTATTAAAACCATATAATATTCATCATTAGAATTTAATTCAAAATCTTTTAAATCAGGTGTAAAGTTAAGTGTATACTTAGTTACAGTATATGTTCCTTTAGCATAAGTGTAATCAACTGATAAATAAGTACCAATGCTAACATCAATATTAGTATCAATCAAATTCCACTTAGCATATAAAGTAACATCACTTGTCAAAACATCATTTACTTTAGCTTCTTTAGTAAAATTAGCATCATAATACCAACCCTCAAAAGTATACCCACTAGCACTTATACTAGGTAAAGATTCGATTTTACTAACATTAGATACCTTATTAAGATTTGTCCCGATACCCATATTATTATACGTAATATTATAAGTTTGTTCATCAGTTCCTAAAATAATAGTTGCAGTACCTAAAACTAATCTTGGTTTTGATCCTACAATAACTAAAGCGATTCTTCCTGAAACTGGACTATCTAAATTAACAAATATATTTTCAATATCTGTTCCATTTCCAAGTTCTTTATAAGTATTTCCACCATCAGTACTTAACATTATATACCATTTACTAATACTTCCATAACTACCATTTTTACCAAAAGATATAGATTTAATATTTTCAATATCATAACTAAATTCTAAAGCTGAGCCATCTCCTGAAATATTAAATTTAGAAGGAACACTGGCATTTTTATTATGACCTAATCTTACATCTGTCCCAGATTTATATGCATAAGAGAAATTATAAGTTTTACCTGCAACAACACCTTTTTGATTAGCTTGGTAACTACCTGTTATTCCTGTAGTTGTAGTAAAATCAATAGTAAGTTTTTCACCTTCAGGTAGAACAGGTTTATTTTGTTCTTCTTTTAATTCATCTAATTTAGATTTAGCATTTGCTAAAATAGAATAATTTGTAACTAACTTTTTTTCTTCAATATTTAAAACATTATATAATGAATAGCATTCATCAATTAAATCTTCATCAAGAAGAGTAATAACACTAGGTAAAGTATTAATCTTAGCTATGACATTATCTATTTCTTCTTGATTAATAGAAGAATCACTAAATCCATTAGGATAAGCTAAATCCACATATTCAGGATGATCAATATATGGATTACGATTCTTTTGATAACCATAAACTACATTATTTCGATATATTTCTGAATCACTAACAGGATCTTCATAATGCCATTTTAACAAAGTATCTAAGTGTCCAAATTTACCATTTCCATCTGATGTAGATGTAGTAGTTTGATTAACCAATTTTAAATTGAATGATGTTTTAGAACCGTATCTAGTTTCCATATAGAACATCATTCTTGCAACATCACCTTTAACTTCATCTCTTGGTTCAAAAATAGTTGAAGTCCATTTATTACCATAACTATCACTACTACAAGATACACCATCTAATTCACCAAAATCTGAATTTCCTCTACTTGAATTAATAGATACTAAAGTAGGTCTTAAATGATGTAAATCACAATAAGGTTCAGTACTTGAATTAGGAAATCCATGTGACTTAGCCCAAACATGTTCTTTATTCCATCCTGATGATAATGATTGGCCTGTATATAAACAAATAATATAGCCAGATTTATTAGGATCAGGATCTGATTTTTGTAATACACTATTAGTTTGTCCACCATAAGGTGTTTTGACATGACCAACAGAAATAATATCATACAAGGCATTTTTAAAAGCTTCCCCAGTTAAATTGCAATCCAAATCATCATAATATCCACTAGGAATTTCTTGATTTAAAATACTAGAATCATATGCAAAAACAGAAGTATTAATTACTCCACAAGAAACAATACAGATAAAAGCAATTATAAAAGTTAATATTTTATTAATAATTCTCATATTTTCCTCCTAATTACCAGGGATAATTGGTGTATCAAAAGATCCAGAACCAACCTTATCCCATTTTGCATATAAAACTACATCACCTGTCAAAGTGTCAAAATCTAGTGCTTGTTGTGTGAAACCCTCATCATAGTACCACCCTAAAAACTCATACCCATCCATAGATAAAATAGGTAAAATAGGTAATACTAATATATCTTCTATTGATTCAGGATTAGCAACGACCTCATTCGCATCAAAAACAACATCATATTTTTTTTCTTCTTGTTTTGGTTTACAACTAAACAACGATAAACCTATTAATAAAACTAATAATAACTTCTTCATACTCTACTCCTTATATTCTAAATATGCCATTATAAAAGGCCCTACGCCTTTAGCATCATTACTACCAACTTTTTCAGCTAAATAATAATAAATACTACCATCTCTAATTTGATTATTATCTGGACCTAATCCAGCAGTTATACAAATATTATTTAAACAATTATTTTTAAAATAATTAGCATAAATACTTTCATATATTTCTTTGCCTACATCAAAATAACTTTCATCAATATATCCTAATCTTGATGATTTCATCAATGAATATGCAATCATAGATGATCCAGATGATTCCAAATAATTAGAAATACTTTTATCTTTATAAATTCCATTATCTAAATAATCTTTATTTTTCAACTTTTCTAAATACTCTTTAGGAACTAAATAACTAACAGCTCCTTTATCAATTATTTGATAAAACATCTTACTTTCTAAATCTTGATAAGAAAGAATACCCATTAAAGCCTCATCTAATAAACCAACTAAATATTCAAAATTATCTCCTTTTGGATAATACTCTAACACATCTACTAATGAAACAACATACCACCCCATAGAACGAAGCCAAAAAGACTCACTATTGCCTGTAGTATCATCTGCCCAAAATATATCTTTAAGAGTATCATGACCATGGTAATATAACTTTTTTTGTTCATCATACATATAATTTCTAATATATTCATATTGTGATTTTATTTCATCAAATATCTTTAAATCATTGGTTATTTTAGCATATCTTGCTAAAAAAGGAACGTACATATACATACCATCTAACCATATTTGATTTAAATAAGCTTCCTTATGTGAATAATTAATCCCATTAACTGTTTTAGGCATTTTACATAACTCATTATATGTATATTTAATAGCTTTTAAATATCTATCATCCTTAGTATAATCATATAAATCAAATAAAACTCTACTAGCACATACACTATCAAGTTCACCCGATTTATATCCTAATTCAAAAGTTTCAGGATTAATAAACTCTCCATTAGAATTAATATAATAATTTACATACTTAACAACAAAATCAATATATTTAGAATTATTTGTTGCATAATACATATTAATAATTGAATTTAAAAATACACCATCAATATAATTCCATCTCCCCTTAAATCCTTCCATGTTCCAAGATGGAACATAACTTGTTGTAGATTCCATTAAATAATTAATATATTCATCTAAATTCAAATCTCCCTTAAATTTTAGCACTTCATTATTCTTAATCCATTTTCCATATAAATTCAAATTATTTTTAACAATTTTATCTTCATATTTATTATTAAATAATGGATCTAAATACCAACCATCAAAGGTATACCCATCTATATATGTGTTATGATCATTTAAATTACATTCATCCGTAAAACTAATACTTTCTTTATTTGAATCTAAGTAATTTAAATTCAAAAACTTATAATTAATTCTTTCATAAATTCGAACTGTAAATACCTTAGTATAGGTTTTATCATTATATTCATAATAAACTACGAATTCGACATCAGAATCAACAACTACTTCTTCATTTTCTTTTAACTTGACAATAGTATTACCATATGGCATATCTTTTCCATCTACTCTAATGAAAATAACTGTTTTCCACATAAAATTGTCAATTTCATTAATTTCAATTTTAATATCACTATTAACCAATATTTCAACCTTAGGACCATTATCTTTATTACAAGATAAAAACAAAGTTGAAATTATTAATAATAAAAGATAAATAATCCTCTTCACTAAATATCACCTTATATATTATACCATATAGTGAACGACAAATGAATATTTTATTTTTTTTATAAATTAATATATAAGTTGTAAAATATAAATTGACACTTATTTTATTAGAATTATGCATAAAGAAAGAACACCCCTAGGGGTGTCGCTGCAAAAAAAATAAAAAAGTCACATTAATTGTTGTATAATGAGATTGCCAAAAAACATTAGAA
>JBGVRA010000066.1:0-47900 GCA_045127955.1 Anaeroplasmataceae bacterium
TAATATTTATTATAAATTTATTAAAGAATAGTGGTTTGCTATTCTTTTTTTCTATTATTTAATGTTCATTTAACAATAATTAAATAGTTTTATTATTTAATAAATAATAAGACTTTTTATTTTTGTCAAAATATGATATATTATTATAATGGGTGAAAGGGGGCATTTTTTATGAAGAAATTGTTATCTATATATTGGATATTCTTTAAATTAGGTGCTGTTAATTTTGGTGGTGGTTATGCATTACTTCCACTTTTACAAAAAGAAATTGTTGAAAAAAGAGGTTGGGCAACTGATGAGGAGATGACTGATTATTATGCGATTGGTCAATGTACTCCAGGTGCTATTGCTATAAATGTTTCTACTTTTATTGGTTATAAAATAAAAGGTGTATTAGGTGGAATTGCTTCTACCTTAGGCTTTATATCTCCTGCATTTTTTGTTATTTTTATTATCGCAACTGTATTAAATAATTTTGCTGATCTAGAAGTTGTTAAGAGTGCTTTTGCTGCTATAAGAGTCTGTGTATTTGTTCTTATTTTATCTGCTATTATAAAACTTTCTAAAAAAAGTGTTGTTGATAAGATTACTTTTGGTATTGCACTGGTTGTTTTATTGCTTGCGATTTTTACTGATATTCCTTTATTTATTTATGTTATTTTAGCTGGTGTTACTGGCTTAGTTGTTAATTTGGTTAAACAAAATAGAAATTTAAAGGAGGAAGAGTAAGATGTTAGAGTTACTTAAATTATTTTTAGAATTCTTCCGAATTGGAATTTGTGCTTTTGGTGGTGGTCTTGCTACTATTCCTTTTTTACAGGAATTAGCTGATACTACAGGTTGGTTTACCCAAGAACAACTAGGTAATATGCTTGCTATTAGTGAATCAACACCTGGTGCTATTGGTATAAATATGTCTACTTATGTTGGATATTTAGTAGGTATGGCTGAATTTAATAATCCTTTTATGGGGTTTGTTGGTGGTGTTGTTGCAACCTTAGGGTTTGTTTCGCCATCAGTTTTAGTGATTATTATTGTTTGTCAATTTTTAGATAAATTTAAAAATTCAAAATATGTTAAATGGACTTTTTATGGACTTCGTGCTGCATCACTTGGTCTTATTTGTGCTGCTGCATATTCAGTTTTAACTTTATCTGTTGTTAGACCAGATAAGGCTTTAGATTGTTTTAGCGGTATTACTAAAGAAAATTTCTTTACTGAGATTTGGTCATGTATTTCTAATGCTTGTGTTGAATTCTTTGATTTTAAGAGTTTAGCATTAGCTTTCTTTTTAGGAATTTTAATTTTCAAATTTAAGAAGCATCCGATTTTCTATATTATATTGGCTGCAATTATTGGTATTATTTTTAAGTTTTAAGGAGTAATTTATGAGTGTTTTAAAGGTTAGTGATGTTTCTTTTTCATTTGGAAATAGAACGATTTTAGAGAATGCATCTTTTGTTTTGCAAAAGGGTGAACATGTTGGATTAATTGGTTTAAACGGTGAAGGTAAGTCTACATTTATTAAGATGATTACTGGTTCTATTACACCTGATAGTGGTAAGATTGAATGGTGTAAAAGAATTACTACTGGGTATTTAGATCAATATACTACTTTAACTAAAGGAAAAACTATTAGAGAAGTGTTAAGAGAAGCTTTTCAACATATGTATGATTTAGAAGCTGAAATGAATAAGATGTATGAAAAAATGTGTGATTGTACTGAAGAAGAGATGAATTATTTATTAGAAGAAACTGGTGAGATTCAATCTGAATTAGATGCTTCAGGGTTTTATTCATTAGAAGCTAAGATAGAAGAAGTTGCTAATGGTTTAGGGTTAGGTGATTTAGGTTTAGATCATGATGTTTCTGATTTGTCTGGTGGGCAAAGAAGTAAGGTTTTACTTACTAAGTTGTTACTTGCGCAACCGATGATTTTAATTTTGGATGAACCTACTAACTTTTTAGATGAGGCTCAAGTTAATTGGTTAAGAAATTATTTAGCTAATTATGAAAATGCGTTTATTTTGGTTAGCCATGATGTTTCATTTTTAAATAGTGTTATTAATGTTGTTTATCATATGGAAGATGGTACTTTAACAAGATATACTGGTAATTATGATGGATTTATGGAAATGTATGAAATTAAGCGTCGTCAACAAAATATGGCGTATGAAAAACAACAAAAAGAGATTGCACATTTAAAGGAATTTATTGCTAAAAATAAGGCTAGAGTTGCGACTACTGATTTAGCTAAATCTAGACAAAGAAGACTAGATAAAATGGAAATTATTGACAAGGCTAAAGAACAAGTTAAACCAAATTTTGTTTTTAAAGAATGTGGGGCATCTGGTAAGTTTGTTATTAGTGCTAATGATTTAGTTATTGGATATAATGAACCTTTATCAGCTAAACTTAATTTTGTTATTGAAAGAGGTCAAAAAGTTGTTATTAAGGGTGCTAATGGTATCGGTAAAACAACTTTACTTAAGACTTTACTTGGAATTATTCCACCTTTATCTGGTGAATGTAAGTTAGATTATAATATTCATTATGGATATTTTGCTCAAGAAGAATCTGATTCAAGAAATACTGCACATGAAGAAATTTGGCAAGAATATCCTTCAATGACTAATGCTGAAGTTAGAGGTGCTTTAGCTGCTTGTGGTTTAAATAAAGATAAGATTGAAACGTTGATGATGGTTTTATCAGGTGGTGAGGCTGCAAAGGTAAGACTTTGTAAGATTATGTTAAAAGAATGTAATACTTTAATACTAGATGAACCTACTAACCATTTAGATGTTTTAGCGAAAGAATCATTAAAAGAAGCTTTACAAAAATTTAAAGGAACTATTGTTTTAGTATGTCATGAGGCTGATTTTTATCAAGATATTGTTACTGATGTTTTAGATGCCGAAAAATGGACTACTAAACTTATTTAGGTGATATATGAAAAAATATTTTATTTTAATGTTATTAATGTTTTTACTTGTTGGTTGTAAAAATTTAGAAGAACCTTCTACTGGAGGAACTATTCCAGTAGTGCCAACAGAGCCTATTGAACCAACCATTCCGGTAGTACCAACAGAACCTGTTGAACCAACAAATCCTCCTGTTAATACAGAAAAAGGAACACTTGGAATTTTAACTATTAATGATTTACATGGAGCTATACAAGCTACGGATAAACAACCTGATATTGATAAACTTGCAGGTGAAATTAGAAAACAGGCTGAAAGTTTTGATGATTATGTGTTACTTGCTGGTGGTGATATGTGGCAAGGAACTGCCCTATCTAATATTAATCGTGGTGTTTTGGTTACAGATATTATGAATGAACTAAAGTTTGATGCGATGGTTATTGGCAATCATGAATTTGACTGGGGTGTAGAAGAAATAGCCAAATTTCAGGATGGTAATATAGAAAATGGAGAAGCAGATTTTCCATTTTTAGCTGCTAATATTTATGATAATAAAGGAACTTCATCTACTTTAGATGATGAGTTAGTACCTTTTGCTAAACCTTATGTTATTTTAGAAAAGGGAGCTTGGAAAATAGGTGTTATTGGTTATATTGGTAAGTATCAAAAATATGATATAGCTGCATCTATTGTTAAAAATTATGACTTTAAAGAACCACAAAATATTGTTTTAAATTATGCTAATAAGTTAAAAGAAGAATGTGATATTGTTATTGCTTATGGTCATGAATTTGAGGAAGCTAATAATACTTTATTTGCTAATTCAAGTAGTATTGATATTATTTATAATGCTCATACACACCGAGCATATGTTGAAAAAGAAAATGATAAATATATTGTTCAATCAGCTTCTAATGGTAATTATTTAGGTGTTACTAGTATTACAACAGATAGTATTTCTGTTAAAAATATTCATTATAATTCTTTTAGTAGTAGTGATGAAGGCGTATTAAATATAGTAAATGAATATAAGAATTCTTGTTATGACTTACTATATGGTAAATTAAGTGTGGCATCTACTTATTGTACAAGATTTGCAGCTGGACGTTGGGCAGCTACTGCTGTTAAAGGTTATACTGGTGCTGATTTTGGTATTCAAAATAATGGTGGTATTAGAAGTGTTGCTTTTCCTATTGATGCAGGTGATATTATTAATTTAGCTAAACTTTATGATATGATGCCTTTTGATAATACGATTTGGCTTGTTAAGATGAATGGAGCTAAATTAAAAAGTATATTAAATAAGCATGAAGATTATAGAAGTTCTTATAATCTTGATGATGTTAATATTGTTGATAATCAAATGTATGTTGTTGCTTGTTGCGATTACATTGTTGATGGTAATTATGATTTTAATGGATTGGAAATTATCAAAACAGGACTACTTGTAAGAGATGCAATGATGGATGATGTTATAGCTCAAGAAAATAAATATCAAGGCTTTAGTCCTTTTAATAGTTGTGTCGAAAATAAGTATAAAAATTAAAAAAATCTAAAAATCATATACAATATGATTAACTAAATTGTTGAAGATGTAAAAAAATAATGGTATAATGTTATTTGGAGTGATTAAAATGAGAATTGGAGTTTTAACATCCGGTGGGGATGCACCTGGCATGAATGCGGCTATTCGTGCTGTTGTAAGAGCTGCTTTAACATCAGGAGACCAAGTGTTTGGCATATATGATGGTTATAAGGGTCTTATTGAAGGAAAAATAAGAGAATTTACTAGGAATGATGTTTCAACAATTTTAAATAAGGGTGGAACTATTTTAGGAACAGCTAGACTTCCTGAATTTGTTCATGAAGCTGTTTTAAAACTTGCAGTTAAACAGCTTAAAGTATATGATATAGAAGCTCTTATTGTTATTGGTGGAGATGGAACATATCGTGGTGCTTTAGATTTATGTAAGCATGGTATTAAGACTGTTGGTATTCCTGGGACAATTGATAATGATATTGCTTCAAGTGATTTTACGATTGGTTTTTCGACTGCTGTAAATACTGCATGTGAAGCAATTGAAAAGTTAAGAGATACATCAACTTCCCATCAACGTTGTTCAATTATTGAAGTTATGGGACGTGAATGTGGTGATTTAGCTTTATACTCTGGTATTTGTTGTGGGGCTGAGTATATCTTCACAAATGATACTGGTTTAGATAAAGAAAAACTATTAGCTTCTCTTAAGGCTGATAGACTTGCTGGAAGAAAACATGCTATTGTTGTTATTTCAGAAAATATGACGGATGTACATAAACTTGCCGAAGAGGTGGAAGAATATACTGGCTATGAATGCCGAGCTACGATTCTTGGATACATCCAAAGAGGTGGTCGTCCTACACCAGAGGATAGATTACTTGCGGCTAGACTTGGTAGATATGCTGTTGATTTGATCAATATGAATATTTATGGTGTAGCTGTTGGTGTTATAGATAATAAGCTTCACTATACACCATTTGAAGAGGCATTAAAAATGGAAAATAATGTCAATATGGAGCTTGAGAGTTTGGTACAAAAAATTTCATAATATAGAAGGAGAAAAGAAAGAAATGAAAAAGACTAAAGTTGTTTGTACAATTGGTCCTGCAAGTGAACAAAAGGCATCATTAGAAAAATTAATTGGTGTTGCAGGAATGAACGTAATGCGTATGAATTTTTCTCATGGTGACTATGAGGAACAAGGATTCCGTATTAAAAACATTAAGGAATTAAACGCTGAAAAGGGTTGGTTCACAGGTATGATCCTTGATACTAAGGGTCCAGAAATTAGAACAGGTTATTTAGAAAATGATGCACCTGTTATGTTACACACTGGTGATGTAATCAGAATTACTATGGATTATTCATTCATTGGTAATGAAAAGAAGATTGCTATTTCTTACCCAGGATTATATGATGATATTTCTGTAGGTGGAAGAATCTTAGTTGAAGATGGTAACTTAACATTAAAGGTATTAGAAAAGGATGAAACTTGCAAAGAATTAATTTGTGAAGCTCAAAATGACCGTAAGTTAAAGAATAAGAGAAACTGTAATGTTCCTGGTGTTATCTTAAATATGCCATATGTATCACCTAAGGATAAGGCTGATATGGAATTTGCATGTGATCAAGGCTTAGACTTTATTGCTGCTTCATTCGTACGTCGTCCTGATGATATCAGACAAATCCGTGAAATCTTAGCTGCTAAGGGTAACGATCATATTAAGATTATTTCTAAGATTGAAAACCAAGAAGGTGTTGCTAACATGGCTGAAATCGTTAGATTATCTGATGGTGTAATGGTTGCTCGTGGTGACTTAGGTGTTGACGTTGATGCTTGGGATTTACCAGCAATTCAAAAAGAAATGATTTTCTTAGCTCAATCTACAGGTAAGATTGTTGTATGTGCTACTCAAATGTTAGACTCAATGCAACAAAATCCAAGACCTACACGTGCTGAAGTTTCAGACGTTCATAACGCTGTATTAGATGGTACATCTGCTACAATGTTATCAGGTGAATCTGCTCAAGGTGATTATCCATTCGAAGCTGTATCTTATATGGCTAAGATTGATGAAAGAGCTGAAGATGATATCAATCATCAATTAATGATTGAAAATGTTGTTTACAACAAAGAAAATAAGACTGAAGACGATGCTATCGGTTTAGCTGCTGCTACATTAGCTGCAACTTTCGAAATCCCTGCAATCGTTGCTGAAGGTTCTGTTGATTTAGCTTTATGCTTATCTCAATATCGTCCAGCTGCTCATATTTATTTCGCATGTGCTAATGCTGATGATGCTCGTACATTATCTATCGTATGGGGTTGCCGTGCTTTAGTTGGTACTGTTGAAGATGCTGTTGCTTTAGCTGTTAAGGAATTAAATGTAGCTGAAGGTGAAAAGTTAGTTAAGGTTACTAACTGCAAGTTAGAATTAATTGAAGCTTAATTAATTTATAATTATTAAAAGAGTGACCTTGGTCACTCTTTTCTTTAGGAGAAATATGAAATATTTAATAGTTTCTGATATACATGGTTCAATTGAATCAGCAAATATTATAATTGAAAATTTTAATAAATATAATTGTGATTATATTATTTGTTTAGGTGATGTATTATATCATGGCCCTAGAAATGATTTACCTTTATTTTATGAACCTAAAAAGGTAATAAGTTTATTAAATGAATATGCAAATAAAATAATATGTATTAAAGGAAATTGTGATGCAGAAGTAGATGAAATGGTTTTAAAGTTTAAAATTAATCCTTATTTAGACTTAAATTTAAATGGTATTATGTTCCATTTAGAACACGGTCATCATTTAGATACTTTAAATACTTCTTGTAAATATATATTATATGGTCATACTCATATTAGTAAAATAGAAGAAAGTAAAGATAAAATATATATTAACCCAGGTAGTATAACTTTACCTAAAGAAAATACTAAAAGAAGTTTTATTATTTTAGAAGATAATGTAATTTCATTATATGATATTTATAATAATTTAATAATAAAAAAGAATTTGCCATTAATTTAATGGCATTTTTTATTTTTTTAATATTTTAAGTATTATTATTAATTGAAAGGATTGATTATATGTATAAGAAGAAAGAATTAATTATGATAGGATTATTTGGGATTATTTCTATTTTATTAATATATTTTTGGAATGAACCCACTGATGAGAAATTACCGCTAGTTGTAGGGAAAAATCCAATTGAGGTTAAGATTGATGGTGAGATTGCTAGAGAAACTGTTCTTTATTATTATAAACCTACTACATATGGTGTTGTATTAAGAAAAATCGAAAAACTTAAAAATGAGTATAGTGATTTTTCAAAATTTGATTATAAACAAAGGATTGAAGAAAGTGTTTCTATTAGTATTCCTACTTTAGATTACAATAATAGATATAATCCAAATAATAAAAATAAGATATGTATTAATACTGCTACAAAAGAAGAATTAAAATCATTATATCAAATTGGAGATAAAAGGGCTGATAAGATTTTATCTTATATTGCTAATCAAAAGAAAATATATAGTTGGGATAAATTAAAGGAGATTATATCCGTTTCAGATGAAGCTATTAAACGTATTAAGGAACAAGCCTATTTGTAATGATTTTCATTTTATTTTATTTGGATTAATTATTTTGATAGTTAGTGTTAAATATCAAATACTTATTATTTTACTTTTTGTGTATTTAATATTTATCTATAAAAAGATATCCTATCTTATTATTCCTTTAGTTATTGTAAGTTTAGTATTTATGTTCAGGTATCTAAGTTGTAATAAGGAGTTAGCTAATATTGATGAGGTAGAAGGAATTTATTATATAGATGATATTAGTGATAAATATTATTTTTTAAAAGGGGAATATAATGTTATATGTTATAAATATTATGAGGATTTAGATATAGGTGATAAGATTAATTGTAATATTAAAATATATCAGTGGGATGAATTATCATATGAATATGAATTTGATTATAAAGAATATTATAAAGCTAAAAATATAGATTATAGAGGGTATATTAAAGAATATGAAGTTATTGGGTATAGATTTAATGAAAATGTTATAAAGCATAAAATAATTGATTTTTATGATAAAAAATTAGATGATAAGTCATTTTCTTATTTTAAAGCATTAGTACTAGGAATTAATGATATAGAAGATGATGTTAAAGATGCTTATTCATCTTTATATATTTCTCATATTTTAGCTATTAGTGGGATGCATTTGGTATTTATTTATAAGGTTTTAGTAAGATTATTTAGATTTTTATTGAAAATTGAAGGTGAAGTATTATCTTTAATTATAATTACTTTTTATTTAGTTATAATAGGTTTTCCTACCGCAGGACTAAGAGCGTATTTATTTTTGGTTTTAGGATATTTAAATAATTTAGATAAGATTAAATATACTAAGTTAGATATATTTTCTATTAGTTTTATTATTATGGCTTTATTTAATCCTTTAATATGTTATCAAAATAGTTTTATTTTGAGTTATTTAGTTAGTTTTTTACTTATATTTAGTAATGATATTATTAGTGTGAAATCAAAATTATTAAGTAGTTTTATTACATCTTTATTATCAATATTAATAACTTTTCCTTTTGTTATTAATATGACTAATGAGATTAATATTATTAATATATTTTTATCTTTATTTATTAATATAATTGTAACTACTTTTTTAATGCCAATAACTTTTATACTTGTTGTTTTTCCTGGTTTACCTGTAGAATTTATTTATAGTTTTTTAGATAATTATTTAATTACTATTTCTAATAATATTAAGCCTATTAACTTTCCATCTTTTAATGTTTTTATGTGTGTTATTTATTATGGTTTATTAATATTGATGTTATTTAAAAAGAAGTATTTTATTTGTCTTTTTGGATTGTTTTTAATATTTACCTTAAATGTTAATAATTTATCTAGTTATTATAAGATTACATTTATTGATGTTGGTCAAGGAGATTCAATATTAATAGAATATCCTTACAGAAAAAGCATTGTTTTAATTGATTCATTTAATAATGTTAAGTATTTAAAAAGTATAGGAATAAATAAGATAGATGCAATATTTTTATCACATAATGATATAGATCATGCTGGAAGTATTGATGATGTGATTAGTGATTTTAAGATAGACAACATATATAGGTCTTATTATGAGGAAAGTTTTAGTTTTAATACTATTCCTTTAAAAAGTAAAGATGTAATTAATGTTAATAATATTTGTTTTGAGATACTAGGACCTATTAAAGATTATAATGATTCTAATAGTAATTCTTTAGTTATTAAGTTTAAGATTAATAAGTTTGGTTTTTTGTTTACTGGTGATGCCAGTAGTTTAAGTGAAGAAGATTTAGTAAATATTTATGGAAATTATTTATCATCTTTCTTTTTTAAAGTTGGTCATCATGGTTCTATTAGTTCATCATCTGATAATTTTTTAAGGTTTGTAAAACCAAAGTACTCATTTATTTCGGTTGGAAAAAATAATAAATATGATTTACCTGATGAAGTAGTAATAGATAAACTTATTAGATATGGCAAGGTTTATCAAACAAGTTTAAATGGAAATATTTCTATATATATTAAAGATGATGATTTTGAAATTAAAGAATATAGAGTATCAAAATAAAGATAAAATCATATTTTAATATAGGAAGTGATTATATGTGTGGTATTGTCTATAAAAGTAATTTTTATACAGATACTAATATAGATGATTTTATTAATGCTTGTAATTTGTTAAATAATAGAGGTCCAGATGATAGTGGATATTTATTTACATCATCTCATTCTTTTGGTCATAAAAGACTTGCGGTTAGAGACGTTATAAATGGAAAACAACCGATGAGTATCTTAAATCATCATCTTATATATAATGGAGAAATATATAATACAGATTTTTTAAGTGATAAATTAAAAAAGAAAAATGTGGATTTAGAATTTAGTAGTGATACTTTATTACTATTAAAATTATTAATTAATTATAACAGTAAATGTTTAAAAGATTTAAATGGTATTTTTAGTTTTGTATATACCTTTGATGATGAGGTTATGATTGTAAGAGATATGTTTGGTGTTAAACCGTTATTTTATTCATTTGTTGATAAAGATATTATTGTTGCATCTGAGATAAAATCTATTTTAGCTTATAAGAAGAGGTGTGTTGTTGATAAAGATGGATTATGTGAATTATTGGGGATGGGACCATCACATAGTGTTGGTAAAACAATATATAAAGATATATACGAAGTTAAGCCTGGGCATTATTTAACTTTTTCCAAAACTAAAGGATTAAAAGATCATAAATATTATGAATTAAAGCCTAAAGAATTTAATTTATCTTATGAAGACACAGTAAAAAATGTTAAGTATTTATTAGACGAGGCTATAAAAAGACAATGTGTATCTGATGTGGGTATATCCTCATTTTTATCTGGGGGACTAGATTCTAGTATTATTTCTACTGTGTTAAAATCAAATGTTGATTGCTTAGATACTTATAGTATTGATTATGAGGATAATATTAGTGATTTTATTCCTAATAGTTTTGAAATATCTAGTGATAGAGACTTTACTAAATTAGTTTCTGCTGATATTAATTCTATTCAGCATGATGTTGTAATTAGTAATGAAAAATTAGTAGATGGTCTTAAAAAGTGTGTTATTTTAAGGGATGGTCCTGGTATGACAGATATTGATTCTTCGATGTATTATTTAGCCTCAAAGATCAGCAAGAAACATAAGGTTGGTATGTCTGGGGAGTGTGCAGATGAGATTTTTGGTGGTTATCCTTGGTTCTATAAAAAAGAAAAATATGAAGGATTTCCCTGGATTAGAAACATAAAATGGAAAGAATCAATGTTAAATGAAAATATTAGATATAAGTTAAATTTAAAAAAGTATATCACAAATGAATATTTAAAAGCTATTAATAGTGTTCCTGTTTTAAAAACGGATTCTTTAAAAACAATTAAAGAAAGACAAATGTTTTATATTAATTTAAGGTATTTTATGCAAAATTTACTAGATAGAAAAGATAGAATGACAATGGGAACAAGTCTAGAAGTTAGAGTTCCATTTTGTGATAAAGAATTAGTTGAATTTATGTATAATGTGCCTTTTAGTTATAAGTATAAAGATAATATTGAAAAGAAGTTGTTAAGAGATGCATATAGTAAAGTTGTGATAGATGAAGTTATAAAGAGAAAGAAAAGCCCATATCCTAAGAGTAATTCAAAAGTCTATCATAAGATGGTAGTTTCTTTATTAGAAGATGTTTTAAAGGATAAAAATAGTATTTTGTATGTTCTTTTTGATATTAAAAAGGTAAAAAAATTAATGGAATCTGATTCCGAACTTGATGTACCTTGGTATGGTCAGTTAATGCGTAAAACAGCTTTTTTAGCTTATTTATACCAAATTGATTATTGGTCAAAAGAATATAAAATTGAGATTGAGGGAGATTTATGGAAAGCTTAGGCTTTATTAATGATTTGTTAGATTATAAGATTGTTTTAGGTGATAAATTAGAGATTGGCGAAGGTTTATTTATTATTCCGGTGTATAAAAGTAAAGTATCATTTATAAATTTAAAAACAGATTTAAAAGCCAATATTGGCGATGGGTTTGGTGGGTCTTTAAATGTATTTCCGATATGTCTTTTAAAAGTATTTAATAATAATATTGAAGTTATTAACTTTAAAGAAGAAAAAGATAATATAATTGATGTTATTCCATCTATTATGTCAAATTTAGATATTAATGAATTAATAAAAAATATTAAAATATAAAAAAAATCCCATTTTATGGGATTAATCTAATTCAGGTTTATATTCATTAGTACCTATGAAACCTACTTGAATAAATGATTTAAAATCTTTTCTTATTATATAATCTATATAAGATGATATTAGTATTGCAGTTAGATAATAACCGGCAGGATTCATATGTCCTTCTAAATAGAATTTATTTTTAAATTCTTGGTCATATGTTGGAGCATATTTATATAAATCAATTACATATGAATTTGAAAATATTTTTGTTAATTCATATAGAAGTTTTGAGTGTTGTTCTTTTAAATCATCAAAATGATTATTTTCTTTAGGCATTGTTACAAAGAAGAATTTGGCATTTGGGCTAATTTCTTTATATTTTTGGATTAAATCACTATACCATCTAGCAAATGTATCGTTTAAAGAGTTTATATCAGATGTATTTCCTAGTGCCATTTTTAAACAAATTATATCATTAACACCCAGTGCAATTATATAGGCACTGGCTTTTAATTTAGGATCAAAAAAATTATTATTAGTTGCGTAAGTTAACATAAATTCTTTTGCTGACATACCACCTCTTGAGAAATTGTAAACTTTATTTCCTGTCATTTTTGAAATGTAACTAGGCCATGAAAACTCATATTTATCAAAAAAAGAAGTATTATTGTTTTTATCGACATATTCAAACTCACCTGATGATAAGCTATCTCCTATAACCGCAATAGTGTTAAATATATTTGTATAACCACCATTTTCAAGTAAGTTATCAAGTGGTAATTCATTTTCTTTTATTTTAATTAAATCGTTTATATTCATATTATTCATCTCCTATAATTCATTTTATCATTTTTAATAATTTATTAACATATTAATTTAAAAAAATGTTATAATTTCTATTGAAATTCCCTATGCAACCAATAGTTGCGGGAAATGAAACTAAAATTGGTGGTAATTTATCATTGATTTTATTAATATAGAGCTAGAAACGAGGTAAGAATTATGAATATTGAAATTGCAAATAGACTACAAACATTAAGAAAAGAAAATGGATATTCACAAGAACAACTAGCTTTAGAATTAGGTATTTCTCGTCAGGCAGTATCTAAGTGGGAAAGAGCAGAATCATCTCCTGATACTGATAACTTAATATGTTTAGCTAAATTATATAATGTATCATTAGACTATTTACTTTCAACTGATGAAACGGTAGAAGAAATAAAAGAAAATAATAGTAGTGATTTAGTAGAAGAAACTGATGGTAGTATTGATTTAGTAGAAGAAAATAAGATTATATCAGCGTTTAATGGTATTATTCCTATTGGTATTACTTTAGCTTATTTGATAATGGGTAGCTGTTTTAATTTATGGCATCCTGGTTGGATTATATTTTTCTTTATTCCTATTTTATTTAGTGTTATTGAAGCCATTAATAAGAAAAAATGGTCTGAATTTTTATTTCCGTTTTTAGTAACAGCAATATATTTATATTGTGGTTTTGAATTTAAGTGGTGGCATCCTGGTTGGGTATTATTTTTGACGATTCCACTATTTTATATTATTACAGATGCAATAGACAAATAGACCACTTAGGTGGTTTTTCTTTTGGGATGAAATAATGATTATTTAATATAAATATAATATTTAGTAAGATTTGAATGTATTGAAAAAATATATCTCTAGCGTTATAATTTATTTAATAGACAGTTGGAGGATCATATGAAAAGATTAGTTATTGATGATTTGTATGTTTCATATAAAAAGAAAAAAGAAAAAAATGAAGTTATTAAGGGATTATCTTTAGAGTTAAGTGATAATGAAACGTTGGTTATTTTAGGTGCTTCTGGTTGTGGTAAGACTACTTTGTTAAAGGCAATTTGTGGTGTTGTTGATATTGATAGTGGTAGTATTATGCTTAGTGGGCTTGATGCTTTAAAGGTTCCTGTTAAGAATAGGAATATTTCTTATGTTTCTCAAAGTTTTTTCACTTATGATTTTATGACTGTTTATAATAATATTGCTTTACCATTAAAGGCAGCTAAAGTGCCTATAGATGAGATTGATAGAAGAGTTCATAGTGTTAGTAAAAAGCTTGGGATTGAATTTTTACTTAGTAGGAAACCTAAAGTTTTATCTGGTGGCCAAAGACAAAGGGTAGCTCTTGCAAGAGCGCTTATTAAGAGTCCTGACTTATATTTATTTGATGAACCTTTTAGTAATTTAGATCCTCTAGTTAGAAATGATTTAAAAGAAGAGGTTAAGCGTATTAAAAAAGAATTTAATACGGCTATGATTTTTGTTACTCATGATATTAATGATGCTATTAGTTTAGCTGATAGAGTTTTAATAATGGAAAATGGTAGATTTGTAAAAGAAGAGACTGTTGAAAATTTGAAGAAAAATGTAAAGTCTTATATTTTTGAGGATTAATTATGAATGAGTTATATAATATAGATGATGGGATTAAGATTTTAAATGTTAAAAGAAAAATTAATATTTATTTATCTATTATTGGAATTATTGTTCTTTTTATTGTTTGTTTAATTACTTTTATTTCTAGTAATTATTTTGTTATGGTTATTGATATTATTTTAACTTATGTTTATTTATTTTGTTTATATACTTATGTGTTTTATTTTAGAAAAAGATTTAATGAAAAATATCATTTTTTAGCTAAAATTGAACAATTTGAACATGATTATATTACTGGAAATATTGATGTTATTAATGAAGATATTTTAACTATAAAAGATTTTGAAGTATATTCAATTTCTATTAATAATAGAACTTTATATATTGAAATAGATAAGATTCCTAATTGTTTTTATGAAGGAAATTTAATTAAATTAGATATTGTTGATAATTTTATTGTTGGGTATGAAGTGTATGAAAAGTAGAAGATTTAGGGCATTTTTAAGTTTTAATATACATTGGTATATATTAATTTTTGTTTTTGTTGTTTTTGTTTTTTATTATTTGTTTATGACACTTAATACTCCATCGTATGATGAAAAGATTGTTATTTTTATTGGTGCTAAATATGTGGATTTAAAAATTGAAGATGATTTATATGAGGGGTATGAAGATACTTTAATTAAGGAAGTGTTTGTTGATTATTCTGACCCATCTGATAGTAATTTTTCGATTGTTTTTAGTACTAGAGCTACAGTAAATACTGATATTTTAATTTTACCTTATGATTATATGAAAGAAGAATCGTATTCAACTTTTTTTGCTGAAATAAATGAAGAATTATTAGCTTTTGATAATGAATTAATTAGTGATTCAAATGGTAATGTTTATGGTATTAATGTTACTGATTTTTTAAGTGAATATACTGAAATAAGTGGTGATTTTTATTTATTTTTTAATAAAAAAAGTAATAAAATTTCTTCTTTAAATGGTATATCAAATAATGATTATGCGTTAGATATTTTAAAAAATATTTTAGAAGGAGTAGAAGATGAAAAAGAAGGTTAATGTTATTAAAAGTGATTTTTTAGTTACTGATTTACCTAGTAATCGTAAGGAATTATTCTTTGATATTTTGAAAAATCAATGGAGAAATTTACTGTTATTATCTTTGATTGTTATGATTATTTTACTTCCTTTGGTTATATTAAGATATTATAATATGGTTATTATTACAAATATGTTAAATTCTAATAATATTGAAAATATTAGAAATAATGTTTTTAATTCTTATGTTGCATATAATGTTATTAATAGTTTCTTGATTGTTATTTGTGGGATTTTATTTGGTGGTGTTTTAAGAATTTATAAGAAATTATCTTATAATGATGGTTTCTTTTTAGGTGCTGATTTTATTAAAGGTGTTAAAGAAAATTTTAAAGATTTTGTTGTTATTTTTTCTGTTTATGCTTTTATTAATTTTTTGTTAGAAATATTATGTGTTAATTTTTTATTAGATAATAATTATTTATATTATTTTTTTAAGGTTATTAATTATTTAATTATTTGTCCTATTGTTTTAATATGGGTTAGTTTATCTTCTATATATAGTGATAAAGTTATGGTAAAATTAAAGAGTAGTTATAAATTATACATTAGATATTTATTTAAAATTTTACTTGTTTTTATTATTTTAGTTTTACCTTTATTTTTCCTTTTTATTGGTAATTCTTATATTCAGTTATTTTTGCCTATTGGTTACTCTATATTATATTTTCCTTATGCTTATCTTATTTTTGTATTATTTATGAATTATATTTTTGATGAGCAAATTAATAAAAAAAATTTCCCTGACCTAGTTGGTAAGGGAATGTTCGTTAGTTAATTTTCAAACATTTTACGATATTGTTTTGGGGTTAAATCGTTATTATATAATCTAAATACTTTGATAAAATGATTTGAATCTGTAAATCCTGTCATATAGGCTATTTCTTTTATTGAATGATCACCATTCTTTAAAAGTTCAGTAGCCTTTTTTATTTTTATGTCTCTTACGTATTCAGCTATTCCTATGTCTTTATGTTTAGCGAAAGTAGAATATACTAGAGTTCTACTTACACCTAAGTGAGAACACAGGTTTTCAATTTTAAATGTTTTTAAATCAACTTTATTGATATAATCTATGATTCTATCATATAGTGTTTCTTTATATTGAATCATTTGTTTAGTTAAAATATATGTACAGCATATTTCTAGAATTTTTATTTCAGCTTGTAGTGAAGAATTTGAATGATATTTTATACTGTCGATTAATTCGATTGCGGTGTTATAGTCGATTTCTTTTCTATTTTCGTTTAATTTATTTATGATATGAGAATGGTCTTTTTTATTTGTTATTTGTCCAAACATCGCAAAGCCAATAATTTTATCATTTTTAGTAAGTGGAAATACTATTTCTAGTAGTCCCATATGACATTCATAGATATGAGGTATTCCTTTTTTTCGGCTCTCTTCAAAAGCTTCCCAGTTACAGTTTTCACACTTGTATGAATTTATGGTGTTTATGTAATGACAGAAGGAACAATGGCTTTTTGGATATTCTGCAAGTACTGTTCTTTTATCATCAAATAATGTGACTTTAAGGCCTGTTATTTTATTGAAATACTTAAGTATTTCATCAAGTTCATTTTCTTTAATATTGTTTTCCATTTTGACCTCCTAAAATGTAAACGTTATCTTATTTTTTGAAAACGTTTACTTTTTTATATTCATATAATACTGAAAAATAGTATATTTGTCAAGGTATACTTTACAAAAAACGAAAAACGGAATAAAATGTAGATAAATATAATATATTTATATCGAGGTATTACTATGAGAAAAACAAAATATTTTATTAAGGATTATCCACGTCCTCAATATGTAAGAGATAACTATATGTTATTAGATGGAGAGTGGAATTTTGTATTTGATGATTTAGATATTGGTATTAAAGAACATTGGTATCATAATTTTCCTGATTCAATGAAGATTGTTGTTCCTTTTTCATATCACACTAAATTAAGTGGGATTGGAAAAATAGAAGAACATAATGTTATTTGGTATCAAAAGAATACTAAATATGATGTTGATCTAAATGGTAAAAAGATTCTTTTAAATTTTGAAGGTTCTGATTATTATACTTGTGTTTGGGTTAATGGCGAGTTTGTAGGTGATCATCAAGGAGGGTATACTAGATTTACATTTGATATTACTGAAGCAGTATTGAAATGTAATGGTGAAGCTAGTATTGTTGTTAGATGTGAAGACTATAAAGAAGCAACTCAACCTAGAGGTAAACAAACTTGGCTTAAAGAACCTTTCGGCTGTTGGTATCATGAAACTAATGGGTTATGGAAAAGTGTTTGGAGTGAAGTTGTTAACAAAACTTACTTAACACATGTTAAGATTACTCCTTGTTTTGATGAATACAATATTGAATTTGAGTTTAATTTAAATAAATACGTTCCAAATCATTATGCGAAGGTTGTTATTACATATGATGATAATTTAATTTCAGAAACTATTGTTAAGCTTGTTAGAAGGGTTTCTAATATTAAGGTTGATTTGAATAATGATTATGATGGTTTTAGAGTTCATTACTGGACTCCAGAAAATCCTAATTTATATGATGTTGAAATTTCATTGTTAAATGAAAATGAAGTTGTTGATAAGATTGGTTCTTATTTTGGTTTTAGATGTTTTAGAGCAGAAAAGAATTGTCTACTTATGAATAATAATCCATATTATTTAAAAATGGCATTACATCAAGGTTATTATCGTGAAGGTGGATTGTCAGCACCTAGCGTTGATTATTTAATTGAAGATATAGTCTTAGCCAAAAAGTTAGGATTTAATGGCATTAGAATGCATCAAAAAATTGAAGATGAAAGATTTTACTATTATGCTGATGTATTAGGTATGGTTATTTGGTGTGAGATGCCATCTCCATATGAATTTAAAGATTGTACTATTGATAACTTAATGGTTGAATGGTTAGATGTTGTTAAACAAAACTATAATCATCCATCTATTTGTGTTTGGGTTCCTATTAATGAATCGTGGGGAGTGCCTAGAATTGTTTTAGATTCTACTAACCAACATCTTGCAGAATCTTTATATCACGTAACTAAAGCTTATGATAAGTATCGTCCTACTATTTCTAATGATGGATGGGAACATACAACAAGTGATATTATCACTTTACATAATTATACTCAAGATGCAAATGAATTATATCATTTCTATCATGATGTTATTAATATGTTAGATGGAAATCATTATGTTGATTATTCTCAAACGAGATTACCTTTTGCGAATGGATATAAATATAATGGCCAACCTGTTGTTTTATCTGAGTTTGCTGGTATTGGTTATCAAAATGGTTCTGATGAAGGTTGGGGTTATGGCGATAAGGTTAAGAGTAGTGAAGCTTATGTTAATAGATTAAAATCTTTAGTTGAAGCTGTTAGAAAGATTGATGGTATTTGTGGATTCTGTATTACTCAATTAAGTGATGTAGAACAAGAAATAAATGGTTTACTTGATTATGATAGAAAACCTAAAGCCGATATGGAGTTGTTAGCTAAAGCTGTTAAGGCTTAAAAATATATAAGAAAGGAATGTAATTAACTTATTGTTTATTACTGGTGTTTGTTATGTTTAGGGTTATGACAAGAAGTATGATGATAGTGTGGATAACGATGATTACACTTGTAGTTACATGTTTTACCGTTGTATTATTTCAATCAGTTGATTTAGAAGGTGGTATTATTGATGATGGAAAAATTCATTTATCTTTATATCACTGGGACAATGGTGGTAATACTGAAACAGATTTAGTGTATGAAGTTTGTGAAAAATTTGAAGAAAAATATCCACATATAAAAGTTGATGTTGAAATTATTAGTAGTTATGAAAGTCAATTTAGAAATTTTATGGCTGCATCTAGTGTTCCTGATGTTTTCTGTGTTCCTGATGGAAACTTTGGACAATGGGTTGATACTGGGGTAATGCTTAATCTTCAAGAATATTATGATAATACTACTAATGAAGGTATTGATAAAGAACATATAGCATCATCAGCTCTACAAAGATATCGTTATAATGGCAAGACAATGGGAACTGGTGATCTATATTGTATGCCAAAAGATATTACTCCTTATGTAATGTATTATAATAAAGATTTGTTTGATGAGTATAAAGTCCCATATCCTACTGATGTTGAATATTGGGTAAATTATTGTAAAGAAATAGAAATGTATGCTTATGTTCATCAAACAAAAGAAATAACTGCAGAAGAATATGATGAAATTGGTAAGATAGCTATTGAAAATGGAATTTTAGATCCATATGCTGCAATGTGTATGTGGATGCAATTTGGTTATTTTAGAGATACTATTAAACAAACTAATCCATTAAAGCTTACTAATGATCATATTTATGGTGTTGCAAAATTATATCCTGAAAGTTTGGTTTGGTCTAATGGTGGTGATTATTTAAATGTTAGTCCTACTAATTTAGATGTAACTATTAATACTCCTGAATTTATTGAAGCGTATGAATACTTAGTTTCAGCTCAAACTGAATATGCTGTTGCTGCAACAAGTGAAATTATTACATCTACTTCTGAAAAGACGATGTTTATTAATGGTATGGCTGCTTGTTTTATTGAAGGTCGTTCAAGCACTACAGACTTAAGAAATAAAGCACAATTTGATTGGGATATTGCTCCTATTCCGGCATTTACTAAAAATCAAAATTGTAACGGTTGGAGTGGAAGTGTTGGTTATGGTGTTTATGTAAATACTAAACATCCAGATGAAGCTTACTTACTTGCTGAATATTTTACTTCAAAAGAAGGACAATTTATTATGGCTGAAGCTGGATTTACTGCTCCTTTATATAATGATGAAGATACTATTAATAAGTTTATTGAAATAGAAGAAGGTAGACTTCCTGCAAATACTTTAGAATTTATTAGAGCTGCTCAATATCAAAGACCTGGTCTATGGCAATATTTACCTTCTGTTAGATGGAAAGAATATTTTGATGTTGAATCTGGAGCTATGTTTAGTGGTGTTGCTGATCCTAAAAACTTTATGCATGACTTTGAAGAAAAAATCTTTGAAGTTATAAAGGAAGACTTTATTACAAGATATCCTGAATGGTTTGTGGAGGGATAATATGGAAGAGAAAAAATTAGATTTAGCGCTTGGTAAAACAAATAAGAAGATGAGTAGAAAGAAATTATCTGATGCGTTATGGGGATATGCTTGTGTAGCTCCACTAACTATTGGGTTATTGATGTTCTTATTTGCTCCACTTCTTTATTCACTTTATATTTCACTTACTGAATATGATTTATTTAATGCACCTGTATTTGTAGGTCTTGATAATTTCAAAAAAATATTTTCTCCTGCTGGTGCCCAATTTTGGCAATCTGTTGGTAATGCTTTTGTGATGTGTCTTGGTACTTTAATTTCAATGGGACTATCATTACTAGTTGCTGCTATATTATGTGGTAAAATTAAATTTGAAAATTTCTTTAAAAGTGTTTTCTTTATTCCTACTATTTGTTCTGCTGTTGCAACAACAATTATGTGGAAAAGAATGTATGATATGAATTATGGTACTATTAATCAAATCTTAACATTTATTTTTGGTTTAGAAGATGGTATTAACTGGTTAGATAAAGAACATGTTGTTGGATCTATCATGTTTATGACTATTTTATTTGGTTTTGGTACTTCAATGTTATTATATATATCTGCAATTAAAGGTATTCCTTTAACATATTATGAAGCTGCAGATATGGATGGAGCTAATACTATTCAAAAGTTTTTCTATATAACTGTTCCATCTGTTTCATCTATTACTTTTTATATTTTAGTTACTGGTCTTATTGGATGTTTACAAGGATTTACTGTTTTCCAAGTTATGACTAATGGTAATCCTGAAAATACGATGATGCCGGTGTTGTTAATTTATAAGTACTCTGGTGCTGAGTATGGTGCATTCTATGGTTATGCTTCAGCTATGGCTTTAGTTTTAGGTATAATTATTGCAATACTTACAGCGCTTAATTTCTTAGTTTCTAAGAAATGGGTACATTATGAATCTTAGGGGGTGAAATTATGGAAATTGAAACTATAACTCCAAAAAGAAGAAAAAAGAATAAAGTTATATATATTATAGAAAAAATATTAGCTTATACTTTCTTAAGTGTTTTGGCTTTAATGATTATTATTCCTTATTTACAACTTATTATGAATTCATTAAAGGGTCCAAAAGAAGTAGAGATGAATATTTTCTTCCCTACAAAGTGGTATTTTTCAAATTATGTTGATGTTTTTAAAGAAACAGTTATGCTTAAGTCTTTCTTTAATACATTTATGTATATTATACCTCCTGTGATTTGTGGTACTTTTATGTCTGCCTTATGTGCATATGGTTTTG
Source organism: Anaeroplasmataceae bacterium (assembly GCA_045127955.1). Classification (GTDB taxonomy): domain Bacteria; phylum Bacillota_I; class Bacilli_A; order Acholeplasmatales; family Anaeroplasmataceae; genus Pelethenecus. The sequence continues at coordinate 22,178 of JBGVRA010000066.1, forward strand.
CAAGACTTAATTTTCCAGGTAAGAAATTAATTTTTACTTCAATGATGGCGACATTGGTTATTCCTAATATCATCATTATGGTTCCTGCGTATGTTATGTTTGCAAACTTTTATAAATGGTTAGGAACGCCACTTCCTGTTGTTATTCCAGGGATGTTTGGTGGTACTGTTTGTATGTTCTTTATGCTTCAATATATTAGAACTATTCCAACAGAAATGGAAGAAGCAGCAACTATTGATGGTTTAAGTAGAGGTGGAATGTTTGTTAGTGTAGTTATGCCATTAATTGTTCCTGCATTTGTTGCTCAAGCTATATTAACTTTCTCTGGTCAATATAATGATTATTTAACTCCACTTTTATATTTAGGTAATAAAACAGATTTATTTACTGTTCAGTTAGCAATTAATCAAATGAATTCAGCTTATTCAGTTGAAACACATAAATTGCTTGCTGCCTGTGTTATTGCTTTAGTTCCTACTATTGTGTTATTCTTATGTGCTCAAAAAACATTTACAGAAGGTATTACTTTAACGGGGGTGAAGTAGTTAATGAAATTGTTTAAAAAAATTTTATTTTCATCTTTAATTATTACATTATTTATTTTTATGATTGGATGTAATGAAGGAAATAAAGATACAATAAAACCTACAGTTGTTATTAATAATCCTACCACTGCAACAGCAGGTGATGAGATTGTTGTTGATTATGTAGTTAGCGATGATGTTACAGATGTTTCTAAATTAGAAGTTACTGTTACAATTGTAAAAGATGGTCAAATTATTAATGCTATTGATAATAAGTTTATTGCAGAAGAGGGTATTTATACTATTAAGATTACTGCAAAAGATGAAGCTGGTAATCTAGGATTACAAATAATTGATATTGTTGTAAATAAGGCTGCAAGTAGTGAAGGTGATACAACAAAACCAATGTTATTTGTTACTCTTCCTGATGTTTGTTATGCTGGTGAAGAAGTAGTTATTGATTATGTAGTTAGTGATAATGCATCTTTTAAAGATGAGATTGTCGTTGATGTTGTTGTAAAAAAAGATAACGAAGCAATTGAAGTTAGTGATAATAAGTTTGTTGCCCAATTAGGTGAATATGAAGTTAGTGTTACAGCGACTGATAAGGCTGGTAATCAAACTTTAATTATAAAAAATATTTTAGCTAAAATTGATGATGTTTCTCCTATTATTACTGTTGAAGAAATATCAGATGTTGCTGTTGGTGATACTTTAAAGTTAAATTACAAAGTCAGTGATAATGTTAGTGATGTTACAAATATTAAAACTGATATTTTATTAGTAAGAGGAGAAGTAAGTCGTAGTATTAGTGGTGATATTATTAATATTAATACTGAAGGCGATTATAAAATTATCATTTCCTCATATGATGAAGTTGGAAATGTGGCTACTAAGGAAGTTTTATTCTCTGCAATAAAAGAAAGAGAAGATAGAAATTTAAATAGTTTAGCTACTCCTCCTTCTAATGTTGTTACTGAAGATAAATTTATAAATGCTCCTAAAGATTTTGTTTATGAAAGTAATAATATTTATTATATGCTAAGTGATAAATATTGTGCGATGTTTGTTAATGATGGTAATGGATATTATGTTACTTTTAATAAAAAAGATACATTTGATATTATGTTTACTATGCCACAACCTATTATCGTACATTTTAGAAGTGGTCAAGCAAATGGTTTTTATGAAACAGTTGAAATTACTGAATATGGTATTTTAGCTATTGGTAGGGTTACGGCTAAAAATGGTTCAATAGTGAGAGTAGAAGATAGGTATTATTATCCTGATAATGATTCTGTAACATCAGCAATTAATGTTCAAAGGGCACTTATTGTTGAGAATGCTGTTTCAACTGATAGAGGATATCAAAGTGTTTTTGCGATATTAACTACTGATAATAATCCTCAAAATTTAGATTGGTTTATTCCTAATAATGTATTTGGAGAACTTCCAACTACAAGTGTTCAAAATTATTTAGTTTATCGTGAGACATTAACTGGTTTACCTATGGTAATGTTTAGAGATAAAACTACTGGTTATAGTATTTCAATTGCTAGATATCAACCTGTTATTGATTATTCAAGTAATAGTTATGCTTGCGTTGGAGCTTTTGAAGGAAGTAATACTGTTAATTCAAATTCTTCAAGCATTGAAATAAATTATCCAACACGTGATACTGCTAGACGTTATTTTGATTTAGAAGTTGGAACTCAAAATGTATATGATATGACTATAATGGCTGACATCACTGATAATTTTGAAATGGCTATGATAAATGCATACAATAATCAATACTTACTTGAAGATGTTAGAATTGTTAATACTGATATTGATGAATGTTATAAGGTAATTAATGAAGATTTTAAAGATTTTTATTTGGTTAATACAAGAAATGGAATTACATCATATGGTCTTCCATGGCGTGTTACATTAGAAAATGGTAAGATTGGTCCTGCATCATATCAAGCTGGATTTGTTGGTCAACAAATTCCATGTGCATATAATATGATGCTATATGGTTTAAAATATAATGATCCTGAAAGTTTACAAAATGGTATTAATGTTATTAATTTCTGGCTTCATGACATTAATATGATGAGTCCTGCTGGCGTTCCAAAAATTTGGTATGATGGTGTAAGTAATAGATGGTTAGGATATCCTACATTTACAAGAATGGCAGTAGATGCAATGGAAGGTTTATTTGATGCTTATCGTTTAGCTACTGCTTATGGTATTAAAACTGAAGGCTGGATTGAGGCTGTTACTTCATGTGCTGAATGGTTTGTAAGATGTCAAAATGGTGATGGAAGTTGGTATCGTTGTTATAACTATGAAGGAACATATTATAAAGGTAATGAATCTAATATTACATGGAATCCAGGCGATATAACTAGATCAACTAGTAAAAATAATTCAACTATGCCAGTTAGATTTTTAGGTAAGATGTATGAATTTACTGGTGAAGCTAAATATTTAAATGCTATTAAAAAAGCTGGCGATTTCATATATGAAAAATTATATCCAGAACATGCTTATTTTGGTGGTACTTGTGATAATCCAGATTGTATGGATAAAGAAGCTGGTGTGTATGCAATGTATGCATTTGATACTTTATATATGTTAACTGGCGATACTAAGTGGTTAGAATGTTTAGAACAAGCTACTATATTTACAATGTCTTCTGTAATTACAGTTAGCTTTAAAATAAGTGAAAATGCATCTGATTTAAAAGCTGCATATTCATTACAATGTGGATATACTGATGGTTTAAGTTATATTACTTGTAAAGGTACATCTGTAGATAATTATGCTGCATATATTTATTATCAAGTATTGAAAGTATATATTCATACTGGTAAAGAAGTATACTATAAGATGGCTGAATTTATTCAACAAAATACTAAGTCAACTATGGACTGGGATGGATTATTAGATTATGCGTATAAGAGTTTAACTCCTGAGGCATCTACTATTTATTCATTTGGATATGCTTCAGCAACTGATGATGATAATGTTATGGGTGTATGGCTACCATGGCAAAGTGCTGCAAATGCTGAACCTATCGCAAAGATGTATGATACTTTTGGTTTTGGTGATGTTAAGTTATTAAAGGATAAGCCAATTGAAGAATTAAGAGCTATTTTAAAGGCTTATGGTGTTGGCGGAAATCCTCATCGTAAATTTTAATGAAAGGGTGATAATATGATGAAAAAAATTAAACTTTTTATGATTGTGTTTGTTATTAGTATTATGACCTTTGTTTTAGTTAGTTGTGTAGATAGTAAAGATGAAACTGCTCCAACAGTTTCGATAACTACACCTACTACAGCAAATGTAGGTGAAGAAATTACTATTTCCTATACAGTTAGTGATGATATAACTAAGGTAGAAGATTTAATGGTTGAAGTTACTGTTGTTAAGGATGGTCAAATAATTGAACTAAATAATAATAAGTTTATTGCTAGTGTAGGTGTTTATACTGTTAAAGTAAAAGTTACTGATGAAGCATTAAATAGTAGTAGTTCAGTAATTGATATTACAGTAAGTGAAGTAAAAGAAGATACTCCTACACCTGATAATCCAGATACTGAAAAGCCTGTTATTGAGATTTTAAATGATAATAGAGCTTTATCTGGTGATGTAATTAAAGTTGATTATTTAGTTACTGATGATTATTCAACTTTAGAAAATATTAATGTTTTAGTTAATGTGACTTTAAATAATGAAGAGGTTTCATTAGAAGATAATTCATTTATTGCTGAAGCTGGAAGGTATGAAATTAGTGTTACTGCAACTGATGAAGCTGGTAATACAAATACGGTAACTTCTAGTATTGAAGTTGAGGATGTGTCTTATCGTGAGGGTAGAGATTTTAGTCAATATCCTATGCCTGATAATAATACTAATGAAGATGAATTACCTTTAATTGATACAACTGCAAAACAAGGTGTTATTACTTTAGAAGATGATACTCTAGCTATGATTCATGGTAATTATAGATTAGATTTTATTAAAAATAGTGATAAATATGTTTTACAATTAGTTAATATTAATGAAAATACTAAAACTTTAGCTTATACAGCTGATAATGAAAATGTAATGTTTATTAATAATACTCCTGTTATAGTTTATCTTCAAGGAAGTGCAGAAGTATTTAAAGTTGCTTATGATGAAGTTATTAAAACAAACTATGGTGTTTGTGCTACTAAAACTATAACAAGTTCTGCTGGAACTACTATTGAAGTTAAGGATTGTTATTATTTTGCTTCTCAAAAAGAATTAGGTGCATTTAATGTTAGAAAGACTGTTAGAACATCTAATGTAGCTACAGCTGATACTGGCTATGCTAGTGAATATAGTTTTACTACTGCTCATAATAGTGGTATGGAATGGTTAGTTCCAAATATTGTATATAAAAATTATACAGGAAATTCTAGCATTTATCGTGAAACACAATTAGGTGTTCCTATGATTATGATGAGAAATAAAACTAATGGTCATACATTATCTATTTCTCGTTATCAACCAATTGTTACTTATCAAAATAATTCTTATGCAACATTAAAATTAGATAATTCTAATAAAGAAATTACTGTTTCTTATCCTTCAAATGAGGGAAATAGAAAATATCATACTGCTGGTGAAGGAGCACAACATGTTTACGATTTAACTATTAGAGCTGAAGTTACTGATAGTTATGAATTAGCTTTACCTAGTGTATATAATGCTCATTTCAATTTACAAGATCAAAGAATTGTGGATACAAAAATTGATGAAGTTTATAAGGTTATTTGTGAAGATTACAAAGTATTCTTACATGAAACAGAACAAGAAGATGAATTAAGTGGTAAGAAATACACTTCGTATGGTTTACCTTGGCGTATAACTATTGAGGATGGTGAATTTGGACCTCTTACATATCAAGCTGGTTTCATTGGTCAACAAATTCCTTCTGCATATAATATGATGTTATATGGTGTTATGAATGATGATTTAGAAAGTTTACAAAATGGTATTAATGTTATTGATTTCTGGGTTGAAGATGCTGAATTTATGAGTGTGGCTGGTGTTCCACATATTTGGTATGATACTTGGGATGATAGTTTTAGAGCTTATCCATGTTTCTTAAGAATGGCAGTAGATGCAATGGAAGGATTACTTGATGCATATTTACTTGCTGAAGCTCATGGACTTGATAAATATTTATGGTATGATGCATTAGATTCTTTTGGTGAATTCTTAATTAAAAATCAAAATGATGATGGTAGTTATTATCGTTGTTATAATTATTCAGGTGGGCCATTTGTTAACTGGGATGATGGTATAGAAGAACCAACTGGAAATATTTGTCAGTCTTATTCTAAAGCTAATACTCCTATGGCTATTAGATTTTTAGGTAAGATGTATGAATTTACTGGTGATGATGATTATTTAGATGCAGCATTAAAAGCTGGTCAATATACTTATGAGAATTTATATGAAGTTGGTTCATATCGAGGTGGTACATGTGATAATCCAAATGCTACTGATAAAGAAGCTGGAGTTTTTGCAATGTATGCGTATGATACTTTATATACTTTAACTGGTGATGAAAAATGGTTAGATTGTTTAAAACAAGCTACAGCATTTACTATGTCAACTGTACTTATTTATTCATTTGGTGTTAAGGAAAGTCATTTAAAATCAGGGTTACCTGTATACGCTGGTTATACAGATGGTATGAGTTTTATTTCATGTCATGCTGGTTCAGGTGTTGATAATTATATAGCTTATATTTATTATGAATTATTTAGGGTTTATATTTTAACTGGCGAAGAAACTTACTTAAAACAAGCTGAATTTATTCAACAAAATACTAAATCTATAATGAATTGGGATGGAACTTTAGGATATAAGTATAAGTCTTTAGTTGCTGAAGCATCATCTATTTCAGGATTTACTTATGGTTCAGCTAGTGATGGTGCATGGGTAACATGGTCAAGTGTTGCAAATGCTGAACCTATTGCTAAAATGTATAATAACTTTGGTTATGCTGATATTGCTTATTATAAGAATGTTGATATTAATATTTTACGTGAACAATTAAACAATGTGGGTTGTGGAGGAAAAACTCATACTGTTTATGAAAATACTGTCATTGAAAAAGTAGAATAGGAGGACTTAAAATGAAAGTAAAAAGAGTATTTAGTGCTGTTTTGGCATCATTATGTGGTTTGTTTGCTGTAGCTCAATTACTTCCAGTCAATGCTTCAACTGAAGGTGTTGATGTTATTGCGTTAACAAACGAAAATGAATGGTTCCAAAATGAAAAGGCTGAAGGTCAAGGTGTTTGGTCTTCAACTAGTGAAAAGGTGTCTGTTGATGCCTATGGTTGTAATTATGCAATGGAAGGTGCAACATATTTAACTAGCGTTGCTCCAACACTAGGTGCATATGAATTTGAAGCAACAATTAATATTTTAGAATTAAATAATGTTGAAAATCCTATGGTAGGTATTATTCCATTATACCTTGATAAAGATAATTATTTAAGCTTACAAATTAAGTTTACATATACATCTTCATATCATACAACTCCAGAAGAAAAAGCTGATGGATATGGTATTGAACAATTAATCTTTAGTGGTAAATATAATGGAGAAGGTAAATTTACTACAACTAATGCTCAACAAGAAAATACTACTTATGATGCATTAGGTGTTACAGCACTTAAAAATGCAAAATTAAATCCTACTAATGCTCAAGGTCATAAACTAAGAGTTAGATTAGAAGCAAGTGCTGCTATGGCATTAAGTTATACTTGTACAATTTTCTATAATGATGTCCAAGTTGGTAAGACAGATGCATATTTCTATAATGCAAATCCTGTTAATCCAAGTGTTGGTTTTATGGCTCAAGATGTAAAGGCTGAATTTAGTAATGCTAAGGTTAATGACTTTGTAGCAACTCATAATACTACAGCTTTAGCTCGTGACTGGAAGCAAAATAATGGTTATACATATCGTATGCTTAATGGTGTAGATGTATGGCAATTTAATGATGATGAATCAATTACATTTAATACTAGAGAAGTAGAAGTTGATGGTAAAGAATCAGCATATAGCGTAAATGGTTCTAGTATTGCTGGATATGATTCTAACCGTGGATTTACTGAAAATCCTTATAAAGAAAAAGATGGTTTACCTCAAAACTATGAAATTTCTGCAACTTTTAAATTAAATGAATTAGCTACTGAAAAGAAGTTTGTTCAAGGATATGGTTTAATTCCTTGGTATAAAGATGATTTAAACTTTGTTTATGTATCATTTAGAAGAACTAAAACATTAAAAACAGTAAATGAAATTGTATTATCTGGTTGGATTGAATATTCAAGTTCTGAAGCTGGACAAAATACATATACATTACCTAATGATTTTGATTTTACTCAAGAACATACTTTAACTGTTCAAAAGAAGAGTAATAGATTCTATGTATATTTAGATGGTAGTGAAGAACCTATTTTAACAAAACAAATTAAAGGTACAGAACTTAACTACTATTATGGTTATGATGGATATGATGCAAATTATACTGCTTCTAAGATTGAAGCAAAAGCGATTTATGAATCTTATGATGAAATAGCTGTATTAGATGAAAATGCAACAAGTTTTAGAGTTTCTGGTGTTAGTCAAGATAGTTGGGAATTTGCAAATGGCAAGATTAATTTAAATGCAAAAGATTCTGATAATACATTAGAAAGTAGATCATATGTTTTAGGTGTATCTGATGTATGTGATACTAATATGGATGTTATTGTTAATGCATCTATTGAACTTGGTGATGGTTATTATTCTGAGTTAATGTTATCTCCATATATTTTTGATGAATTTAATTATGCAAGAATTGGTTTAGTTTGGAGAAATGGTAAAACATATGCTAGAGTACATGCATCAACATATGGTGATGATGACGATGAACCTATTATTACAATGATTGAAGCTCAAATTGATGATATTGATTTATCTAATCCTATCACTGTTAAAGCTGAAAAGATTAGTACTACTCTTGGTTTATATGTTAACGATAAGTTAGTATATGGTAGAGAAGTAGAAGGTATTTTCCAAAATAGTGTTGACTATGGTTTATACGTATATAATATGGATATCGAAATCAATGAATTAGCTACTGCTGGATATAAAAAATATGAAGTAGTTCAAGTTGGTGATTGGACAACTTCAGGTATGAAGTATAATGAATGGACTATTAACGAAGAAGGTTATTTAATCGGTGATGGTACATATACAAAAGAAATGAAAAAAGATGACGAAGATGGCGAAAGAAACTTTGCATTACAATTAAATGAACTTGCTACATCTGGTCAAGATTATGAAATTACTGCAACTATCAAAGCTGGAAAACAATCAGAAGCTGAAGATAGAATTGGTTTAGTAATGTGGTATGTTGATGATGATAACTTTATGTTATTCTATATCGACCACTGGAGAAGTGACTCTACAGTTCCTCGTACTACTATTTATGGTAAATTAAATGGTGAAACATTACCTACTACATATAATCATGGTGGTTGGTTCCCTGAAGGTGATGGTAAGTTAGAAAGTGGTTTAACTCAAACTGAAGCATCACAAGTTACTAATTGGCATACTGTTAAATTAATCAAACAAGGTAATACATTTACTTGTTATGTTGATAGAACAAATGTTGGTTATATATCTTATAAAGTAGCTGCTGGTTTACCAGATGTTACAGGTAAGAATATTTATTCTGGTATCTATACATTTAATGATGAAATTATTGTTTCTGCATATGATGTAACTACAGTTAATGGATTTACTAGTGCTTCACTTCCTGCAGAAGCTGGAAATCCAATTAATGCTTCAGTTAATCCACCTGTATTAGGTACTTATAATGAATATGAGGCTGTAGATGAATTTGTTAATCCAATTGGTCCTGATGGAAATGAAGATCAAGTTGATGCTACAAAACCTACAGTATCAATTACAACATCTACTACAGCAAATGTAGGTGATGAAGTTGAAGTTAAATATAGTGCAAGTGACAATGTTACTGCAAGTGATAACTTAGTAGTTGAAATAACAGTTACAAAAGATTCACAAACAATTCAATTAACAAATAATAAGTTTGTTGCAGAAGCTGGTAGTTATACAATTACAGTAAAAGTAACAGATGAAGCTGGTAATAGTCAAACTGCAACTATTACAGTTAATGTAGAAGCTGGTGAAAATGTTAATCCAAATCCAAATCCAGAACCTGCAAAGAAGGGATGCTTTGGTGGAATTACAGTATCTATGTTAAGTGTTTTAGTATTATCAGGTGCTATTTTAGTTCTTCGTAAGAAGAAAGAAGATTAATTAAGTCTAGACATAGCGGCTTAATTGCCGCTATGTAAAGGATAAAAAAATTTAAGATAGGAGATAAAAGAATGAAAAAGAAGTTTTTAGCTTTATCTGCATCTTTATTTGCATTATTTGTTGCTTTAACTTTAAATATAAATGCTAACGCAATGGATAATTATCAAAATGAAGATGGAGAAACTCTTTATGGTTGGGCATTAGAAACAAATGATACTGATGCTGACTTATGGGAGTTTGACGAAAATGGAAATCCTGCTGCTGTATATGCTGCAGAAGGTGATACTGCTAATCAATGGACTAATAACTATGCTATTAGAAATTTAGCTATTGGTGCAGATGATAACTATACTTTACAAACTACATTTACACCAGACCCTGAAACTGATTTATCAGTTGATAGAGCGTATGGTTTACTTGTTTGGTATCAAGATCCAGATAATTTCTTAATTTACTGGTTACAACAAAAACCATCTCCAGAATGGTCTGCTCAATTTTATGGTAGAGTTGATGGTGTATATAAGAGTTTCTATTTTGAACAAAAATATGATTTAGGTAATATTGGTTATATGGATGATTGGCGTAAAGGTGAATTCTATGATATGTGGTGGGATTCAGGTTATGCTAACACAGAATTAAGAAATAATAGAACAGCTATCGTTACAAACTCTGTAACTTTAAAGGTTGTTTCTAATGTTGAAAAGGTAACTGTTGCTGGAGTTGAAGAATCTTGTCGTAGATTTGAATTCCATCAAATTGTTAATGGTGTTGACCACATCACTTCAGCATTTTATGTAAGAGGTATTAATGAAACTAGTGATGAATTCTATACTGGTTTATATTCAGAAAAATTTAATGTAACTTTATCTGATTATTCATTAGAATTTGATAGCCAAGCTGATATCGTTAAATCTGTTGATGATGAAATTTCAGCATTACCTGATTCAATTAGTGCAATTAGCGATATTAATTCTGTTATTGGAGTAAGCTCAAACTACAAGACTTTATTAACATTAAAGAGTGGTATTTTAGCTTCAAATCAAGAAAAAATCGAAAGATTAGATGCTGAAGTTGTTACTTTTGTTGATTCAAAGATTGATGGATTAGATCCAAATAAACCAACTTATGTTGAAGATGTATTAGCATTAGAAGAATTATATTTTGAATTGCCAGTTGAATATGCAGATTCACTAACTAAAGTTGATAAGTTAATTGAAGCTTTAGAAAATGTCGAAAATTGGGAAGACCCAACTTTAGTTAAACCAGTAGTTGAAATTACTACAGCTGCTACTGCAAATGCTGGTGATGAAGTAGAAATTACTTATAATGTTAGCGATAATTTAACAAGTGCTGAAAATTTAATTGTTGAAGTTTCAGTTAAAAAGGGTATTACAAATGTTAAATTAACAGATAACAAGTTCGTTGCAGAAGAAGGCACATATAATATTAAAGTTACTGCTAAAGATGAACATGGTAATACGGGTTCTGCAACATTAACTTTAACAGTTACAGTGGTTGACACAACAAAACCAGAAATTACAATTTCTACCCCTTCAACAGCTAAAGTTGGTGATGAAGTAGAAGTTAAGTATAGTGTTACTGATAATGTTTCAACAGGAGATGCTTTAGAAGTTTTAGTTTCTGTTGTTAAAGATGGTAAGAATGTATCATTAACAAATAATAAGTTTACTGCTGAAGCAGGTACATATACAATTACAGTTTCTGCAAAAGATGCTGCAGGTAATATTAATCAAGCTTCTTTAGATGTAGTTGTTGGTGCAGCAGGAAGTTCTGATACAACAAAACCTACAGTTACTATTACTACCCCAAGTCAAGCTACTATTGGCGAAGTTGTATTAATTACTTATACTGCAACTGATGATAAGTCAGCTGCAAATAAATTAACAATTGTTGTTGAAGTTAAGAAAGATGGCCAAGTTGTAGAAGTTTCTAATAATAAGTTTACTGCTGAAGCAGGTACTTATACAATTACTGTAACTGCAACTGATGAAGCTGGAAATAGTCAAACTGCAACTTCAAATGTTACTGTTAGTGCTCCTGCTAAATCAAATGGTTGTGGTGGTAGTGTTTTAGTATCTATGTTTGGTATTTCTTTATTAGGTGCTACAGTTATTTTAGTTAAAAAAAGAAAAGATGAAGAATAATTAAATAGTCCAAATCCAAGGGTGGATAATTTCCATCCTTGGTAAAAATAAAAAAATTAAGAAAGGAAAAAAGAAATGAAAACAAAGAAAATTTTATTTGCGTTCTTATTTGCATTTGTTGGAATTATCTTAGCTTCTTGTGGTCATGAGCATACTTATGCTACTGAGTGGAGTAAAGATGCTACACATCACTGGCATGCTGCTACATGTGAACATGCTGAAGAAGTTGCTGATAAGGCAGAACATGCATGGAATGAAGGTGAAGTTACAACTGAAGCAACTATCGATGCTGAAGGTGTAATGACTTATACTTGTAGTGAATGTGGTCAAACAAAGACTGAATCAATTGCTAAATTACCACATGATCATACTTTTGCTACTGAATGGAGTAAGAATGAAACTCATCACTGGCATGCAGCTACATGTACTCATACAAGTGAAGTTGCTGATAAGGCAGAACATACTTGGAATGAAGGCGAAGTTACAACTGAACCAACTGAAGAAGCAGCTGGTGTAAAGACATTTGCATGTACAGAATGTGGTCAAACAAAGACTGAAGAAGTTGAAAAATTACCTCATACTCATAAATATGCTGATACTTGGACATATGATGAAGATTATCACTGGCATGCTGCAACATGTGGTCATGAAGATGCGTATTCTGATTTAGCAGAACATGTTTGGGGTGAAGGTGAAGTTACTAAGGTTCCTACTTGTGATGAATTAGGTGAAAAGACATTTACTTGTGCTTGTGGTGCAACTAAGAAAGAACCTGTTCAAAAGGATATTAATGCTCACTCATTTGCTGAAACTTTAACTTATGATGAAACTCATCACTGGTATGCTGCTACATGTTCTCATAAGAATGAAGTAAGTGGTAAAGTTTTACATACTTATGATGAAGGTAAAGTTACTACTGAACCTACATATTATGAAGAAGGTGTGAAGACATTTACTTGTGAGTGTGGTCATACTTATACAGAAAGTGTTCCTGTATTAAAGAATTATGAAGATCCAAACTGGACTTCAATGGTTGAAAATGGATACTATTATTTAGATGGTGCTATTATTTCTAATGTTAACCAAGATTTAACTGAATCAGCTGAATTCCCTTGGTTTAATTATGATGCTGTAAATTACAATTTATATAATACTGAACAAGGTATGAACTATACTGTATCTTTAGATATTAAGGGAACTGTTGCTTCTTTAAATCATACTACATTATTAGCAGGTGCTGTTGTTTGGTATCAAGATGCTGATAACTATATCGTATTTGGTGCTCACTGGGCTGAAAAAGATCGTCCAGGCGATATTCGTTCATTCTGGTTTAAGGGTCAAGTAGGCGGAACTACATTCTCATCAGGTGACTGGTGGTGTGACAATTCTGCTATTTTACCTGCAGATGGTATTAAGGTTACTGTAACTAAATTAAAAGATACATTTACATTTGAAGCATATAACGCAAGTGGTGCTAAGATTAAAGATGGTTTCGTATTAATTTCAGGTACTGATACTCAAACATCTAAAGTTGGTGTTGTTGGTTTAAATGATGCATTCTCATTTACAAATTTTGAAGTTGAAAAGTATGTACCAGCTCCAACTGTTTATACTGCAGAAGTTGATGGTGCAACACATGAATTAGCATTAAGTAATGTTGATAATTCATTTGTTTTAACACAAGGTTCAAAAGAATTAAAAGGTACTTATGAAACTGTTGGTAGAGAAGTTACTTTAACATTAGAAGATAATAGTGTTGTAGTTGTAAAGGTTACAACTGATGGTAAATTCTCATATGTTGAAGAAGAAGTTGAAGAAGTAGCATATGTAAAGGTTGAACCAGGAAATAATGTTGTTGTAAGTGAAAATTTATTAGGTGATTATGAAATCTCACTTGACGTTATGGGTATTGTTGCATCTATTACTGGTGAAGTTCAATTTAAGTTCTATGCATGGTATGTTGATGAAAATAACTATGTAGAAGTATTTGTTGAATGGCAAACATGGGATAGATCATTTGAAATTAGAAGTATTCAAACAAGTGGTAAGATTAATGGTACTACATTTGCTGGAAATGAAAACTGGGGCGATAATCCTAATAATAATACATTACCTGCAGATGGATTTAAGTTAGTTGTTAAGAAGGCTGGTAATGTAATTAGTCATACTTTAACTTGTCCAAGTGGTGTTACAAAATCTAAGACTGTTACAATTAATGGTTTAGATACATCTAAGCAATATTCTATCCAAATGGGTGCTTTAGGTGATACATTCAAGGTAAGTAATATTGTATTTACTCCTGTTGTTGTAAGTGATAATGTTGAAGTATTAGCTGAAGGATTAACTGGTGATTATAATGTTACTTATAATGTAAGTGGTTTAGTTACGGCTATTACTGCTGAAGTTCACTTCAAATTCTATGCTTGGTATGTTGATGAAAATAACTATGTAGAAATTTATGCTGAATGGCAAACATGGGATAGATCATTTGAAATTAGAAGTATTCAAACAAGTGGTAAGATTAATGGTACTACATTTGCTGGAAATGAAAATTGGGGCGATAATCCTAACAATAATACATTACCTGTAGATGGATTTGTATTTAATGTAATTAAGACTGGAAATGAATTTAAGCATGTATTAACTTGTCCAAATGGTGTTGTTAAGTCTAAAACTGTTACAGTTGGTATTGATACATCTTTACCATATTCTGTAAAAGTTGGAGCTTTAGGTGATACATTTACAGTTAATAGAATTATTACTGCTGAATATGAAGAAGTAGTTGATACTAGTGTTAAAGTAACACCAGCTGAAAATGTTGTTTTATATGATAATATGAATGGTGATTATGAAATTACACTAGATGTTATGGGTATTGTTGCATCTATTACTGGTGAAGTACACTTCAAGTTCTATGCTTGGTATGTTGATGAAAATAACTATGTAGAAGTATATGTTGAATGGCAAACTTGGGATAGATCATTTGAAATTAGAAGTATTCAAACAAGTGGTAAGATTAACGGTACTTCATTTGCTGGAAATGAAAACTGGGGCGATAATCCTAATAATAATACATTACCTGCAGATGGATTTAAGTTAGTTGTTAAGAAAGCTGGTAATGTAATTAGTCATACATTAACTTGTTCAAATGGTGTTGCTAAGTCTAAGTCTGTAACAATTAACGGTTTAGATACATCAGTAGCATATAGTGTAAAGTTAGGTGCTTTAGGTGATACATTTACTGTAGACAATGTTGTTTTAAATCAATAATTTTAAAACAAATATAATAACTAAGGACATTTTCTCTTTCTCTATTTTTCATTTAGTTATTATATTGTGATTATAAGGATAAATCCCCTTAAGGGGTCTTAAGGGGATTATATCCACTTGTAATGTTATTAATGGATATAAATTTTGTATTCATTAATAACCATATAAGTGGTTAATAAAAGAAAGGAATAATATAGGTGGTATTTTATGTCTGATTTAAGTTTAAGAAATGTTAACAAAATTTATCCAAATGGTGTTCAAGCTGTTTTTGATTTTGATTTGGATATAAAAGATAAAGAATTTATTGTATTTGTTGGACCTTCTGGATGTGGTAAATCAACTACACTAAGAATGATTGCAGGGTTAGAAGAAATTTCATCAGGAGAACTTATTATTGATGGAGAAGTAATGAATGAAATTTTACCTAAGGATAGAGATATTGCGATGGTATTCCAAAACTATGCATTATATCCTCATTTAACTGTATATGATAATATGGCTTTTGGTCTTAAAATGCGAAAATTTCCTAAGAAAGTTATTAAAGAAAAAGTGGAAATTGCAGCTGAAATTTTAGGATTAAAAGAATATTTAGATCGTAAGCCAAAAGCTTTATCTGGTGGTCAAAGACAAAGAGTTGCATTAGGACGTGCAATAGTTAGAGATGCTAAAGTATTTTTAATGGATGAACCATTATCAAACCTAGATGCTAAATTACGTGTTCAAATGCGTGCTGAATTAATTAAATTACATAAGAGTTTAGGTGCGACTACTATTTATGTAACTCACGACCAAGTAGAAGCTATGACTATGGCATCAAGAATTGTTGTTATGAAAGATGGATATATTCAACAAGTTGGTACTCCAAAAGAGGTATATAATAATCCTTCTAATGTCTTTGTTGCTTCATTTATTGGTACTCCTCCTATGAATTTTATTAATGGTCAAATCGATGAAAGTGGTAATTTTATTTCTGATAAAAAAGATTTAAAATTAGTTGTTCCTATGTCTAAAGTAGATGTTTTAAAAGAAAATAATTTAGTTAATAAACCTATTATTTTAGGTATTAGACCTGCTCATATAACTGATGATATAGAATATATTAATTCTCATAAGGAGTGTTCATTTAAAGCTAAAGTAGAAGTGGCTGAATTACTAGGAGATGAAACAAATGTTTATGTAAATGTTTCTGATTCTACTATTTGTGCATCAGTAGAACCACGTGCTGATATTGAAATGGATTCTATTATTGAACTTGCATTAAATACAGAAAAATGCCATATTTTTGATGTTGAAACAAAAAAATGTTTAACTAAGATTTAAAAGAGAGTTAACCTAAGATATATTATATTTAGAATCTAAATTTCATTTTTTAAGAGTATATTATGGGAAAATATATTAAAATATGTATTGGTATTATTTTATCAGTTATTGTAGTTTCTTGTTTTACTTTAATTATCTATGAAAATGTAAGTGCTAATAAAAGAGATAAAATTGTTTTATATTATGATAATTTAACAGATTATGCAAATTTATCACAAGTAGAAGGTGTTATTGTAGATATTAATTATAAGTATAATAAAGCTGATACAGTTAAAATAATATTTACTATTGAAAGTGATAAAATCTATAAACTGGCTTTTTATACAACCAAACATTATGTTGGTAAATATGAAGCATATATTGGTAGTAGTGCTTTAATTTCATATGATACCAAAAAATTTGATAATAGTTGGGATCTACCTATATTTAATATAAGAATTGGTACGAAAAGTATTATTTCCTATTCTGTTGCTAAATGGGAATTAATAGAATGGATTGTTATTAATTATAGTATAAGTTATTAAAAAAAAGATATCTTTTGGATATCTTTTTATTTTCTTGGTGATGAATATTCTATAAGCTTACAAGCACTAAGTGTTGGATTTATTATATTAGTATTAGTATGAAATTTAATTCCATTAAAATTGTAGTTTGAAGGTATTTGGCTTGGACAAAAACCTGTATATTCTTTAAATATTCTATTAAAATTTCTTATTGTTTGAAAACCACACATTAAACTTATTTCTGTTATTGTATAATTTTTTTCATGTATTAGTTTTACTGAATTTTCTATTTTTACACAATTAATATATTTTGAAAATGATATTCCTACTGAATTATGAAAAAATCTTGAGAAATATGATTCATTCATTCCCATTTGATTTGAAGCTTTAGAAAGTGTATATTCTATGTAATTGGTATCTATATCATCTAGTAATTTCATTAAATCTTCATTTATTTTCTTTTCTTTTTTCTTTATTGTTATTTTTTCATTTCTCATTATTTCAACTATTAAATCTTTAATAGTGTTTTTAGTTTTAGCTTCATATAAGAATGGTTTATTAGTTAATTCCTGATATAAATTATTATAAATAATAGGAATATTATAATCATATGATAGAATAGGTGATTCTAATTCATATTCTCCAATTATATTTTTTACAATAGCATTATCAAATACTATTATCATAATTATAGTATTTTCATATTCAGCATGCATATTATGTATTTTTTTACTTTCAATAAAGAAACTTTGACCTTTATCTAATATATAATTATTTTTATTATGCATTATATTTATCTTACCTTGTAAAACATAGATAAGTTCACAGTCATTATGCCAATGGCTTATATTTTGGGAGTTTTGGTATTTTCCTACCCATACTTGTTCATTTTCATTATATGCCCATGATTCTTTATTTCTTGACATAATATCAACTCCTTGTAAGATAAATTCTATTATATTATATCATATTTTAGATAATATTTATAAAAAAGTAAAAAAAAGTCTATATTAAGTAATTAATATACTAGAAATATATTATTATTTATTATAAAATATAATAAAGAAAACTATAAAAAAAAAGAATAAGAGGTTGATAACATGAAAATTTTTCAAAAATTAGTTGATGATGTAACTTTTATTACGGTTGATAATGAAAATGGATTAGAAGTTACTTTATGTTCTTTTGGAGCATCTATTTATGATTTAAAGACAGTTGATAAAAATAAGAAAATGGAATCTGTAGTTTTATATCCTACTAACTTAAATGATTTCTATTATAGTACTGGCTACTTTGGTAAATGTGTTGGTAGATATTCTGGTAGAATTGATAACGCAAGATGTACGATTGCTGGTAAAGAATATATCTTGGATAACAACGATAATATTTGTTCATTACATGGTGGATATGATGGTATTTCATTCCAAAATTTTGATTATGAAATTATCGGTTTAAATAATTGTTGTAAAGTTATTTTTAGATATGATGAAAGAGCTAATTTACTTCCTGGTGATGTATCTTATGTTTTCACATATGAAATTATGAAAGATAAAAATGAAATTAATTTAATTTTTAATGCGACTACTAATCAAGAAACTATTGTTAATTTAACTAACCATGCATATTTTAATTTAGCTGGTGATGGTAAAGAAACAGTAATGAATCAAAAATTACAATTCTTATGTGATAGATATACTAATTTAAATAATAATTTAATTACTATTAGTGTTGATCCTGTTAATGAAGTTTTTGATTTTAGAAATATGCATGAAATTGGACTACATATTAATGATGAATCAATTCAAGATCATAAAGCTAAGGGATATGACCATTGTTGGTTAAAAGAAGATGAATCAAAAGATTTAATTGCTGTTATGTATGATGATAAGAGCGGTAGAAAGTTAAGTGTTAGTACATCATATCCTGCAGTAGTTTGTTATGCTGGATGTTATCCTGCTGATTTTGATTTTAATGAAGGATTTAAGATTCAAAAACATCATTCTGTTTGTTTAGAATGTCAATATGTTCCTAATGGTATTAATATGGAAGATGTTGATAAGGCTATTTTAAGACCTGGTGAAATTTATAATCATTTTATTAAATATACATTTGAAGTGGAGGAATAATTTATGGAAAAGAATGTATTAAAATTAAAATATGAAAGTATGTTTGGAGAAGGTAATGATTTAAGATATTATTTTTCTCCTGGTAGAATTAATGTTATTGGTGAACACATTGATTATAATGGTGGATTGGTTTTTCCATGTGCTATTTCTTTAGGTACTTATGCTGTTGTTTCATTAAGAGATGATAATAAGATCGAATTATATTCTGAAGGTGTTCCTAAAGCTGGTGTTATTAGTTTTAGTTTAGAAGAAGAATTAGTAAAAGGTGATAACTGGGTTGATTATGTTAAGGGTGTAGTTAGTGAAACTAAGGCATTAGGATGTAAGGTTAGTCAAGGCTTTACTGCATATGTTTATGGTAATTTACCTAGAGGTGCATCTGTTTCTTCAAGTGCTTCTTTAGAATTATTGTTTGCTGAAATTGTTAGAGATTTAAATTCATTAGAATTATCTGATTTAGATTTAGTTAAGATTAGTCAAAAAGCTGAAAATAATTTCGTTGGTTTACGTTGCGGTATTATGGATCAATTTGCGATTGGTATGAGTAAAAAGGATCATGCTATTTTACTTGATTGCGCAACTGTTAAATATGAATATGTTCCATTAGAATTAAAAGATAATGTTATTCTAATTATGAATACAAATAAGAGTAGAAGTTTAGTTACATCTAAATATAATGAAAGATGTGATGAATGTGCTAGCGGTTTAAAGAGTATAAAGGATAATTATAAAAATGTTAATTTCTTATGTGAATTAGAATTATCTGATTTAGATGAAGTTAAGAAAGTTATTGAAAATCCTGTTGTTTATAATAGAGTTAAACATGTTGTTTCAGAAATGGATAGAGTTAAGAAAACTTATGCTTCATTAAATGCTGGTGACTTAGAAATGGTTGGTAAGTTATTAAATGGTTCTCATAAGTCATTAAAAGAAGATTATGAAGTTACTGGTTTAGAACTTGATACTATTGTTGAACTTGCTCAAAAAGAACAAGGCGTATTAGGTGCAAGAATGATTGGTGCTGGTTTTGCTGGATGTGCTATTGCGATTGTTAAGAAGAGTGCGGTTGATTCTGTTATTGAAAATGTTTGTAAGGGATATAAAGAAATTATTGGTTATGATTGTGAAATATTAGTTGCTGAAACTAATAATAGAACTTCAAGAATTTAAGGAGTATTGTTATGAATATTAATTATTTGGTTAATCAATTATTGGATTATGGGTTAAAGACTAATTTAATTGAAGAATATGATGTTATTTATTGTGCTAATAGATTAATTGATGCTTTAGGGGTTAAGACTTTTGAAAGAGTTGAAACTGAAGATATCGAAATTCATGTTTTATTAGAAAAATTATGTGATTATGCATATGAAAATAAGATTATTGATAGTAATGATGTTACTACTTATGATTTATATGATACTTTATTAATGGATATTTTAATGCCTAGACCTTCTTGTGTATTAAAGAAATACCAAGCTTTATTTAAAGAAGATAAGAGAAAAGCCACTGATTATCATTATGATTTATCTAAGAAATCTAATTATATTAGAATGGATAGAATTAATAAAAATATTTGTTTTAAACATGATTGTAAGTATGGTACTTTAGATATTACTATTAATTTAAGTAAACCTGAAAAAGATCCTAAGATGATTGCTTTAGCTAAAAGCTTACCATCAACTGGATACCCTAAGTGTTTATTATGTATGGAAAATATGGGATTTGCTGGTAATTTAAATCATCCTGCAAGACAAAACCATAGAATTATTCCTCTTACATTAGATGGTGAAGATTATTTCATTCAATATTCTCCATATTTTTATTACAATGAACATGCCATTATCTTTAAAAAAGAACATACTCCAATGGCTATTAATAAAGAAGCATTTTCTAAGTTATTAGATTTTGTAAGACAATATGATCATTACTTTTTAGGTTCAAATGCTGATTTACCTATCGTTGGTGGTTCAATTTTAGCTCATGACCATTTCCAAGGTGGTAATTATGTATTCCCTATGTTTACAGCTGATTCATTAAAGTCTTATACAGTAAATAAGTATCCAGATATTAAAGTAGAATATGTAAATTGGCCATTAGATACTTTATGTTTAGTTGGTACTAATAAAGAAGATATTGCTAGTTTAGCTGATGATATTTTACAAAAATGGATTAATTATAGTAGTCCTAGTGTGGAAGTTATTTCTCATACTAACGGAGTAAGACATAATACTATTACTCCAATTATGAGATTTGTTGATGGTAAGTATCATGCTTATTTAGCATTAAGAAATAATAGAACTAATGAAGAATATCCTGATGGTATTTATCATCCTAATAAGAGTCTTCACCATATTAAGAAAGAAAATATTGGTTTAATTGAAGTAATGGGTCTTGCTGTACTTCCTAAGAGATTAAAAGAAGAAATGGATCTATTAAAGAAAGTATTAATTAATGAAGAATCTAAGGAATTACTTGATGTTGAGCCATTATTAAAACATAAACCATGGACTTTAGAAACATTATCTAAATATGAATTTACTAAAGACAATGTTGATAGCATTATTAATGCTGAAATTGGTAATGTATTTATGAAGGTTTTAGAAGATTGTGGTGTATTTAAATTTGGTAATAAGATAGAAGAAATGGATAAATTTGTTAAGTTTGTTAATGAATAAAAATTAAAGCCAAGTTTTTCTTGGCTTTTTTTAAGGTGGTATTTATGGAAGATATAATTAAATTTATAAAAGAATGTAAAGTGTTTTGGGTTAATACTGTATCAGAAAATGAACCTAATTCAAGACCTTTTGGAGCTATATCAACAGATGGAAAGTATTTATTTATAGCAACTTCAAAACTTAAAAATGTATATAATGAAATAATTAATAACCCTAATATTATGATTTCTTGTTTAAAAGCTGGAACAAGAGATTGGTTAAGAATTAACTGTAACGCAAGTATTTCAAATGATAGAAAAGATAAAGAATTATTGTTTAATGATTTCCCTATTTTATATCAAAGATATAATGGATTAGATGATCCTAATTTAATAATTTTTAAGTTAGAAGTTTTAAAATATAGTAGGTATTAAAAATGATAAGAAAAATATTAAATGAAGTAGAAGTTTTATCTTTTATTAATCCTTTAATTAATGATAAGATATATTCAAATCCAATGCTTAAAACAGAAGAACAAATAAATATAAATTTATTAAGGGTTATTTATGATAGTGAGGATTTTGTTATAGGTGTTTATAATAATGAAGAATTAATTGGTGTTTTTTCTTTTATTATTGAAAAAGAAGAAAAGTATTTAGAATTATTATTTGCATATTCTAAGGATTATAGTGCTTATATTGAAATGATGAATTATTTAATAAATAATTATAAAGGATATAGTTGTGATTTTATTATAAATCCTAATAATATGATTTTTATTGATGTATTAAAAAAATATAATTCTATTTTTGAACCATTACAATATTATATGGAATTAGAATATATAGTAGATTATAAGCATAATAAAAACATCATTTTTTATGATGATAAATATAAAGATGAATATATCAATATTCATGAAAAAGATATGTATTGGATTGCAGAAAAGACAGTAGAAGCTAAGGATAGATTTAAGATATTATTAGCTATAGATAATAATAAAGTTATTGGTTATATTGATTATACATATAGATTTAATAATAATGAACCTTATTCATTATATGTTAAAAAAGATTATAGAAATAAGGGGTTTGGTAAAGCTTTATTATATGAAGCAATTAAAGACAACTTACCTAAAAATATGAGTTTAAGAGTTGATTATGATAATTATCAGGCTATAAATTTATATGAACAGCTAGGATTTGTAAAAGATGAAAGTAATAGTTCAATATTGGTTAAGACTATATTATGATATTAAAGATATAATAATTAATTTTTTATATGATTTACTCATAGAAGATAAAAATAATGGTTAATAATCTTATTTTAATTAAGTTATAGAGCGATTTTTTTTAAAAAGTACTTTTTATATTATGTTATATTTTAGTGAGGTGACACTATAACAATTCATAGATTAATCATAACTATTGTGATAGTGTAGAATTAGTGAACTTTATTATATATTATAATTAAATAATTAATTAATGTTTATAATAGATTCAAATATTCAATCTTAATATAATTTTGTTATTAAGTAATAAATAACATATTGTATTTTTCTATAAAAAATAGTAAAATTAACATAGATTGATTTGTATTATTAGAAGACTGATTATGAAAAGATATTTAATTTTAGTTTTTATTTATGGTGGATAAGATGGTTAAATTAAAAGGTGTTAGTAAAAAGTTCAACTCCAATGATAAAATAAAAATGGCATTATGCGATATTGATTTAGAATTTAATAATAAAGGTATGATTTTTATTGGTGGTCCATCTGGCAGTGGTAAAACAACTTTATTAAATATTTTATCTACAGTTGTTTCACCAACTAATGGCGATATATTTATTAATAATATAGATTTTAAAAAATTCAATAGTAAACAAAAAGAGATATTTAGGAAAAATAATATATCATATATTTATCAAGAATATAATTTACTAGAGGATTTAACAATTTTAGAAAATTTATTACTATTATTAACTATTCAAAATAAAAATAAGAGTCAACAAGACATAAAAAATATATTGGTAAAATTAGGTTTGGAAAACTATATTAATTCATATCCATCTGATTTATCTTGTGGAGAAAAACAAAGAGTTGCAATTGCGAGAGCTGTTATACTGGATTCAACTATAATTTTAGCCGATGAACCAACTGCTGCATTAGATAAAGATAATGCAGAAAATGTGTTGGATTTATTAAAAGAATTGTCAAAATCAAAATTAGTCATTGTGACATGTCATGACTCAAATATTATAAAAAAATATGCTGATAGAATTATTTTGATGGAAAACGGTATTATTGTTAGTGATGAAGTAATGAATAAAGAAAATAATATTTTTGATATTAAAACTCAACATATGAAACCTAGAGTTAATAGATATGAATTATTTAAATTAGGATTTAAATATATGAAATTGAAATCTTTTAAATTTTGGTTAACATCTATTATTGTTTCAATTTCATTAACTATATTGATTCTTATGTTTTCTTTTTTATCATTTAATGTTGAAAATGCATATAATACTGCCATATTAACAGAAAGCATTTCATTTTCTTTGGTTCAAAAAAAAGAAGTTATTGATGATTATTCATATAAAACAGCTTATTTTACAAACGAAGATTTGAAAATAGTGGATAAATATTTTTATGAATATACTCCAATAATTAATAAAAAGAGCATAGTATCTCAAAATGAATCAGAAATTGTGATAGATTATGTATTATGCATAGAGGAAATAGATTTTGAATTTTATAATTGGAATTATATTGGTAATTTACCAAAGAGTAATGATGAAATAATGATAAATTATTCTATAATGGAATTTTTAAATATTACAGATGAAAATTTTGATGATATTATTATTACCATTAATAATAATGATTATCATATTTCTGGTATTATTTTGTCATTTAATACTATGAATGACTTATCTTTATCAATATTAGAAACATCATTAATTTTAAATAAAGATTTCTATGAGGAGTTATACAAAGAAAGAGACGTTTTAAATTTAATAGTTAGTTCAGAAAAATTCATAACTATAAATATGTTTTTAGATGATATAGCTGTTGATGATATGAAATATTTTATTAACAACATTGCTTACGATTCTATTCAAAGGATGTCTATTTTTTCTGAAAGTATGCTACAAATATTAATGTATGTATGTTTATTTTTCTTATTATTTATGATAATTATATTGACGAGTCAAATTTATTCATTGATCTATGAAAAGAAAAAAGATATAAAATTGATACATATGTTTGGAGCGAGTACATTGGATATATTTTATATTTTTGTTATACAACCTTTGATTATTATTATTATAGGATTATTGATAGGTGGAGGAATATATAATATACTAGAAATTTTAATTAATAACTATATAAAGTTAGAATTTGGAATTTTTATTCCATTGCTAAGTTTTAATTTATTAAAAATAGTATGTATCTTTTTGATTTTATTTTTATTAATTTATATGGTTACAATAATACCAATTTTAAAAGTAAAGTCTAAAATTTAGATTGTATAAAAAGGCTGATTTATTACAAATCAGCCTTTTATTTTGTTAGTCGGTAGACTCACAAAAAAACCACACGCTATGCGTGTGTGAATAGAAATAGCTTCATGCGTTGTTATAAAAAAAAACCTCCATGATATAATGTTAATGGCTGGCAACCGTAAACAAAATATCAGGAGGTAATATCAATGGCGAGAAAAACCAATGACGATTCTAGTTTATCACATACTCGATGGAATTGTAAGTATCATATTGTATTTA
>JBGVRA010000067.1:0-10395 GCA_045127955.1 Anaeroplasmataceae bacterium
CCATCATATAGATTAAAAGATATTAGTGAATATCTAATAGAATAGTGGTACATAATTTCTTGACCAAACTGGTACAAAAATCTTGACTTTATCAATAAGTGTTATAGAGTTTTATAGGTTTTTAAAAACGGTAAAAAGTAAGCTAAATTCGCTTACTTTTTGTTTTCATTACGATATTGAGTAGGGGTTACTTTATATTTCTTTTTAAATATTCGCATAAAATAATGTGTGTCATTAAAACCACATTCACTAGATATTTCTAAAATGGTTTTATTTGTATTAATTAATAAAGAAATAGCTTTTTCTAATCTTTTATCATTTATATAAGTTGTTATAGTACATCCATATTCATTTGAAAATAATGAAGATAAATAAGCTGAATTAATATCTAATGATTTTGCAATATCACTTAGTGAAATTTTACTAGAAAGATTAATGTTTATAAAATTTATAGTTTTAGCTACATAGTAAGAATATTTTGATGTTGAATGATTTTTAACAAGAAGACAATATCCTTTTATCATTTCACTTTGTAAATGAACACTTTGTTCAATGGTTTTAATTTTTTCAATTTTATTAGCATAATTAGAAGATGTTAAATGAATATTGTAAGGGTGAACTCCTCCTTTTTCGGCTGCTTTACGTAATAATGTATTTAAAATTATAAGATAATTTTTTCTATTTCTTATTGAATCAATTATACGTTCTTCAATTCCGTTAGATGAAGCTGCTAATGATGAAGTTATTTTGTGTAAGTCACCATTGCTAACTGCATTAAATAGAATCTCTTCATTATAATAGTTTTTTTCAATAGTGTATGATGAAAAATAATTATCAGTATTTGGTATTAATGATACATAAATAGGACTACTTTTATCAGGAATTGGGTAATTAAGATACTCTAAATTATAATTATCAACGTCTTCCCAAAGGAATTCTCCTAGGGTATTTACAATAGAAAATAATACGTGTTCATCTTCAATAGTAGGTAACATGTAATAGTAAGATGAAATCTCGTTAATTATATTTTTTGAAAAGTTTTTGGCTTCTAATACGTCTAAAATAGATGTTTTTGATAAAGATTCAGTAAGGTAGGGACCTATAAAGAATAGAGTAGTGGAGTTTGGGATTTTTAAAAATATATATTTACATCTATATTCATCAAAAAAACAGTAAATTATATTATCTTTTACTTCATCAAATTTATTAAACAATATAGAAGAATAGTCATTTGTATTGTATATAAATTCTCTTAAACCTAAATCTATTGTACTAGGTATTTCATTTTTAGTTGTATCAATTAAAAATGTTGAGATATTAAATTTTGAAAAAAGCTTTTGATTATATTTAATTATTTCATCTATATTCATAACTTACCTCATTGAATTTAAAATATATAAAAATTATATACTTTTTTACAAAAAAAATCCACATAATGAAAACGCTTATATAGTATAATTAGAATATATTTTACTAGGAGGAATTTTAATATGGAAAATATTTCACAAAAACGTCCTTTTGGAACAAAGGACAAAGTTGGTTACATGTTTGGTAATGTTGCCAACGACTTTACATTTATTTTTGCAAGTTTATTTTTAACAGTCTTTTATACAGACGTATTAAAAATTAATGCTGCGTTAGTAGGTACTATGTTCTTAGTGTCTAGAATTGTAGATGCTTTTACTGATACTGCAATGGGAAGAATTGCTGATAAAGTTAAAGCAAATAAAGCAGGAAAATTTAAACCTTGGTTAATTCGAGTATGTGGACCGGTTGCTTTAGCAAGCTTTTTAATGTATCAAACAGGTATGGCCGATGCTTCATATGGTGTTAGAATCGCTTATATGTTTGTAACTTACTTATTATGGGGTAGTATTTGCTATACAGCAATTAACATTCCGTATGGATCAATGTCATCAGTTATGTCTGATAAAGCTGAAGATCGTGCTGCATTATCTACTTTTAGAGGTGTCGGTTCATTAATACCACAAGTTTTAATTGGTGTTGTTATGCCTATGTTCTTATATACTACATTAGCAGATGGTACTAAAGTTGTTAATGAAGGCGCATTCCCATGGGTTGCATTATTTTTATCAGTAGCTTCATGTGGTTGTTATATTTTATGTTACTTTATGTGTACAGAAAGAATTGAAGTTAAAAAAGATGAAACTAAGAAAGTTTCATTTGGAGAAACTATGTCTGCACTAGTTCATAATAGAGCTTTAATCGGTTTAGTTATTGTATATGTAAGTTTCTTAGGTGCACAAATGTTAAATCAAACAATTAATAACTATATTTTTAAAGATTACTTTAATAATACTATGGGATTAACAGTATTAAATGCTGCAGGTTTCGTCCCAGCATTAGCATTAGCTCCAATTGCTGTACCATTAACTAAAAAATTTGGTAAGAAAGAAATTGGTATAGCAGCTTCAATTATGGGTACTGTTGCATATTTATTATTATTCATAATGCATACTGATAATGTTTGGTTATATGTTGTATTTAGTATCGTTGGTTCATTAGGATTTGGTTTATTTAACTTAATTATTTGGGCATTTGTTAGTGATATTATTGACGAACATGAAGTTAAGAATGGTATTCGTGAAGATGGAACAATTTATGCTGTATGTTCATTCTCAAGAAAGATTGGTCAAGCTATTGCAAGTGCGTTAGGTGGTTGGTCATTAGCTTGGATTGGCTACGTTGAAGGTGCTGCTAATCAAAGCCAAGATGTTAAAAATGGTATTTATAGTATTGCTACTATTATTCCTGCTGCATTATATTTAATAGTAGGTTTATCATTAGTATTTATTTATACTTTAAATAAGAAGAAAGTATTAGAAAACGCAGATATCTTAAGATCTAGAAGAGAAGAAAATAATGGTGCTAATGCCTAATTAAAGTAATGATTAAGCGCTTTATGGCGCTTTTTCAGTTAAATTATTAAGGAGTACATTAATTTAAAATTATATGAGAAAAATATTAAATATTAATTCAAATTGGGAATTTATAAAAAATTGTGAAAATCCTGAATCTGAAAAAGAAATTATAAATATTCCCCATACTTGGAATGCTATTGATGGCCAAGATGGTGGAAATGATTATTACCGTGGAAAATGTTTATATAAGAAATTGATAAACAAATTAGAATTACCTAATGCTGGCAAATATTATTTAGAAATTAATGGTGCGAACTCATCATGTGATTTATATTTTAATAAAGAGTTATTAACTCATCATGATGGTGGTTATTCTACATGGAGAGTAAATTTAACTAATCTAATCAAAGATGAAAATGAAATTGAAATCATTGTAGATAATAGTGCTAATGAAGAAGTATATCCACAAGTTGCGGATTTCACTTTCTATGGTGGTATTTATCGTGATGTTAATATTATTGCAGTTAACGAAACACACTTTGATTTAGAATATTATGGAGGAAGTGGTGTAAAAATTACACCTATAATGGTTGATGGTAATGCAAATGTTTCAATTGAAACTTATATTACAAATTATTTAAATCAAGAAGTAAAATATGAAATTTATGATAAAGAAAATAATTTAGTAGCATCTAATATTACTAATTCTTTAAATTGTGATTTTATAATTGAAAATCCACATTTATGGCATGGTGTAAAAGACCCATATTTATATACTGCAGTTGTATCAATTGTTTCAAACGATGAAGTTATTGATCAATTATCTGTTAGATTTGGTTGTCGTAGTTTTGTTATTGATCCAGAAAGAGGATTTATATTGAATGGAAAAGAGTATCCATTACGTGGTGTATCACGTCATCAAGATAGATGGCAATTTGGTAATGCTTTATTAAAAGAACATCATGATGAAGATATGGATTTAATTTGTGAAGTTGGTGCTAATACAATTCGTTTAGCACATTACCAACACGATCAATATTTCTACGATTTATGTGATGAACGTGGTATGGTTGTTTGGGCTGAAATTCCATATATTTCAAAACATATGCCTGATGGTAATGAAAATACTATTAGTCAAATGAAGGAATTAATTATTCAAAATTATAATCATACTTCAATTGTTGTTTGGGGATTATCTAATGAAATAACAATGGATGGTGCTGATAATCCAGATTTAATTAATCAACATGTTATATTAAATGATTTATGTCATGAATTAGATAAAACTCGTTTAACTACAATCGCATGTATTACAATGTGTGGAATCGATGAAGAATATGTTCATATTCCTGATGTTATTGCGTACAATCACTATTTTGGATGGTATGGTGGTGATGTAAAGGATAATGGTCCTTGGTTTGATAGATTCCATGAAGCATACCCAAATCTTCCAATTGGATGTAGTGAATATGGATGTGAAGCATTAAATTGGCATAACTCAAACCCACAACAAGGTGATTATTCCGAAGAATACCAAGCATATTATCATGAAGAGTTAATTAAACAATTATTTACTCGTAAATATATATGGGCAACTCATGTTTGGAATATGTTTGATTTTGGTGCTGATGCTAGAGCTGAAGGTGGAGAAAATGGTCAAAACCATAAAGGTTTAATTACAATTGATAGAAAATATAAGAAAGATTCATTCTATGCATATAAGGCTTGGTTATCAGATGAACCATTTGTTCATTTATGTGGTAAGAGATATGTTGATAGAGTTGAAGATGTAACAAAGATTACAGTATATTCAAACCAAGAAGAAGTGGAATTATTTGTTAATGGACAAAGTGTTGGAAAGAAGAAAGCACCTGATCATTTCTTCTATTTTGAAGTACCAAACGTTGGTGAAACTAAACTTGTTGCAGTATCAGGTGATCTAAAGGATGAATCAACTATCCGTAAAGTTGATAAGATGAATCTAGATTATATTTTAAAAGAAGTTGGAGCAGTATTAAACTGGTTTGATATTACTGAAGTTGAAGGTAAGTGTTCTTTGAATGATAAGATTGGAGATATAACAAAAACTTTACGTGGTAAAATCTGGTTCTTAGGTTTATTTGTTGCTTTAGCTAAGAAACAAATGGGACCAAACAAAAAGAAAACTGCTAAACCTAAACAAAAGAAAGTTAATAAAACTAAACAAGCTAAAAAGAAAACTCCAAAGAAGAAAAAATCTAAATCTAATAATGGTGGATTAATGGATATGCTTAATGGATTTACTGTATTAAGATTTACTAGTATGTTGGGTATGAGAAATATTAATTTCACTAAAGAAGAATTATTAAAGATGAATAAAAAATTAAACAAAATTAAAAAAATTAAGTAAGGAGTTAAAACCTATGAAAATGACATTTAGATGGTATGGAGAGAATAATGATAAAATTAAACTTTCTGATATCAAGCAAATTCCTGGTGTTGATGGAATTGTTTGGGCATTACACCATAAAATGCCAGGTGAAGTTTGGGAAGAACATGAAATCGCTGAAGTCAAAGCCCAATGTGATAAGTATGGATTTAACATTGATGTAGTTGAATCAGTTAATGTTCATGATGATATTAAGATTGGTCTTCCTACAAGAGATTTATATATTGAAAATTATAAACAAACTATTAGAAATTTATCTAAGTTTGGTGTTAAGGTAATTTGTTATAATTTTATGCCTATTTTTGACTGGACTAGAAGTAATTTATTCCATGAAGTAGGTGATGGTTCTACTGCGTTATTCTATGAAAAGAATATGATTCAAGATGATTATAACGCTATGGCTAAATATATTTTAGATTTTACTGAAAAGTATAATATGTCTTTCCCTGGTTGGGAACCAGAAAGAATGGCTAAATTAGATGAATTATTTAAAGCTTATGAAGGTGTTGATCATGAAAAATTATGGGCTAATTTAAAATATTTCTTAGAAGCATTAATGCCTGTTTGTAAGGAATGTGATATCAAAATGGCTATTCATCCGGATGATCCACCTTGGGATATTTTTGGTCTTCCAAGATTATTAATTGATGAAGCTGGAATCGAAAGATTCTTAAAAATGGTAGATAATCCATATAACTGTTTAACATTATGTTCAGGTTCATTAAATGCTAACCCTGATAATAATGTTGCAGATATCGTAAGAAAACATTGTGATAGAATTGCGTTTGCTCATATTAGAAATGTAAAACATTTCGAAAATGGAGATTTCTCTGAAGCATCTCATAGAGACTGTGATGGTGATACAGGAATTATCGAAGTGTTAAGAGCTTACCATGACTGTGGATTTGATGGATATATTAGACCTGACCACGGTAGACATTTATGGGATGAAAAACCAGGAAATGTAAGACCAGGATACGGTTTATATGATAGAGCACTAGGTATTATGTATATGCATGGTGTTTGGGATATGCTAGATAGAATAAAGGGGATAAAATAATGAGTTATTATAATGGAAAAGTTGTAGTAGTTACAGGTGCTGGTGGTGTATTATGTTCTGTAATAGCTAAAGCATATGCAGAAGCTGGTGCTAAAGTAGCATTATTAGACTTAAATTTAGATGCAGCAGAAGCTAAAGCTAAAGAAATTAGAGATTTAGGTTACATTGCAAAAGGTTATAAATGTAATGTATTAGTTAAAGAATCAATTGAAGAAGCACATAAGCAAATCTTAGCTGATTTAGGTACATGTGATATCTTAATCAATGGTGCTGGTGGTAACAACGCTAGAGCTAATACAGATAACGAATTCTTCCAAAAAGATGACTTAGGTCAAATGAAAACATTCTTTGACTTAGACCAAAGTGGTGTTGAATTTGTATTCAGTTTAAACTATATGGGTACATTATTACCATCACAAGTATTTGCTAAAGATATGATTGAAAAAGAAGATGCTTCTATCTTAAATATTTCATCAATGAATTCATTCACACCTTTAACAAAAATTCCTGCATATTCAGGTGCAAAAGCGGCAATTTCTAACTTCACTAAGTGGTTAGCAGTTCACTTTGCAAAAACTAATATTAGATGTAATGCTATAGCTCCAGGTTTCTTCGTTACATTCCAAAATGAAAAGTTATTATTCAATGAAGATGGTACTCCAACAGCTAGAACTGAAAAGATTTTAAGAAACACTCCAATGGATAGATTTGGTAAAGCTGAAGAATTAATCGGTGCATCATTATTCTTAACAAATAAAGAACAAGCATCATTCATTAATGGTGTAGTACTTCCTATTGATGGTGGATTCTCAGCTTATAGTGGTGTATAAAGATTATAGTGAAAAGTTTGGTTTAAAAATCAAACTTTTCTTTTTTTTCTAAACTAGTAAATTCGTATTAAAATTTCAGCCTAGAAACTAACCTTGTGAAAGTTGCATAGAAAGTGGATAGGATATTTAATGCATTTCTAGCGTAGAAAGAAGCTAAAGTTAGTTTTAATATTGCATTCCTAGTTGGTTCAAATGCGACAACTTATGTTTCAAAATGAGACAACTAGATGTCCTAAAATGAGACATAAATAATAAATAATATAATAATAAATAAAGTAATAAAAAATAATATTTTTGCATTCTAAAGAATGCTATTACTAAAACAAGTTTAGTAATATAGAATTAAAATAACTAAAGTTATTTAGTATAAATATATTTATATAGTAAATTTATAGATAATTTATTTTATAGTAGTTATGTGATATAATTTTAATAGAAAGTTATCTTTTTAGGAGGTGGTTATTTATGAAATTATCATTAGATGATGCAATGTTTTATAAATTGTTGTTGCAAAGTGGTTTTAAAGAAGATGTTGATAAGTGGATAGATGATTTGATAAATAATAATACTTCATTAGAAGGAATATATTTAGATTTAGCTTGTTGTCATAGCAATTTAAATGATATCATATCTTGTTTACACAATTATATTGGAGATAATCATATAAACAATAAAGAAGTTTGTGATAGATTAAGATACTTCATTAAATCTAAATTAGATAATGATGAAATAACAATAGAACAAGCAATAAAAGCTTTGGCAATATTTTGTTCAGATAAAATACATGATGAATTTTGGTCGGATTTCTTTATAGTGGGAATTTTTGAGGATTACATGATGCGAGAATTTCTTGATAAAGAAGAATTTTTTAACATGGTTAGAGAATTTATCAATACGGGTAAAAGGTTAGATAGTGAAAAATTTTGGGTAGAAAGAGAAAATAAATATAAAGTTATAAGAAAAAAAGAAAATAAATATAAACTTTTAAGTGCAGTGGTTTTAATTTTCTACTCATTATTCATTATGTGTTTATCACTATTTTTTATATGGCTAGAAAAACATCTTACAGGCTCATTAGCGGATAAAACTATGGGTATTCATATAGCAGTGGTATGTTTATTAATAGTTCCTCCTGTTGTCGTATGTGTTACAGGATGGGATATGGTATATTCGTTCTTAACAGAGGTAATAAAAAGAAAAGAAAATCCATAAAAGAAGAAAAGAAAAATCACATTAACAAATTAAAGCAAGATAGTAATAATTTTAAAGCAGAATTTAACTTACCAGATAATATTTTAACTTATTATGAATATTCTTTAATTTCAAAAGAAATGTTTCTGCTTAAATGGAAATGGATATTACTTGCTATTTGTGAATTTTTATGTCTTGCTGCAACAATTGGTAGCGTGTTTTATTTTGATTTAGTAACTCCTGAAGTTGGGGTTGCTATAATGATGTTAGGATTATCGATTGGTATATATGGATTTTGTATATTGTGTGGAGCATTAATTAAGGGGCTTGCATACTCTGTATTACCGGTTTTATGTTATGCATTACCACTAGTAGTAGTTTATTACATTATTCACGTTGAAACAGAATGGATTATAGGTTTATCTACAATAGTATTTGGTAGTGTTTTATTTATGTTGTTTATGTATTTGGTTGTTGTTAGACCTATCAAAAAGAAAAACGCTGCGTCAATTAAATATTGGAATTTATTAGAAGAAAAATATCCTAGAATGCATCATCATAGAGATTATATAAGAGTAGAAAATTATATTACTCTTTGGAAAAAAGATGGAACTAATGTTACTATTTTTGAATATAAAAAGGAACGATATTCAATAGTTTTAACGGGGAAAATTTTATTTGAAGGTATCAAATTAGATAATGTAATGTTAGATTATATAGAATCAAAAGAAACATTTGAAAATTGTGTTAAAAAAGGCATTGAGTTATTAGAAAATAACAATATGTAATATTATAAGCCTAATTTGAACTTATATTTAATAAATAACAGATAAATGTGGAGGTATATTATGATTTTGAAACCTAAATGTTTAGAA
Organism: Anaeroplasmataceae bacterium; assembly: GCA_045127955.1. Lineage (GTDB taxonomy): Bacteria > Bacillota_I > Bacilli_A > Acholeplasmatales > Anaeroplasmataceae > Pelethenecus. The sequence continues at coordinate 9,267 of JBGVRA010000067.1, forward strand.
AATATATTAGAAATTAATAAATATAAAGATAATTGGATATATTGTGATGTTGTTTGTGAATGTGGCTCAAAGCAGTTTGTTGGATATAAGAATGTATTAATAAAAACGCCTGAACAATTAGAACACGAAAAACATGCAGAAGCATTTTATAGAAAATATAGCAGTTTTACATCCGTTACGGAAAATGGTGTTAGATATATATGTGGGATGAAAGGTCTATTCAAAAATAAAATTGGAGAAAAACTTGAAATCACAGATTTTGATTACACTCAAATTGTAAAGGTTAAATGTACTTCCTGTGGTAAAGAGTATATTTTATTTGATTCTAGATTTCATGGATATGATGGTGTAATACCTGAACGACAATCAACATATGATAACGAAGAATATGAATTCATACCAATTAAATGGAAAAATGATGAAGAAGGTATAGCTACATTTAGTATAAGAATTGAAAATGACGAAACATATGAAGACTTTGTTGAAAATGCTTTTGATACTGATTTAGAAATTTATTCAAATGCATTTGGGTGGATATTAATTGAATCTAATAATATTAAGACTGGTGTTAAGAAGACAATTCTTAATGAAGAAACATCATAAAAACAATATGTAATATTACAAGTTCATTTTGAAAAAATATAACAATTTGAATTTGGAAAAATTACAGTAAGCAAACGTATAAAGAGAACTAAGATCACATTAATTTGTGGTCTTTTTTTGCAAACAAAAGAAAAACAATATGACTATATACTTGAATAATTTTCCGGTCTTAGATTTGATGAAAATATTAATAAAACATTATTTTTATGATAAAATTAAAACGTGATTATGGAGAGTTACTTTATGGAAACAAACTTTGGAGAATTTTTAAAGACAAAAAGACAAGAAAAAAATTTAACACAAAAAGAATTAGCTAATTTAGTTTTTGTAACCGAATCTGCGGTAAGTAAATGGGAAAGAAATGTCGCACATCCAGATATAACTTTGTTACCTAAATTAGCCAATATATTAGGTGTGACTGAACACGAACTTATTACTGCATGTGTTGATAACAAAACAAGAGAAGAAAAAAGACAAGCAAAAAACTGGCGCGCACTATCAATTACTTGGGATATGTTTTTTGGTA
>JBGVRA010000068.1:0-20553 GCA_045127955.1 Anaeroplasmataceae bacterium
CGCTCTAGATTATTATTTAGCTTGAATTTAAACTTATAAATTGAACCGCCCATTGCCGAACGGCACGATGTGGTGGTGTGAGAGGGGATGAAAGTTATTAATTTAAGAATAATTAATAATTTTCTACTCTACTCGATTTTATTATGTTACTCGAATTTTCTATCATATAAAAGTGAAGCAATTAACACTACAAAACAAGAACCTGCGTTATGGACAAGCGCACCTGTTGTTGGAGTAAGTATGCCTAAAACTGAAAGTGTAACTGCAATAATATTGATACACATAGATAAAGTGATACTGAATTTGATAGTTTTAACAGTTGCATTTGAAAGTCGTTTTATATAAGGTATTTTTGAAATATCATCACTCTTTTCCTATTAATATTATATCATTTTTTGATGATTTTTTCCATAATATAATAGGTCAAAGTAAAGAAAAATCATGACTATTAATCATGATTTTTCTTTTCGAATTGGGAATGAGACTTTTTCAGCAGTCTCCGGCAACCTTCCCTTTTCATTTGTTCTTGATTTACGTCCATCGACATCTATATTATATGCTAATAATTATAATTATTCAATACTAATTAATTTTATTCAATATTATCAAAATGAAATTAATTTTTACATTTGTTCCCAAATGTTATACAATAATATTAGAAAATAGAGTATATAATTATATAAATAATGAAGTAGAAATTGATTTTGAGTTATCTATAACCATGGAAGATTTAGTTAAAAAAGCAGAAGAAGCAGATTTGTTAGCTGATTATGGCCTTTATATGAATTTGTCAGATGCAATTGACTCTCAAGGAAAAAAAGAAGCATCACAACATATTATTTCTGAAACAGAGTGGAAAATATTAACTAGGAGATATTGTTTATAATGCAAAGAATGCTTATGAATGTTAAATATGGTTTACGATGTGATTTACGATGTGGTTTACGGTTTGTATTTGATTTGGTTTACAAAATGGTTTACGATATGGTTTACGGTTTGTATTTGATTTGGTTTACAAAATGGTTTACAATAATAAAAAAGATAAGAGAAAGGGAGTATAAATGAAAATGTTAAAAAAAGTAATGACATCTTTAAAAAATATAAATTATAAGTTATTTATAGCATTATTAATAATGGGATTATGTCCAACTGTATATACAACACTTAGAGTATTTTGGTTAGGTCAATTACCTGGTGAATGGTCTTTTTCTATTGCTGGTCAATTGTCTTGGGTTAATTTAATATATGAAATAATTAATGAAGCTATTATATTACCATTATTTTATTTTGTTGGTAAGGTAGTAATTGATAAAAAAGAATTAACTAATAGAGTTAAGACTGGTTTGATTATAACTTTTTTGATGTATTTTGTTTTAAGTATTTGTATAATTGTTTTTGCTGAACCATTATTAAAATTAATGGCAGCAACACCTGATATTATTGATGCTTCAATAAGTTATATTAGATTAGAGAGTATAGCTAATATATTTGCAATATTGGTTCAGTTTGGATTGGTTGTGTTAGTGTCGCTTGGTAAAGATAAATATGTTTATATAATGACTTTTATTAAATTAATATTATCTGTTATTTTGGATTTGTTTTTGATTTCAAGTTTATCTTGTTCTTTAAATCTAGGTGTAAATGGAATAGCTATTTCAAATATTATTGTTAATATTATAATGTTTATAGCTGTATTAGTTTTATTATTTAAAGAGAATATTAATGTATTTAATAAAGATAAGATGGATTTTACATGGGCAAAAGAATTTGTTAAAATTGGCGGTATTTCTGGTATTGAATCATTTGTAAGAAATATATTTTATATGGTGATGATTGCTAGAATGGTTAATGTAGTAGGTGAACAAGGAACTTATTGGGTGGCTAATAATTTTATTTGGGGCTGGTTGTTGTTACCTATTATTCAATTAGGAGAATTGATCAAGCATGAAGTATCTATAAATAAAGAAAATGTTAAAACAAACACTTTAGGTTATTTTGTGATAACTTTTGGTATTTGTTTAATATGGTTTATAACTATTCCGTTATATAAACCGTTTATGGTAAATATTTTACAATTTAGTGATGTGAATAAATTGTTTGAATTGGTTATGGTTTTAATATCATTTTATGTTTTATATGCTATTCAAAATGTATTTGATTCAACTTTTTATGGATTAGGTAAGACAGAGTATATGTTATTTGAATCTGTTGTTACTAATATTATATATTATGGTATTTGTTTTATATTATATATAACAAATATATTTAAGCCTACTCTTTTGGGTATTGCGTTAATGTTTGGAATTGGTAATGCTTTTGATAGTGTTGTTTCTTTAGTTGCTTATATTAATTTGTTAAAGAAGAATAAAGTAATGTTAGGTTTAGAAGAAGTAAATTAAAATATTAATGTATAAATGTAGTTAATAATGAAAAAACTCAAATTTGTTTTTGGTTCAAATTTGAGTTTTTATTTTTAATATTTTTTTAATTTATTTAATATAGGTAATAGATAATCTTCATTAATATTATCTATTCCTAACATAAATAATGAATTAAATAATAGTGTATAAGTATAGGTGTTTTTATTATTTGTTTTACTTATTTTTATTATTTGATTTAAAATTTCTAATTTTAGTTTAGAAATATTATTTTCATTATTTATCACTATATTAAAATCATATGCATCATTTCTTCCGCAGTTTGTTTGACAACTATAACATAGTGGTATTAATTTTTTCTTTTCTTTTTCTATTTCTTCTAATAAATTAGTATTATTATTATTTTCAATATTTTGTAAACTTTTGAATAAAATATCAATAGTAGAAGAAGAGATTAACTCTTCATTTCCTTCTGTAGCTCTTGCAAGGCCGATTAAAGCTCCTATTAATAAAATATCCATTAAAGTATACTTCCATCTGTAGAAATCGTTACAATGCCCCATGGAATGAATTTCTTGCTGTTTTTTAGTGCTTGTTTAGTTTGATTTTCTAATCCGCCACAACAAGGAACTTCCATTCTTACGATTGTAACACTTTGGATATCGTTAAATGCTATTATGTTTGTTAGTTTTTCTGTGTAGTCATTATCTAATTTTGGACAGCCTATTAATGTTATTTTATTTTTCATAAAATCTGTATGAAAATTAGCATAAGCATAAGCTGTACAGTCAGCAGCAATTAATAAGTGAGCACCATCAAAGTATGGAGCGTTGACTGGTACTAATCTTATTTGACAAGGCCATTGTTGTAGTTCACTTTCTATTTTTTGAGGAAGTATTGTTGGTGTAGATACATTTCTTACTAGTTTTTTAGCATCTGATCCAGGACAACTACAAGCTTTAGCTTTTTTTGATTCTAAGACTTTTTGTTCATCATATGGTAGTGATTCACGTAGTTCAAATGATATGGCATTTGTTGGGCAACTTGGTAGGCAATCTCCTAATCCATCACAGTAATCTTCTTTAGTTAATTTGGCTTTACCGTTTACCATTTCAATGGCTCCTTCATGACATGCTGTTACGCATGCACCACAGCCATTACATTTTTCTTCATCTATTTTTATTATTTTTCTTAACATAATTTTATCTCCTTTTATTGATTTTACGATTGTATTATAATATTATAAAATCATAATGTATGTTGAAATTTCAACAAAAGGAGATAAAATGGAAAAATATTTTGATGTTTTAAGTAAGTGTATATTATTTAAAAATATAAATAAAGACGATTTATTATCTGTTAGTAAGTGTTTAGGCGGAATAATAAAATCATATAGTAAAGATGATATTATTATATCAGAAGGAGATAATGCTGATATATTAGGAGTTATATTAGAAGGTAGCGTCCATATAACAAGAATTGATTATTATGGTAATAGAGATATAATTGCTGGGTTTAAAAAAGGTGAAATATTTGGTGAAACTATTTCTATTTTAGATAATAATAAAATGTTAGTTAATGTTATATCTGATGAAGATACAAAAGTATTAATAATAAAAATGAAAAAGATATTATCACCTTGTGATAAACCTTGTTATTTTCATAAAGAAATTTTATTAAATCTTTTACATGCTCTAGCAAAGAAGAATATTATGTTTAATAAAAAGATAGAAATAATGTCTAAGAAAACTACAAAAGAAAAATTAATGTGTTATTTATCATTTCAAGCAAAAGAAAATAATAGTTCTGAATTTGAAATACCATTTAATAGACAAGAATTAGCTGATTATCTAGGAGTAGAAAGAAGTGGATTATCAGTTGAGATTAATAAATTAAAAAAAGATGGAATAATAGATAGTAATAAAAATTATTTCAAAATCAATTAATTTATATTATAATAGAAATATACTAATAAAAGGAGAATCCTAATGAGAAACGAAAAAGATGAAAAATTAGATCAATTAATAAGAAATGAATTACTTAATGATTTAGGACTAGATGAACAAAAAATACTAAGTAGAATAGAATTTACAGAAAAACCAATATATAAAAAACCATTATTTTTTATTCCAACACTAGTTTGTACATTATTAATATTAATTACAGTAGTATCTTTTGTTTCTATATCAATATATAAAAATACATATCAACCTCAATATGGTGATAATGATATAGTGTATGAGGCTTTAGAAGCATTTGAAGATGAGGTTGAGGGATACAATAAACTTAAGAGAATTAAGTTGTATCAAGTTGATACTGAGTTTTTGTGTGGGATTTATTATAATCAAAATAATGGCAAATATTATTTAATAACATATATGATAAACCGAGAATTTAAAAATTATATTTTTATGCTGAATTCAATAATTGACGAAATAAGAAATAAAATATTCGTTCTTGAAATTACTCTTGAAGATTCAAATGAACTAATAATATATGAAAATGATGTTGAAATATTTAAGACAACATTTAAAAAATAAGCTACTTTTTGTAGCTTTTTTTTTATGATTTAGTCTTTAATTATAAATGGAGGGGAATATAAATGATTAAGAAAATTTTACCAATTATTTTACTTACTTCTATGTTTACTTTAATTCCTAATAAGTTAGAAAATAGTAGAATAATTAATGAGCGTCATTCAACTACTGAACTTGGTGAATATGGTGATAGCTCATCTGTTACTTTGGCTAGTGACAGAACTAATGTTTTAATAAAATTATCTGATGATATCTTAGATAAATATACAGTTAATAATTATCCTTTAAGAACTGATTTTAAAACATATCAAAAAGAAAAATTTGAAAATCATAATAATAAATTCTTAGATTTACTTACAGTTAAATATGATGATATTTATATTTCTAAATATAGTTCATATATTGAATTTACATTTGAAAAAGAATCAACTGAGAAGTTAGAGTTTACATTAAAAGAACTTGTTAAACATGATTTCATTGAAAAGATTTATCTGCAAGATGATTGTAAGCCTGAAGAAATGCTTGGTGGAGGTAAAATGGATTCTGGTACCACTGATGCATTAATAACTAGTTTAGATGGTGGAGAAGATATTAAAGTAGGACTATTAGAATGGGGAATATGTGACAAGAATAATGCTAATCTTTCAAGTTCTAATATCACATGCAGAGATGAGTGGTATTTCATTGAATCTAAAACTGAACATGCTACACTTATGGCATCTATTTTAGTGGGTGATGATGGTATGGTACCAAATGCTCACTTATATAGTGTTCAATTATCAGGTAATCCAGTAAGTGAAGTAGATTGGTTAATAGATAAGGGCATATCAGTATGTAATGTAAGTATAGGAGATGGTACTGGTTCATATTCATCTTCATCGTCTTATCTTGATTATGCTGCAGACACATATGGTATTACTTTCTGTTGTGCTACAGGTAATGATGGAGATGAGAATGGTTATGTATCTAATTTTGCTATGGCTAATAATTGTATAGCGGTAGGTGCAGGAACGGAAGATGCAGTAACTAGTTATACATCTTATCTTACACCTAATGGTGAAATAAGACCCATGGTTATCGGACCTGCAACGGTAGGAGTTTATAATATGACTAATTTTTATAATGGTGGTACATCAGTAGCTACGGCTGTATGTACTGGAGTTGTAGCCTTAATTCAACAAAATAAACAAGATATAATGTTTAATCCACATATAATTAGGGCTTTACTAATGGTTAATTGTACTGAATTTGACACAGTGAGCCTTCAATCAAATGGATTCTATCCTTATGGTGGTGGTGCAGGAAGAATTAACCTACAAAGTTGTATAGATAATTATTATATTAGATATTTCCATAATGATGCTGCAAAGAATTCAACATCATATAAGATTAATATGCCATATAATTTCTTTGTTGGACAAACTTGGAAGATGGTTTTAAGTTATTCAACTAATGTAGTTAATGATGCACCTGTAAGAACACAGTATGGTTTGAAATTAATTGATATTAATACTGATGTTGTAGAGTTACAGCGTAATATTGTTAATGATGGATTTGAGATGATTCATTGGCATGTAGAAACTTATCAACAATTATCTATTACTACTTATCAAATTGGTAGCAAGCTATATGATGAAACTGATAGTGGTTATATAGCAATAAAAATCGAAGAACCTGAAGAATAATAAATTATTAAAACATTAAAAAAAAAAATAGCCAAGTAACTAGAAAAGAGATGTGGAGTTCATCTCTTTTCTTTTTTTTGGATTTTTTGATATAAAAATTGATGAATAATAAATTAATTTGTAAAAATTTTTAATTTTTTTTAAATTTTTGTAGCCATTTATATACCATTTAAGTCTTTAAATATAATGAAGGGGAAAAAGGCCATAAAAATATAATGTCTAAAATATAAAGTAAAGGGGTATAAAAATATGGGAAGACACAAAATATTTAGAAATGATTGCTGCCCATTTTGTGGCAGTAGAGCAATACTTATTGCTCAAGAAAGAAAGGAAAAGGATTATGTTGATAGTGATCCAGCTATTAAGAAATTTCTAGAAGATGCAGGTGAATTGATGGAATGTTGTTCTTGTGATTTTGTATTTCACGAGAAGGTGTTTTATGCTGAATATGCAAATAGAGGTAAAACTAAAACTACAAGAGAAAGTTATTTAAAATTACTTGAAGCTAAAATCATTAAACACTTAGGTCGTACAGATGCTACATTTCATAGTTTAATGTTTAGATTTAAAAAAGAAAAAAGAGAAGCTTATTATCTAGAAGATATTGAAATTGATTTTAAGAGAATGTTAAGAAGAATTAATCTTGCCCAAAGAAGAAAACTAAAACAACAACAATAATACTTGCTTAGTGAATATTTATAATATTCATGTTATAATTATTTTATAATTATGTCGAATTTTGGAGGAATATTATGGATATTGTAATTATTGTGTTAGTTTCTATTTGTATTGTTTTACTTGTTATTAATATTTTTGTTAGTAGAACTAAGAATAACGCTGATATTAAATTAGATGGTTTTGTTAATTTGATTAATTCTAAAAATGAAGCTTTGTTTGATAAGGTTAATATGAAAAATGATGAGATTAATAAAGCTTTAAAAGATGTTAGTGAAAGTATTAATAACACTAATAAGCTTATTGTTGATAATCTTATTAGTATTAATAAGAGTAATTCAGAAAATTATATTAATTTATCTAAGAAGATGGATGAATTTACTAATTTATTCTTAAAAGATAGTAATGATGCTAATAATAAGATTAAAGAACAATTATCTGTTGAGATAAAAGATTTTAATAAAAATGTTAAAGAATCTTTAAAGGAATTTGATGATTCTATTAAAGAAAGAATTAATGAATTTAATAAAACTACTTTAGAATCTTTTAAAAGATTAGAAGATACTGTTAGTAGTAATTTAAAATCAATTAGAGAAGATAATAATGAAAAGTTAGAAAAGATTAATGTTACTGTTGGTGAAAAACTAGAAAAAACATTAGAAGGTAGATTAAAACAATCTTTTGATAATGTCATTGAACAAATCGGTGGAGTTAATAAAGCTATTGGTGAAATCAAGGGATTAGCTTCTGATGTTGGTTCATTAAAGACTGTTTTAACTAATGTTAAGACTAAGGGTATAGTTGGTGAAGTTATTTTAGGTAATATTATTAAAGATATATTAACAGTAGAACAATATGAAGAAAACTGTGTAACTAAGAAGAATTCAAGTGAAAGAGTTGAATTCGCAATTAAAATGCCAGGTAGTAATGATGAATATATCTATTTGCCAATAGATTCAAAATTACCACTTGAAAGCTACCATAAGATTAAAGATGGAATGGATTTAGGAAATTCTGAATTAATTAAAGAAGGTAGAAAAGAATTAAAAAATGCCATTAAAAAATATGCAAAAGATATTAAGGATAAGTATATAGATGTTCCAAATACTACTGATTTTGCGATAATGTTTTTACCTGTTGAAGGTTTATATATAGAAGTATTAAATATGGGGCTATTTGAAGAATTACAAAGAGAATGTAAGGTTAATGTTGCAGGACCTACAACATTAACAGCTATATTAAATGCCTTACAAATGGGATTTAAGACTTTAATTATTCAAAAGAAGAGTGCTGATGTATTTAAGTTATTAGGTGCAGTAAAGTCTGAGTTTGAGAAGTTTGCAGATACTTTACAAAAAACTCAAAAGAAGGTAGGAGAAGCTTCTAATGAGTTAGATAAGCTAGTAGGTACTAGAACTAGAATGATTCAATCTAAATTAAGAGATATTGAAACATTAGATGTAGAAGAAAGTAGAGAAATACTTGGTATAGAATAATGTACTTATTCCTTTTTGGGAAGGAGTAATTAAGATATGTTTTTTGCGTTTGAATATGTGAAAAAACAATGAAATATGAAGTTACATTTGAAAACTTAAAGTGGGCTTTTATAAAGTTGAAATCACATTATTACTACAATAATGATCCATTGTTTATGAAAGAAAAAATCGTAAATTATGAAAAGAATTTAAAGAACAACTTATTAAATTTGGTTCATAGATATAGTAATAATGAACTAGATGATATTATTACAAGTATTAAATGTGCAATTATTCCTAAAAAAGAATCTTCAATAAAGTCAAATGATGGTCTTATTATTTCTAGAGTAAATCATTTTATCGATGCACCGATTGAATTTCATTTATTAGATATTTTATGGATAATTAATATTGTTTCAATATTTCCTTCTGATTTCAATAATAGATATGTATATGGAAATAAACTGAACGATTGCTTTTTCAATATGAATATCAATTGTTTAGCAAATCGTTTTCTTTTTGATAATTATAATAAACTTTATAATGAGTGGAGAAATAATTGTTTTAGAATTGCATCTTTAGTCAATCGAACACAAAATATTGATATCATCAATATCGATTTAAAAAGATATTATTATAATAAAATTATGAATTTTACAAATATTGAATCAAAATATGGAAAATGTAACGATGCAACATTAAATTTATTTATTAAAAGAGCGTACTGTTTTTATGATAGATTTGTTAATGAATCAGGACCATATGAAAAAAGAAAATCAATGTTGATTATTGGGGCAATTTCTTCTGCGGTTTTTGCCAATTTACTTTTAAAAGATTTTGATAAAGAGATTATATCTGATGAGGATGTAGTTTATTACGGTCGTTATGTTGATGATATTTTAATTGTTAAGAAGTCAAAATCTTCAAGAGGAATATGCAGTTATCAAAAAAATGAAGCATTAAATTATTTTTGTAATGATTCGATAAATTGTATTCAGCAAAAAAAAGTAATAAGTAGTTTTTATGGTGGGAAAATAGAGTTGTCAATTAATATTGATAAGGTTTGGTGCTATCATTTTAATCAAAATAAGTATGATGATTCTAGTCTTAAATATGAAATTAAAGAAAAAATTTTTTGCTCTAATGAGTTAACAATATCAAATTCTGATGTAGATAATTATGGAGAATTGATGTTAGGTCATAATAATTTAAAAGAACTTAGAAATTTATTATATAACAATAATAAAAAAATACATAACTATAAAAGTAAAATAGATAAATTAATATTTCAAATTCAGGAAGAAGAAAATTTGATTAATTATAGAACGATTTGGAAAGATATTTTTTGTTATTTATATGAACAAAAGGAGGATATTCAAGATTTTTATAATAAGTGCCAACAGTCGATCATGAAAATTAATCAAGTTGATGTTAAACAAAATTATAGAGGAAATGTGATTAATGAGAAATATTTAGAAGATATAAAAGAATCTTTGAAAAAAGAATTAAATGTTGCAAAAGAGTTTGCAAATGATGATGGGATTTATTCTTTATATCGTTATAATTCACTAAAATCACATCAAATAATTCAATATATAAAGTCAGAATTATTTAGTGTTAAAAAATTCGGTGTTTGTTTGTATGATTTGTATCCATTTAATTTTAAATATGAAGAAATATTGCCGATAGCTCTTTTAGAAAATCAATTGTTTTCATTTGATTATGTTGAAAAGCTATGTTTGAATGTATTTGAACTGATAAATGGTTATTCATATAATAAAAAATATAAACATAAAGAGGAAAAATTTATGTGTACTAATCTTATCACATTTGAATCCTTAAATGATGTAAAAAAAGAAGAAGACCAGATATTAATAGCAATTGCTAATATGAATTATTCTAAATCTGATGTTATAGATTCAATTATAAATGGAACCCCTATCTTTCCTACACAGGAAATCAATTATATTATTGATGAGGCAATAAAAAAGAAAGCAAACTATATAATTTTTCCAGAATTTTGTATTAATTATTACCAATTTATGGATATTCAAAAAATGGCAAAAGGAAATATTTCTATCATTAGTGGAATCACATCAGTTGTAGATCAAGGGAAAGTTCATAATTATATTTGGCTTTATAATCATAATATAAATCTTTCTCTTTTAAGGGAAAAAAATTATTATGCACCGGAGGAAATTTTAATCTATTTAAAGAATGGAATAGAGTGTCATAATCCAATTCCTAAATATTATATTATTAATGATAGAATTATAAGATATTCAGAATTTTTATGTTTTGAAGCAACAAATATAGTGGATAGAGCAATAATGAAAGGAAAGGTTGATGTTGTATTTTTGCCTGTACTAAATAAAGATACTAATTATTTTTCTTCGATTTTGACCTCATTTTCTAGAGATATATCAGCATATTTAGTTCAATCTAATATTAATAAGTTAGGTGATTCAGGAATTTATGCTCCATACAAAACAAATTATTCGACAATATTAAAAACTAAAGGTGGAAACAATAACTATTTATCTGTGGAAAAAATCAATTTAAATCAAGTTAAGAAGTATAGAGAGTATGAGGCTGAAGTAGATATGATTGTTAATTCTTTTGATGATTCTCAAAAAAAATATGACGCTATAAAGCAAAAAATGATTGATTATAAAATTAAATGTGAAAAAGATGATGAGCATAAAGATTTATTAATTTCTAAACCAAGTTCAGCAACCAATATGTAAATGTATATTGCTGCTTATTGACTTATTAAATCATTATTTATAAAATAACGTATAGGTGGTGATTATATGGAAAAGAAAATATGGATATTAATAATATTAATATTTGCGTTTATATTAAATATATTAGGATTTGTATCTGGTTTTATGTTTGATATTGATGTTTTAATAATGATTAGTTTTATTGTATTTTTTCCAGTAATCAGCTTATTAATATATTATTTAATAATTGTTATTAATGAATTAAGATTAATTAATAGTCTTAATAAAAATAAAGAATTAGATACTAATTATAGTAATTTATATGTTATTGCTGCAGACAGTAATAAATCATATAATTTTATTAAAGATATTAAACAAAAGAAACTAGGATTAAATAATATTAGATTAGAAGTTAAATATAATAAGATTATTTATTCTTATAAATATTTAGGATTTAAGATTATTATAGACATTTACCCTAGGTTTATTAAATATCAAATATTTACATCTATTAAATATTCGAAGAATACTAAGATTGTTAGAATTTTTAAAGATAAAAAGAATATTACTGATGAGAAAATTAATACTTCTGATTTATGCGATTTATGTGTAAAATTAAATAAGATAGTAGATGAATATAGATCTGATAATTATGTTGATGATTCTATAAATGGAATAATTTTTGAGAAAATAAGTAGTGTTAAGTCTTACTTATTAGATGCTGGAATAGTAGCAATGTTCTTAGGAGGATTACTTATAGTTTTATCTATTTTGCTTAGTCCACTAATAGAAAATATTAAATTTGAATCATTTTGGGAAATATTTGGATTATTTATTTATTTTATTACTATTATTTTAGCAATTGTTATGGGTATAGTAGGAATATCTTATATTAATAGATATAAGAATTTATTAAAAGATTTTAAATATGCATTAACATTTAATATTAGCAAATATCCTAAAAAAGTTAAATTAGTATTTTCGGGAAGATATAGAGGTTTTTTAACCATTGAAGTTATAAAACTGAAATTTGCTGAAGGTTGGGTGTTAGTTGCTCTACAGTTTCCTTGTTGGATGACATCTATTAAAGATGTAAAAAGATGTGTTAAAGAGATAAAACAAATGAAATGTAATTTCACTGTTTTATCTCATTCTAAAATAGTTGTTATGGGTCATAATAAGATTATTAATCATGTTTATAAGATATTTAGATAAAACACCTTCGGGTGTTTTTTCTTTACACAATGTAAACTAACAGTTAGTAGAGGTTTGTTATATCAGGTGTTATAATTTTAATGATAAATCATTAAAAAAAATTACGAGGTGGATATAATGAGAAAGATTAATTATTTATTCATGTTTGTGTTTATATTTTTATTATGCTCTTGTGAATCTAAAAAGCCAGAGCCTATTGTATTATCTACTCCTGAAGTAGTGGTAAATGAAGATGGTAAAGCTGTTTGGAGTGCGGTTGTTAATGCGGTAGAATATAAATATCAAATCGATAATGAAGAAGAACTTACGACTACTAAATTAGAAGTTCAATTAGAAGAAAATGAAAGTATTAAAGTTAAAGCTTTAGGTGATGGAAAATCATATCTTGATAGTAACTGGAGTAATAGTGTTAAATATGAGATTAAGATTAAATATAATACTTTGACATTTGATACTAATGGAGGATCCACTGTTGAAAGTATTAAAGTTGAAAGTGGAAGTGTTGTTGATGAGCCTGTAGAACCAGTAAAAGATGGTTATAATTTTGTTTGTTGGACTTATGATTCAGCAAATAATAACAAAGTTAATTGGCCCATTACATTAACTGAAGATGTTACTATTTATGCTGCATGGAATGAAGTGGTAAATATTAAAGATTATTTAAGTTCATTAACAAATAGTATTGATTACAGTCCATATAGTTATATTCCTGATTCAATGAAACCAACTAACTCACATAAACATGTTGAAAGTTCTAGTGTATCATACGATTATAGTAGTGGAGTGAATGTTAATGATGTTGTTTATGGTGGTTATGGCGAACAATGGCATATGGTAATTAATAATATTATTGAAAGTGAAAAATTCTTTGCTGTAATAACTGGTCTTGAAACAGTTATTAATGGCTCTGTAATTTTATTTAATAATTACCTAGATTCAAATCCTGGAAATACTGCAAATTATGAATTAGATGAAACAGAATATACAGCTTATATTAATTATCAAGATAAAGTGTTAACATATAGTCTAACTTATAAAACATCTTTTGATGTTCCATTATTTGGTACAATAAATCCTAAAATAGATATGACATACAATGTTGATAATGGAAGTAAAGATGTAAGATTAGAATTGACAGAAGAAAATAAGATTAAATATAGTTTTACAGAAGAATCATATTTTTTTGCTGTTGAATATGGTGCTGACTTAGTTTCAAGAAAAGCATATTTTGAAATTGCTAAAGATGAAGAATTAACAACTGGTCATATATATGAATTTATTCAAGCTAAAGATAAAGATGTTGTTGCTTCTTGTGCTGATTTTTATATTAGCGATAGTTATATAAAAGTAGTTGGTAATAAGGCATCTAGTATAGTTGGATTTAAGGGATATATCGATGAAATATATGATACTCAAACTGGAAATTTATTAATGTATGAAGTAAGAGAGACAATGAGTTTCTTAGGAGTTGAAGGTACATATAATACATATTGGTTTAATTTAAATGATATATCTGGAATATCTAATCTTAAAATGATTAAAAAACAAGAAATTACAGAACCAGGAGTAAATTCTTGTGATGTGTATGTTAACGGCAATACTAAGAAATTTGAACCTACAAGAAACTCTAAATTAGGAGTTCCAACAAGTAGAAAATATGATATTGAATTAAGAATTCAATATTATTACGGATACGTTGATGGTAAAATAGTAGAATACAAAACTGAAGTTCCTATGATGTTTATCCAAGCAGATAATGATAAAGATACAAACTTTAAAGACTTCCCTTCTGATATTTTATCTAAGAATAAAATTAATGCTAGTGTATTAGTATCTAATGATATATTAGATGAATTACAAAGCGATTACTCAACATTAATTGATAGTTTTATTAACCATAAAGATTTAATAACAGGCGAAGATATTCAAAAATATATAGGATAGTGTAATTAAAGAATGAAACACTTCTAGAGCTGTATTATCAGTTTTAGAAGTGTTTTTCTATTTATAATTAATAGTATAAATGATTTATGTTATAATGAGTTCAAGTGATAAAAAAGAATGGAGTGCAGATTATGAGTTTATTAGAATTTATTAAATATTATTATGAAAAAACTCATAAGAATTTACCAGATGAAGTTAGTTCAAGATCAATCATGGTTAGTAAAAAACAAAGAATACCAACTATTGTTTTTTCTTATTTGTTTTTATTGTTAATTCTTGTCACACTTCCATTTGTAATTATTTATTGTAAAGATTATTATTTAGTTATGATGTTAATTTTTTATTTTTTTCTTGGTTTAATTTGCATTATGGAGATTAATGAGGCAGAATTTAATTTGTTATTAATTATTTGTTGTTATAATATTTATAAGAAAGATAATGTTTATTGTACATTACTAAAAAGTGATTGGTTTACAGGACAATTAACATCAATATTAGAACATAATCTAAATATTAAAGGAATGAAATACGGAAGAATAAGCTTTGGTAGTTTATCTTCAAAATTTAGAAAAATATATTATATTCCGTATAATGGTATTAAGGTTAAGCTAATATTTAAACCTAATAGGTTAATAGTTAAATACAATAAAAATAAGAAGATATTTAAAGAATTGTATGCATCAAATAAATTGTTATTTGATGATGTTAAAGGTTTTATTGCTAATAATTAAGAAAATTGGAATCGGTATTGATAATATCACTATAACGTGATATAATCTTGATAGATGAAAGAATACCAAAATGAATTAATGAAAATGTGGAATACTCAAATCTTTAAACCAATTTCACCATTAGAATAGGAGGAATCACAATGTTTCACAAGATTAAGTCTATTGTACCGAAAGATGATTATCTGATTTTAGTAATATTTGCTGAAGGGGTCAACAAAATGTATGATGTCAAACCTTGGTTTGATAAACAACCTGAATTTAATAAGTTGAAAGATAATCATAAGTTTTATGATTGTGAAGTAGATACTGGAGGCTATGGTATTATTTGGGATGATTATTTAGATCTATCATGTGATGAATTATATTATAACGGAATAGATTTAAATACTCCATTTGATAATTTAATTGCCTTAAGTGATGCAACCATTTTATGGGGGTTAAATGAAAGTACATTAAGAAAAGCTATATCATATGGAAAATTAAAAGAAGGTACAGATGTTATGAAATATGGTAAGCAATGGATTATTACAATGCAAGCAATGGTTCGTGAATATGGCGAACCAAAGCCTGAATAGAATTTGATAAATTATTAATGCTTTAATTATTTATGATACCAATAATTAATAAAATTATAGAAAAAATCTAATTATATTAATTGTTTTTTGAATGCGAAAAGGGAAGGTGTGTGACGACCTTCCCTTTTCTTATGATTATCTGTTTAACGTCCATTGACAATTACATTATACACTAAATTAATTATAATTGCAATCAATATGAATGGTATAATAATTTCATGAGAATTAGTATATAATTTGGAAACTATACAATAGTTGTATAATTGAATGGTTTTATTTTGCAGTTATTGTTATGGTGTTAAATTTTATCTTACTTTATAATTATAGTATAAAGGAGATGTTTTAAATGATTGAAAAGGTGGAAAGATTAGAAAAAAACATTGCTAGGTATTTACGTAAAAGAAGAATTATTCAGTTTGTTGTTTCTTGTTTACTTATTATAGTATTAGTTTTAAGTATGATAGGAATTGATAATATTTCTGATAGTGCTTTTTATGGGTTATTTATGTTTGGTATGATTGTTGGCTTGTTTGGTGCTATTTTTGGATTTAGTTTTTTACTTACGGATTTACTTTACTGTAGATGTGCTACAACTAAAGTTAATGGTTATTATGTTACTGCATATAAGGGAATGTTTTCTTTAATTGTATATATTGACGGAGAAGAAAAAGAAAAGATGGCCTTTATTGGTTATAACCATGTTATTGATACAAGATTACCTGATGGTGTTAAGATGTGTATTTCTTTTAGTAGAAGTTTTTTAAGCATTTGTCATATTTCTTTTTCTGATAACAACTCATCTATTGATTTGAATTAGTACTAGATTTCTAGTACTTTTTCTTCTTTGAAGAAAATATATAGTATAAATCTTAAATTTAATGTATAATTAATTAAAAGAGGTTGCGGTATGAATTATTCTGATTTTTGTATGAGTTCTAGGTTTACTATTCCTTGGAATTCTTTAAAGTATAAATATGAATATGGAATTAATAGTGATGAATTTAGTTTGTATCAGTTATTAGTAGATCAAGTTTATTTACTTGCGTTAAACTTAAATCTTAACTTTAAGTTATGTGAAGCATTAGCTATGACGCATGGCTTTGGGTTTTGTGATGGTGGTAGTGCTAGTTGGAATGCGGTTAGAGAGTATTTTACTGGTTATGATGTAGATGGGATTAGGCTTGATATTATTAAGAATAGAGTTAAGAATGTTAAGAATTTGGCTGATGAAAAGTTTTTAGGTTATGTTACTGAATTATTTATAGGTGATTCTTTAACTAAGGAAGTTAGATTAGTTAAAGAATCTTATAAGATTGTTAAGAGCTTACAACCTATTAAAAATTATAATTTGGAATTATATTATGATTTGGTTGATAAAGCTTTTAAAGAATTAAAAGATAAAGCTATTTGTGATATTTATTATATAGATATTAATAAATATATTCCTTTAGATATGCCGGAATTTAAAAGTGAATTAAGAAAAGAAGAAAAGAATAATTATTTTGATACTATTAAAGATATATTAGAAGATAATAAAAAAAATCATAAGGATGATTTTATTTATTATACTATATATCATTTACTAGATGAATAGAGATTAATGTTTTAAGAATTATAGTTTTGAATATTAAAAAAGAGGTTTTTATGATAGTTGTAGGGATAGTAATATTTTTGTTGATATTAGTATTTGTTGTTTATTTAATTATAAAAAAAAGATATATTTCTTATATTTATAGAAATAGTATTACAGTAAAAGAATTGGTAAATGTAAATGAAGGATTTAGCTTTAAAGAGGTTAAAAATTATTACATTGAAAATGATTATGATAATGAAATTTATTATGATTTAATTGAACCTATAGATTATTTAATTTATAAAGTAGAAGAAAGAAAAAGTGAAGTTAAAACAAATATAAATAATTGTTATAAAAATAGGATTTTATATGAGGAATATAAAAAATTAATACCATCAAAAGAATCATTAGGTAAATATGATTCTTCTATGAAAGTGATTTTTAAGCGATTTTTAAATTATTTAGAAGAAAAAGAATTTAGTAGAATTTTGAAAAAACCAGTTTTATTTTTTGATGTTAAAGTTATTTTGAGATTGACTAATATTAATGGACGTTTTAGAGAATCTAAGTTTGATTATTTTAATATTGAAGAACTTGAAATAATTATTAATAAATTAAGTAAGAAAAATGGATATTTTTATTTAGATAAAGATATGTGGGACTCATTATGTAAAGTAGAAAGAGGAAAAGTGACAAATAAAATGAGATTCTATATTTATCAAAGAGATGGATATAGATGTAGATATTGTGGAAGAAGAACAAATGATTTAGAAATAGATCATATTTTTCCAATTGCTAAGGGTGGTAAAACTGTTATAAATAATTTACAGACTTTATGTCATAGTTGTAATTATAAGAAAAGTGATAATGTTTATTAATATAAATAGTTATTGATAGGAGTGGTTATATGATTAAATTATCTAAAATTTATGAAGCATTACAATTTGTAAGTATGGATTCTAGTGTCTATTATTTAATTGATGTAGATGATATTTTTATTTATAATCCTTTTGTATCAGATGAGTCTTTCTTAGATGAATTAGAAGAACATGAATATATTCATATGCCATCGTTATATGATATTAATGAAAAAGATATGATGATTAATTATGCGTATACTTTAAGGGGAAGTTTAAGGGATAAGTTACTTGATGTATTTAATAGAAAAGGGGCTTTTTCTAATTTTAAAAATATATTAAGAAATAATGGTACTATTAATGATTGGTATAAGTATAGAGATAAGTGTTATCTTAAATTAGCTAAAAAAATATTAGAAGAAAATGATTTAGATTATATTAATGATATGGAAGAAAATCTTTGTGAAATCTGTCATAAATATGAAGCAACTATGGTTTTAAATGGTAAGAAAGTTTGTGAAAACTGTATTCAAGATGAAGATGATTTTAATTGTCCTAATGATATTACACTTTATATTGATGGAAAGTCTTATAAATTTAATTTAAGTCTACTAAGGTCTAACAAATGCTTTATTTGGAATGCAAGAAGTAGTAAGTATGAATACGAAGTATCAATGCGTAGTTCTTTAGATTGTAGTTTAAGAACAGAATTTGATAGATTTGTCGAAAAGATTAAAGATGAAGTAGAATGTAAGAGTATTTACCGTGGGTCATTGAAATTAAAAGGAAATATTAGGGTTGGTTATGATGGTTTTATAATTGATGGTAAAAAATATTCTCCTAATGAATTTTTTAAACTTGTATCATGTTATGAGGGTTGGGTTTTACAGTATGATATTAATGATCAATCTTCACATCATTTAGGTAATGATGAGTATTTTATTAAAGAAGTTATTACTAGTGAAACTATATTAGAAAAATGTGATGAATTTATTTCTAAGTATAATAAACATAGTGGTGATGAAGATCTTTTGTATTTTAGTGTTATTACTGATTTTGTTGAAATTATTAAAAGGATTCTTGTTTTAAAAAATCATGAAGTTGATATAGATTCTATATGTGATAATGTTATTTCTAAAATGGATGATTTTAAATTTAAAGAGTGGAGTATTTCTTGGTTATCAATGCTAGAACAGGTTAAAGATTATGAATAAGTTATTAAAAAGTAATATAGTACTTGAATTTTATTTAGCCATTGGAATATTAATATTTTTATTATTGTTATTATTTAAATTTAATACTTTTAGTTATGTTGTATTTGGAATAACTATAGTAGGTGTTGTTGTTATAGTATTATATCAATCACTTTATATTCAAGAATATAATAAGGAATATGTTAAAAATGCTAAGATTGACAGTGGGATTTATAAGAAAAATTCTAATAAAATATTAAGATATAAACAAGATACTTTATGTAAAGAAATTAGTTATTTAATTTGTTCACCTATTTTTATGATAGATATAGGTTTGGTATTTTTTCTATTTAAAGACAGTATAGTAGAAGATCAGATGGAAGAATATTTATTATATTTTATTTTATTAGTTGTAGGAATTATATTTATTAAATCTATTATTACTACTATATTAAATTTAATAAAGCTTAAATCAATAGATATTGAGTTAAATAATAATGATTATCAAACTATTGATGCAATACCAACTAATATTAAGTTATTATATTATGGTAGACAAAGACGCCGTAACTATAATAAGATTGGTTATGGAGTTGAGTTTTCTTTTGGTAAGTTAAAATTAGTTGGTTTACTTGAATTTCCTTATACTTCTTTTTATCATATGAGGGATATAGTTAAAGAAGATTTAATGGGGAAGAAGTATAAATTAACTTATTTAAAGACTTCTAAAGTTATTGTTGATTTGGATTCTAGAGTTATAAATACTTTAAGATAGGGGTGCGCCGGTTAGGTTCACATAACATAGTCGGTGGGATTCCGACCTAGAAAGACCTAGCAAGTCATCTAGTACCGAGACCTTGGAGCCGAAGTCGTGAGATTAGGTTTAAGCGTAGGTTAGGGATACTGCAAGCCTTAATGTGAAAGCGTGAAGCAATTCAGCCTCGTCAAATATATAGTCGTGGAAGCAGAGATGTTCCCTATCATTGAAT
>JBGVRA010000069.1:0-21773 GCA_045127955.1 Anaeroplasmataceae bacterium
TCTACAATATCAAATTTTATAGATTATTATAATAATGAAAGATTACAAGAAAAAATAAAAGAGCTAACTCCTATCGAATATAGGACATTAGCTCTTAATGGTCTTTTTTGACACTGTCCGTTTTAATCAAACAGAATCAAAGAGGGTGACCTCTTTTTTTATTTAATCTTTAATTTTATCCATTCACAAGCTAAATCAACCCATCTAGCAACGTATGGATTAATTTTTTCTATATTACCTTGTGCAGAATTCTCGTTCGCAACACTTAATCCATGAGCCCCATATGGAAACATATGATATTCAGCACTTACTTGAACTTTATTATACGCTTCTAATAATAACAAAGAATTCATTACTGGAACTGATTTATCTTCATAAGTTCCCCATAAAAACAATTCAGGAGCATTTTCTTTTTTTACTTCATTTTCTAAAGAAAGATATTTTCTTAGTTCTTGATTATCAACTTTATCTTTTAATAACCATTTAAAAGAACCTAAGTGAGCATAATTTTCATCAGCAGTAATAACAGGATAAGCTAACATCAGAAATTCTAGATTATCAACATTATAATAATCATGATGTAAACACATCTCTAGAATACAGTGTCCACCAGCAGAAAAACCTAAACCTATAACTTTACCGACTCTTTTATCTTTTCTTATTTCATTTAATGCTGTTGATAAATATGTTCCGGGCATAGGATATGCTTCTTCATTAGTTTCACGATAATTAACTACAATAACATGATAGCCACGTTTATTAAAAGCTTCTACTACAGGCTCTGATTCTCTAGGAGATGTATATTCATATCCTCCTCCAGCAGCAACAAATATAGTAGTTCTCATATTATCATCAATAAAATATGTTCTATAATAATTTTTAGTATTTAATATATTGTATTTATTCATATTTTTATACCTAAAGATACTTAATAGTTCATTTAATTCATTTATTTTTTCATCTTTTTTAGATTTGTTTTGAATTTGAGGAATTACATTATTTAATAAGTCAATCTTCTTATTATAATACGTAATATAAGATTCAGTAGGATTTTTTCTAAGTAAAGGTCCATATAAAATATCCATTTCATCCATCTTATTATATCCAGGTATGCAGACTATTATTTCATAGTACTTACCTTGATCATAAAATGCATCTTCATAAATAATACTAAAATTATTATTTAATACAAATTGTCTTACTCGATATACTTCACAGTTAGCTTCAATTATTAATTTTTTATCTTTTATTTTATTTATTCCCTTAGTTAATATATCAACAACTAAAGCTCCACCCATACCAGCAATAATTGCAGTATCAAAACTAGAATTAATATTTTGAAAGCCATTAGATAATACAATTTCAACATTATCTATAATGCCACTTTCCTTTATATTTTTTCTAGCATTTTCTAAAGGTCCTAAAGCTATATCAGAAGCAATACCTCTTTTAACGCCATATTGTTTGATTGCTTTAGTTAAAACGTAAGCATGGTCACAACCTACGTCACAAACACAAACGCTTCCCTTACAAAGGGAAGCAATTCTTTCAATTCTATCCATATTAGTGTTTAGTCATGAAATCCTTAAGTTTTCTACTTCTTGAAGGATGTTTTAACTTTCTTAAAGCCTTAGCTTCAATTTGACGAATACGTTCACGTGTTACATTAAATTCACGACCAACTTCTTCTAATGTACGTTGACGACCATCAATCAAACCAAAACGTAAACGTAAAACTCTTTCTTCACGATCTGTTAAAGTAGCTAATACTGAATCTAACTCTTCACGAAGTTTCATCTTAGCTGTATATTCATAAGGATCTAACGCATGAGGATCTGATACGAAATCTCCTAATGCAGAATCTTCTTCTTCACCAACTGGTGATTCTAATGAAATAGGTTCTTGAGCAATCTTTTGAATTTGTTGAACTTTTTCAACTGAAATATCCATACGATCAGCAACTTCTTGAGGAGTTGGTTCACGTGATAACTCTTGGACTAATTGACGTTGAATACGAACTAATTTATTGATAGTTTCAACCATATGAACAGGGATACGAATAGTTCTAGCTTGATCTGCAACGGCACGAGTAATCGCTTGACGAATCCACCATGTTGCATAAGTTGAGAACTTAAATCCTTTTTGATGATCAAACTTATCTACAGCTTTAATTAATCCCATATTACCTTCTTGAATTAAATCTAAGAATTGTAAACCTCTACCTAAATATCTTTTAGCGATAGATACAACTAAACGTAAGTTAGCATTAACAAGTTTGTCTTTAGCTGCATCAGCTCTTTCAGAAATATCAAGTAATTCTTCGTATTCTTCAGCTGATACAGTATTTTGGTCATCAGCTTCGATTTCTTCTAATCTTGCTTTTGCTTCACGACCATCTACTACTTCTCTAGCTAAGATAGTTTCTTGTTCTAATGATAATAAATCAATTTTACCGATGTCCTTTAAATACATACGTACAGGGTCATCTACTTTAACTGAAGCAGGAAGTTGATCAAAAGTAGAAATATCTACTTCTTCGATATCCTCCATAATCATAGGTTCTTTGACATCTAAATCATCATCACTAGATTCATGAACAATATCGATTTCAAGTTTATTTAATTCTTTTTCAATTAAATCATATTCTTCACTATCTTCTGAAAAATGTTTAGTAATATCCTTTGTAGAAACAAAACCATTCTTTTCTGCTAATTCTGTTAATTCCTTAATTACTAATTCTAGTTCCATATTACTTCCTCCTGCTTTGGTCTATTTTTTTCTTGATTTTAAATTTTTCTGCCAAACTACGTTTTTTTACTTCTTCATCTGAATTATTTAATATTTTAGATGATTCATTATCTTGTTTAGCTTTTTCGTTCATTTCCTTTATTTTTTCAATACATAATTCTAAGTCTTGATCACTATAAGGATCATTTGTGTTTCTTAAAGATTCCATATTGCTATAATATGTATTCATTTCTTCTTCTGTTAACAAAGAACAGAAAGTGTTGTCATCAAAATTTTGATAACGATTATAATAAATATCAATTAGTTTAATCCATAAACTTCGATTTTCACTAGACATACCATCAATATATTGATTAATTCTACTATCAATGAATAATGCTTTTTCAATTGATGTTCTTGCATACATCAAAAGTCTTAGTTCATAAATTCTTTTAAATTGATTAGTAATTGGTTTAATTTCTTCATTAATTGAAATTTCTGGTTCATAAGGATCAAATTCGACATATTCTTTTACAGGGGTTATATTACAATATGAATTGTAATCAGCAGCCAAAGCTGATACAGAGATTTTCAACCTCTCTGCTAACCTAGCCATATAAGTTTCTTTAGCAGTTTGACTCATTTGATTAAATATAATATCAAAAACTTCTCTTTTTAATAATTCTAAATCATTATAATCATTTAAATCTTTATTTAAAAAAGCAGTTTCAAAATAATATTGTTGTTCATCTAATATATGAGAATCAAAATATTTTTGATATTCTTCTTTACCATACTTTTGAATATATTCATCAGGGTCCATACCATTAGGAAGTAAAACCAAATGAACATTCATTCCAACACGCTTAAATATAGAAATAGCTTTTTTAGAAGCTTGAACACCGGCCTTATCACCATCAAAACAAATAATTGCTTGAGTGGCGTATTTTTTTAAGGTACTAGCTTGAGCCTCTGTTAACGCAGTTCCCATACTACACACAGCCTCAGGATATCCAGCTATCGTAGCTTGAATTACATCCATTTGACCTTCATGAAGAATAACACGTTTTTTTCTTAAAATTTCTGATTTAGCTAAATCTAAATGATAAAGAACAGATCCTTTTCTATAAAGAAATGTTTCTTTAGTATTAACATATTTAGGTTGATTAGGATCACTATTATTAAATATACGACCACTAAAACCAATTATATTCCCCATTTCATCAGAAATTGGAAACATAATTCTTTTACTAAATAAATCATAGTATCCTTTTTCATTATGATTTATCAAACCAATATCAATCATATCAAGTTCTAAATAATTAGAGTCTTTTAAAACTTGATACAAGGCATTATTCCCAAAAGGAGCTAAACCAATTTTAAACATTTTTATTGTTTCATCATTTAACCCTCTTTTATGCAAATAATCTAAAGCTTCAAGTCCAGATTTAGTAGTTGTCAAATTTTTTTCGTAGAATTTTGAAGCAATATGCATCATTTCATAATATTTTGAATAATCTTGAGTTTTCTTAGTTTGAACAGCATTTGTAAGTTTTATACCATTCTTTTGAGCTAACTCGTTTAATGCCTCATTAAAACTAATTTGCTTTATTTGCATTAAAAAATTAATAGGATTTCCACCTTTACCACATCCAAAACAATGAGCAATATGTTTCTCTTGAGAAACAACAAAAGATGGTGTATCTTCATTATGAAATGGACATAAACCTTTATAACTTTTTCCTTGTTTAATCAAATTAACAAAAGGAGAAACTAAATCAACCATATCAGTACTTTCAATAACTCTATTTATTTCATCCTGAGTTGGCATGGTATCCCTCCTTTTTTTATTTTAGATTAAAATCTTAATTGCTTATTAATATAATCAATTACCTCTTCAACCTTTAAAGTAACTTGTTCCATTGTATCTCTATTTCTAACAGTAACAGTACCATCATTTATAGTATTATCATCTACAGTAACACAATATGGAGTACCAATAGCATCTTGACGACGATATCTCTTACCAATGTTTGCAGATTCATCATATACAGCACTAAAATATTCATTATATAACTCAAATACTTCATTAGCTTTTTCTGCGTGATTCTTCTTAATTAAAGGTAATACTGCAACCTTGTATGGTGCAAGCACAGGAGAAAGTCTTAATACAACTCTCTTACCACCCTTTTCATCAATTTCTTCATCATAAGCACTAAATAATACTGATAATAACATACGTTCAACACCTACAGATGGTTCAACTACATATGGTAAATATTTTTCATTAGTTTCAGGATCAAGATATTCTAAGTTTTGTTTAGAATGAACTTGATGAGCATTTAAATCATAGTTTGTACGAGATGCAATCCCCCATAACTCACCATAACCCCAAGGGAATTCAAATTCAATATCTGTTGTTGCATTTGAATAGAATGATAATTCTTCTTGTTCATGGTCTCTAAACTTAAGCTTATTTCCATCAACACCAATAGATTTTAAGAATTCCATACAATATGCTCTCCAATAATCAAACCATTCTAATTCAGTACCAGGTTTACAGAAGAATTCTAATTCCATTTGTTCAAATTCTCTAGTTCTAAAAATAAAATTACCTGGTGTAATTTCATTTCTAAAACTCTTACCAATTTGACCAATACCAAATGGAACTTTTTTTCTAGATGTTCTTTGAGCATTTTTAAATTGAACAAAGATACCTTGAGCAGTTTCAGGTCTTAAATATACTTCACTCTTATTATCTTCAATAACACCCATATGAGTCTTAAACATTAAATTAAACTTACGAATATCAGTATAATCTAATCCACCACAGCTTGGACATGAAATTTTATTCTCATAAATAAAACTTAATAATGCTTCATTGCTCATACCATCGCCTGTCATTTCACCCTTAGTAAAATCTTCAACTAATTTATCAGCACGATATCTAGCATGACACTTCTTACAGTCAATTAATGGATCTGAAAATGAACCAATATGACCACTAGCAACCCATACTTCCTTATTCATTAAAATAGCAGAGTCTAGCCCAATGTTATATTTATTATTCTTTACAAACTTTTTCCACCAAGCTTGCTTAATATTATTTTTTAATTCAACTCCCAATGGTCCGTAATCCCATGAATTAGCTAAACCACCGTAAATCTCACTTCCTTGGAAAACAAAGCCTTGTTCCTTTAAGAAAGCAACCAATTGTTCTAAAGAAATTTTAGTCATAAATATCCCTCCAACGATTAATTTCCATTTTATAAATATAACACATTTATTTCAAGAAGTCAACAAAATTAGAAACTTTTTTTATTTTATAAATAAAAAGATTATTTATTTTAGTTTCATACATATAATATATTGGTGATTTTATGTCTAAAATATTCGAATTTATTAAAGATAATATCACAGTTATCTTTGGAACAATATTAATTTATCAATTATTACTTACTATTTTTTGTTTTTCAACAGTAAATTTAGTACTTCTTGCAGGAATTATAGTCATAGTAGCTACTGCAGTTATTATCTCTAATTATAAAGATAATATTATCGATTTTTTCAAAAGAAAATGAAGGAATTTTTCCTTCATTGTTTTATTATATAATTATATTTTTGGATAAATTCCTTAATTAATGATGTTATGTAAATATAATTTTGAATATTATAATTATCAAAATTAATATTGAAATTTAAATTTAAAACATAGATATATAAAACCATAAAACAAAAATATTTTTTATTAAATAAATTCATTTTATTAATTTTATCATTAAATTTCTCATAATTAATTTCTTTACAATGTTCTAAATAATATCTAACATAAATCATACTTATAGGTGCATAATATAAATCAAAACATGGTAATATTTTACTTTTTTGATAAAAATCTAGATTATATTTTTTGTAAATCAGACCATATTTAACAATTTCTTCTTTGTCAATATATTTAAAAATATCTTGTTGTAAATCGTATAAATATAATTTAGTATCCAAAATTACATTATATTTTGATAAGATAATCCATGCTAAATCATCCTTATATAAAGATGTTTCTATCTCTCTTATTCTAAATTCAAAATATATAAATTTTTTATCTAATAATTGATACATTTTATTTAAATTATTAATATTTTCTTTTTTTAAAATAACCTCATAACTAGTATCGTTAAATAACTTCTCAAAGCATTCAATAATTTTATAGCTTTTAACTAAATCTTCTGTTTTACTATCATTATAATCAAATAATAAATATATATTTTTATCAATTTCAAATTCATAAATATGCTTATTAATTATCTTACTCTTGTTTACCAAATCATAATATGTTGAATATTTCATTTCATCTAAAATAAGTAAAATATACTTAGAATCAGATTGATCAACAATATAATAATGATCACTATATTCTTTATATTCTTTTACTACAAAAGGTAAATTATTTAACAATTTTAAACATTACCTTATGATTTACTCTATCATACCCCGATAGTAAAACATCCATTGATACATTATATTCTTTTGATATTTTATTTAAATCTTCTTCTTTTTCAACATGAAGTGTTTTTAAAGAAAATTTTTCACTACATTCTTTATCAAAAAAATCCAAAAAATTATCAATAGATAAATGCGTTTTTGTAATAATAGTTTCATCATTTCTTTCATTTAATTTATCTAATAATTTTTCTTCATAATCTTTAGATATATCATCCTTGATTTTTTCTAAACTTTTTTCTTCTTCTAAACAATCATTAATTGGTTCAACTTCAACAACTTTTTCTTCTTCTAATACTAAATAATTAACTATCAATGAATAATTAATATCAACACCTTGCCCTTCAATTAATGTAACACTAACATTAGTTAAGATAACATCAATAACTTTTAATTCATCTAAAATAATCTCAAAAGGAAAATTAATAACTTTAAAACATTCCATTCCTTCATTATCACTATAGGATAAATTAACTTCAATCTCACCTGATGCATAACTTTCATTAATCTCTAACTTATTTATTTTTTCAATATGAGCTTTAATACCTACAATACCACTAACTTCATAAAAATAATTCTTACTAATATCTAATTGCATAATAATCACCATATGATTATATGAAAAAAGAGTAATGAATATTCATTACTCTACACTATAATATTTAGCTAAAACTTCATCCATCTTTGTAAACACTAAACCAATACCTTCTTTAGTTTCAGATGATGTAACAATTAACTTATCATCATCTTTCAATTCTAATGTTTCTAAGATAATTCTTTTATTCTTAGCTCTTTCTGAATTTTTAACTTTATCAGCTTTAGTAGCAATAATAGTAACTGGATGATTATAGTATTTTAAATAATCATACATAATCTTATCATCTTCAGTCGGTTTATGACGAAAATCCACAAGCAAAAACACCATTTTCAAATTTTTTCTACTTGTAACATATTCTTCAATCATCTTTCCAAAACTTTCTTTCATACTCTTACTAACTTTAGCATATCCATAACCAGGAACATCAATCAAATAAAATTCTTGATTAATATGATACACATTTAGTGTTTGAGTTTTACCAGGATTTTGACTGGTTTTAGCTAACTTTTTACGGTTAGTAAGCATATTGATAAATGAAGATTTACCTACATTTGAACGACCACAAAACATAAATTCAATACCATCATGTTCAGGAAGTCCTGTATTTTTAACAGCTGATGTTATAAATTCTGCACTTTTAATTATCATATTTAAAACCAATCCTTTCTGCAAGCGGCATAAATTCTTCTAATGTTAGTGTAGAAGTTCCAATCGGAGCATGAGTAGAATCACCATGACAATCACTACCGGCTGAAATTAGTAAATTATGTTTTTTTGCCAAATCTTTAAAATATTGTTCGTCATTTTCTTTATTAGATGGATATTTCACTTCAATTCCATCCACTCCAAAGCTTATTACTTCATTTACAATATCTTTCGGTAATAAACATGGATGGGCAAGAATGGTCACACACCCACATTTTTTTGCAAACATAATACCTTCTTTAGCTCCTAATTTAGTTGATGGAATATATGCTAATGATTTGTTCGATACATAATATGATGCTTCTTCTAAAGATAAATTATTACAATAAGCAATGTTTCTTAACATATTAGCACGAGTTATAATATCTGATTCTTGTATAAGTTTATCAAGATCTATTTTCAACCCATATATTTCATGAATTTTATTCATCATTAAAATAGCTCTTTCTTTTCTTTTATTTAACATATCAGTAGAAAACTTTCTAATTTCATCTGGAATAATATTATTTTTAAATAAACATACAATATGAACAGATTTATTCTTATATGAAGTAGATAATTCCATACCTAAAATTATTCTAATATCATCTTTTTTATCTAATTTTAATAGTTCTTCACAACCAAAAACAGAATCGTGATCTGTCAATGCAAATATATCAACTTTATTTTTCTTTGCACTAATAAATAACTCTTGTGGTGTATCAACACCATCTGAATATTTAGTATGATTATGTAAATCAATTTTCATACTATCACTTCCTCACATCATACTTATTTAGTATACCATTTTTTTAAAAAGAAAAAAAGAGGCATTTACGCCTCAATTTCAATATATTCTTTCATATCATCATATGATTTAATACTTTTTATTTTCTTAATTGCTTCTTTTTCAGGCATATCTTTTACCCATATTAACCAAGTTCTTAATGTTGTAGCTGATAATTTATGAAACTTAGTTAATGAGTTTTGTCTATCGAAATAATTAAGAGCAGCATCAGATTTATAGTTCTTCTTCAAATAAATTCTTGAAGCTGCTATTCTATCACACAAGCTTTCCTTCAAATATTTAATCGGAATAATAACTGGAGCATAAACACCATCAACAACATCAGTCCAATATTCAAAATGGTGTTTATTTCTTCCTTTATGATGCATCCATGCAAGTGAATACCCCTTTTTTCTTCTTTCTACATCATTAGGAGAACAATTACCTGTGTAGTACTTAGCGCTACTCCAAAATTCAGCAAAACTATATTTTGATAAATCATGAAATAACCCTTGAAATCCTATTCCCATCTTAAAACAGTATTTAATTACCATATGACGATGTCTAGTAATCGTTATAAAATGTTTTATTGGATGCATAATTATTTCCTCTCATTAATTATTCTGTTCTTAATGCTACAACTGGGTCTTTCTTAGCTGCAGATTTTGCAGGAATCAAACCAGAAATACATGTAAGAACTATACTTAAAATAATCATTGTGATAGCCTCATTAATAGGTAAATCAGCTATTGTATAAACTCCTGATAAGTGACCAATAATAGCATTGGCAATGAATTGAATTAAATATGTAATACCAATTCCAAATACCCCAGATGATAAACCGATAATAAATGTTTCTGCATTAAATAAGTTTGAAACATCTTTCTTTCTACCACCAAGAGATCTAATAACACCAATTTCTTTAACACGTTCCATTACAGATACATAAGTAATAATCGCAATCATTACACAAGATACAACAAGTGCTAAAGCAGTAAATGCAATTAATGCATAAGTAATAATATTAATTAGAGTATTAACCATTGTAATAATTAATCCAACACTATCAGTATAAGTTATCTTTTCACGATCAGCCTTAGTTAAAACTTTATCTCCAATCGTAATGTCACCATCTAAATTCCAAGCATCTAGGTGTTCTGTAACACCATCTTTCAATTCAAAATTTGTAGGATATATTGCTATACTATTAGCTAGCTTACTACCTCCAGCTTGACGTAGTGTTAATGAATAAGACTTACTACCACTCATACTTACTGCAGATCCACCCATCATACCCATCATAGATGTAAACATATTCTCATTTCCTACGTAACCAGTAACATCACTATATAAAATACCATCAAATACATAAGAATATTTATAAATAGCACCATAATCTAGTTCATATAAAATAATGCCTTCATCATTTTTTTGAACGTTATGACCACTAGATAAAGTTTGATTAGGTTGACTAGCAATATATTTAACAATTTCTGATTCTAAATTTTTTTCTAATGCATAATTAGTTAAAGCTTCAGTATAATAAAAACCAGTTGTTAAGCATCCATAATTAATAGTTTCTTTTGGTTCTAAAATACCAACAACTTTTAATTCTAGTCCCTCTTCATTAATCATTTCTTCATCATACGAATAATTATATGAAATCATATCATAAGGTTTATCATCTTGAGTGAAAATAGCATCATTAGGATACCATCTAAATGATTTACCTAATATTTCATCATAAGTAAATTTATTTTTAATACTAGAATGATCATCTTTAGGATTTTCTTTGGCATCAATACAAATATCTATAAATTCATCTTGAGTAAAGTAACCTAGTTCTGCTAAAACTAAATCTGTCATTTGTGAATCTTTATCTAAAACAATCATCACTTCATTCTTTTCAGTTGCAATTTTACCGCTTAAAACATTATATTGACTAGAAATATATTCTACATTATTAGGTGCTTGTTTAAAACATTCAACTAAATTTGTAATAAATGATGAATAATTAGCTAGTCCTTCAACATGACTTAATACTGATGCATAGTTATTTCTAATACTTGATAAACTATTGCCAACAACCTTAGATGATGAACCTTCAGGTACTGAAGGTAAGAAATCAGTATAAATATTATAAGTCATATCTAAACCATAATCTAATCTTACACAAGCAGCATATTCAGAAGGAATTGACTTAATATATTCAATATAATCTTCTGTAATATTATTTGAAACTGTTATTTTTCCAATAGTTTCATATTGTTCTAATAACTGATTAATTAAAAACTCAACATTAACTTTATCAGCTTCTTTTATTATTTCTTGTTTTTGAGCAGGAGTCATATTACTCATCATACCTGAAATATCTAATGCAGTTTCTTGAATAGTAATAGGATTACCAGATAACATATCATCTTGCATCGACTTAATATACCCCTTCACACCACTTGATACAGCAAGAACAGAAGATACACCAATAATCCCAATTGAACCAGCAAAACAAGTTAAAATAGTTCTACCACGTTTTGATAATAAATTTCTAAGAGAAAGTTTAAATGCAGTCCATAGACTCATTTTAGCTTTTTCTTTTTTCTTGTTATTATTAGCTTCAATATTACTTTCCACTTCTTTAATCTCTTCTTCTTCACTATATGGATTACTATCAGATAAAACTTCTCCATCTAATAATTTAACAATACGAGATGAATATTTTAAAGCAAGTTCAGGATTATGAGTAACCATAATAACAAGTTTTTCTTTAGAAATTTCTTTAATTAAATCCATAATTTGTACTGAAGTTACTGTATCTAATGCCCCAGTAGGCTCATCAGCTAGTAAAATTTCAGGTTCATTAACTAACGCACGAGCAATAGCTATTCTTTGACATTGTCCACCTGATAATTGATTAGGCTTTTTATAGTATTGTCCTTTCAATCCTACTCTATCAATTGCTAATTTAGCTTTTTTAATTCTTTCTTCTTTACTTAGTCCTGCAATAGTTAAAGCAAGTTCAACATTACCTAAAATAGTTTGATGAGGAATTAAATTATAGCTTTGAAAAATAAATCCAACACGATGATTTCTATATACATCCCAATCTCTATCCCTAAATTCTTTTGTACTTTTACCATTTATAAATAAATCACCTGAAGTATATTTATCTAGTCCGCCAACGATATTTAATAAAGTTGTTTTACCACAACCAGATGGACCAAGTATTGATACAAATTCATTCTTTCTAAATGATAAATCTATCCCCTTTAATGCGTGTACTTTACTATCAGCAACTATATAATCTTTTACAATCTTCTTAAGTCTTAACATAACATATATCAAATCCTTCCCTATTTTATATTATATAATAAAAATCTTTTAAATTATATCACTTATTTAATTTAAATTAAATAAAAAAAATATTTTTTTATAATTTCCCATAATTATCACATACTATAAACATGAAAAAATATAACTTAACAAAAAATCAAAAAGTATTAACTGAAATAAAAAAAATAATATTTAACCCAGAGTACCAAAAACTTAAAAATTACAAACATCATAAAAATATCTCAACTTATGTTCATTCAATAAGAGTTGCATATTTATCATATTGTTTTTACAAGACCTTTAAATTAAAAATAAATGAAACAGAATTAATAAAATCTGCACTACTTCATGATTTATATTTTTATGATTGGCATGACAAATCAAATAACATCCATTTTCATGGTCTAAAACATCCTAAAACAGCTGTTAAAAATGCTAAAAAAATATTTAATATAACAAATAGAGAAATAAAACATATTAAATATCACATGTTTCCATTAACACTTCTTCCACCTATCACTAAAGAAGGATGGATAATATGGATTTGTGATAAATTAGCCACAATTAAAGACATAAGAAAAAGTCCTAAGAATAGGACTTAATCAATAATAATATCACTTTCTTTTTTCTTACTAAAAAACTTTACAACCTTCTTAGGGAAGAATGATATAGTTTCAGCAACCACTAAAGGAATCATCTTTAAAGTTTCTTTATAAGCTTCTCTTCTGATATCTTCTTTGGTTACAACAGCACCATCAGCGAATAAATATCTTCTACATACACACCCAATTCTAATCGTTAAAATAGCATTAGCTGAACCTTGTAAAATACTTTCTAAAACAGTACCTAAATAAGGAACATTATTTAGTGCTTCTAATGAAGACTTAGGAATAATATCTTCCAATTTTAGATTTTCTAACCCCTCAGCAATTAATGCAGTTCCAAATACATTAATAGTTAATTTAGATAAATTCTTCATTGATGGACGATAACCACATCCTTCAACAAGCGACTTAATCATCTTTAAATTGATAGCAAAAACAGTCATCATGTCAAATCTAGCGCTTTGACAAATCGCAGTCGAAATCATAACAGTTTTAGCATCGTGTAATATAATTTTATTTAATTCTTTTTTGATTGATTTTTCAAACACATATTGCAAATTTAATAATAATTCATCTTTGTTTTTATATTCAGTCAATAAAATTTTTTGTTCATGTGGTATATCATTATTTTTCACAATATTTTTAGCAACTTTTTTATAGATAGCAACAGCTCTTGAATCAGTTGGATCAAGTGAAGTTGCAATAGATAAAGATGGTGATGCAACGAT
This sequence comes from Anaeroplasmataceae bacterium, assembly GCA_045127955.1. Lineage (GTDB taxonomy): Bacteria > Bacillota_I > Bacilli_A > Acholeplasmatales > Anaeroplasmataceae > Pelethenecus. The sequence goes on from JBGVRA010000069.1 coordinate 13,960, forward strand.
AGTAACAATTGGATATACAATAAGTAATAAAAATACTAGTGCAAAGACAACATAAAAACCAATTTCTAAATAAATAGAAACATTCCTTAATCTATCCCCAATATCTAAAATTGAACTTAACATCATAAGTAAAAATACAATTAAGCATCCCACCGCAATAATATAAAATAATATTTTTCCTTTATTATTTTTTTTATATTTAGCCATTTAACACACCTACCTTAAACACTTTAATATATCTTCTATTTTTTCAAAGAAAATAATTTTTTCTTTATTTTTACCTGCAATCATTATAGCATAATCTAAAATAACAGGCTCAAATTCTTCTAATACTAACATAGATTCAATTATATAATACCCCTTATTATGAAAACCTACATAAATACCTTTTAATTCATCTTCTAAATAAATACTTACAGCATCCATCTTAAGTTCATATAGATGTTCAAATATAAATTTAAGTTTAGATAACATTAAAAAATAAGGTGTTTCATTTAACTTTCCTATTGATTTATAGTACTCTTGCATAAATAAAACAATAGATGGAAAATCTTCTTTTTTTAAAACTCTTAACTCATACTCATTTTTCTTTAACAAAGATTTTTTCATTTTATGATACTTTTTATATTTTCTATGATCAGTAAAACAATCTACACTATAAGTATAACATAAATCTTCATATTTTTGATAGAATAATTCTTTTTTAAACAAAGGATATTCATTCCATTTACCCTTTTCCTTGCATATTCTAAGTCCACAACTATTTTGATCAAAACCAACTTCAACCAAATACATTGAACTTAAAATGAATAAATGTTCAGGCATAAAATAAGGATTAATATCCAAATATTCTTCACAAAAATATTCAATTTTTCTAATATCCAAAAAATTAATTCTATGAAAAATCATAACTTCACCTAAAAAATAATCCCTAGTAAAGAATTACTAAGGATTAATAATCTTACTATATTAATTTTAACATAAAACAACTCTAAGCCGCAATAACTTCAATAAATTTAGTTTCGATATAATCATATACATCATAACCTAAATACTTATAAACTTCAGCTATCGAATCAACAGTATTAATAATTTTAGCAGGATCATATGCATCAATAGAAATAACATCGCCCCAGCCTTCTTCATCATTCATAATATCTTTATATACACTTTCTAACGTAGGACAGTACCCAACAAATTCAGCGTTCATATATGAATAATCATATTGAAGTAAAAAATCAATAAATTTATAAGCTAATTCTTGATTAGTTGAAGTAAATGGCATACCAATACCATCAAAAAATACATTATTATGAGTCTTAGGAGCATAAATTCCATATTCTAAAGTTTTATCAACTAAATCAGCTTCTAAATCAGCATAGTAAGCATCAAAATAATCACCTGTATATACTAATGCAACATCAAGATTACCATTTGAAACTTGAATCTTCAACTCATCAGTACCCCAAGCAGCAAAATTTGTATTTTTTAGTAAATCCATACAACGATTAATTTCGGCATAATCAGTAGTATTAAGTGAATATCCATAATACATTTCAGCTGCCGCTAAAGCATCTCTTGAGGTATTGTACATACCTACCTTAGCCCCTTTAGGTAATAGATCATGCTCAAATAAAACTTTATATCCATGTTCTAAAACAGCTTCTTCTACACCTTCTATTTCTTTATTATACATAATGGCTAAAGAACCCCAAAAGTAAGGAATGTAGTAATTTTTATATGATGAACAATTACTAGAATTCATCAATACTTCTAATTCATCTACAAACATTCCTTCTTCATAATTTTCTAATTTAGTAAAATCAAGAGGTATTAACATATCATCAGATGCCATTTGATCTAGCATATAATCAGATGGAACAACTAAATCATATTCAGAAAACTGATCAATAATATTCATATACATTTGCTCATTAGAATCTACAGTAGCAACATTAACAGTAACACCATACTCACTTTCAAAATCAGCAATCAAATCATCTGAAATATAATCACCCCAGTTAAGAATCAATAAATCACAACCCTTACCTGTACAAGATGATAATAAAATAGATAACATAAAGATAGAAATTAAAACAAATAATCTTTTCTTCATTTTACTTTACCACCTTTTTAGATTTTTTATTACCAGTAAATAATTGATATGCAATAATACCTGTAAAAGTAACTAGCATTAAAATAGTATTATAAGCACAAGCCTGATTCCATTGACCATTTTTCATAGTCTTCAAATTACCATATAACCAAGTTGAGAAATTTTGATTGCTACCACTTACAAAGTATGTAATAATAAAATCATCAATACTCATTGTAAAGGCAAGTAACGCACCTGAAAAAATACCAGAACTTAAATTAGGAACAACAACCTTAAACAAAGCTTGATTAGGGGAACAACCTAAATCTAAAGCCGCCTCAAACAAACTTTCATCTTTTGATAACTTAGGTAATACTGATAGTATAACATAAGGAGTTGAAAAAAGTACATGGGCAATCAATGTAGCTGCCTCACCATATCTAGCAATAAAATTAAATGTTTTATTACCAGGTAAAATAGATGTAATAATCATAGATACAGATTGAAACATTACAAGCAATAAAGCAGCAGTAACAATATCAGCATTTAAAATAGGAACATTATTAAACATAATTGCACGTCTACGCCATTTTCTATTTAAAGCATTAATACCTATAGCTGAAAAAGTACCAAAAATAGTAGAAATAATAGTTGATAAGAACGTAATTCTTAAAGTAAACATAATAGAATTAAATAATTCTCTATTTGTAAATAACATTCCATACCATTTAGTAGTAACACCAGGCATATCATATCCACTAGGATGAGTAGAAAAACTAGTTAGCCCCATCACTAGAATTGGAAGATATGTCAAAATTAGGATAACAGCTAAAAATAAAACCACAAAAATTTTAAAACTAGCCTTTTTTATTTTAATATCCGAAGGGACGGCAACCTTAATTCTTTCTTCCATCATATCAAGGTTTCTCCTTCCTCATCTACTCTAGATATAATATATAAAGAGCCTAATACAAAAATCAAAATCAAAATACTCCATAAACTTCCAGTATTAAAAGCTCTTGCAGTACTTTTGAATTTTCTTTCAATTAACTGACCAACCATTGTGTAATTAGGATTACCGTTAGTTACAATTCTTGGAATAGTAAATCCCATTGCGGCAGGTAAAAATACCATCATTATCCCCGAAGCAATACCTTTTAATGATAATGGAACAGTAACCTTAAAGAAAGTTTTAACATTACCAGCACCTAAATCATTAGAAGCTTCAAGAAGAGATTTGTCCATTTTTTCTAAAACAGTGTAAATAGGAAAAATCATAAAAGGTAAATAAACCAAAGTCATAACTAAAATAATCTTTAATGCTGGATAATTAGTCATATTAATAGAAATATGAAATACATTTGATAAAAAACTATTTTCAGATAATAAGTTATTAATAGTAGAAACACGTAATAACATATTAGTCCACATAGGCATAATAAATATCAATAAAATTAAATATTTATTTTTTATCTTACTTCTTGAAATGAAATAAGCAATTGGATAACCAAGTAATAAACACATAATTGTAGCAACAAAAGCATATAGCATCGATCTACCAAATGCTTTTAAGAAAGCAGGTTCTACTAAAGATGATAATGTTGATGTAGTAAACTGGAACTTTGACCAATCAAAATTATAAACACTAAAAGTTCTAACAGTAGAAAAAGCAAAAACTAATAATAACAATAATGGAATACCTGAAAAAACAATCATCCAAATAAAATATGGTATCGAAAATCTCTTAAATTGCTTCATTTACTTTCATAAGATGAATCTCATATGGATCGACATTAAGACCAATCTCTTCTCCTACTTTAGCAATTTCATAATCATGAATAACAAATTCCATACCATTAATATCAGCACAGATTTCAAAATGAACACCTTTAAATACAATATCTGTTACTTTACCAATAAGTTTAGCCTCAGATAATGGTACTCTATCAAAATCCTCAGGACGAATAACAACATCACATGGTTCATCAACTTTAAAGTTTTCATCAACACAATCAAAAACTTGACCCATAAATTCAACTTTTTTATCGCCAACATATCTACCACGAATAATATTAGATTCACCTATAAATGTGGCAACAAATCTATTTTTTGGCTCATTATATATATCCATTGGAGAACCAATTTGTTGAATTTTACCTTTGTTCATAACAACAATAGTATCAGACATAGTTAAAGCTTCTTCTTGATCATGAGTAACAAAAACAAACGTAATACCTATTCTTCTTTGCATTTCTTTTAGTTCATATTGCATTTCTTGACGAAGTTTTAAATCTAAGGCTGATAATGGTTCGTCTAAAAGTAAAATTCTAGGTTTATTAACAATAGCTCTTGCAATCGCAACTCTTTGTTGTTGTCCACCACTCATAGAATCAATCTTACGATGTTCATATCCTTCTAACTTAACAAGTTTTAAAGCTTCACTAACCTTTTCAGCAATTTGTTTTTTATTTAACATCAAAGACTTAGCAGATTTAATTTCTAAAGCATAATTTTGTAAAACTTGCTTCTTTTCGTTTTCTAATCTAGCTAATTCTTCCCAAACTACAATCTTATTTAACTTTTTTAATTCTTCTTCATATGGTTTATTAGCTTTAGATTTTGAAGCACCTTTTTCAATAGCTTCAGCAATTAATGCATGAATTTCCTTAATTCTATTCTTAGCTTCTTTAACCTCATCATCTTTTTCCCATTCAATATCAATTTGTTCATCTAATCTAGCAATGATAGGTTCATATTTATCTTCAACTTGTTGAATTCTTTTTTCAATTAACTTTTGTTTTTCTTCGATAGTTTCATTCTTAATTTTATTTTTAATTTCAGCTAAATGAGCCTTAATTTCCTTCTTTTCAATAGAACTTAAACCTTTTTGATTTAGTTTAGCATTGTACTCATTTTGTTCATTTTCATACTTTTTAGCCACTCTAGTTTTTAAATCAGCTAATACTCTACTGAAATTTCTAAGTCCAAAAGCCACATTATCAAAAACATTTAAATGTGGAAAAAGTGCATATCTTTGAAAAACAGTATTAATAGGTCTTTGATATGGTGGGTTATTATTAATAGTAACACCATCTAAAATTACTTGTCCATAATCAGGAGTTTCAAACCCACCAATCATACGAAGTGTTGTTGTCTTACCACATCCAGATGGACCAACTAAAGTAATAAACTCATTTTCATTTATATATAAATTTAAATTTTCAATAATAACATTACCGTTATATGATTTTTGAATACCTTTTAATTCAATCAATTTTTTCTTTTCCATTTTACTTCTCCTGATTAAAAATTTGGCGGAGTTGAAACCCAAATAACAACGGCTTCACTCTTAGAATTGTTTTCAATATAATGCGTCTCATTTGCAGGAAAATAAAAAGCTTCCCCAGCACGACATTTTCTTTCAGTCTTTCCATAAACAACTTTAATAGTACCTTTAATAACATATCCAAATTCTTCTCCCGAATGAGGATAATCTTTAAATGTGGTTGCTCCAGGATTAATCTTGACTAAAATAGGTTCCATCATTTTTTCTTGTGACGAAGGAACCAACCAGGTCTGTAGGTAGCCATCAAATTCTTTTTCATAATGAGCTTGTTCATTATAAACAATTTGTTCAACTTGTTCTTCATGAAAAAATTCAGACAAGTTAGTACCTAAAACCTCTAAAATATGGACTAAGGTTTCAATCGAAGGTGACACCTTATCATTTTCTAACTGGGATATATATCCCTTAGTGAGTTCACATCGATTAGCTAATTCTTCTTGGGTGAGCATTAGCTTAGTTCTTCGTTGTTTAATCTTAATTCCTAGTTCCATATTTTTCACCTCTTTTGGTATTCTATCACTAAACTTAAAGTTTGAAAATTCTAAACTTTTGATATAACAAATACATTATATAATCTATAAGATTATTTTTCAATATAATTTGTCAAAAAATATCTTAAAATATACTTACTTTTAATATTTTATCCATTGTGATAAAATATATTTAAACAAAGGAGAATAAAATAATGAAATATAGAATAGAAGGACATTGTCACACAAAAGATTCTAGCCCTTGTGGACAAGTCTATGCAAAAGATATTTTAAAAGCATATCAAGAAAATAATTATAGCGGAATAATTATTACAGACCACTTCAGCTATCAAGTTTTTGGTAACAATGATTCATGGAAAAACATTGTTGATAAATTTTTACTAGGATATAAAAATGCTAAAAAATTAGAATCAAAATACAATATTAAGATATATCTAGGAATGGAGATACGATTTAATGATTCTTATAACGATTATTTAGTATATGGAATTACTGAAGAATTCTTATATCAAAATGAATGGTTATATATGAAATCTTTAAAAGAATTAAAAACATTATCAAAAGATAAATACCTAATCATTCAAGCTCATCCATTTAGATATGGTAATACTTTAGCCGATTTAAATCTATTAGATGGTATTGAAATCAATAACACAAATCCACATAATATTTGTAACAATCATCTAGCCTATAATGCTTATTTAAAATCAAACTTAATACCAACATGTGGATGTGATTTTCATAGTATTGATTGTATTTCTAAAACAGAATATATGGAATTTTTCAATCTCCCAAAAGATAATAGTGAATTAGTAGCAATGATAAAACAAAGAAAATACATAATAAAAGCTAAATAAAATACAAAAAAAGACTCAAAAGAGTCTTTTTTATCTTTTAATACCATCTTTAGTAAGTAAAACATCATACATACTAGGACGTCTATCTCTAAATACACCCCAGCTATATCTTTTTTCACTTATAGCATCTAAATCAAATTCATAAATGATAAATCCTTCTTCACTTCTACTTAATTCTTTAACTTTATTTCCTTCTTCATCTGCTATAAAACTAGAACCATAAAAAGTCATACTAGATTCATCTTCATCTTCCTTGCCAACTCTATTAGAAGCAACAACAGGAATAATATTACATGCAGCATGGCCACACATAGTATTTTGCCAATGATCTTTGCTATCCTTAGGTAAAACTGGTTCAGTTCCAATTGCAGTTGGGAATAATAAAATATCAGCACCTAAAAGTGTAAGACTACGTGCAGTTTCACTAAACCATTGATCCCAGCATATCCCAATACCAATATTTCCGTACTTTGATTTAAAAACTTTAAATCCAGTATCACCCGGTGTAAAATAAAATTTTTCTTCATAGCACTCACCTGTTGGAATATGTGTTTTACGATATAATCCTAAATTTTCTCCATCAGCATCAAAAACAACAATTGAATTATAAAATACATTACCACTTCTTTCAAAAAAACTAACAGGAATTACCACATTTAATTCTTTTGCAAGATTTTGAAAAGTATTTAAAAACATAGAATCATTAGGATTTTCAGCTAATTTAAAATATTCATATTTTTCTTTTTGACAAAAATATGGAGTTTTAAATAATTCTTGAAGCAAAATAATTTGAGCTCCATTTAGAGCACAATCTCTAACCATTTTTATAGCTTTATTAATATTATTTTCTATATTCCAAGATATACTCATTTGTGTAGCAGCAACTTTAATTTTCATTTTTTCCTCCATCTGCTTCGCCCACAAACACCTTATTAAAGTAATTGTTAAGCGAGCCAATTTTTGTTATAATTTACTCGTAGATAGTAGTACACTACAAAACACGAAGAGGTGAGTGGCGGATAATA
>JBGVRA010000070.1:0-27982 GCA_045127955.1 Anaeroplasmataceae bacterium
ATACCCTTATTTACTAATTCTTGGTTAATATCATTAAATACTACAGTAGCACCAGCTTTTGCAAGACCACATGCCATAGCAAAACCAATACCATAAGATGCACCAGTTACTAAAGCAACTTTTCCATCTAATCTAAAATCTTTCATTTCCATATAAATTATCCTCTTTCATAAATTTTATTAGATTACTTAACAGCACCAACCATAACACCCTTCTTGAAGAACTTTTGGATGAATGGGAATACAATTAACATTGGAACTATTGCAATAATAATTAAAGCATATGCAGATACAGCACCTTTAAATGGATCTGCAGATTCACCAGATGCTTGAAGCATCTTCTTAACTAATACTTGAAGTGGATATAATTTATCCTTTTGAAGAACTAATTCAGCCCAGAAATAACCATTCCATCTATCGATTGCATAAAATAAACCAACAGTTGTAATAGATGGAACTGATGCTGGAATATAGATACTAAACAAAGTTCTAAAATGTGATGCACCATCAATTTGAGCAGACTCATCAATATCTCTAGGAATACCTTCAAAACCTGTTCTTAATAAAATTACATTGTATGCAGTAAATGCAAATGGTAAAATGATACCCATTACATTACCCATTAAACCTAAATTATCAATATTAGTGTATGTTGCAATCATACCTGGCTTTAACCACATAGTTAAAACAACTGTTACAGTGATAATTTTTAAGAATTTTAAACCTTTTCTTGATAAAACGAATGCACATGTAATACTTAAAAATAAACTTACTAATGTACCAACAATAGTATATAAAATAGTATTACCATATGCTCTCCAAATATCACCATTTTGTAAATGTTCTACTAAATAATCCATTGTAAATCCTTGAGGAATTAAAATAAATTCTTTAGCAATAGTAGCATTTCTGAAATCTGTAGGATTACTTACTGCTGATATAAATAAGTAATAAATTGGATATAGCATTACAAATGATAATACAATTAATAATGCATTATTAAGAATACCAAATATTTTTTCACCATTTAAATATTTCTTCATATCATTCACCTACCATTACCATAACGCTGTATCTGTAACTTTCTTAGCAATTTTATTAACGATTGCAGTTAAAACAATAGCAACAACAGCATCGAATAAACCAATAGTTGCAGCCATACCATAGTTTGTTTGACCAACTGTTGGATTTAAACTTACGTTATATACATATGTACTAATAATTTCTGATACTGGTTTATTATCAATTGTTTGTAATAATAATACTTTTTCATAACCCATTGATAATAATTTACCAACTCTCATAATTAAAGTAATAATAATTGTCGGAGCAATACCAGGTAAAGTTACATTTAAAATTTGTTTAAATTTACCAGCACCATCAATTGATGAAGCTTCATATAATGATGTATCAATTGCAGATAAAGCTGCAATATAAATTAAAGAATTATAACCAATTGTTTGCCATAAATCCATTACAGCATAAACTATTCTAAAGGTATTTGTATTATTAATTAGGTTTTGTCTTTCCATACCAAAGAATTCTAAAATATTAATAATCATACCTGTATCTTTTTTCAAAAACTCAATAACCATATTACAAACTACTACAGCTGAAATAAAGAATGGAATAAAAGTTGCTGTTTGAGCAAAACCTTTAACCGCATTACTCTTAGATTCATAAATTGAAATTGCAAGAATAATTGCAGCAGGGAAACCAATTAATAATACTAAAATATTTAACATTAAAGTATTACCTAATAATGATAAAAACCCATCCATTGAAAAGAATTCTATATAATTTGTTAAACCAATAAATTTGGAACCAAAGATTCCTTTACTTGTACTATAATCCTGTAATGACATTATTACATTTGATATAAATGGGATAAACACAAACATAATAATCCAAATTAATGTAGGAAGAAATAGCACATATAATTGCCAGTTATATTTTAAATATTTTTTAGCTTTTTCTAACATTCTAATCACCTACCATTTTCAATATTTTTATGTATTAACCAATACGTAATTCAGTAGCTAAATCAAATAAGTGAGTAGCTTCCATATCTACAGCTAATTTAATATTATTTCCTTGAAGTTTAACTTTAGAATCAACAATAGCAGTTACTTGTTGGCCTTCTACAGTAAAGTGAATGTTAGCTTCATGTCCTAACATTTCTCTTACATCAATAGTAATATCCATCACTGAATTAGAGAATTCAGCAATTTTATCTTCACTAATATATAAATCTTCTGGTCTTAAACCTAAAGCAACAGGCTTACCAATTAAATCTAATGCTTTAGCAGCTTCATACTTACTAGTTGAAACTAATAGTTTAACTTCACCTTCATTACTTATAAAGTATCCTTCTTCATTTAAAGATCCCTTAATAAAATTCATAGGAGGAGTACCAATGAAACCACCAACAAACATATTAGCTGGTTTTTCATAAATTTCTTCAGGACTACCAATTTGTTGAATATGACCATCTTTCATTACTACAATTCTTGATGCCATTGTCATAGCTTCAATTTGATCGTGTGTTACATAAATAGAAGTTGCGCCGATATTTTTATGTAACTTAGCAATTTCAGTACGCATGTGTACTCTTAATTTAGCATCTAGATTTGATAATGGTTCATCAAATAAATAAACCTTAGCATCACGAACAATAGCTCTACCTAAAGCAACACGTTGTCTTTGACCACCTGATAAAGCTTTTGGTTTACGTTGTAAATATTGATCTAATCCTAAAATCTTAGAAACAGCAGTAATTTTTTCTTTGATTTCTGCTTTTGGAACTTTTCTTAATTTTAGACCAAATGCCATATTATCAAATACAGTCATATGAGGATATAAAGCATATGATTGGAATACCATCGCAATTCCACGATTTTTAGATGGTACATCATTCATTAATTCGCCATCAATTCTTAATTCACCAGAAGAAATTTCTTCTAACCCTGCAACCATTCTAAGTGTAGTAGATTTACCACATCCTGATGGACCTACTAATACAATAAATTCTTTATCTTGAATTTCCAAGTTAAAATCAAATACTGCTTGATTACCACCTGGATATACTTTGTTTATATTTTTTAAACTTACATTTGCCATTATCTATATACCCCTTTAATCTTATTTATAGCTAATGCAGCACCACCATAAATGCCAGCATCATTTTTTAATTTAGATAATTTTACATCCACATTTTTAAAGTTACTAAAACATTCTAAAGCATAATGTTTTTTTATTCTTTCTATTAAAATTTCACCAGCTTCAGAAACTCCGCCACCAATAATAAATGCATTTGGATCAATAACTAAAGCAATGTTAGCCATAGCTTTAGCTAAATTTCTACATGCAACATCTAATGCTTCCATCGCAACAGTATCATTACATCTTGCTAAATTAATAACCGATTTAGCAGAATCAAATTTTCTTTCATTAGGAAAGTTATATTTATCTTCTAAATAATTTGCAACATTTAAAATACCTCTTGCTGAAGAAACAGTTTCTAGGCATCCTTTTTTTCCGCAACAACAAGTAAAATTAAACTCATTATCAATTTTTAAATGACCAATTTCACCTGCAATTCCATCATTTCCTTCTTGAATTACTTTGTTACAAACAACTCCTCCACCAACACCTGTCCCAAGTGTCATTAAAACGATAGAATCATAATCCTCTTCTAAAACAGTATATTCTCCATATGCTGCTAAATTAGCATCATTTGCTACATATATTTGTGCATTTGTATTTAATACTTTTTTAAATTCATTAATCACATCAACACTTTTCCAACCGAGATTAACACAATTAATTGCCATATTATTTTTAATTTGTCCTGGAATACCAATCCCATATGCAATAATATCTTTTTTATTAATATACTTGTTAGAACAATATTCATCAATCGATTTAGAAATATCTGCAAAAATTTTATTAGGATTAGTATTTATTGACCATTTATCAAGTAAAAATCTATTTTCATTAAAAATACCTAACTTTACTGAAGTACCTCCAATATCGATTCCAAAAACATACATTTTTAGCACCTCAAACTATAATTTTGAAAACATAACTTTACCACGACATATTGTCATATAAACATTAAAATTTTCATCAACAACTATTAAATCAGCATCTTTTCCAACTTCAATAGATCCTTTTCTATTATCTACTCCTAAACATCTAGCTGGATTAATAGTTGCACAATCTACTGCATCTACAAAAGAAATACCTAATGTGTTTTTAAAATTTCTAACACCTTCATTAAGTTTTAAAGTAGAACCAGCTAAAGTACCATTCTCAAGTTTTGCAGCATTATCTTTAACATATACATCTTGTCCACCAAGCATATATTTTCCATCTGGCATATACTTAGCTTCCATTGAGTCAGTAATTAAACATATATTATCTTTACCTTTACACTTATATAAAAGCTTAACTGCTTCTTTTGATACATGAATTAAATCACAGATAAGTTCACAACTTAATTTATCTTCTAATAACGCAGTACCTAAAACACCAACATCTCTATGATGTAACCCTCTTTGAGCATTATATGTATGAGTTACTGAAGTCGCACCTTTTAATACTGCTTCTTTCATACATTCATTACTACTATTTGAATGACCAATAGAAGCAACAATACCATTTTTAACTAAAAATTCAGTAAAATCAATACCATTTTCTTCACATGCATATGATACTAGTTTAACATGATTTAATGATGCATTTATTATTTCTTGCATAATATCTTTATCACATTTTAGAATGTATTCTGCTGGTTGAGCACCTGCAAACTTAGGACTTACAAAAGGTCCTTCAAGATGAATTCCTAATACTTCAACTCCATCATGATTTTCTTCAATATATTGTCCAATATTATCAACTGCAAGTTTAATATTATCCAAACTTTGAGTCATAGTAGTAGCAAGTAAACTTGTAGTACCTTCCTTCACAACTGCGGATGTAATATTTAAAATATCTTCTTTAGTTGGATTCATAAAATCAGATTTATTAGCACCATGTGTATGTTTATCAACAAACCCAGGAATTACATATAAATTTTCAGGTAATTCTATCAATCCATCCGAATTCACATTAGATTCTAATTCAGCAATCTTGCCATTTTCAATTAACAATGAAGTTTTAACAATACCTTTATCATGAACATAAATATTACTATTCTTAAAACCTAAAACCATCATAAATCCTCCAATTAAATTAAAGAATATGCTGCTTCATCTACAATTACAACTACATTATCATGATTATGTAATGCACTTGCAGGGAAATCTGTCGTAATTTCTTTTGATAATAATTTCTTAACTGCTTCTGCTTTATTAGCACCACATGCAATTAAAACAATTTTCTTAGCTCTCATAATATCTGCAATACCCATTGTAATAGCATGAGTAGGTACTTCATCAATTGAATTAAAGAATCTCTTATTATCTTCTCTTGTTTTTTCAGTTAAAGTAACAATAAAAGTTTCTTGATCAAAAGATGTTCCAGGTTCATTAAAACCGATATGTCCATTAGCACCAATACCTAATAATTGAATATCCACAGAAACTTTCTTTAATTCTTCTGTATAAGCTTTAGCACTAGCTTCATATGCACCTTCATGAGCATAAGGAACATGAACATTTTCTTTATTGATATCAACATGATTGAATAAATTATCATTCATGAAATAATAATAACTTTGTTCATTTTCTCTTGAAATACCAACATATTCATCTAAGTTATATGTTTTAACATCCTTAAATGAAATCTTACCAGCTTCATAATCTTTAATTAAGTTTTGGTAAGTACCGATAGGTGAAGAACCTGTAGCTAAACCTAAAATAATACTAGGATTTGCTATAATAGCATTGCTAAAAATTTCTGCAGCGACTTTACTACATTCTTCATAGTTTTTACATACTAATAATTCCATTTTTAATTCTCCTCATATTCTATCTTAAATTTTCTAATAAATGATTCTGAGTCTTTAATAACAATATTACCTATTTTATTCATAATATTATGATCTGTATCTATAAAATCAGGAATACCTTCCCATCCTTCAATACAAATAAACTCAGGATTATTATTAGGATTTTTTTGCCAAAAAGCTATATAAGAAAGCTCATTAACAAATTTGAGAGTTTTATTATTAGAGTATAGCTCTAAACTATTTATCCCCTCATAACAAATAGTTCTTCTAATTTCTAAATCTCGAGTCATTGACTCTAGATTTTTATGAAAATATTGAACAGGCACCATTTTAGTAACATAAGATGGACTAAATAAAATATCCTTAGGATTATCACCATTAAACTTTAATTCAAAATTACCCAATAATTGATTTAATCCTGAATAAGAAAATCCCGGATGTATTCCTATGGAAAAACTAATTTGAGAATCATTTAAATTAACTACTTCAAAACTTACTTCTAATTGATTATTAACAATTAAATAAGTAACTCTTAATTCATATTTAAATGGATAAGAAAGTAAAGTATCTTCATCATACTTATTTATTAAAGTGATTTTACTCTTATCAAGATACGCAACTTCGAACTTCTTAGACTTAGCAAACCCATGTGGGCCTAATTCATATCTTTTACCTTCATAAAAATAAAATCCATCTTTTAAACCACCGATAATTGGAAAAAGTATAGGACTTTGAGCATCCCACAAATTAGATCTTTTCCATAGGATATTAATCCCATTAATTTTCAAATATTCAATTTCTGCACCTAAGGGGTTAATTTTAACCTCTATAGTATCACTAGAAATAATATACATACCTATTCACCTATTTCATTACAAGGCTTGTTACCTTATTATTATATTCTTTAGAACGATTAACATCCTTTAAAGCACAACTAGTAACTAGTAAATCACTTACACATAATTGAGATATCTTTGCTCCAAAAAATCCACTGCTAATATCATTTTCAAAACCTGAAGTTTGAATGAAAATATCAGCTAAATCATGTAATGTAGAATTTTTATAGTTTGATATAACAATAACTTTAATATTATTTTCTTTACAATAAGTCGCTATTTTAATCATTTCTGGAGTTTCACCACTAAATGAATAAATTATAATGCATGAATTTTGATCTAAAACAGCTGCATACATATATCCAAAATGACTATCTGTAACAACAGAAGAACGAATACCAATTTTTAATAATCTGCTAAATAAATCTTGTGCAGACGTATAACTAATTCCCATTCCAGTAACAAATACATTATTTGAATTACAAATTAATTCAGTAGCTTTAGTAATGCTATCAATACTCACATTATCTTTTGTTCTTTTTATAACTTCTGTTAAATTATTAGTTACATTAACTACAAAATTATCATCATTTGAAAATCTTAATTCTTCAGTAGCTTTATATAATTCCATCTTAAAATGATTAAAGCTTTGATAATTTAATTTCTTAAAATATCTAACAACACTAGCTTCACCAATACCAATTTTTTTACAAATACTACCAATAGTATCATAAACAATTTGTTCTGGATTATTTATTACATAATTATGAATGATTTTTTCTGTTTTAGAAAGTTCAACTTTTTGAGAATTAATTAAACTATCAAGTTTTTGTTTATCAATAACCATAATTACATCTTCTCTTTCTATACTTAATTAAAACCATAATACTTAAAATAATAGAAATTGAATAAATCGAATAATTAATTCCACCATTACATCCTGTATTTGGATTAGAATTAACATTAACAACTACATTAACATCACAATAAGTATTTGAATTATAAGCATCATAAATAGTAATCTTAACACTTCCTTCTTTTAAAGGGATAAGTTTTAATTTACCATCTGATACAACACAAAAAACTATTCCATCTTCACCTAATTCAATAGCTAAATTTGGATTAGAAACGTTAGGTGATACTATAACATCGATAAAAAATTCACTACATTTTATATCAATTTCATAAGAAGATTCACTAGTAGAAATTTCTTTAATATTTGAAACAACATTAATTAATACTTCTTTAGATATATCACCTGATTTAACTGTAATACTAGCTTTACCTATACCAATAACAGTTAAATTACCATTTTCATCTACAGTAACAATATTATTATTACTAGAAACATAATTAAGTGTGTCCGTAGAATCTAATGGATATATTTTTGGTACTATTTGATAAATATCACCAACATATAAATCAATACTTTCTATAACTTCTATATCTGTAGTAGGACTTATTACATTAAATTCATACTTTAAAAATATAGAATCATCATATTTATATTTAATGACAATCTCATTACTACCTACTTTTAATCCCTTAACATTTAATTTACCATCTACTAAACTAACTTCTAATGAACTAGAATCATAGCTTAACTCTAATGCATATTTTAAAGTTTCAGGATTACAATTAATATTAAAACTATAACTATCATTTAAAGTTAAATTTTCTAATTTATCCTCTAGTTTTATAGTTGGATTAGTATCAATACTTGTAACATTAAAATTAATAACAACTACAAATCCAGATAAATTAATTGTAATGTCTTCATTGCCAACCTTATTAGCAATAAATTTACCATCAACAAAATCGATAATATTAGAACTACTTATTTCGATTTGATCAAATAAATAATAATTAGGAATAACTTCACTTATATCTAAATCATTATATAAAGACATATTAATAGGATTAACATCATAATTTAGATTAATATTAATTAAACTATAAGTATTAAGTTCATATTCTTTATTGATAAAACTACCATCACTTACTGGATTATCTATTAAAATAGTTTCTAATTTAGAACCAACAAATAATGTTTGATAAGTTTTGCCTAATTCTAAAGATTCATCTGAATATAATAAATTATTTAAATAAATAGTTCCATCATAAACAATCTTCTTATTTTCAATATGATAATCTAATGAATCATTACATAATAAATCATATACATTAATATCGTAAT
Source organism: Anaeroplasmataceae bacterium (assembly GCA_045127955.1). GTDB lineage: Bacteria > Bacillota_I > Bacilli_A > Acholeplasmatales > Anaeroplasmataceae > Pelethenecus. Next base: position 8,986 of record JBGVRA010000070.1, read on the forward strand.
TTGATTTATCAATAGTAAATTTAGTATCTTCTAAATCATATTGAGCATTAGTTCTATATATATTTTCTTTTATATCTTCATTTAAAATATTTTTATTGTTATTTAAATAAAAACCATTTATATTACAAGTATTACCACTAGCTGCACCAACATTTATATATTCATTTTCTAAACCTGCTGATGTAATCAAATTATTTTCAATTGTAAAATCTTCAACAACCGCATTAGTATAGTAATTATAAAATAATATTAAGAATGATACTGTAATATTTTTTGTATAACTTTTATTTGAAACAGAATAATTTAAAACTTCATCTGTATAAAATCTATTAATAAAAATATTATTAGATACTTCTGTTTGTTTAAAATATGAATTATTATTTTGAACATATAATAACAACAAACTTTGATCAAAAATATTTTTATGAACTAATAAATTATAACCATCTCTAAATTTTACCCCACCATCTTGATTCATATTCATTCCCTTAAAATAATTACCAACAACATATAATTTGTTATATTGTTTAGCATAAATGATATGATCTCTATGATAAAAATTAGGATCAGTCTTATCCTTTTCATAATTTAATTCAATTAAATCTGTATTAATTGAGAAATGATTACCTAAAATACTAACATTTGTATCAGAATTTAAAACATTTATACATGTCATAAAATTACCTTGATCAAGTGTTAAATCTAAAGAACCACTAATCTTATTAAATAAATTCTTTGTTTCATCTGAAACAATACTATTTTCTAAATCTTCTATTTGACCAAAATAATTATCTTTAATTTCAATATTTGTAGTTTTATAAACTGAAATACCTCTACCTAAAGAATTATCATCTCTTAAAAAGATATTAGAGTTTACTTTTGAATTCTTAACATTAGTAAGTAATACATAATAACCTTCATATGAACTTGATAAACCACTATTAATTGAAATATCAACTTTTTTTGCATTCATAAATATATTATTCTCAACAACAATATTAGTTGATGTTGTATTACCTAAATATAATGTGACATTATCAAATATAATATTTTTAATAGTAACATTACTAATATTACCATTAATATTTACCTGACCATTTTCTTCATTACCTCTAAATATAGTATTTTCACTACCATAAATAGAAACCTCACTTGGTAAAGTAATACCATCACTTAATAAATATACTCTATCACCAAATAATGCATCCTTACCTTCTGTTTTACATTTGTTTAAAAAATTTTTAAATTGATTTGTACAATCTGAAGTTTCACTAGCTCTAATATAATTTTCAGCTAACAAATAATTATCTGAAGCATTAATTCTAATATTAAAAAATAACATTAAAATAAATAAAATAACAATAAAGAATATTTTTTTCATACAATCACCTATAATATAAACTCATGAACGAGTTCATCATTTATAATAAAGTTTTTATTAAAATTATTTAAACTAATTTTAATATCTTGTTTATCTCTTTTACCAGTTGAAACAATAAATTTAATATCATTAGAATATTTAATCACTCCAGAAAAAACACCTTCAAACTCCAAATCTTCAAAACAATATTTTTTATTAATAAATGAATTAATTATTAAATAATTATTGTATTTAATAATATGAGCTCCACCTAAATCATAGAAATTATAAACAACATCACTAAAATATTTAGGATAAATTTGATATTCATATTGTTTTGGATTTTCTAAATAAATACGGTTTACCTTATAATTAATATTTATATCAGGTTCATTTATATTGTTTAATCTTGGATTAACTACTTCGTTAAAACTTTTTACAATAAACTTATTATTACATTTAATTTTAATATCATTAATATCAATAATATTATTATTTATTACATAATCATTTGTGAAATTATAAATAGTAGAAACATAATCATATTCACTATTTATATCAGTTCCAATACAAACTAATGAATCACCTAAATAACACTTTGTAAAATATCCAGTAATATCAGTATTTTGGTGCCAACAAGTTAATAAAATATTATCAATGTCAACACCAGCTGTGATATTATTTTGATATACTTTATTAGGTTCTTCTTTATTAAATGTATTAGTAGAACCATTTCTATAATATCGATTTGCATATAACGCTCTAGGATATTCATACTCACTTTTATGAGTATTATATATTAAATCATATGTATAATTAGATGAATAATCTCCGATTATATTTTCACCATTAATTGCTTCATAATTTGCGATATAATTCGAATTTAAATTAATCGAAATTAAATAATCATTATTTCTTGTAATATATCTATCGATATAATTAAAAGCTTTAGAATAAGTACTATAATTTCTATCTTTTTCAGTATTTAAAATACTTTCAAATATAGGACTAGGGAAAATAGAATTCATCTTTTTAATAGCATCAATAATATTAGTGTAACTATATCTAGCATTTAATTTCATTCTGCTTACAGCTCTACCTCTAACACATTCTAATGCATATCCATCATATAAGAATGGTTGATAACTATTTAATAAAATTTTTTCTATTCTATTAATATAATTTGTACAATCATATCCCAACAACTTAAATATTTCCATAATTCTTGTTATAGACTTTAATAAAACTTCACCATATGATGCATTATATGGAATATTACCATGTTGAATAAAACTACCATCTAAATAAAAACCATCATGAGTATCTGTTGATTTAATAACAGCTGATACTTGTTCAAATAATTCATTTAAGGCATCATTATTTTCATGTAAGATTTCTCTTAATGTACAAATATATATATTTTCAGCTAAATTAGCACATGTTGCTTCTTCTCTATAAATATTAGGGTAATTTCTTCTATAAAATATATATCTAGCTGATGGTATATAAAATCTTTCAGCATTTAGATATTTAAACATTGTAGCTTTATTTACTTTATCTCTTAATATATATAGTATCTCATTGATACATCTAGGAACCCCAATTTCATAAAACCACCAATTACCAGAATAATTAGTTTTACCAGTATACCAATTATTAAATATGAAATCTAAAGAATAAATAATTGCATCTAATAATGCTTGATCATTATTTTTTCTATATAAATCAGTTAAATTTAAAATTCTTTTAATTGTATTATATAAATTTGGACCATTATTTTCTTGTAAATCTTCATATAAATATGGTTTGTTATAAACAATCATAACAGTGGGTTGATCATTACTAACAACAAAACCAAAGTTTTCATAAAATTCAGTATTATCATTTACTTTTTTTACTAATTTACAATTTACTTTATTAGAATCATCAATAATAAATTCATGGAATTGGCCTAAATAAATAGAATGATGACCTTTATTAGATAAATATATTTCATCTTTTTTGCCGTCTATTTCATAATTTAAAATAAATAAATCTGAGTCTTCTTTTAAATATACTTGCAAAATATAATAATTGTTATCATTGTTTGAAAACTTCATTTAGGCCGCCTCCCTAAAATTTATTACTTAACGTATTTTTGCATAATTGAAACGATAGTATCAACACCTGATTTTTTCATCTTAGCTACATAATTAGCCCATGTTGTATCGTTGATAGCTTCAGTACCCTTTAACCACTTATTGATTTGTTCAGTATAAGCGTTATTAACTGTACTTCTTGCCATATTAACTGCTTGATAATCTTCATTAGATAACTTAATATTTGGATAAATTAAGTCATTATAATGTTGATTTAAATATGGAGCATATAAATCCATTGCAGTCTTAGCATCTTCTGATAACCAAGCTTCTTCGTAATCGAATGTTTGAACACCAGGAGTTTGCATTTGAGCACCAATTGTATATAGGTTTGCTAATGCTGTATTTTGATCATTAATAATCTTATCAGTATATTCATAAGCATCACCATTTTTGTTCCAGTGAGTACCTTCAACACCAAAGTTTAATGTATTGTGACCTTCTTCAGTGAAGAAATAATCAATCCACTTAATTAACTTGATTTGATCTTCTTCGCTAGTTGAAGAGTTAATAGCAGTAACCTTACCAATTAATTTACGAACTGTAGATTCATATTTAGTACCATCAGCTCTTGTAGGAGGAGCAATACATACTAATTCAAATCCTTCTGCTAAGTTAGCAGCATATACATCATCATTAAATGAATATGTAGTACCAATCCAGTCATGAGTAGCACCACCACTGTTTTGTGCAAATAATGTTACACGCTTATCTTCAGAAGATTTATTTAAAATATCTGGTTCAATTAATCCTTCTTTATACCATTTAGAAATATTTTCAATAGCTGTTCTAAATGAATCTTCAATTGCACCATATCTAACTGTTTGACCATCTAAATAGTATTCAGCAGTAGCATTCCATAAACCTGCTAATTCACTAATAGCAAAATCACTATCTCTATCAAAATATGGATAAATGTTATCGAATTCAGTTAATAATGATTTATTGTTCTTAAATGCAGTTAATAATAAATAGAATTTTTCAACTGTTAAATTATTTAAATTTTCTAAATCACTCTTAGATAAACCTGAAGGTAATTTAGCATTTTTATCAGTTTTTAAAATGTTAACCCAATCTTGACGAACAAAGAATGCCTTTGCAGTTTCACCATCAGTATAGAAAGGAACGCCATAAATAGCACCATCAGATGCAGTAGCCCATTTCTTATGTTCAGGATTTTTTTCCCAATAAGCAGTTAAGTTTGGAGCATGTTCAGCAATTAAGTTTGTTAAATCAATAAAAATTTCATCTTTTAAAGCTGTAGCTTCAATAGTATCTTGGTCATTAACAACTAAATTTGCATCCTTTCCTCTTAAATTATAAATACTATCATAGTTAGTATCATATTTTTGTAAAATACCTTCTAATTCAACACCAGCATATTCATTAGCCTTTTGATAAACAACCATGTTTTCATTGTAAATGTAATCTTCTTGATACAAGAAGATTGTTAATTCAGAAGAACCACCGCCACATGAAGCTAAAGTTGCTAAAGATGTAGCTAATAATGCTGCTGAAAATAATGTTTTTTTAAAATTCATTATTGATTTCTCCTTCTACTCTTCTTCTTTTTTTCTTTTAATAATAAATGTTGCTGCTAAAGCTATAACTCCTAAAATAGAGCTTGCTATGCTTCCTCCACAACCGCCACAACCATTAGTCTTAGGTTTAGTTGGAACATAACCATTATACAAGAATGCAACTTCTGCAACCTTAATAGCTTCTTTATCAACATTCGCGTCATTTCCAGTAAATATAATCTTAATATATTTAGCTTTAATATTACCAATCGTATAAACTTCATCACCCATACTATTATTACTTTGACCAGCAAAATAACAACATTCATAATTAATACCATCTTCTGAATAATAAATATCAAAATAATAAGTATTTAAAATACCACCAGTAAAACGAATTAATACATTTGTCAATTCAGTTAATTCAGCTAATTCGAATACTAATTCTTCTTTCTTAGTTGAACTAAATACGGAATTATTATTACCATCAATAACTTTTTCAGCTCCATTAGAACCAGTCACATTTAATACTTCTAATCTTGTATATTCTGAATATCCATCAATCATTGCATCAACAATAAATTTATAAGTATAAACAACTTCATTACCAGTTTGTTTATCTTTAACAATAACCTTAGTTAAATCACTAATATATTTACCCTTTAAAACAGTAACTTCATACTTAGTAGTATCATAAGAAACATTTAAATTAGGAATTTCTTTTGTAGTTTCAGCTAATTTAACAACATATTCATATTGATATGGATTAAATACATATTTATATTGTTTACCAAAATCAGCAACTAACTCAATATTTTCAACTGTAATAGTTTCATATGAAGTTTCTTCATTATCTAAAGCCCAGTCATTTAAAGGAACTACAGGATAAGACTTAAATTCAGTCATTTCTTCTAATGTTGGTACAAATACAACACATAATGTAGCAGATAAAATATTTTCTAATTTAATAACTAACTTATTAACACCCTTATTATCTAAGTTACAGAAATCACCTTGAGTACCAGGTAATGGTTCATTAGCAGACATAACTGTAAACGCACCTAATTCACTAGTAATCATTGCATATACGCTCTTACCATTAACTGTTAATCTAGCTAACTTATCATTAATAATATCAATCTTAGCTTCAGTATGAGCACTCCAATAAACTGTTGAGTAATCTCTCATAACAAATTCATCTTGTACCATAACAGTGCTTCTATTATCAAATAATTTTAAACCTCTAATAACTGAAACAGCATCTGATTTATAAACTCTAGATAAATCAATTTTAGCCATAGCTGATAATTCATTTGAAGCAAAATCAAAGATCTTTGCTTTTTCATATGGATCTTGAGTTAATACAGGATTCTTTTCAGGATTAAATACTAAAGTATTTTGACCTTGAGCATTTTTCTTATAATATGTCCATCTTTGATAATCATAATCCCAATATCCATCAGGAACTACAACATTATAAGTTTCATTTGCAAAGTTACCAATGAACTTTTCACCTAAAGCATATAATTCAAATGTACCACTATCTAAGTTCTTATGAGCAAATGCACCAGAATCACTATTAGTACCCTTTAAACCTGTAAAGATAGCCATTTCATCACCAAATGCAGATCTAAATGTAGCTAATTCATGTTCATCTAATAAATAATCTAATTCTTGAATCTTACTAGCATCTACTCTTTCGAATAATCCAGGTTTATAATATAACAATGCTTGAATATTATATTGTTCTTTTTCATGAGCAAGTTTACTTAATAATGCAGCATTATAATTATTTTCATCAAATCTTGTATACCATAATAATGCAGGTTGGTTATTAGAATAATCAGATTCTGCATAATAGAATGATTCATAATTTGGAGATGATGTATATAATGGATAATTTACATAATTCATAATACCTTCAATTTCACTTAAACCAAATGAATTAATCTTTCCATTTTCATCTGTTCCATATAAGTTCCATAAAGTACCTAATAAAGAAACCATATTTCTATGTGCATAAATAGAATATGAAGGACCTTCAGGGAAACCACCATTTTCAGCATAATGAACTAAACCAATTTGTAAATACTTAAATGCAGTAGAAACAACTTCAGCAGCCATTTCACGAACATTAATTGAATAAACACCATTATCTCTTGTATTAACAGTAATTTCACCATCAAAACTCATCGCAGATAATGCAGCGATAGCTAAGTCTCCACAAACTAATAAGTTATGGTTATTACCATGTAATAATACGTTAACATTATTTAAATTTTCAAAATAATAGAAACCTTCTTCATATAATGCTCTCATAACCATATTCTTTTGAGCATCATTTAATTGATCTTTAATATAATTATATGCAAAAGCAACAGAATAAGTAACCATCGCAGCATCTAAGAAACCATTACTATCTTCACCCCAAGTAAGTCTTCTTGTACCAGCAGCTAAGTCATTTTCACCATCTGTATATTCTTCATCTCTGATAACAGGTAACATTTCAGCCCAACACATTTCGAAATATTTCTTTTTACCAGTTACTTGATATAAAATTGCTAATTGTTCCATAGGAGTTCTAGCACTAGCAGGTACACCAGCAGGAACATGAATTGCATATTGAGCTTCATAATAATTAACCCATTCAGTAATGTATTCATCACCAGCAGCTAATCCTTGGCTAATTTCACTTAACCATTCGCTATTACTTAATAAATATACACCACTAAAATCTAATTGATCAAATTTGAAATCAGCCATATCAGGAGCAACATAAACTGTATTAGTAACAGTTAAAGATGCATTACCATTCTTAACTACGATATCAAAATGATCATATCCATAATAATCTTTTGGTGGAAGATAGTTATATAAAATACCATAAACGATTTTACCTTGACTATCATAGTAACGGTCATGAATTTCTTGAGCCTTACCATCTAATAAAATTACAACTTTACCACCTTTTTCAGTAGTAATTTCAAAAGTACCATCTACTGCAGTACCATATACCTTAGTGTATAATGTAGTCTTAGCAGCTAATTCTTCAGTAGTCATATTTTTCTTATAGAATTGAGGATATAATGCTTCAATATCTTCACATTCAATTTGTAAATAACCACCATTATATAAATTACCTGAACTATGTTTACCCTTATTTGTTTCTTCTACCCATTCAAGGTTAGTATTCTTATCAGTTGTATGCCAATATTCAATAACAACTGCTTCATCATCAATAGGGTTAATCTTAATAGTTACAGTAACTACACAATACCCCTTAGTAGAATCAAATACAATTACTTTGAAAGTATCATATACATTTTCTACAGTCCAATAATCAGCTTTAGGTGTATAATAAATTTCATTATCAATAACATAATAATTTCCATATACTGCTTCAGTATATTTAGAAACTACATAATCTGTACTACCAGAAACTTCTACTTCAATAACATTAGTAGTATCTTCATTTACTTCAACAATTAAGTCACCCTTAACAACAGCTGAAATACCATTTTCAATACCAACAATAACTTTAACAGTTCTTTCATAACCATATAAAGAATCTGTTACTTTAATATTTGTAATACCGTTTTTAACAGCTTTAATATTACCTAATTTATCAACAGTAGCAATACTTGAATCTTCAGATTCATAGTAATATTGATAATCAATAATTGATTCAGGGAATGTTTCACAAGAAATTTGTGCTGTACCACCAACTTCTAATTTTTCTACTGCATTGTTAACAGTAAATGATGTATAGTCAGTTGTAATAACACGATAAATTCTTAAATCATCAAACCATAATTCACCAGAGTTATTAGCAAAATACATTTCTAATTTTAACTTTTCACCTGGTGCAACACGAACAACTTCAGATTGGAATTCTGTCCAATCGAAAGTAGATTTAATCTTTTGAGTTTGAGTTAAACCATATTTATTACCTTGATTTACACGTACGTATGCATCTTTTAATACATCAATACCTTTCATCTTAGCAGTAACATAATATTGACCTGGTTCAACATCAAATGACTTATAAAGATTTGAATATTGAGTTGAAGATGTATGATAATAATGAACTACATTACCATAAGTTTCTTCATTTTGTTCTTCAGGATAAGTTTCTTCATAATTGATGATTTCTACGATTTGTTCTTTTGCAACAGCAGCACCACCAGTATATAATCTCCATCCTGAAATATCTTGATTAGATTGAGTCCATCTAGAACCAACAGTTAAAGTTTCAAAAGTACCTTCTTCACAGAAGTTTTTAATTTTAACTGTGATATTTAATTCTGTAAAATATTTATCACTTGAAATAGTAAGTTTTGTTTGACCAGCTTTTAAAGCAATAAACTTACTTTTATTTTTAGTTAAATATATTATTTCTTCATCTTCTACTTCATATGTTAAAGCATCTTTATCAGCTGCAGTTACATATAACTTGTACTTATCACTAAAATCAATTTCTTCACCAACATCCATTAAAATATCTCCAGAAATTGATAATGCATCTTTTTTTGTAGATGTAGATAATTTTATAGGGTTAGAATTACCACTGTTAGGATTTTCAACAGTGGTAAAACCAACAAATAGAAGAGAAACTATTAGAAGAAATAAACTAGATAAAATAACTATTTTTTTCTTCATCATTTATCTCCTTAAAGTATAATTAATCTTCTTTTCTTCTTTTCTTTGCTAAGAAAACAACTGTAGCTAATGCAGATAATGCAGTAGTAGCACCAACTAAGCTACCAGCACAACCTGTCTTAGGAGCAGAAACTGTAACTGTTACAGTAGTAGTCTTTTCACCAGCAGTAACTGTAATAACAGCTTTACCAGCCTTAACTGCAGTAACTAAACCGTTGGCATCAACTGTAGCAACACTTGCATCACTTGATTTATAAGTAACTGTATCAGTAGTATCAGTTGGATTAACTGTAGCAACAATTTGATGAGTACCTTCAACATTTAAAGTAACTTCAGCCTTATCAACACTAACTGATGTAGCAGGAATAACTACAACAGGATCAGTAATAGTAATAGTAACAGTCTTTGATAATTCATCAGCAGTAACTGTAATAGTAACAGTACCAGCCTTAACAGCAGTAACTAAACCGTTAGCATCTACTGTAGCAATATTCACATCACTTGATACATAAGTAACAGGTCTATCTGCAGGAGTTACAGTTGCTAAAATTTGATATGTTTCACCAGTTAAAATTGATGTTGAATCAGCATTAACAGATAAGTCAGATGCTTTAACTTCAGTAACAACTACTGTTAAAGTGAATGAAACTTCAACATTATCATTTGAAGTAATAACTACTGAATAAGTACCAACTTGATTAGCTAAAATTGCTAAAATATTACCAGCTTCAATTGAAGCAACAACACCTTCGCCTTCAACAGTTGCAGTAAATAAAGATGTAGAATTTGATGGAGTAACAACTAAAGGTAATTCTTCATATCCACCAACTTCTAATTCTAAAGTAGGATTTGCTAATTCAACATTAGTAGCTTTATTTGCGATATTTAAATTTAAAGTAATATTCTTCTTACCATCAGTAATAGTAACACTTGCTTGACCAGGAGCAACAGCTGTAATTAAACCATTAGCATCTACTGTAACAATTGATGTATCACTTGATGTATAAGTTAAAGAAGGTAATACTGATGCAGAAGGAACAGCAACAGCATTTAATTGTAATGTAGAACCTAAAGTTAATTCTACAGTTTCATTAGTAATTGCTTGATCACCAGCAGTAACATTATATGATACGTTTGTAACTGTATCTAATTCTTCGAATGCAACGTTAGTTATATAAGCAGTTGTATTGTTTTGACAATTCCATGTGATTAATTCAATCTTGAAACCATCACAAACTGTAGTATCTAAATTAACATTACCTAATTCAAAATATGTCCAACCAGTATTAGCAAAATTAGATAATGATGTCATTTGAACAGAATATGGAGCACCACTTAAATAAGAAGGCTTACCATCAACTAATTTATATGCATAAATCTTAACGTCTACTCTAGTCTTAGGAGCAACTTGATCACCAGTAGTATCAACTTTTGCCCAACCAGTAATCTTATAATCTTTATTAGCATTTAATTCAGAAGCACTAATATGCTTAACTAATGCAGCACCACCAGTAGCAGTACCTTCATTACTTGCAGATGAACCAACACCTTCATACTTAATTACATTACCAAATAATTCATCTTCGATAACAGTAATGTCAGTAAATACTCTTGCATAAGTACCAGTGTATTCTGTTGGTTCCCATCCTTGGTATGTTAAGTTTTCAGGAGCAACAGGGTCTAACCAAGAATCAGTTAAAGCATAATCATTTAATGATGCAAAGTTACCAGCTTTAACAACGATATCAAAAATTTCGCTATAAGCAGCACTATCAGTTGCAGCAACAGTTAATTTAACATTACCAGCTTTTACAGCAGTAATCTTACCATCAGCGATATTAACACAATCAGCACCTTCAGTAACTGTATAAGCTAATTCTTTATTAGATGCAGCAGCAGGTAATGCAGTAAATAACTTATCTAATGGTAATGATTGACCAGCAGTTAAAGTTAAACCACTAGTAAATAACTCATTAATTGAAATATCAGAAACAACGATTTCAGCAGCAGCAGCTTTAACATTAACAGTTGTAGTAACATCTGAAATTAAAGTATCAACAAAATCAAAAGTAACAGTAACTTCACCTTCAGCTTGTCCCCAGAACTTACCTTCAGAATATGTTAACTTAGTTTCATCACTAATAACAACATTATATTGAGGTAATGCAGCTTCACCACTTAATTCAGGAGCTAATTCAAAATTTGAACCAACTTCTACTTCTTTTGTTTGAGCAACAGTTGCAGTAACAGGAGTATATTCAGCAACATCAATATAATCAATATAGAAACCTTCTTCATATGCGAAATTTGCTTTACCAGCTTGGAAACCAATTTCATTTAAAGAACCAGTCCAGTCTTTTCCACTAGCAATAGCAATTTCTTGAATTAAAGAACCATCTGCATAAGCATAAACTTTATTATTTTCTTCAGAAATAACAACTGTTAAATCATGCCATGTATTAGCAGCTAATCCCTTAATATTTGTAATTTGGATAGTTCCCATTTCAGCAGAATATAAATAGAAACATTTACTATAAGTTCTAACTGTCTTATAGCTTGTCTTAATCACAGCACTCTTACCAGGCATATTAAATACGCTACCAGTAGAAGCATTATCTCTAATTTGTAATTTATATACAGCATCAGTTGGAGTACCATCTACTTTAGAACCATATTGAGTAGTACCAAAGTGTAAAACGTCTTTACCATCAACTTGTACTAATTCACAAACTTCATTTGGTGCTTTAGAACGTGCATAAATATTATATGCGTTTGAGCCACCTAATTCGCCAACACCATCAGCAGAATAGTTAAAATCTTCTCTTAAACCATTTTCTGCAGCGTTAATAGTTGTAGATGCTAGACCAACTGTTGCAGCAGCAGCTACTAAACCTAAAAAAATCTTTTTTAATTTCATTTTTCTATTTCTCCTCTTTTTTTATATATTGAATTAAAGAACCTTCGTTCTATAATACCTAAATTAAATCCTACCAATAAGAATTCCAATCTTTATATAATCTCATTAATAATTCAACATAGAAATAATCTCCAAAAATAGTATACTCATCAATACCTAAACCACCATGGAAATGATATACACCACTCTTTAAGATACCTTCTTTATTATCACCTAAATAATTTTCAGCTAATGACTTAGCAATATGTAAACAAGCATTTTCATAAATAACACGTGAGTCATCACCTAATGGAATATGTTTTAACATTTCTGACATACCAATAGCAGCAACTGCAGCAGCTGATGTATCTCTTTGATCATCATCATTTAAGAAAATTAAGTCCCAGTTACAAACTAAATCGTTAGGCAATCTATTTAAGAAATAATTTGCCAATTTTTTAGCTAATTCAATTAATTTATAATCTTTTGTATATTTATAAGATAATGGGAATCCCATAATACCCCAAGCTTGTCCTCTAGCCCAACAAGAATTATCTGCATAACCTTGATGAGTAGAACCAAATCTTGGTTCACCAGTTTCTGTATCCATATGGAAAGTATGGAATGTTGAAGCATCTTCTCTTACGATATACTTACTTGCAGTTTGAACATGATTATAAGCCATATAATAATAATTCTTTTCAGGTTCAAATTTATCAGCAAAATATAATAATGGAATATTTAAGTTACAGTCAATAATCATTCTTCCTCGTTGATTAGGATCACTCATATCTCCCCAAGCTTGTAAAATTTTAGCTTTTTCAATCCAACGTTTAGCTAAAAGTTCAGCAGCTTTTAATGAAGTTTCTAAAGCTTTCTTTGAACCAGTTATCTTATAATCAGCAACAGTACTAATACAATATAAGAAACCAATATCATGATGATTTAAACCAGCTTCAGATTCATCCTTGTTATAATAATTGTCAATTCTTTGAGCAAACGAATCAGTATGTAATTGAGCTTCAATCTTATATTTTTCATCATGTGTATATTCATACATCAACCACAAAATACCTGTCCAGAAAGATGTTGTCCAAACATGATTATAATCTTCTTGACCAGGATGCCATGATAAATTACCGATTTTACCATATTCATAACCGTATGAATTAGCTGTTGGAAAAACATCGCCATGAAATTTTTCTAACATATTATCTACAATTACAACAATTTTATCTAAAACATTTTTTACGTCCTCTTTAGAAAAATTAGGACGTTCTAGAAATTCTTTTCTAGTAACTTTTTCTAATTTAACATCGCCCATATTCTCACTTCCTCTTCTTTAAATTTCAGTACCCCATGCCTCGAATTGTGTAAGTGCAGGGAATTCTGATACACCCTTAGCCTTAATTAGATTCTTCAATACAATACTAGTGACAACTTTTTCTTCAAACTTAATTGATTGTCTTTCAGCTGACATAACTAAATCAGCTTTAACACTAGATCCATCTGAGAATTCTAAAGTAACATTTTCCCAATAATTATCATGTGGGAAATCCGCTCTAAGAGTAAGAACAACTTCGTCAACCTTAACCTCCCTTCCAAAATCAATTTTAAATTCTGCTTTAGGGTCTCTATTAATACCCCAACTTTGATATGGAAAACTACCATGAGAGTCATTCCAATAATAACCATCAATAGCATTTCTACTAGCAAATGCACATTCACCTCTAGTTTCAATATTAGCACTAGAATGTGGATAGAATGTATTGTTCTCATGTTGATCAAAAGGATTAAATGCCAAATTTCTTCTAGCACTTATTTCCTCTTTAGTAGCCTCTTCAACACGAATGATATGACAGTTGCCATAAAAAGATTTAGGAGAATAATTTGTTCTCTTATCTTTTTTAGGAATAAAGTAAGTAAAGAAATTACCCGGTACATAAACAATTGATTCTTGCATTGTTTCTTCTAAACAAATTTTATAAAATCCATTCTTCTTGTCTGAATCAACAATAATCCAATCACCATCTTCATATTCAAAATTAAAAATGCAACTAACTTTGTCTGCAGCTTGACCAATGTACATTTCATTACCTTGACCATTAATAACTTTAATTTTTAACATTTTGTCCTCCTTAGTATATATGATAAATTGATAACGTTTTCTTAATTATTGAAAAAAATAATATTTATATTAAAAATATAAAAACAATATAAATATAAAATATTCTCTTTTCTTTCATTATAATTATATCACATTTTTGGAGTAATGCAACAAAAAAATTCAATATAATAGAAATTTCACTCCAAAATCAAAACATTATAATCATCATACAATAAATCACAATAATTATAATATTTTTTCAAGATTAATTCAACAATGTAAACATACCTTTCAAAATGTAAACATTTCTTACATTTAATGTATTATAAATACATTATATAAAATGAAAAAACCTTACATTTATTCAATGTAAGGTGGAGTATTACTTCGGATTATCAACATCAATCATATCATCTTCAATAGTCGTTTCAGAAATAGTTTCATCAACTCTATTATCAAGTGGAGGTTCTTTTCCTAAAATTTTACATACTAAAACTTTAACATGGTATCTATGGAATAATAAAATATATGCTAAAACCAGTATAAATAAGAAAATAACTAACTTATCAATAGATGAAAAATATAAAGAATTAGGAGAAAGTTCTTCTTTTGAAAAACCAAAAGTATAACTTCCATAATCATTTTCTTCAAAAGCTTTAATCCAAGCTTCATAATATAAATCAAATTCATTTACAATTAAATCTTGTTCTTCTTTAGTTTTAGCACTGTTATATGCTTTTAATGAATCACTATATTTAGTAACCATTTCATCACTAAAATCAAAAAATGGTTCATCAAATTTTAAAGATATACTAACGGTTTCGACAATATTTTTTTCACTATCAACAATTGCAATAGATGAAATTGAATCTTGTAATGAAGCTTCAATTTCACCAATCATAACAGGTGTAAAATTAATTGAAATAAAGTTTAAAGTTTCTTGTGTAGTAACATAATCTCTATCATTATTAAGCATTGTTTCTACTATTTTAGAGGGTTTTTCTTTATAAAAATCACTATTAATAACTTCATTTACAATGAAATAATACATATATTCATTTCCATTATCAGCAATAAATTTTATACCTGAATAATTAGTTTTTATCCCTTCACCGTATTCATATGTCAACATCGAAAAATTATTGTTAAATAAATATAAATGATAAGCCTTAACATAATCACAATATAAAACAGATTCATCATTTTGATAATATTCCACATCTACTTGAGTAGTACCAGGGTATACTCTTAAATCAAATTTATCAGTATCATCTTCAATAATAGATTCACTATCAAAAAAACCACTAAAAACTCTAGCAACATCGCTATATTTTTCTTCATTTATCGCATTATTAACAATACTTAAAGTATAATTATATTGATCAGTTTGATAATTTAAATAATAAATTGCAATCACAAAAAAAATAGCTATCACAAAAAAACATATTTTTTTAAACATATATATAAATTCCTTTCATAATATACATACTTTATTTTACATATATTTTAATTTTTTTCAATAAGTATTTACTAATTACTATTATATTTACTTTGTTTTAAGTAATAAAATCTAAAAACAAAAAACAAAACTAAAGAAATAACAATCGAAAAAATAGAAAACCATTGTGATGGTGAAAGTGATAAAAAGAATGCGCCTCTATCATCACCTCTTATAAATTCAATTAAAAATCTAAATATTCCATAAAATAATGTATATATACTAAAAGTATATAAGAATTTTTTCTTATATGCTAAATAAAATAAAACTCCACTTAAAATAAATAAAAAACAAGCTTCAAATAATTGTGTTGGATAAACAGGATGAGTCATTCCTGGAAAAACAACTCCAAATATAGAATCTGTATGAATTCCATAACAACAACCAGCCATAAAACAACCAATTCTACCAAATCCATGAGCAATTGTAATACAACTTGGAGCAATAATTCCAATATCTAAAACCAAATTTCTATCTGGATAATGTTTTTTTATTATCAAAAAATACCCAACAATAAATCCTAAAACTCCACCTACTAACCCTCCAAAGAAAGTCATAGATCCAAAAGAATTAACCTTATTATCTTTTAAAATATCAAATAGTTTTTGAAATAAAAATGCAAATATTAAACCACTCATTATTGCAACACAAGCAAGTAACAAAATATCATATATATATTTTCTACTGAAATTATACTTCTTTCCATATAAATAAAACATGTAAAAACAAGCTATAACACCAATAAGTAAAAATATAGAATATGTATCAAATATCCAAATATTAGGAAACATTCTTATCACCTACTTTATAAATAAATAATGAATAAATTATTGAGAGTATAGCAACTATACCATTAATTACAAAAAAACTTATATTCCATTCAAAATTAAAAAAATTAACAACAATTATATCATTAAAAATGTTAAACAATAAATGTAATATAATTGGGTAAATTATATTATGATCACTTTTCAAATAAATTAAACCTAAAACTAACCCTATACCAAATGTATAAACAACTTGAACTAAAACAAAAGGTATAGATGATATTGATGAAATATTTAATAAGTGAATACTTGCAAAAATCAAAGATGAATAAATAATTGATTTAATTTTAGTTGTATGTTTATTAAACTCATAACATATTAAATATCTAAACAATAACTCTTCTATAATCACATTAGGAATACATAAAATAATATTATATAGCAAATTCTCATAATTATCATATAGAATCATCTTTGAATTTTGATATAACACAACAAAAAAATTTGAAAAACAAATAATTAAAAAGGGAATAAATAATAAATTTTTTTTATTAAATACTGATATAAAATCATGTTTAACATTTTCTTTTTTAATTAAGTGAAAAAAAATAACTAACGCAATAAGTTCACTAATCAAACTAAAAATAAAAATTAACAATTTATCTTCAAATACTAAAGCAAATGGTAAATTTGAAAATAATAAAACTAAACATACTACATAAGCAATTGAAAGATATACTTTTCTATTCAAAATACCACCACCTATATCATATTTTATCATTAATGATAAATAAAAAAAAGAGATTAATCTCTTTTTTTAGTTTTGTCTTTAATTTTAATCTTGTGTTTAGCTAACCCATAGAAGAAAGCATCCATTTCTTTTCTTGATTTAAAGGAATCTTTCTTACAAATAACAACATCACTACTACTCACCAAAAACAAAATCTTATCATCTTCATTAATAATCTTAGATAATTGATTATATTTGAATTCATGTTTAGTCTTTCTTTTTCCTACAGTACAAACCAATGAAAAACTTTCTTCTTTTAATGTGAAAGAATTAGTAATGCCAAATTCTACGATATCAGGATTCTTTTTTGCTAAATTCTTAGGAATATTATAAATTGAAATTGTATTATAAACAATATAACCAACTCCAACTATAATAAAAGCACTACCAATTGATAAACTTTGAACCATATCATCTTCAAAAAAAGACATAACAATAATAGAAATCCCAAGAATAAATAGTAAAATAGAATAAATGTATTTAGCAATATAATTTCTCTTTGATATTTTTTTAAGACTTTCTAATGCTTCATCAGCTGTCAAAATAGATTCATTATGAATAACCATATTACTTACCTAATTTAGCTAATTCTTTTTCTAATAAAGCATTATACTTATCAAAAATCTTGTCCATTAATTTTTCATCTTCTACAACATTAAAAGATTCAGAACCATCAGCATTAGTGCTTACTTTAAAAGCAATCGCTTCATCATCAGCCATACCATCTAATAGAATAACAGGTTTTAAAATAACATAATCATATTTATCAATAGTTACTTCACCTAATAAAATAAATTCAATTTCTTCACCATTTGCAGTTTCTAAAACAACAATTTCATCATCATTATACATATATTTATCCTCCTAAATAATAATCATTTTGGTGCCCACTGCCGGAATCGAACCAGCCTTTTAGCCTTACCATGGCTACGTTCTACCGATGAACTAAGCAGGCAAGATACTATAAGGTGATTATAATACTTTATCACTTAAATTTCAATACAAAAAAATATAGGAGAATTTTCTCTATAATTAACTTTTAATAAAATCTTATTGATTAACTTATAATTAGTTCCTAAATGTACAAAGGGGATTATAAGGGGGAATGTGTCCCCCTTATAAATAAAAGAAAAAAATAAAGAAAGGAATAGACAAACCTCTAGAGGTTTCGCGACATTCATTTTATAATTATTCTTGAGGTGATTATAAAATGAAACGTGTAGAATTAAACATGAAAGAACAAAACATTTATCAAATTATTA
>JBGVRA010000071.1:0-13478 GCA_045127955.1 Anaeroplasmataceae bacterium
GATGAAATACTCATCTGTTAATTATGCAACCACCAAGGTGTTATTTTAGGTAATAGATGAAATAAAAATTGGTCATATGTTAATTATAATATAGCGACCAGCTTTTTTGAGGTTAATTATTAAAGTATCCCACATGTTGAAGTAGTGACCTTGTTGGAGCTAAAAACGGACAAAAATATGTTAAAATAGTATGAAATTAGGGTTAGAAGGCTAAAAATTAGCTTTCTAACCTTATTTTTTAACTTTTTTGTTTAGTTTTTATCAAAAAGAATAACATATTATTGTTGAAAAAAAATTCATAATTATGCTATAATTACGTTAGAAAGAGGGTGCTATTATGCAAATAATTCCAATTAAAGACTTAAGAGATACAAATAAAATTTCTGATTTATGTAACAAAAGTAATGAACCGATTTTTATTACTAAAAATGGATATGGCGATATGGTAGTTATGAGTATTAAGACTTATGAAGAAAAGTTAGAAAGAATCGAAATGTATGAAGCTATACTTAATGGTCTTACTAATGTAGAAGAAGGTAAAACTAGGGATGGTGTAAGTGCACTAAAGGAGTTAAAAGCTAAATATGATTTATAACTATGAATTTACAGAATTAGCTATTAATGATATTGATGAGACATTAAATTATATTACAAATAATCTTTGTAATAAGAAAGCAGCTATTAATTTAATGTAAGACATTGAAAAAATGTATTCAAAATATTTGTATGTTTCCAATGGCTTATCCTAATTGTAGATATTACTATAATAAAGATGAGTCAATTAGACATGCTGTTATTAACAATTACATTTTAGTTTTTAAGATTTATGAAACAAAGATTGTTTTCATTAGATTCAAATATTCTAAACAAAATAAAATATTATAAAATAAAACTATTGTGGATATCTTTTTTGTAACAAATGTGTTACCGTTGAATCAGTTTGTCTCTTGTCAAAAGTTGAAAAATAGACATCAACTTATAAATTAGATATAACCAAAATATATAGTAATTAGCTCACAATTTGTGAGCTGATTTTGTTTTTTAAATAATATTCTAATTATTTTATCTCTTTTAGCTTTCTTTCTAGATATTCTGGTAATTCATTAATAAATTTATACTTAGATATTGCTATGTTCTTAGTATTCATTAATGTGGTTTTACATACAAAACCATTAGCATGAGGGCATAAAACAATTCCTATAGTATTAGAATCTAATTCACTTTTAACATATGCATCTATATAATTAGTATAGAATAATAATTGTCCAATATATTCTGGTTTAAATTTCGTCGTTTTTAATTCAATAACTACATAAGAATGACTTGGTATATGATAGAACAATAAATCTATTGCGTAATAATCATCTTCAACTTTTAATTTGTATTTTTCTGAAACAAATGAAAATCCATTACCTAATTCAATCAAGAATTTAGTTATGTTTTGTAATAATGTTTTTTGTAGTTCTTTTTCACTTTTAATATTATTAATATCAATAAAATCAAACACATAAGTATCTTTAAATAATTCATTGGTCAATTCAGTAGAAGTAGTAATATCAGGTGATGTTTCAGGTTCAATTAAGCTACGTTCATAAGTTTTTAATTTAAATTGATTTAATACCATAGATCTACTCCAACCATTTTTATGAGTTTGATTTATATACCATAACATTTCTTTGTGGTTTTTGGATTTTTGCATTATTTTTACTAGAGTAAACCATGGAATTAGTCGAGCAGGTTGCTCGAATATTTCCTCTTTTGTAAATTCGCTTGATAATTTTCTCATATAATTTAAATTGTCATAAGAATAACCACTCCCATATTCTTTTAAATCGTTAGATAATCTTTCAATATATTTATTACCCCAAACTTTTCTTTCATTAATGATTGTTCCTATTTCATAGTATGTGAGAATCATTGCACTATTAACAACAACCATGGCTTTATTTTGGTTAGTTCTAATAGTTTCTTTGATTTGTTTTAAATCATTTAAATAATCTTTTTCAACAATTGTAATTTCTTTTTCTTTAATCATAATATGTATTCTCCTTTTTCTCAAAAATAAAAATTCCGTAAAGCTTTATGCCTTACGGAAATTAATGTTATTAAATTGGATATATAGTAATTGCATAATTACCGACTCCTATCTTTGTGTATATTATAGCAAATTTCATTATAAAATGCTATAATATATTTAGTGATTAATGACAGTTAAATTAGAATTTAACGATTAAATTGTTTCTTTTTATAAGTATTGATTTTATTTTATTTGTAGCATATAATATAGATGTCGATGGACGGATGTTAAAATTAAAAAGAAAAAGGTAGGACGGCAATCCTACCTTTTTCGCATTTGGAAACTAATAGCTAAATTCCTATTGTGCGACCAGATAAGGGTCAGTAATCTAATGGGTGGAAATCCCATTCGTCAAGGTCTAGCAAACCAACGATAGCGAGTTTTGTGCATATTACAGTAATGTAATGTGTAAAGCGTAAACAGCAAGTAAGTAGGGCTATAAGGCGATTCAGCTCCGAAAATTTACCACTTATGGTGTAGACATTTTAATAGGCGTGGAATACAACATTTAATATATCGTTAGTGCGAGATATATTAAGACCATACGGAGTCATAGAGCCAGTCATGCTTAACATCGTGATTACTGTATCAACTGGTGAGAGCCTATACGTTCTCAAATTGAGTATGGCAAACGACCGACAGGAGAATGCCAAATGATGTATAGGCAGTCGGATAAGCTCATAGTATCGATGAAGCTGAGTAATGTCAGTGGAGAAAAGGGGCTTACATAATAAAGGTCTTCTTAGAGAAACATTATCTATGCACAGGAATAGGAGAAAATAATGGAAACGAAACTAAGAAGAATAGCAAGTATAATTAAAAGAAATCCTAAAACTAAATTCACTTCGTTATATCATCTAATTAACAAAGAACTTTTAATTAAATGTCATAAAGAATTAGATGGTAAGAAAGCGACTGGTGTTGATAAGGTTACTAAACAAATGTATCAAGCAAACCTAGAGGAAAACATTGATAATTTGGTTAAAAGATTAAAGAACAAAGGTTATAAACCAACACCTTCATTAAGAGTATATATACCAAAAGGTAATGGAAAACTAAGACCTTTAGGTATCTCAATTTATGAAGATAAGATTGTCCAATTAGCATTAAAGAAAGTATTAGAACCAATCTTTGAAGCTAAATTTAAGGACAATATGTATGGATTTAGACCGAATACTGGTTGTCATAATGCAATCAAATTTGTTCAAAACACTATTCATAAAGGCAAAATCAGTTATATTGTTGATGCCGATATTAAAGGGTTCTTTGACCACGTTAATCACGACTGGTTACTGGAAATGCTTAAGCTAAATATTAGTGATACAAATATATTAAACATAATCAACAAATATTTGAAAGCTGGAATCTTAGACAAAGGTGAATACTTTGAAACTGATGAGGGAACAGCCCAAGGAAATATAATCAGTCCCTTACTAGCTAATATCTATATGCATTATGTATTAGTGCAATGGTATAATGTTGTAATAAAACCAAACTCAAAAGGTGAAACTTTTCTAGTGGTTTATGCCGATGACTTCATAACTGGATTTCAGTATGAATGGGAAGCAAAAGCATACTATGAAGTACTAAAATTGAGAATGGCAAAGTTCGGCTTATCGCTTGAAGAAAGTAAAAGTCGATTAATAGAATTCGGAAGATTTGCAAGACAAAATCGAGCAAAGAAAGGATTAGGTAAACCTGAAACATTTAATTTTCTAGGGTTCACATTTTATTGTGGTAAAACTAGAGATGGAAGATTTTCAGTGCAACTTAAAACGAATTCTAAGAAATTTAGACAAAAGCTAAAGGACTTGAAAATTTGGCTTTATGATAATAGAACTATGAGATTAAAAGAACTTATCAAAATGCTTAATAAGAAACTTATAGGACATTATCAATATTATGGAGTATCATCAAATAGTAGAATGACTGCAAACTATTTACATAGAGCAAAACAACTATTATTTAAGGTACTTAATAGAAGAAGCAGTAGGAAAAGTTACTTATGGGACACATTCTTAGAAATGTTAAAGACATATCCTTTAGCTAAACCAAAGGTTTATTTTAGTTTATATTCGTGAATGTTATTATGAAGAGCCGAATGCGGGAAAGCCGCACGTTCGGTTCTGTGAGGGGCTAGCATTGAAAGGTGCTAGTCTACTCGACTTGCGAGTGGTAGATATCTTTATTAAATTTACTGATTTATTTGGATGGTAACTGGAAAAACATATGTAAAACACGTGGAGACGTTTACGACTTTAGTAAGAGTAGAAGAAGTGAGTGAAAAATGAAATAAAGACACTAATATATAATTAAATAATAAAGGTGTTAATGTCAATATAGAATTTACCAATAATGCTCAAATAACATTTACCAATTTAGATTAATTATCATCTTCAATGATATCTTTAGTTCTGTAAGATCTACCAACAATGTTTATTACGTTAGAGTGATGCAATAATCTATCCAGTATGGCATTAGCTAATACTGGATCACCAAATATTTCACCCCATCTAGATAAAGGTTTATTAGTAGTTACTATAGTAGAATTTTTCTCATATCTCTTAGCTATCAATTGAAATAGTAGATTTGATGATTCAATTATAAATAATATTACAATGTATTCAAATATAGAAGAAGAGTTATTATCTGAAGCAATTAGTAAATCAGGTTTAGCTAAATTAATTGAAGAAAAAGGACCTGATTATCGTTGTGGTGAAAATGGATGTAATTTAAGTGGTGGAGAAAAACAAAGAATAAGCATCGCAAGAGCTTTGGTTAAAAAATCACAACTATTATTACTTGATGAAGCAACAAGTGCCTTAGATAATGAAACTTCTGCATCTATAATTAATAATTTATTAGAAATAGATAATACAACAAAAATAATGATTACTCATAGACTAGACGAAGAAATGTTAAGTAAATTTGATGAAATTATTGTTATGAAAAATGGTAATATCGTTGAATCTGGAACATATAAAGAGTTAATAAATAATAACGCAACGTTTAAGTCCTTAGTTGAGCTTAATTAATACGCAAGATAACTAGAATTTGCAAAAATTATAGACACATAAATAAAATTAAATCAATATGATTTAAAGTATACATAGAATTTATAATTTATAAGAAAACTATGTTATACCAGTAAATATTAGATAATAGTGAATAATAATTTTCCATACAATCTATTTATATTTATTGTAATTAATCATGGCTGCGTGTATATGAGATAGGAATAAAAATATCGATTTTTATTCCTTATTTTGTTATAATATAAAGTGTGTTTATATAATGAAATTAATTTGAATATACAAAAGATTTAGTAAATTATTTATTAAAAATAGAAAAAAGTAAGATGGCTTTCAATTATTTGTTTTTACATATGAGAAGAACAAAACTATTGTATAAAGACAAATTGAAGAAAACTCATTTTTCTATAAGTAATCAAGTAGAAAAAGTTATATATAATAAATAAGATACAAAACGCTTAATAGCTGAACAAGATAAATAAAATTATAGTTCTTTTAATGCTAATTTTATTATTATTATCATTAATCGTACCAATTAGTTCATATTCTCTTGCCAAGTGATAAAGTTCTAGTAACAATTATAAAAAAATATGTTACTATATAAATATAAAAGGTGGTGTAAGTGATGAAGAAAATAATGAAAATATTTTTATTAATGTTAATATTAACCATATCTTTAACTTCATGTTCAATAAAGAAAGAAGAGGCCAATTATTACAAAATTATTGAAATGCCTCGAGATGTAGAATATGGTATTTTAACAAAAAATTCTTATGTTGAATATGGAAAAGTATATATATTTGAAGAAGTCATTAAAGAAGCATTAAAAGTACAAAAAAAGATTAATTCTAGAAAAGTTTTTATTGAAAAAATTGTTTTAATAGATGATTATTTATATATAGCTGGAGAATATCTCACTCCGCTTTCTTTAGAAACAAAATATACAGTAGGTTATTTTAATATAGAAACCAAAGAATTTGAAATATTAGATTTATTAAAATCTGTCAGAGGAATTACTACATTTATTAAAATGCATGATTATTTAGTAGCTGATTATGATGATGGTTGTTATGTGTATGATTTAAGTAATGATGAAAAAGTATTAAGTATTGATGTTAAAACAGATTGTTATGCTAGAGCAGATTATAACGGTATAGTATACGTAGAAGAAAATAAAATAGTTGTTTATGATGTGAAATTAAATAAATATGAGTTAGATGTAGAATTAAGTTTAGAAAGTTACTCATGGAGTAGTAACCCATATATTCCAATATATGGTGATTATGTATATTATTATGATGGTAATAAAAATCATATATTAATAAATTATAAAACATTAGAAGTAAAAGATTATGATGAATACCGAAAAGAAGTATCAGAAAATAACAAGAATCATAATACAAATGAAGAACAAGAGTTGAATTATGAAGTATATGACGATTATATAAAACTAATTACTAAAGATAAAACATACGAGTTTACTATTGAATATTTTAGAGAAAACCATAGTATTGTAACAGATGTTGAAACATTATGTTCTACAGAAGTTTTTCTAAATAATGCTTTTATATATAATGGTGAATTCTTTGTTAAAGTAGGAAATAATGATTCATTTTTTGGAATGTATACTTCTGGTAGAACAATACCATTGATTTTCAGATTTAATCTAGAAGATGAAACTTTTTCTTATGTTGGAACAAGCGCTCAAATATATCAACCAGTAATTAAGATGATACCTTTAGAATGAAATGATTGAAATTGAAATTTATGGAGGATATTATGGCAAAAGCAATAGAATCAAAAGATACAACTATGGTAGAATTTCCCACCTCAAAATTTAAATAGTATAATTTTACTTAACTATCTAATATTTTATAACTTCAACTACTCACCTAGAAATTAAGAGAAACTAAATAGACTATTTTTAAATATTTACTTTAAAAATAATATGATAAGAATTATAATATAAATAAATGGTGAGGTTTTTTATGAAAAAGGTATTGGGGATATTTATTTTTTGTTTTTTTCTTATATCATGTAATAACACAAAACTAAATAATGAAAAAAAGTGTCGAAGATTTAGATATTATCTTACATGCTGGTGGAGGTATGGATGGTCTAACATATTTGAATGCCCAAGAAACTTTTTTATATTATTATAATTTGGGATATAGAACTTTTGAATATGATTTAAGACTATCTACTGATGGTAGATTAATTGGTACTCATGCTTTTGAACATATCGATAATGATAAATATGAATATAGTTATGATGAATTTAAATTATTAAGGTTAGATAATGGTTTTACTCCTGTAAATGAAGAATGGTTGATGGAAACTATTATTGAATATAATGATATTACAATTGTTGTTGATGCTAAAATGGATTCTACTGTTTTAGATGCTAAGGTGTTAGAAAGATTAGAAGAATTAGAAAGTATATATAATGTTGATATTTCTAAAAATATTTTACCTGAGGTTTTTTCGGTTGAAATGTGGGAGATAGTTAAAGAAACTACTTCATTTGATAGATATTTTTTCTCTCATTATAAAGTTTATTATTCTATTGATTTTATGATTGAACATTTTAATGATGAAAGAATATATGGTATTGCTATACCTAATTATTCTGATAGATACCTTAGATCTAATTTATATCGTTTAAAGGATTTAGGAAAAAAGATATATGTTTTTACTCCTTTAAATTATGATGAAGTCATTGATTGTATCAATATGGGTGCTGATGGGATTTATCTAAATGAAGTGGATATATTAAAAAAGTAGATAGATTATCAATATAACTTTTACATTATTTTAGGGAGGTATTAATTATGAAAAAGACTATTGATCAAAAATTACATTCTAAGAAAATTAAAAAACCACCTCTACTTTTATATTTAATTTTAGGAAATATTTGGAAGTTGATATTTACTAAAAAATATAATTTAAAAGTAGAAGATAAGGTTAATTTGAAGAAAGTTAAAGGACCTTATATCTTGGTTAGTAATCATGCTTCACGCCAAGACTATATTTTTACGGCTGTTCCATTATTACCGCGTAGATATAACTTTATTGCTGGGTATAATGAGTTTTTTAGATCGCATTTAGCTATGGTTTTTGGGCTTTTAAAGCCTATTCCTAAGAAGAACTTTACTCCAGATATTTATACTATTAAAGAAGCTAAAAGAGTGATTAAAAAAGGTGGTAGAATTATTTTATTCCCTGAGGGAATGAATTCGATTGGTTGATGTAATCAACCTGTTGTTAATGGGACTGGAAAACTTGTTAAGCATTTTAATGTTCCTGTTTATTATTCTGTTATTAAGGGTGGTTATTTAACTTGTCCTAAGTATGATTTAGCTGATCGTAAGGGGAAGGTTTTAGTTACTTTTGATCAGATGTTTACTGTTGATGAACTGTCTAAATTAACACCTGAACAAATTGAAGATATAATGAATGAAAAATTATATCATGACGATTATAAATGGAATAAGGAACAAAAAATTGTTTATAAAAACGATGGAAATATCGCAAGAAATCTTCATACATTACTATATTGGTGTCCTAAATGTCATAGTGAACTTAAGATGATTGGACAAAAAAATGAGATTAAGTGTAGTTGTTGTGGTAACGGCGCAACTATCACTGATACTTATGATATGATACCATTTGATGATTCTTGTTTAATTCCAAATACGCAAACTGAATGGTTTAATATGCAAAGAGAATTTGTTAAAGAACAAATTAAAGATCCTGATTTTAAACTTGTTGAAAATGTTAAACTTGGAATGTTACCTAAGTATAAATATTTAAAAGATTTAAAGACTAGTGAAATTGTTGGTGAAGGTGTTATTACTTTAACTCATGAAGGTTTAACTTATAATGGTACTAAAGATAACGAAAGTTTTAATTTCTTTATTCCGATTAAGAGTTTACCTACATATGGTATGTGTACTGATATTACTAGATTTTATACTTTTTATAATGGTGAGTTTGTTGAGTTTTATCCTGAAACAGAAAGTGTCGAAAAATGGTTTTTAACTACTGAAGAAATTCATCGTTATAATGGTGGGAAATGGCAAGATTTTAAATTTAAAAAGTAGTGAAGTGTTTTCATTCTCTTTACTTTTTGTTTATTTTGTTATAATATATTTAGTGGATATAAAATTTATTAAAAATTTTAATATAGAAGGAGAAAAATATGAAAAATTTATCACCACTTCAAATCGCAAGATATAAATATGTTCCTAAGTTACCAGGAATGTTAAGAAATGGTATCAATGAAATTTGTGTTAAGGAAGGGGAGTTAACACAAAGTGTTGCAGATCAAGAAAAGATTGCAGCTTTATTCCCTAATACTTATGGTAAGAAAGAAATCACTTTCCAAAAGGGTCAAAATACATCTGCTAGCAAAAAACAAGTTGTAGGTGTTATTTTATCTGGTGGACAAGCACCTGGTGGACACAATGTTGTTTGTGGTTTATATGATGCTTTAAAGGCTACTAATAGTGAAAATGTATTATTAGGTTTTAAAAATGGTCCTGCTGGATTAATTGAAGATAATTTTATTGTTTTTGAAGATGATTATATCGATCAATATAGAAATACTGGTGGTTTCGATATTATTGGTTCTGGTAGAACTAAGTTAGAAACTGAAGCTCAATTTGAAGTTGCAGCAGAAGTATGTAAGAAACATGGTATTACTGCTATTGTTATTATTGGTGGAGATGATTCAAATACTAATGCTGGTATTTTAGCTGAATATTTTGCTGCTCATAATACTGGTGTTCAAGTTATTGGTTGTCCTAAGACTATCGATGGTGACTTAAAAAACGATGATATTGAATGTTCTTTTGGTTTTGATACTGCAACTAAAACTTATAGTGAATTAATTGGTAATATTCAAAGAGATGCAAATTCTGCAAAGAAATATTGGCATTTTATTAAAGTTATGGGACGTTCAGCTTCACATGTTGCTTTAGAATGTGCTTTACAAACTCAACCTAATATTTGTTTAGTATCAGAGGAAGTAGCTGCTAAGAAGATGTCTTTATCTCAAATTGCTAATTATATTGCTGATTCTGTAGAAAAGAGAGCTGCATTAGGTATGAACTTTGGTGTAGCTATTATTCCTGAAGGTGTTGTTGAATTTGTTCCTGAATTTGGTTCTTTAATTCATGAAATTAATGAATTATTAGCTGGTTCTAAGGCTGATGCATTTAATGCATTACCAAGCTGGAGTGAAAAATATTCATTTATTGAAAAAGGTTTATCAAGCGAATCTATGGCTGTATTTGCTATTTTACCTCAAACAATCCAACAACAATTATTCTTAGAAAGAGACCCTCATGGTAACGTTCAAGTTTCTTTAATTGAATCTGAAAAATTATTCTCTGCATTAGTTAAAGATGTTTTAGATCAAAGAAAGAAAAATGGTACTTATAAGGGTAAATTCAGTGCATTACACCATTTCTTTGGTTATGAAGGAAGATGTGCATTCCCATCTAATTTCGATGCTGACTATTGTTATTCTTTAGGATATAATGCATTTATGTTAATCCAATATGGATATAATGGATACTTATCTAAGGTTTCTAATTTATCTAAACCTGCTGAAGAATGGGTTGCTGGTGGTATGCCAATTACTAAGATGATGAATATGGAAAGAAGACATGGTGAAGATAAGCCAGTTATTAGAAAGGCTTTAGTTGAACTTGAAGGTAAACCATTTAAGTATTTCGAAGCTCATAGAGATGTTTGGGCTGTTGAAACTTCATATACATATCCAGGTGCTATCCAATATTATGGACCAACTGAAGTATGTGATTTAACTACTAGAACTTTAGCTTTAGAAAAAGAATAGTAAATAAATATAATAAAGAAGATGTTCAGAGATTTGAACATCTTTTTTTTATTAGTAAATTTTAAAAATTACTTCAACATAATGCACAACACCAAAAAGCCTAGGTTTTCCTAGGCAGAATTTATAAAAATTTAATTAACAAATTTTGATTTTTTTCTATTATAAACATCAATTGGAATAAATTTAGGTTTATTACAATGTGGACAATAAGATATTGGATAAGGCCCATCTACCCAACATTCGGCTACTATCCAATAATCAACTTCCTCTTCATAATCACAGTTATAGCATTTGAGTATTATACTTTCTTCAAATATATCATTAGTTTTAGCAAAGTTAATAATATGAGTTCTATCTGGTTCTGGAATATTTTCTAAGGTTTTGTATACGTCCATATATGGTTCTGGTCCTGATGGTGGAAGAAGTGCTCTTAACTTTTCAGCTTTTTTGTATTTACCAGCAATTTCAGCTTCTATAATTTGATCGAGTAATTTACTTTCTTCGTCAGTGATTTCTTTATACCCATCAGGATAAATATAAATAATTTCGAAATCACTACCAAATTCATTACATTCATAATCTTCTATTTCTTGTTTTAATTTTTCTTCATAAGTTAAATATCTTTTTTTTGTAGTAAAATGTTTAGGCATATAAATCCCCCTTCTCATCATAATCATCAATGGATAATTGTTTAGGACCTTTAGGTGGTGGGAAATATGATAGTTCAGGACAAAACTTCATCATATGACCACAAGCGCACATAAGAGGTTCGTAATTGTAAGTTAATTTCATTTTTTTATTCCAGTTAATATTTTGTTTCATTTTATTTAATTCATTTTTAGTATAAAGAGAACCTAAAGAAGATGTATCATTAATACTACGTTTAGAATAAAAACCATAGTATCTAATATTATGGAATCCTTTATTAGGAATGTGTCTACAAAGTTTTTTCATAAATTTAAAAACGGATTCAGTGACATATTGTCTACCTAGTCTATTAGGATCATCTTCATCAAGTAAATCATCTTCGTGTGGATCATAATAATATGTGATAGTATGTTCTTTATCATCTAGTTCTAATATTCTAGATTCAGCAATAGCAGGATGAGATGCATATCTAGCAATATATTTTGTTAATTGTTTAACTGAGACTCTATTATTATATTTCTTATTGATTTTTGGACCATGTGTATAATAACCTTTAGGGTATTTCTTTTTAAGTTTTTCAGTTAATACATAAAAAGCATCAGCTTCCTCTTTTGATTTATGTTCTTTAAAATAATTGTACATTAAATTGTGCAATTCATACATAAAAGAAAGTCTAAGACGTTCATAATGAAAGTAATCAAATTTATGATATTTATTCTTATTATCCATATAACCCTCACATACAAGTGCATGAATATGAGGATGCCAGTTAAGTGATCTTCCATATGTATGTAAGAATAAAATATAACCAAATTGTCTATTTTCTTTTTTGGCTATCTTAGATTTTTGTATTACAGATTCAAAGGCGAATTCTACGGCTTGAAATAATATATCTAATAGTGCATCTCTATCTTCATGTACAGCAAAATATTTTCTAAGAGCATAAGCCATAGAAAACACAAATTGACGATGAGGCTTGGCTATTACCTTCTTTGAAATTGATAAAGCACGTTCTTCTCTATATCTATTACCATATGAAGGACAAAATCTAGAATTACAAGATAGTCCAGTATTAACAATTTTATCACAATGTTCGCAATGATAAGTTAAATAACCTTGTGAAAAATCTCTACAATGAATCATAGCCTCAACGTTATCTTTCACTGAAGGTCGTATATCATTTTCATTTCCACAATAAAATATATCCCAATATTTTATGAATATCTTTTTAATAGTAACATGTCCTTCTGATTCTCTAATACAAGGTAGGTTGTTTATTTTGTTTAATGTATTTTGATAAACATGACTTCCATTACATGCCGCTTCTAAAAGCATATGTCTAAAAAATTCAGTTTTAACTTTTTCTGATTTCACACCCGAAAACACATCAAACATCATAATCACCTTAATTAGAGTATATCATAAATAAAAAAGAGGGCCTAGCCCTCTTAGGATGAAAAATTATTTTTTCATCTTTTGTTTATTTCTTAGGAAATTGTATATTTAATAGTAATAAAGAAGTATAACCACAAAAACCCTAGGTGGAAAACAAGTTTCAATCTAGGACATATATTAGAAACGATAGACAAATTAATCATCAATAAAAGTATACCAAAAATTTGAGAAAAAACTTAAAATAAACTATTTATTAGTCAAATATAAATTATATTTATCAATTGTATTTATATTGATTTTTGTCTATTATAATGGTATAATTAGATTGTAAAAATTGAATCGTCTACCTCAGAGTAGCGCCTGAGATGATTTTGCGTGCATACGCCGTAGCCCATGGAGAATGCGTAAACTCCAGCGGAGGTTGAAAGTACCTCGAGGGCTTTTCGTATGCACGCTATTTTTT
>JBGVRA010000072.1:0-2073 GCA_045127955.1 Anaeroplasmataceae bacterium
ACGTGCTATACACGTTCTGCAAAACATATCTATTTTTCATTCATATCTATAGTGATTAATTAATAAGAATTTATTTTTCATCAGCTATTAATATTGCACGGCACGGCGCGCCATCAGTTCCCAATAAATTCAGTGGTGCAGCATTTAATAAATAAACACCTTCAGACACCTCTGACAAACGAATTCCTTCAAGCAAAATAACATTGGCACCCAATAGTACAAGATGAACTGCCATTGGAGCAGTTTGTGGTCCAACTGCTTGTAGCTCATTTCCCAAAAGTAAAACATCGGAAGAAGCAAATACTTTTGCTGCTTCTAATGAAACTTCAACATCTCCTTTAATAAGGATTCTTTTGGATGCTTCAATGTTTTGTTTTTTCGCCTTTTCTAATATATTGACTGCGTCTTCACCAGTAACAATCCCATAATGCTCTGCCACATATGACATTCCAACAACTGCATCTAAACATATCTCATCAACAGTTTTACCATCTTTAATAAAATGAAATGGAGCATCTATATGTGTGCCGTTATGTGCACACATACTAAATGATGTCAAATTATACTTCTCACCATTTTTCATTGATTTAAGAATCTTTTTTACTGGTTTTGGGTCACCGGGATAAACTTCACAACTAAAAACCTCTTGTGATATATCATAGATTTTCATTACTAAATTCTCCTGCATAAATTCTAGTTTATTAAATTTCTTTAAGTATATTTTCATTCAATAAGAAATCAAAAACATGAATCATTTTATATCCATCATCTAATCTTATTAAAGGATTGTTATCCATAGTGATAACTATTTTTTTGTATCCATCATCTAAACCTTTAAAAGCTGACACTTCTCGTTTTCTTGTATCTTGATTTTCAATTGATAATGAGACTTGTATATAATATAAATCATTATATGTTCTAGCAACAAAATCAATTTCTTGAGAATCATTTTTACCTATATCAACTATATAATTTCTTCTTAATAATTCTAAAAAAACTATATTTTCTAAAATATGAGTCATTTCTACTTGTCTAAAATTAATCTTCTCATTTCTTAAACCTAAATCACACACATAATATTTATTTAATGTTTTCAAGTATTCTTTACCCTTTAAATCATATCTAGATGCTTTGTAAAATAGAAAACCATCACATATAAATTTTAAATAATTAGAAATTGTTTCATTATCAACAGTTTTAAAATTATTAGATTTTAATGTATTTGCAATTTTATTAGGTGATACAACTCCACCTATTTGTGAACATAACAATTCCAATAATGAATTAAATAAAGATTCATTTCTTATTTTATTTCTCTCAATAATATCTTTGAATCCTATTGTTTCATTTAACATTTTTAAGTATTCAACTTTCTCATATTCATTATCTAGAGTGGCTATATACGGCATCCCACCATATAATACATAATTATTGAATACTATTTGTTTATCTCCACCAATATTATCGTAATACTCTTTAAAAGATAGAGGATAAACTTTAATTTCAATACCTCTACCACGTAATCTAGTATTAATATCACTAGATAACAATTTTGAATTTGATCCAGTTATATATAAATCTGTATTAAAGTCAGTTTTTATTCCATTAACCACATCTTCAAAATTTTCAACCATTTGTATTTCATCTATAAACACATAATATTTTTCATCATCTAATATACTACTTTCAATATATTTATATAATAAATCTGAATTTCTCAGGTACTCATTTTTCTTAGATTCAAGATTAACCAAAATAATATGATTTTTATCAACACCTTTTTCAATTAAATAATTATAGTAAATATTAAATAATAAATAAGACTTTCCACATCTTCTAATACCAGTGATTATCTTAATTATATCTTTATCTTTATGATCAATTAGTTTTTTCAACAACGCTTCTCTTTTTATCATATTATCAGCTCCTATTAAAATTATAACCGCAAAACTTTTTAAAGTCAATATTTTTGCGGTTAGAAAAAAGATAGTGTAATTAAAATCACACTACCTAAATATTGTATTAAATTGTGGATATCTATTTCTTTAATTCTAAAAGTACAACAGATTCAAC
>JBGVRA010000073.1:0-19497 GCA_045127955.1 Anaeroplasmataceae bacterium
TATGACTCTTTTAGTCTTATGACTTCTAGAACCATATAATCTTGAAGAAAAGACTGTTATGATACTTAACACATCTTCTTAACGTTGATATATCAACACCTAAAAATTTTGCAGCTTCAGTAATTGCCATTTTCATTATAATTCACACTCTTTTTATCTGTACCTATATTATACCACAAAATGGGTATTTTTTCAATAAAATAAGTAGAATTAAGAAGAAATATTTATACTGTTATTTAGCCCCAGTTATAATCGTGATAGCCACTACCTTCTAAGTGTAGTTTATTGTTATTGTATTCTACATCAGCTATAACCTTACCTTCAGGGATAGCAGGAAGCCAAGCGAAGTAATACTCTTCATTATCACCGAAGAAAATACTACCTGTTTGAGAACGCCAGGCTTTAATTGTTCCATCTAGTGATACTTTAGCTTTCATAGTTTTACCTGTAAAAACTATATCGTAATGTTTAAGATCACCTTTTATTGAACAATCTTTTATTTTGACATCACACATATCTTTTGAATAATAACTTTCTTCAATGCTGGCATAAACTTCTTCAGAATATTTTGTTCCATCTGGAAGTGTTAGTTCAATTGTTGAAGTGGGATTGATAGGACCATTTACTTCAATTGGTGATTTAGAAAAGAAGAAGATAACAAGAATTGTTCCATCGGGATAATGTGAGTCAAAGTACCACCATTCATATGTTCCTTTTGAACCATCTGTACGCATTCCATCTTCCCATATTTCTACTTCATTTTTATTTAATCCCATTTTTTGATAGTGTAGATTATCATCAGGGTGAATTGATTTTAATATTTTTTTCATTAATAACACCTCTATTTATATATTTATTATAATAAAATCTACTATTTTTTGAAATATAATATTTTATATTTTTTTAATTTTGTTATAATTATTTATAGGAGTGGTTTTATTTGTTATCGCTGAACGAAAAAAATGCACTATTATTATTATATAAAATGTAAATATGTGAAGAATTGTGAAGAAGTTTCTAAACAATTAACTTATTTAATGTATAGGAATAAGAAAGGAATGGAGGAATATTATGAGGACTAAAGATTATGTTAAGTATACAAATTTTAAATTTATTTCATTAGATGGAATGTATGAGGGTAATAGCGAGGTACTTGCAAATTTAGAAGATAATATATTAAATATTATTAATGTTGAAGCACCAATTACTTTAAATACTTTAAAACAAAGATTAAGAGAAGCTTTTAATGTTAAAAAAATTAGTCAAAAAGCATTAGATATTATTTTAGATATTATTAATAAAAATAATATTGTTGTTACTAATAATTTATATGATGATGTATATTGGCCAAGTTCTGGAGAATTTGATGTTAAAGAATTAAGAATAAATTATGTTAGACAAATTTATGATATACCTTATCAAGAATTAAAATTGTTAGTATATGATTTAAATTTATGTGGTGAAGAATTATATAGATCAATCTTAGCTTATTTTGGCTATGAAGTTTTAACTGAAAAGGCTAGAACTTATTTAGAATTCATAGAAAGAGTTTCAAAATAATTATGAAGATTTATGCAATTAAAAAAACAGTATTATTTGTTTTATTGCTTGTTTTATTTTTGTTTTTAGCTTTTCTTTTTGGTGTTATTATATATGTAAATAATGATTTAGATTTATTAATATTTTTATTTTTTTCTATTACTATTTGTCTATGCATACTTTTATATTTGGTTAATAGAAACTATGATATTTTCATTGATATAAAAAATGAAGAAATAATTTCAAATGTATGGTTTAATAATACTAACCAAAGACATATTTTTTATAGTGAAATAGTTAAAATAGAACTTATAAGTGGTCAAGATTTACAAAAGATTTATAAAAAGAAACTTAATGGTAAAAAATATATAAGTATACTTTTAAAAAGTGGTAAATTAGAAATTATACCATGTTTTTGGCTTGGTAATAGACAAATTAAATCATTGATAGAAAGTGTGGTTTAATTGTATGAAAGATAAAGTATTAGTTAAGATAATTATAGGTATTTTTATAACTGGTTTTATTGCGTCTATATTTTCTTTTATATATTTTTATGTGTGTGATTATGATTTTAAAATTCTGGTAATTATTAATATTATAGATGTAATATTATTGATTATAAATGTTGTTATTTTAATTTGTTTATTAGAATTAGATAGTAAAAAGTTAGTTATAAACACTATACTTACAACGCTTATTTATTATTGCGTATTTATGAGTGTAGGATTAGCTATGTTTAAAGAAAATATTACTATTAATAATATTATTAATGTATTTGAATTTGCGGTGTTTTTAGGTCCTTCATTAATAATATTAGTGCCAATTTATTATGTGATAGGATCAATATTAGCATAGGAGTGTATTATGAAAAAATTTTCTAAATTGGATTTATTATATATTTTTATAGGAATATTAATTGGATCTATTTCTATTTTGTTATATTTTAAATTAAGTAATAGTATTGTTAATATAATAATGAGCTTTATTAGTGGTATATATTCTATATTTTATATGTATTATGTTTTAATTAAGAAAAAAATATTTAATGGTAAAGAAAAATATATATTTCCTATTTTATTTTTAATTGTTTTATATATTTGTATTTTAATAGTATTAATTATGACTAATCCTATAGGCGATTTTGGTTTAGATTATTATTTATGGAGTATATATGTAGAAGTTATTACAATTCCTGTTTTATATTTTGGATTAGTATATTTTTCTAATGATGAGTATAGATATGATAGAAGGTAAATTATGAAGTTTTATGAATTAGATAGTACAAGATATGGTAGATATTTAAATGTTGTTACTGATTTTGAAAGAAAATACAAAATTAAAAATTCAGGGGTATTATTAATAGCTATTGAAAATTTAGTTGAAATTCATGAGAAATTATTAAAATTAGATACCCCTATTTACGATTTTAGCCAATTAGAAATTAGAATGATTTTAAAAGAATACGATGAAATAAATTATGCGTATAATTTATATTTTGAACAGATATTTGAAAGATGTTGTGGGTATGAACCTGTTAAGGGTGATTTGAATTTTTATTTAGGTTCTATATATAAGTGGACAGAAGTTGTTTTAAATATTTATGAATCAACATATGAAGAATATTATATTATGACAGAAGGTAAATCAACTAGAGAATGTGAAAAGATTTATAGCCAGATTATTAGATTAGGTGATCAGAATCTTGAAACATTAATAGAAAGAGTATATAGGAATTATAATAATTAAAAAAATGATTATAATATATAATGAAATAAATTCATTCTTATTGAGAATTATTCTTAATAAGGTGTTGACAAAGTTTTTAAAGTATTATATAATATAATTGTCAGATACGATAGGAGGAAATAATTATGGCAAAATATAAATGTTTAGTATGTGGATTAGAATTTGAAAGTAATGAGGCAGATCCAATCTGTCCTAAATGTAAACAAAAAGGAGATAAATTAATGAAAATTGAAGAAAAACCAGTTTTAAAAGGTTCAAAAACAGAACAAAATTTATGGACAGCATTTGCAGGTGAATCTCAAGCTAGAAATAAATATACTTACTATGCTTCAAAAGCTAAAAAAGAAGGTTATGAACAAATCGCTGCATTATTTTTAGAAACAGCAGAAAATGAAAAAGAACACGCTAAATTATGGTTTAAAGAATTAGGCGGAATTGGTAATACTTTAGAAAACTTAAAAGCAGCTGCAGAAGGCGAAAACTATGAATGGACTGATATGTATGCTGAATTTGCTAAAGTTGCAGATGAAGAAGGATTCCATGAACTTGCTGAAAAATTTAGAGGTGTTGCTGAAATTGAAAGACATCACGAAGAAAGATATAATGCTTTAGCAAGCAATATTGTAAATAATGAAGTATTTACTAAGAAGACTGGTTTACACGTTTGGAAGTGTAGAAACTGTGGTCATATCATGGTAAGTGAAAGTGCTCCTGAATTATGTCCTGTATGTGCACATCCACAAGCTTATTTCGAAATCGGTGTTAAGAACTATTAAAATATAATAACTTTCCCTACATTTTTGTAGGGATTTTATTTTTTTTGGTATATAATATATGTGAGGTGATATGATGGTTAATTTTGGTGAGTCAATAGATTTTTCTAATAGTAGATTAGAAACTATGTATAATGGCAAAAAATTAGTTTTGTTTAATCCGAAAATATATGATGGGCCTATTACTTTACAATCACTACCTTATGGTGGTATTCAATCTGTTTATAATCATTTACTTATCATTAATACTAAAGATGGTTTTATATCAACTGATTTAGTTGAATATAATGGCATACTAATGACCACAAAGAAATTTATTGAAATAGAAGATAACTTAGTAAATCAAGTTTTACCAAGTTAGGGAGTTATTTATGGAGAAGTTAAAAGAATTAAAAAGAAAATATTATATTGTATTAAGTGTTGTTATCATTTTGGAATTTATATTTATGCTTGTGGTTTCATCTATGAATACATATGAATTGTTTCCTCTGTTAATATTTTCTATTCCATTTTCTGTTATTATATTAGTTTTATTATATAATCAAATGGTTAAAAAACCGTTTAAAGAAGAATTTGTACCTATAGTTTTAAAAGAGATAAATCCTAATATATCTTATAATTTGAAAATAGATGGTTATGAATATAAGAAATTTATTCAACATTATAAATTAATTCAATCTGCAACAACTTATCGTTTTACAGATGTTATAGATGATGAAATTGATAGTATTAAGTATAGATCTATGGATCTTCACGCAACTCATACTCAATCTAATGGGAAATCTTCAACTACTGTTACAGATTTTAAAGGGAAAGTTTATGAAGTTTTTATTGGTAATAATTATTGTAATTATATTTTAAAAGAAGAAAAATGGAAAAGAACACCTGATGGTTATACCTTTTTAGATTTAGAATCAATAGATTTTAATTCTAAATTTAATTTGTATGTTTCTGATACTCATGAAGCACATAAGATATTTACACCTAGTAGGATTTTAAATTTAATTGAGTTAGAAAAGAAATATGATAATATAATGACTATTGTTCATATTGAATCTAAACTTTATATATTAAGTTATGATAAAGAAGATCAATTTGAAGATATGGGTGATCCTAAGGAATCTATCATTAGAGATTACAATGAGCAATTAGAATTTTTAAAATGTTATCTATCAGTAATTAAATAATTAGAAAAAGTATCATATCAAACATTGATGTGATACTTTTTCTTTAAAATAATATATATATAAATTAAATATAACTATTTAATAATTCATTAATATCAATACTTTCTAATCTAGATATATGACTTATCTTTCTACCAATATCTTTAATAGAAGAACCAATATTATATAATTCATCATCTATGATAATAAATCTATCATGATATTTATTGGTTCTGATAATTGTTAAATCATGATTTTTTTCAAATATAGATAATTCTCTTAAAGTTATAGGACTAGATGGATAAATATAAATGGTTATAGGAATATTTATATCTATTAACATTTCTAACACAGAATAATCTAAATAAGCATCTATTATGATTATTCTTTTAATAGCTTTATTAAATAAGTCTTTAATAAAAGAATAACCTTCATACATATCACCATTATAAAATATTTTATCTTTAAAGATATCAATAGAAGTAATAGTATCTAATTTATTTTCTACAAGTGATAATCTATTATTAATATTATTAATATCATTATTCATTTTAATAAGATTATCGCTATGAGCAATACATCTATTTTCATTAATAACATGACCTTTCATAAGATATTGTTTTAATATAGAATTAGCCCAACGCCTAAATAAGATACCACTATCTGAATTTACTCGATAGCCAACTGCTAATATCACATCTAAATTATAATAATATATTGGTTTTGTAGAAAATTCGGTTTTTCCGAATTTTCTTAAACAATCATTAATGTTCAATTCAGATGATTTGAAGATTTTATTTATGTGTTCATTTATTGTTGACTTAGCTTTACGATATAGTATAGCCATTTGTTCTTGTGTTAACCAAACAGTATCTTCATTAGGAGTAACATTAACATCGAGTGAAAAATTTCCATCTTCAAATTTGATTAATTCATAAGTTTTATTATTAGTATTCATATCTTTTCTCCTTATTTTTTTCCAAAAATAAAGCCTTATCACTTTTCGTAAGCGATAAGGCATGTTTTAGTATTTATTTGGATATATAGTAATGTCATAATTACCAGCTCCTTATAGGTGTATTATAACAAAATAATATAAAAAATGCTATAGATGAAATAGAATTTATATATTATCTATTGTTTTATTTTTTATAAGTTTTTTTGATAATATTATTCCTAGGATAAATAGAATTATTCCAATTGATATATCATAAATCATTATAATATTTCCATTTATCCAAGAGATATATACATTATATATATCTGGGTTATAAAACAGTGATATAACAGAACTAATAGATAGACCTACTATTAAAAAATAGGTTTCTTTTTTTCTTTTTGTTAAGATAAATGTTATTAATTTTGATAATGTCAGCATCCCTATTATAAAGCCTACAATAATTGATATATATAATAAAATGATTTTTGGATTATTTATTATATATTCTATTGATATAGATTCTAATATTGGTTTAAAATATCCTAGTGACATTAATAATGCTGTTGCACTTAAACCTGGAATTATTTGAGTTAAGGCTACTAAATATCCTATAAAAATAAAAATTAAATAATTATGGATTTTAAGGTTTTCTATTGGTTTTATGGTTAAATAATTTGTTGATAGTATACTAATTATTAAGGGGATAATTAATCCTAATACTAATAAGATTATTCTTTTTATATTTATCTTTTCATTTTTTATTTCTTTTGATATGATTGGAAAACTACCAATCATTAGTCCTGCAAATAAAGAGGTGATTGAAAATGGTAAGATATTAATTAGCTGTTTTAATGTTATTAATCCTAATATAAAACCTATTATTACACCTATCATTATTGGGAATAAGAAGAGAATTGATTCTTTAAATTTTTTAAAGAGATTACTTATTGAATATAGTATTTTATCATACAAATTAAATAATACTGATATTGTTGAACCACTTACTCCTGGTACTACTATAGCTATTCCTATGAAAAAACCTAAGATAATACTTCTTGATATTTTATGGTTCAAAAAATCATCTCCAAATTATAGTATAAATATAATACCTAAAGTTCCTAATAGAGTTGGTATTCCTATAAAACAACCATACTTCATAAAATCAATGAATCCAAATTTTACATCATAACTTTTTAGTAAGCTCATCCACATAATACCTGCTAGTGCTCCTATTGGTGTTATGAACGCAGCGATATTAGAAGCTGCAATTGATGCGTAAACTGAATTTGTTGATGCATTAATTAGTAGATTTGAATATAAAACACTCATCGGAATGTTGTTTATTAAGTTAGCAGCAAGTGCTCCACTAATACCATATGCAAAAGTAGGCTCTAACTTGTTTAAAAAGTTTCCAATAGTTTCTGTTATTCCTTGTTCATTTAGTGATAATACTATTATAAACATTGATAATACAAAAGGGATTAAGCTCCATGGTGCTCTTAAGATTGTTCTTTTTAAGTAGGCTGTATTATATTTTTTTACTGCATTATATATTGTAGCCCATATTAATAAACTTAATGAAAAAGCTAGTGTTATATACCACATTTCTAAATTTATGTATGAACTTATCGCTAGAAGAATAGTAGTTAAAATAAGATGTACTAAACCAACAATCACAAGAAATTTTTTTGGAGTTTGAGCTTGTGCTTCAAAAGCTTGGATAGGATTTTTTAACATTTTATTAAAAGATAAATATAATAGTCCAAGTGAAATTAGTGCTCCTACTAATGTTGGTAATATCATATTTAAAAAGTAAGTTAAGAAATCGATGTTAAATGCTTGAGCTAAATAAATGTTGGTTGGATTTCCTATGATTAACACCATACTCCAAGTGTTTGCGGCAATAAATTCACTTACTAAGTAAGGAATAGGATTTATTTTGGTGTTTTTTGTATAATAGCATATAAACGGAGTAAACGTTAATATGATTATATCATTTGATGTAAATACTGTTAAAAATGATATTAACACATAAAAACCAAAGAAAAGTTTCACTTGACTATTTTTAAAGAATTTTGTTGATTTGATTGCAATAAATTGAAAAAAACCAACTTCATCTAAAAAAATTGATAATATTGTCATTGAGATAAATAATATCAAAATTTTAAGAGGATTTACTGCAGTGTTAGCAGTAAAAGAAGATATCACATTTTCAAATGATACAAACTTAAATAATATTAATAAAGCAGCTGATATTAGTGCTATTACCCAATATGATCCTAATTTTATATTTCCTAATTTTAGAGTAGGAAAAAATAATATTGATAAAATTATTAATATAATAGTTGGAACTATAATAAACAAACTAATCATAATATCACCCTTTCAACTACATTATTTTAGTACTTTTTTTAAAAATTTACAATAAAAGAATAATATTCTTTTCAAATATGATATAATCTTTTTTGAAGTGGAGTGTTATTATGGAATATAGAATCGCAAAAATAAATGATTATGATAATATAATTCAAATGAAAAATAGAGTAAAAGAGAGAATAATTAAACAACAATTACCTATATGGCAACATGGATATCC
This sequence comes from Anaeroplasmataceae bacterium, assembly GCA_045127955.1. Classification (GTDB taxonomy): domain Bacteria; phylum Bacillota_I; class Bacilli_A; order Acholeplasmatales; family Anaeroplasmataceae; genus Pelethenecus. The sequence goes on from JBGVRA010000073.1 coordinate 8,761, forward strand.
ATTAGATTCCATGATAGAAGAAGATATTGAAAAAGAACATGGTAGAGTTGTAGAAATAAATGGTAAGATTGTTGCGTATTCTGTATTTTTACCTAGTGAAGAAGAGTATGATAAGGGAACTTTTAAAAAAGACAATTTACAAAGTTTCGGACGTGTTATGGTTGATGATGGATATACTGGCCTGCATATAGGAAAGTTTTTAGTTGGTTCAATGATTGAAGAAGCAAAAAAAATAGGTAAAGATGGTATGGGAATAACTGCTGATGAATGTAATATAAGAGCAGTTAATTTATATAAGAGTTTTGGATTTGTCAAAGAAGGAAGTAATCAATTTCCTTATGCATATTTAGATATTTACGGCTTATATTTTTAAGTCGTTTTATTTTTTTCATTTATTAAAGTGAAAACGCTTTACACATTGTTAAATATATTATAAAATAATATATAAGAAGTAGTGTATTTATAAATTAAATAGGAGGAGTAATATGAAAAAGGGAAGATTTTTATTGGTTTTAAGCTGTTTAACAGCAATTATAGGATTGGTAAGTTGTCAACCACAAACACCAACTAATCCTACTAAAACACCTACAGTAGAAACACCACCGGTTGAAACTACAAAATATGTTGTTACATTTAATACTAATGGTGGGTCTACTTTAGATTCTATAGAAGTTATTGAAGGTGAAAAGATAAGTAAACCTACTGATCCTAAAAAAGATGGTCATACTTTTGCTGGTTGGTATAAAGATGATGGTTTAACTACAGCATGGAATTTTGATACAGATGTTGTTACTAGTGCGATTACTTTATATGCTAAATGGGAAGTAAGTGTTTTTGAAGTTATGTTTGATTCACAAGGTGGATCTAGTGTAGCTGGTTTTATGGTTAATAAAGATGGTTTGATTTCTAAACCTGAAGATCCTGTTTTGGAGGGATTTGCGTTTATTGGTTGGTATAAGGAAGAATCATGTACTAATCTTTGGGATTTTGAAAATGATAAGGTTACCCAAAATGTAACTTTATATGCTAAATGGCAAGAATTAGAATATGAAGAACTTAGATTTGTTTTTGCCGCAGATGAATTTGATGCAGGTGTTTTTGAAGAAAACTTTGAGTATTCTAGATTTGTTATTTCAGCAACTACTGAAATTAGAAACAGAACTAGAGTATGGACTAACCCAGATGATTCAAGTGATACTAAGGAATTTTCTAAATCTATTAAAATTGGTGCTAATTCAAATTCAATAAATGTAAGTGTACCTGGAACTGGTAAGTTATATTTATATGTTCAAAATGGTTCAAGTAGTGCTCAAACTCAAAAAATTAATATTACAGATCCTCAAGGAAATAAGGTAGAGCATGAATTTGATGGCATTAATAATTCTAGTCCAGTCGTAAAATTAGAAATTGATGTTACTGAAGGTGATTGGTTAATTTCTAGATATTCTGGTACTGTAGATATTTATTTAATGGAATTAGTATGTACAGCTGTTGTTGCAGAAGAAAGTGGATTTGAAATTGTAAGAACTGGTACTATTAATTATTTATGTGGTCAAGAATTAGATTTATCTGGCTTAACATTACAAGCTGTTTATGGCAATGGAAAGCTTGTGCCACTTGCGATTGAAGATGTGAATGTTAGTCATAATTTTGATGGTAACACTCCGGGTGTATATACAATTACAATTAAGTATAAAGAATATGAAGTTTTAACATATGATGTTAATGTTTTAGAAGTTGAAGAATTAATTTTAGGTTATGATGCAGTTGAAAAATTACCTACTAATACATCTTATGGTAATGGTATTTATTTTAATCATAGTGTTAAAGAAGTATATGCAATTGGCGAAGAATTTGATCCTACTGGTTTAAGTGTAAAGGTAAGAGCAACTAGTGATGGTGATGTTTTAGAATTACCTGTAAAAACTGGTATTACTTTTGAAGGATTTGATAGTAATAAGGCAGGTAAGCAAGAGGTTACAGTTGTATATACATATAGTAATAACCTAAAAGCTACTACAACATTAACTATATATGTTGTTGATACAGAACCAGCTGTTAATGAAAAAGGTGAATATCAAGCTAAGGTTGATATGACATATACAGGTGTTATTGGTGAAGTTGTAGATGGATATAATATGTTTACAACTATTCAACAAGCACTAGACTATTATTCAAGAACTAATATTGATGTTTTAACAAGAAAAAATATTATTTTAGCAGAAGGTACTTTTAATGAAAAGATTGAAATAACTATTCCTTATTTAACAATAAAAGGTGCTGGCGCTAATAAGACAATAATTGAATGGGATTCGTTATATGGTCTAGCTGATGAAGGCGGATTTATTCATACTACTGATTCTACTCAAACAGTGGCCGTTAGAGAAGAAGCTACAAATGTGATTATTGAAGATTTAACTATTTCAAATTATTTTAATTCTTTAGACCATTTTGATGAAAGAATGGGTAAAAATTATGGTGAACATAGAGCATTAGCTTTACTTGTTCAATCTGATAAGTTTATTATGAAAAACTCTAGATTATTAGGTTACCAAGATACTGTTGAATTCTTTACAGGTCGTCAATATATGGAAAATGTTTATATTCAAGGTTTAACAGACTTTATTTTTGGTACTAATAATACAACATATTTTACAAATTGTGAAATTCATTCTATTTCTGTTGGTAAAACAGATGGCGGATATTTAACAGCGTTTAAGGGTTGTAATAAGGGTGATGGAGATTATATAACATATGGTGCTATTTTTGATGGATGTAAATTCACTGCACCAGATGATGTTATGGCAAACGGTAATACAGCTATAGGTCGTCCTTGGGGATCTTATGCTGCGGTTATGGTTATGAATTCTGAATTAGGTGCTCATATTTCAACTAAGGGGTCTACAGGTGCATCTAAGAATGAAAGATATGTATCTATGAATGCTAAACCTACTGATTTAACTGTTCAATTTACAGAATATAATAATACAGGTGCAGGTGCAATTACTGAAGAGGTAGCTGGTATGAAATTATTAACAGCTTCTGAAGCAGCAAACTATAATAATTTTGAAGTTATTTTTGGCACTTCAAACGGTGCAGTTAAATATTTATCTGCTTGGAATCCACTATCAAGCGAAGTTGAAGTAGATAAGAATACTTATTATTATTTCAATGGTAATTCATCAGTTACTGGTACAAGTCATACATATGATCAAAAATTAAATGGTACGACTGGTACATTTGGTGATATTGTGATTGATGCAACAAAGGGTAAGGTAGAGGCAAGAACATCAGATACACAAATTAATGCAGGTGCAACATTAACATTTAATGTAGCAGCAGGAAGTTCAGTAGTTGTTGCAACATATCCTGGATATCATAATTATACTTTAAATGGTGTAGCTACTGTTGCAGATACATTTGAACAATATTATAAAGAAGATACTACAGTTGTATTTGAAGCTACAGCTACAACATATTTATTCTCAATTATTATTAAACCTAATCAAGAAGCACCAGATGATGCAACGATTACAAAATTAGAAATTTCTGGACAAACAACATCATTTACAATGGATGAAGAATTTGTATATGATGGTTTAGTAGTTAAAGCGATTTATAGTGATTTCTCAGTTGTTACATTAACTGAAGGTTACACAGTTACATTAGATAGAGAAGTTACAGAAGCTGGAGAATATCAAGCAACAGTAGTGTATGGTGAATATTCTGTTACTTATACGGTTGAATTTGTTGGAGATGGCGTTGATCCTACTTATATTTCTAAAACTAGTGAAATAACATTTGGTACTTCTGGAAATTGGGAAACTTCAAAATTAATTGTTGAATCAGGTGCTAAAGTTAGAAATAATGGTGGAGATAATTCTCAAATTTCAGGAAATATTTCAATCAAAGTTTTAGCATTTGCTGAAATTACTGTTTCATCTTATTCTGGTTATACAAGTTATTCTGTAAATGTAAATGGCTCTGATATTAGTGGTACACAAACAGGTACTACATATTCATTTAAGGTGACTGAAGATTCATTGGTTGAATTTGTTTGTGGTTCAAATAACTATTTCTATTCAATTACAGTAACATATCCATATGTGTTTAAAGAAAATACAACAGTAGATTTATCTGCAACAAATGGATTAAAAGTTGAAGGATCAGTTGGAGAATATGAAGGTTTAACAATTGATGCGACAAATGGTAAATTCTCTGATAATGGAGGTGGCTGGGTACAAGTAAATACAGGTACAGTAGTTACTCTTAATGTATTAGAAAATGCAGTTATATCACTTGTAGCATATTCAAGTGCAGATAGCTTTACAATTGAAGTTGCTGATGGTGTAGCAACTATTACATGTGTAGCAAATGATTACTTAAAGTCAATTACAGTAACATATCCATATGTATTTAAAGAAAATACAACATTAGATTTATCAGCAACAGGTGCAAATATTCAAGGTGGCGTAGGAACATATGAAGGCTTAGAAGTAGATGCAACTACAGGTAAGTTTGCAGATAATGGAAGTGGTTGGGTTCAAGTTAATACAGGAACAATCATTAAATTAAATGTATTAGAAGGAGCACAAATTAGTGTAGTAGCATATTCAAGTGCAGATAGCTTTACAATTGAAGTTATTGATGGTGTAGCAACTATTACATGTGTAGCAAATGATTATTTAAAGTCAATTACAGTAACATATCCATATGTATTTAAAGAAAATACCACATTAGACTTATCAGCAACAGGTGCAAATATTCAAGGTGGCGTAGGAACATATGAAGGCTTAGAAGTAGATGCAACTACAGGTAAGTTTGCAGATAATAATGGTGGTTGGGTTCAAGTAAATACAGGAACAATTATTAAATTAAATGTATTAGAAGGTGCACAAATTAGTGTAGTAGCATATTCAAGTGCAGATAGCTTTACAATTGAAGTTATTGATGGTGTTGCAACTATTACATGTGTAGCAAATGATTACTTAAAGTCAATTACAGTAACATATTAAAATAATGGGCTCAGCTTAGGCTGAGCTTTTTATATGCGAAAAAAAAGAAAATCGAATGATTCTCTAATTTATTTTCTTGCCATCTTTGTAATAATAATCACTATTTGCCACAAAGAAATCATTTATTATTTGATGAACTTCAGCTGTTGTTCTTTCAATGTCTTCTTTTCTATTACCTGTATTTTTCACATAATATGGTTCTAAATAATTGACATGAATACATGGTTTTTTTCTAAACAATTTTAATAGTCCTTTTGGTTTATGAAATGTAAAACAACAAGGCATAATAGGTCTATCATTTACAACAGCATAGTGGAATGCTCCTGGTAGAAATGGTCTAATGTGATCGCAATAGGGGTTTAGTGCCGCTTCAGCAAAAAACAATACATTGCAGTGTTTTTGTAAGATTTCAGCTGTTTCATTATTGAATTTTCTAAGTAATCTACGATCAGTTGGAATAGGTACACAGGCTACTATTCTAAGATATCTTGAAAATAGTCCAAATCCTAAATTACTTTGAAGCATTGTAACATATACTTTTTTAAAGTATAGTGAACCTGCTAAAAAGAAGGCATCAAGTGGGTGAATATGGTTTGCAACCATAATTGCTCCATCAACTTTTCTTTTATTTTTACGCCCCTTTATTTTTACGCCCATAAACATTCTTGGGAAGATTAACCAAGCTCTTGTGAAATAAATAACTATTTTAGACCATAATCTAAAAAAGAAATTTCTATTATAAAATTTATAGTTTTCATCTAAAATAACTTCTTTAGGGTGAAAGCCATTATCATAAGTATGTAGATTTTCTTCATTTGGTTTATTTTCTATTGCCATAAATATCACCAATCCTTTTTCATATCTATTATAATAGAAATTAAATATAATTTCTAGATTATTATTGATATATGTGATAAAATATATTTTGGTGATGTTTATGAAGAAAGTAATTTTAGGTTTATCAGGTGGAGTTGATTCATCTGTTGCTTTACAAGTGTTAAAAAGTGAAGGTTATGACGTGGAAGCTATGTTTATGCGTAACTGGGATTCTGCTACTAACAATGATATATTGGGAAATCCTGATTTAGATGATGATGTTTGTCCTCAAGAAAAAGATTTTCAAGATGCTAAAATGGTTGCGGATGCCCTTGGAATTACTCTTCATAGAGTCGATTTTATTGAAGAGTATTGGGATACTGTGTTTTCATATTTTTTAGATGAATATCGTCATGGTAGAACTCCTAATCCTGATATTATGTGTAATAAATATATTAAGTTTAATGCGTTTTTAAAAAGAGCTGATGAACTTGGTGCTGAATATATTGCTATGGGGCATTATGCTAGGGTAAGACATGATGAAGATAAGAGTTATTTGCTTAGAGGTGTAGATAGTAATAAAGATCAAACTTATTTTTTGTGTATGATTAATCAACGTCAATTAAGAAAATCTTTATTTCCTATTGGTCATTTAACTAAACCTGAGGTAAGAGCAATTGCTAATGAATATAACTTAGCTACTGCTACTAAGAAAGATTCAACAGGAATTTGTTTTATTGGGGAAAGAAATTTTAAGAAATTTTTACAAAATTATTTACCTGCTCAACCTGGTAATATGGTTACTACAACTGGAGAAGTAATAGGTAGACATGATGGGTTAATGTATTATACTATTGGTCAAAGAAAAGGACTAGGTATTGGTGGTAATAACAAGTATTCTCAAGATGCTTGGTTTGTATGTGGTAAAGATTTAGAAAAGAATGAACTTATTGTAGGTCAAGGACATGATAGTATTTATTTAGAATCTAATTGGTGTACTGCAACCTCTCCTAATTGGATTTCATATAAACCTATAGAAGGTAAGGCATATACTGCTAAATTTAGATATCGTCAACCAGATCAAGATGTTACATTAGAATTTTTAGGTGATGATAAAATTAAGGTTAATTATCCTAATAATGTTAGAGCTGTTACTCCTGGTCAAGCTGTTGTTATTTATGATGGTGAGGTTTGTTTAGGCGGTGCTATTATTGATGAGGTTTATTTTAATGATGAAAGAAGAAAGTATTAATGGATAATAAAGAAATACTTATTGGTACTATTGATCATTATATATTTATGAGTGAGGATTCTTTATATAAGGTTGCTAAGGTTATTACTGAAGATGATAAAGAAGTCCTTATTGTTGGTAGTTTTCCTGTTTTAGAGGAAGGCTTGAATTATGAATTTGTAGGTTATTATAAGGACCATCCTAAATATGGTAAACAATTTTCGGTTTCTAGTTATGCTAAAAGTCAAAGTTTTACTAAGGATGGTTTAATTGCTTATTTATCTAGTGAAAAATTTTTTGGAATTGGACCTAAACTTGCATCTAATATTGTAGATGAATTAGGTCTTGATTGTATTGATAAGATACTAAAAGATGATAATGTCTTAGATAGTGTTTATCAAATGACAAAAGCTAGAAAAGAAGTTATTAGTACTGTTTTAAAAGAAAACTATGCTAATGAACAAGTCTTTATTAGATTATATGGGTATGGATTATCTAATACGATGGTTTATAGATTATATGAAGTTTATGGGATTGATGCTGCAAACATAGTAGAAGAAAATCCATATATTTTGATATATGAAGTAGAAGGTTTTGGGTTTAAGAAATCAGATCAATTAGCTTTAAGATTAGGGTTTAAAGAAAATGATATTTTAAGATTAAAAGAATCATTAAGATATACATTAAATGCTGTATGTTATCAACAAGGTTATACTTTTTTAACTGAAGTTCAGCTTGTTAATTCTAGTTTAGGATTACTTCAAAATAATCCTATAATTTCATATGATGACATGAAATTGGCATTAGATGATATGGTTAATGATGGTAAAATTGTAAAAGAAGAAGATAGATATTTTGACAATTTACTATATAAAGCTGAAGTTAGATTAAGTAATAGAATTAAAAAAAGTAAAGAATTTAGATTTAAACCTTTTGCAAATAATAAAATAAAAGAAGCATTAATAAAGGTTCAACAAGACTTAAATATTACGTATACTGATTTACAATGTGAAGCTTTAATTAATGCATTATCAAATAAATTATCTATTATTACAGGTGGGCCAGGTACTGGTAAATCAACTATTATTAACGGAGTTTTGCATTGTTATGCGATACTTAATGATTTGGTTTTCCCTTGTGATGAATTAGATATGAAGGTAGTAATGATGGCACCTACTGGTAGGGCTGCTAAACGTATGACTGAAGTTACAAATTTTAAAGCTTCAACCATTCACAAAGCTTTGGGATATAATTATGAAGGTGGTTTTTCAGCTAGTGAAGACTCTCCATTATCTTATTCTTTAGCAATAATCGATGAAGCTTCAATGATTGATATTAGTTTGGCAAGTTCTTTATTTGCTGCATTGCCATTATCTTGTCAGGTGATTTTGGTTGGAGATGAAAATCAGTTACCATCAGTAGGGCCTGGTAATGTTTTTCATGACTTAATTCAATCTAATGTTTTTAATACTGTAAAACTTCATCAAATTATGCGTCAAGCAAAGGATTCTAATATAATTAAATTATCTAATATGGTTTTTAATGAAAGAATTGATTATCGTATTTTATCAGATAAAAAAGAAGTGTATTATTATCCTTGTGAAGCTAAAAATATGAAAGATATGTTATTTAAGATAATGGATGCTTATCTTAAAAATGATGGTGATATTCAATCTGGTATTCAAATCTTGATTCCTATGTATGCTGGTGTTGCTGGGATTGATGCAATTAATGAAGCTATTTCTAAAAGGTATAATGATAATGATGTAATGATTGTTAGGGATAATCAAATCATAAAAAAAGAAGATAAGGTATTACAACTTAAAAATGATCCAGAACTAGGAATAATGAATGGTGATATTGGTAGAGTTATTGAAATAACTAAAATAAAAGAAAAAGATTATCTACTTATTGATTTTGATGGAAAAGTTGTTACATATCCTACTAAAGATTTAGATAATTTAAGACTTGCTTATGCAATATCTATTCATAAATCTCAAGGGTCAGAATATGATAATGTCATAATGCCTATTTTACCTAGTTATTATATGATGCTTAGAAAAAAGATTATTTATACTGGGATTACACGTGCTAAGAAAAAACTTATTTTATTAGGTAGTATTGATACTTTAAATAAGGCTATAACAACAGAAGAACCTATTAGACAAACCGCTTTGGTAAGTAGATTGGTAGAATCTAAAGTAAGCGTAATTAAGATTTTAGATCAAGATATACCATTTGATACTTTAGGTGAATATGATATGGATGGAATTAGTCCATATTCATTTATGGAATAATTTGTTAATATATTTTTGATATTTAATCTAATAATATTATTGGGTGAGATATATGAAAAACATGATGATGGTAGCAATTGGTGTTGTTGCTGGTATGATGCTTGCAGAATGTAAGTGTATAAAAAAGCCTATGAAGGCTTGTTTAAAGAAAATTAATATTGAATAATAAATTTGCCTAATCTTTTTGGTTAGGCGTTTTATTTTTCAAATATAAATGTTATAATGTTAGCGGTGGTTTTATGAGAAATATAAATAATAATAATAGTAAAATTGAATATACTCATTTATTTAAAGTTAATAGAAGTGATGAGTTATTAAATTTTTTACTTAATAAAATGAATACTTCTAGAAATAATGTTAAAACAATTTTGTCAAGCCGTCAGGTGTTAGTTAATGGTGCTGTGATAACTCAGTTTAATTTTATGCTTGCTAAAGATGATGAAGTGAAGATTAGTAAAAGACCTATTCAAAAAGAAGAAAATAATAATAGAAATATTAAGAAAGAACCTAAAAAATTTTATACTTTTAATATTGTCTATGAAGATAAAGATTTTATTGCTATTGATAAGCCTTGTGGACTTTTATCTGTTGAAAGTGATAAAGAATCTAAAGAAACTGCTTATAATTATGTTTTAAATTATTTACAATCAAAAAATAAAGCTTTAAGACCTTTTATTTTACATAGAATTGATAAAGAAACTAGTGGTGTATTAATATTTACTAAAGATATAAGAATTCATTCAATGATGAAATTAAATTGGAATGATTTTGTTAAAACAAGAGAGTATCATGCGATTGTTGAAGGAAAATTAGATGAAAAAGAAGGAAGAATTACTTCTTATTTAAAAGAAAATAAGAATAATTTAGTTTATTCTACTAAAGATCCAAGTGGAGAATATGCGATAACCAATTATAAGGTTATAAAAGAATCGAATGAATATAGTATGGTTAAAGTAAATATTGAAACAGGTAGAAAAAATCAAATTCGTGTTCATATGAAAGAATTAGGACATTCGATTGTTGGTGATGATAAATATGGATTTAATAAAAATCCTTTAAAAAGATTAGGGCTACATGCTTCTTGTTTAGAATTTGTTCATCCTATTACTAAGGAATTAATAACAATTAAGGCTCCTGTTCCTAATATTTTTAATGGATTATTTAAATAGAGGTTTTAAAACAGTATAATTAATACTCTAAAACTCCATAAAACTATGATATAATGAAAATATATTATAGTTTAAGGAGTTTTTTTTATTATGAAATATTATTCATCTAAAACAGTAACTCAAATATTAGGAGTTACTGCTCAAACTTTAAGAAATTGGGATAAAGAAGGCAAATTAAAACCTGCATATGTTAAAAGTAATGGTTATAG
>JBGVRA010000074.1:0-52390 GCA_045127955.1 Anaeroplasmataceae bacterium
TACTTAGGTTGTTTACCAATATAAGCTCTAATACCACCATCAACATATAAAATATGTCCATTAACAGCATTAGATGCATCAGATGCTAAGAATACTGCAGGTGCAGCTAATTCATCAGCTTCTAACCAACGACCAGCTGGTGTTCTACCAACAATAAATTGGTCGAATGGATGACGTGAACCATCTGGTTGTCTTTCACGTAATGGAGCAGTTTGAGGTGTAGCAATGTAACCAGGACCGATACCATTACATTGAATATTAAATTCACCATATTCAGATGCAATATTTCTAGTTAACATCTTTAAACCACCCTTAGCAGCAGCGTAAGCAGAAACTGTTTCACGACCAAATTCACTCATCATTGAACAAATATTAATAATCTTGCCATGACCTTTCTTCATCATTGCAGGAATAACAGCTTTAGCCATAATAAATGGACCATTTAAGTCAATATCAATAACTTGACGGAATTGAGCAGCAGTCATTTCATGCATTGGAATTCTCTTGATAATACCAGCATTATTAATTAAAATATCAATTACGCCTACTTCTTTTTCAATTTGAGCAACTAATTCATTCACTTGATCTTCATTAGTTACGTCACATACATAACCATGAGCTTCAATACCAGCTTCTTTATAATTAGCGATACCCTTATTTACTAATTCTTGGTTAATATCATTAAATACTACAGTAGCACCAGCTTTTGCAAGACCACATGCCATAGCAAAACCAATACCATAAGATGCACCAGTTACTAAAGCAACCTTACCATCTAATCTGAAATCTTTCATTTCCATAATTTTTTCCCTTTCTTATCTTAAATCTGTTGTTTTAATATGATCCATATCATCAAATTCTTGGTTTTCACCGCACATAGCCCAAATAAAGCTATAGTTAGATGTACCGATACCAGAGTGAATACTCCAGCTTGGAGAAATAACTAATTGATCATTTTGCATAACGATATGTCTTGTTTCTTGAGGATGACCCATCATGTGGAAAACAACATTATTTTCTGGAATATCGAAGTAGAAATATACTTCCATACGACGTTCATGTGTATGAGAAGGCATTGTATTCCAACCTGAACCTTCAGCAAGTTCAGTCATACCCATAGCTAATTGACAAGACTTACATACATCTGGATGGATATATTGATTAATAACACGCTTATTTAAAGTCTTAGCTTCACCAGTATGACGGTGGTTAGCTTTTTCAAAATCAATATAATATGTTGGATATGTTTTATGAGCAGGACAAGAAGAAATATAGAATTTTGCAGGATTTTCTTTATCAACTGATTCAAAAACCACTTCTTTTACACCCATACCAACATACATACCATCTTTAGATTTAACATTATATACTTCACCATCTAAAGTAACCTTACCAGCACCACCAATATTAATGATACCTAATTCACGTCTTTCTAAGAAATAAGCTGCTCTTAATTCATCAGAAGTTTCAAGTGGTAAAGGTTTAGAAACAGGCATAACACCACCAGATACGATACGATCTTGATGAGAATATACTAATAAAATTTCATCTGCTTCAAATACTTTTTCCATTAAATAATGACGTCTTAACTCTTCTGTTGTATAGTGCTTAGAATCATCTGGATGATTTGCATATCTTACTTGTAATTTCATTTTTTTAACTCCTTTTAAAATTTACTTTTAATAAAATTATAACTAAATTCCATATCTTCAGGTTTTGAACCTTCAAAAATCAAATATGCATCAGGATTAGTTTCTTTTATACGATTAATAATATAATCATAATCTAAAATACCTTTTCCAATACAACATTGTTTCAAAGAATCATTTTCAACAATAAAATCTTTTAAATGGAAAATAACAATTTTCCCTTTAAAAAGTGATAAACATTCTTCAAATATTTCCTTATAGTTTTTATAATTTTCAAAAGCTAAAAAGTTATATAGGTCAACTGTAATAAATACAGTACCATTATCAATTTCATCTAATAAACGCTTTAAAGCTTTAGGATTATACATACAGTGTCCAAAAGCACCTTCTAATGCTATTTTAGCATCAACATCTTTAGCATATGAAGCTAACTCACCAAATATACTTTTAACCATAGAAAAAGCTTCTTCTGTTCTATTTAATGGATTGTATGTCCATTTATCATCATTAAAAGACCCAGTCTCAGAACCAACATAATAAGCATTAAAACATCTTTCATATTTAAGATGTTCTTTAAATTTTAAAATATTTGTTGCAACTAAATCTTTTTTTGAATGAACAGGATTAAAATAAGCACCTAACATAAAGATTTCTAAACCTTGTTCCATAAATGCATTACTAATTTCTTTAACCTTTTCCTCATTTAAAGTACCTGGTAACCCAGTTTCACCTTCAATAGCCTTATTTAAAACTAATTGTACACCATCAAATCCTACATTTTTAGCTTTTAAAGCTAAAGTTTTAGGATCACTTTTACCAAAATCGTGTACTCTAACACCAATTTTCATAGTTACCTCCTAAAGGATAATCATAGTAGAAAGGTGCAAAAGCACCTTCTACCACAATAAATTAATTAACGTTGAACACGTCCGTTAGCATTACCACCAGCTAATGATTCAACTTCTTCAGCAGAAACTAAGTTGAAGTCACCATTAATAGTATGCTTTAACGCAGATGCAGCAACAGCAAATTCTAATGCTTCACCTTGAGTAGGTTTAGTTAATAAACCATGGATAACACCACCAGAGAATGAATCACCACCACCAACACGGTCGATAATAGGATTAATATCATATCTCTTAGATTCATAGAATTCTTCACCATTATAAATTAATGCCTTCCAACCATTATGAGTAGCAGAGAAAGACTCACGTAAAGTTGAAATAACATACTTGAATCCAAATTCTTTAGCCATTTGAGTAAAGATTCCCTTATATCCTTCAGCACCAGTATGACCACCTTCAACGTCTGCATCAGGTTTAAATCCTAAACATAATTCAGCATCTTCTTCATTACCAATACATACATCAACATATTGCATTAAAGGTCTCATAATAGAAATAGCTTTTTCAGAAGTCCATAATTTCTTACGGAAGTTTAAGTCTACAGAAACAGTAACACCATGACGTTTAGCAGCTTCACAAGCTAAACGAGTTAATTCAGCTGACTTATCACTAATAGCAGGAGTAATTCCTGACCAGTGGAACCAATCAGCACCTTCCATAATTGCATCAAAATCAAAATCAGTAGGATCAGCTTCAGCAATTGCAGAATTAGCACGGTCATAAATAACCTTAGATGGACGCATTGATGCACCAGTTTCTAAATAATAAATACCAACGCGGTCTCCACCTCTTGCGATATGTTCAGTATGAACACCATATTTTCTTAATGCATTAACAGCAGATTGACCAATTTCATGTTTAGGTAATTTAGTTACGAAATATGCTTCGTGACCATAATTAGCACATGATACAGCAACATTTGCTTCTCCTCCACCATAAACAACATCAAATGAATCAGATTGAACGAAACGAGTATTACCAGGTGTTGATAATCTTAACATAATTTCGCCCATTGTAACAACTTTTGCCATAATTAATTTTATTCTCCTTTTCTTATTCTTCTATTTTAATTTTAATTACTGCCTTTTCTACGATATCATCATTAGCTTTACATTTAGCTAAATGGATATCTTCTTTAAATACTAAAGCAAAGCCTTCTTCTAAAATAAAGAAAACTCCACCTTCACAAGAATATTTTGTAACATCCTTTTCAGGATTATAAGGTACTGTTTGAACTAAAGTTGGATTAGTAATATCAGTATATCCAAATACCTCTTGTCCTTTTAATACAATTTGTAAATCTAAATAATTTTCATGATTTTCAAAGAAACATTTTTCTAAAGGATTAGCAACATAAGTATCACGATTAATAAAAACATTTGTACCATCAACAATAGTTTTTCCTTTAGGTAAAGCTAATAAATCATTATTTAATACATAATCAATAGCTGTATCAATATTTTTACTAATACCTTTATATCTAGCTAAATCTCTTAATTTACCGACAATCATTATTAAACCTCCCTAACGTACTACTTCAGCAGTACCATTTGCAGCCATAAATGTTTCAATATCTTCACAAGATAATACTGAAGCATCTCCATAAATAGTATGTTTTAAAACTGAAGTATTTAGACCATATCTAACAGCATATCGAGGATTATCAAAATCTTTTAATAAACCATGGATAACACCAGATGCAAAAGCATCACCACCACCAATACGGTCATAAATATTAAAACGAATAGGTTCAGTTAATTCCCAACTTAACTCTTCATCATCTAATCTAAAATAATAACCAGCTAATGAATTTTCAGTAGCAGAATATACAACTCTATCAGTACCAAAAATATAACTTAAATTATATTTAGTAATCATTTTAGGGAATACATTTCTACGTTTTTCAGATAATGTAGTTCCAGTAAAATTATCATCAAGTGGAATCTCTAAGATAGTATTAGCATCAAAGAAACTAGCAAATACAACATCAAAATATTCCATAAATTCTTTATAGACAGGTCTAGCTTCAGATACAGTCCATAATTTTGAACGATAGTTAAAATCGAAACTAACCTTAACTCCATATTTCTTAGCTTCTTGACATGCTCTCATAGCAACTTTTCTTACCTTTTCACCTAATGCTAAAGTAATTCCACTTAAATGGAACCATGTAGCACCTTCAAAAATTTCACGCCAATTAAATTCAGTTTCCATAATACGAGTAATAGCAGAGTGCTTTCTATTATAGATAACCTTAGAAGGACGTCCACCAAAACCAGTTTCTAAGAAATAAATACCAATAGTAGATGAAGCTCTAGCAACATATCTAGTATCAACACCATGACTATTCAAATGAGTGATTGCACCATCACCTAATTGGTTTGGAGGAAGTTTAGACATGAAATATGTTTTATGTCCCATATGAGATAAAGCAACAGCAACGTTTGCCTCACCTCCACCATAATTAACATTAAATGAATGGGTTTGATTAATAGTAGCATAATCTGGAGTAGATAATCTTAACATTATCTCCCCAAAAGTAACAATTTTTTCTTCCATAAAAAAACCCTCTCTTATAACTTTTTTATTACTTGCTAGCTCTAGCTTCTGCTACTGCAGCAACCCATTGTTTTGCTAATTCAGTAACACCTTCATAATCACCAGTCTTAGCAGGACCAGTTAAATCAGAACCAGTACCAACAGCAACAACACCAGCTTTAATCCACTCTTTAACATTTCCTAAAGAAACACCACCAGTAGGCATGATATTAACTTGTGGAAGAGGTCCCTTTACAGCCTTAACATAAGAAGGGCCAGGTAAAGAACCAGGGAATAACTTAATAATATCACAACCAGCTTCCATTGCACGAACGATTTCAGTAATAGTCATACAACCAGGCATATAAGGGATTTGATATCTATTACATAATTTTGCTGTTTCTAAATCGAATCCAGGAGAAACGATATATTCAGCACCAGCTAAAATTGCAGTACGAGCAGTTTCTGAATCTAAAACAGTACCAGCACCAACAATTAACTTATCAGCAGGGAAAGTAGCCTTTAATGACTTAATAACATCTGCACATCCAGGTACAGTAAATGTCATTTCAATAGCAGGAACCCCACCATTAATACATGCTTCAGCAATCTTTGTAGCCTTTTCTTCATTTTCAGCGCGAACTACAGCAACCACACCAACTGAAGCAATACGATTTAAAACGTCAAACTTTTTCATTTTATTAAAACCTCTTTCTTTCATATTTATAATGAATGTTCAACCTTTATTATAAAATGAAAACGCTTATTTGTCAACGTAAGCATTTTCATTTTTGCAAAATAAAAGTATAACTTTTAAGTAATAATTTATAAAATTAGAAAAAAGAAAAAGGAGATTATCAAAAATCTCCTTAAAAACTACTTTAATCCGTGACAGAATTTATACTTTTTACCACTTCCACAAGGACAAGGTTCATTAGGTCCAACCTTAACTTGTTTTTCAACTGGTTTTTTCTTAAGTGGTTCTTTTCCATCATTAGTTTGAATTCCCTTTAAAGAATCATCTTCTGGTTCTTTAGGTCTAATTTGTAAACGTGAATGTGTAACATATTTTAAAATCTCACGGTGAATGTTTTTATTTAATTTTTCAAATCTTGCATAACCTTCTTGTTGATAAATTTCAAGAGGATTTGTTTGAGCATATGATTGTAAAACAACACCTTGTCTTAAACCTTGCATATCATCGATATGCTTCATCCAATATTGGTCTAAAATACGTAACATCATATCTTTTAAATACATTTCAAATAAGTTATCAGGTAATTGAATACCATATTGTTCTTTAACTCTTTCAACTTCTTGTTTATTATTTTCAACAAATTGCCATGCTTTTTCTAAGATATGATCAATAATAGCTTGATCATCTAATGTCTTTAAAACATTAACATCTACACTATTTGGTGGTAAATATACACCATTAAAGCTTTGGGCAATAGCATCATCATCAATTTCAAACTTGTTATTTGAAATTTGACGCATATGAGAATATGCAACATCTTCAATAGCATGTTTTAACATATTACGTAAAACTTGTTCTAGGTTTTGAACCTTAACAATTTGCATACGTTGTTCATAGAATACTTCTCTTTGACGGCGAATAACATCATCATATTTTAAGACATTCTTACGAGAATCGAAGTTATTACCTTCAACTCTAGTTTGAGCTGTAGTAACAGCCTTTGAAACCATTTTTGAAGTGATTGGAGCATCAGCATTTCCTGTTTCTTTATTCATCAAATCAATAATCATATCTAATCTTGATTTAAAAGTATCTCCACCAAAACGTTGAATCAAATCGTCTTCAGTAGAAATATAGAATCTAGAGAATCCTGGATCTCCTTGACGTCCAGAACGACCTCTTAACTGATTATCAATACGACGAGATTCATGACGTTCAGTACCTAATACAGCTAAACCACCTAATTCTTTTACACCTTCACCAAGTTTAATATCGGTACCACGACCAGCCATATTAGTTGAAATTGTAACAGAATTTAATTGACCAGCCTTAGCAACAATTTCAGCTTCTCTATCATGATTCTTAGCATTTAATACTTCATGAGGAACACCAGCTTTTTTAAGCATATTAGAAACCAATTCAGAAGTTTCAACATTTGCAGTACCAACTAAGATTGGTTGCCCCTTAGAATGACGTTCCTTAATTTCTTCAACTAAAGCTTTAAATTTCGCCTTTTGTGAAGCAAAAATTAAGTCAGGTAAATCTTCTCTAATAACAGGTCTATTAGTAGGAACTTCTACTACATACATATTATAAATATTTCTAAATTCTTCTTCTTCAGTTTTAGCAGTACCTGTCATACCAGATAACTTATTATACATTCTAAAGAAATTTTGATATGTAATAGTAGCAACTGTTTGAGTTTCTTTCTTAATTTCAACATTTTCCTTAGCTTCAATAGCTTGATGTAGACCTTCAGAATATTGACGACCCTTTAAAATACGACCAGTAAAACTATCAACAATTAATACTTCACCGTCTTGAACAACATATTCTTTATCTTTAGCAAAAATATAGTTAGCCTTCATCGCATTATTAATAGCATGAACAAGTTCAACATATTGAATATCATAAATATTTGCAACACCGAACACTTTTTCAGCCTTAGCCATACCAGAAGGAGTTAACTGAACATGTCTAGATTCAATATCAATTTCATAATCCTCATCTTCTAGTCTCTTAGCGAAAGTATCAGCTCTTAAATATAAACTAGAATTATTCTTAGGTGCACCTGAAATAATAAGCGGAGTTCTAGCTTCATCAATTAAAATAGAGTCAGCTTCATCGATAATAGCATAATTTAACCCCTTAACTTGAGTAATATTATTTTCATTACGAACCATATTATCACGTAAATAGTCAAAACCTAATTCACTATTTGTAGAGTATAAGATATCACAATCATACGCTGCACGTTTTTGTTCACTGCTTAATTCTCTTAAGTTAAGACCAACAGTTAAACCTAAGAAACGATAAATTTCTCCAATTTCACCATTAGCTTCACGACCAGCTAAGTATTCATTAACAGTAACAATATGTACACCCTTACCACTTAATGCATTTAAATAAGCAGGCATAACAGCAGTTAAAGTTTTACCTTCACCTGTTTTCATTTCTGAAATATTACCACCATGGATAGCAATCGCACCAACAATTTGTACATGGTAAGCTTTCATACCAGTAACACGATAAGCACCTTCTCTAGCTACAGCGTAAGCTTCAACTAAAATATCATCTAATGACTTACCATTTTTTACTAATTCTTTTAATTCAAAAGTTTTATTTCTTAATTCTTCATCGCTTAAAGCTTGCATTTGAGCATCTAATGCTTCTACCTTTAACGCAATTTTTTCACATCTTTTAAGTTCTTTATAACCTGAATCAAATAATTTCTTTAATCCCATTAAATTCACTCCTAAATTTTAATAACTACCCATAATAATAACATATATTAATCATCATTTCAAGAAAAACAATAAAATATACAATTTTTAATATTATTTATAATATTATCAAGAGATGTAAACTATTATTTACATAGATGTAAAGAAAGATATTCTATTAATTTTATATTATACAAATTAAAATATAAACGTAAAAATAAATGGCCATTTTTTTTACAAAATGTAAACCGCTAGTTTGTAGTGAGAACAAAATATGTGGTGTATAATTATAGAAAGTAGGTGTTTAAGATGGATTTAGGACAAAACATAGCTAAATATAGAAAACTAAATAATCTTACTCAAGAAAAGTTTGCAGACGAATTAAATGTATCAAGACAAACAGTCTACAAATGGGAAGCATCATTAAGCAAACCCAAATTAGATAAACTTAAAAAAATAATAGAAATACTTAAGATAACGTACGAAGATTTACTAGAATAGAAAGGAGGAAAAACACATGGAAAATTTAAATAGAAGAAAATGTTGGTTATGGTTTCCAATTAGATTTACATTTTATAAAGTTGAAAGAAAATATGATGATGTAGAATTAATAATCACATCTGGATTATTAAGTAAAAAAGTAGAAAAAATCAAAATATTTAAAATTCAAGATATCTCATACAGTAGATCGCTTGGAAATCTAATTTGTGGTGTTGGTAATGTTAAATTACTATCTGGAGATGTTTCTACACCAGTAATTACCATAACAAAGATAAAAAAACCAAAACAATTTATGGAAGAACTAGAAAAATTGATTCATGATGAAAGAAACAGAGTAGGTGTTATTCACCATGAAAGTAATATGATTCGAAGTCCATATCTACGCTAAATAATAAGGAGAGGAAGACCTCTCCTTATTTTCTATTATTTAATTTCATAATAACATCATTAAGACATTTAGTATAAAACACCTTATTAATATCATTTAAGATCTTATATTCACTATACTTTTTATAAACTAAATTAAATACTAAAACATATGGTGTTCCACTTTCTTTATTAAATATCAATAAACCATAAAGATAATCATTTTTATCTGGATAAACATTTAACATTTTTCTTTGTTCTTTATTAACAATAGCCATACAATGACTATATTTATCATTTGGACAATAATAAATAAGTTCATCATCCAAATAAATCTTTATTCCATCTTCTTCTTTATAAAATAACTTATATTGTGGTGATATTAAAGTATAATCACTAGAATTAATACTATTATATTTTTTTTGATAATAATTTAAATACCAGCGTTTTTTAGTAATATTATCAGTGATAAAAAATAAAATCAAGGCAGGAATAAAAAACCAACCAACATAATCTATGAAAAAATCAATAATTAAAAAGAAAATAACTAACAAAAGAAAAATTATAGGTAAAATTCTAATTCTATTAATTCCTAATTCTTTTAAATCTTTATTAAACTCATTTCTATAATACTTATCATCAAAATTAACTTTTTTAATAAATATCTTCTTATCTTCTTTACTTACCATCTCAGTTTTATTTTCTTTTTTAACTTCATTATCAATAAAATAATTCAAATCTAAATTATACTTATTACATATTAAAACTAATACATCAGTATGAGGAATAGTCTTTCCCTTTTCATAAGCAATAATAGATTGCCTAGAAACACCAATACTTTCAGCAAAAGCTTCTTGTGATAAATTATTTAATTTTCTTATTTTTTTAATTTTTTCACTTATATCCATAAATAACTCCTAGTCTATAACTCTATTATAACATGAAAATGGGACCATTTGGTCCCATCAATTAATATTTACTTTGCATTTGTTTCGATAATAGCATAATCACCATCATCACGAAGATAAACTACATTAGTTTTTCTTGTTTCCTTATCTAAATAAATAAAGAAGTCATGGCCTAGTAATTCCATTTGGTCAATAGCTTCTTCAGAAGTCATAGGTTCTAAATCAACATTCTTACCGCGTACGATTCTTTCATCTCTACTAGAATCAACGCTCATTTCAGTAGAACGAATACCCTTCTTTCCTAACTTGTCCTTCATACGATCGTTATAACGTTTAATTTGTGATACAAGCTTATCAATGGCAGTATCAATAGCTGCGTATACATCAACTTCTTGTACCTCAGCACGAAGTATGATATTTTTGGTTGGAATTGTTACTTCAACCTTATGGAATGCTTTGTAAACCTTACAAACAACTCTTGCGTTTACATTCTCATAATCTTGGATTAACCCTTCTAGCTTAGTAAGCTTTTTTAATGCGTAATCCTTGTTGGCATCAGATGGATGAAAACCATTCTTTCCTACAATTTCTACCTTCATATTATCACTCCTTTTCTAACTTTATTATAACATATTAAAAAAGCGTTTTCAATATTTTTTATATCTTATAAACATTTTGTGCTTGAAGACCTTTTTCACCAACAACTAAATCAAATTCAACAAGTTGACCTTCATTTAATGTTTTGAAACCATCATCCAAAATTGAACTATAATGAACAAAAATATCATCATAATTTTCCTTCACTATAAATCCATAACCTTTTTCATTATTAAACCACTTAACTTTTCCTACTAACATCTTCTTGTCCTCCTTAATACAACTTAATGATACTACTTAACAATATTAATAATCAAGAAAATTCGTTCGTAAAATTTCGACATTATTTTAATAATCAATTTAATTTTACATACGTTATTATTAATATTTTTTTCTTTTCTTGTTTAGTTAAAAAATCCAAAAATTCAACTAATATATCAGTAACATATAATTCATCAACAAAAATAGTATAATATCTTGTATCTAACATATATTTAGTTATCACATAACTCATTTCATGCAAATACGCATCATAACTAAATTTAGGTCTTTTCCTAAGTAATGATAAAACAATAGCCTCATCATTATCTAACATAATATAATCAATCATCAAGTCAACAGGATTATTCTTTAAACAAGAATCACATAAATAGTATTCTTTAGTATTAAATAATGAATATAGATTTCTCCTAACATAAAACTTATTATTACATGAAAAACACTTCATTTTTATCACCTCATTAATAATAATACTTAAAAAAATAAAAAAATAAAAAATCTCTTGAGTTAAATCACAAGAGATTTTTAATCAAAAAGCATTAATTATTAACTTTTATCAGTAAAACCCATCAAGCCATTTGTATGCATCATATTTGATAAAGTCTTCGGATCAGATATATCAACTTTTTCAACTCCATTGAAAACTCGATACCATGTATCTGTATAATTCTCAATTACAACATATGAATATGAACAAGATATAAAAGAATCGCCACTAAATGACTTAACACTATCAATAATTGTAATAGTAGAATCATCAAACACAACATTTTCAAAAGCATAACTTGCAATAGATGTTACACCACTACAAATCGTTTTAGCATTAATAGATGCTCTAATTAAAAGAATTTTACCATCATATGTTCTTTCTAATAAATATTGATTATCAACATTATAATATGCACTAGATGAACCAATAAACGATGCTAATGATGTACAATTAAAAAATGCTTCACTAGATTCAATAGTATTTAAATTAGAACCTATGTAGAATGTTTCAAGATTCTTACAACCTGTAAACGCCCAAGAACCTAAATTAATAACTGATGAATCCATCTTAGTATTCATACATCCAACCATTAATGTATTTGTATCTTTTGAAATAATAGAATCAGTATTATTAGAATAATAATATTCATTATTAATGTCAACACTTATCTTTTCTAAACTATAAGTATAAGTAAATGGATTTCCTTCTATCACACTTACAGAATTTGGAAGATTATATGAAGTTAAACTTTCACAGTGTTCAAACGCACCACCTGATATTTTTTCATATACAGGTGATAAATATAATTCTTTTAAACTAGTACAGTTTTCGAATGAATAAGTTTTAATTTCATCTAAATCAGTACCTTCAATAGAAATATTTTCTACTAAACTAAAATTCATAAAAGTACCATAACCTAATCTACCACCCAAAACTGTAATTTCTTTTAGTGATATCGGAATTTGATAGAATTTCTTACTTTCTAATAAATTTTCATAATATTGATGTATTTTTATAAATCCCTCTTCTTTATTTGCGTTACTTTCTACTTCTTTAAAGTATTCCCCACATAACATATCAATAGGATTAACATTAGTATAATTTAAGCTGCCAATAAAAGGTAAAGTTATTTTCTCTAGATTACTACAACCACTAAAAATATACTTTCCTAAAGAAGAAACAGTCTTTGGTAGGTGAATCTCAGTTAAATTGATACAATTTTTAAATACATAATCACCAACTGTTACAGCATTAACTATATCAATACTATAAATATTTTCTGAGTTAGCAAATAAACCATCTGTTAATGTTTCACCTGTGTAAACAACATTATTTATTATAGTATTCTTACCAAACACTTCATTTAAATTACTAATAGCTTTATAAAATTTTGCATTATATGTATAATCAAAACCTTTTTCAACAATAGAATCAATAATTACTGTATCAATTGACGAATTAGAAAATCCATAAAAAGCATTTTTACCAATTCTATTAATACTTGTTAAATCTAAATTTGAAATTTCACTACTACCAGCATTATAAAATGCCTCTAAATAAATAGTATCAGTATTATTAATAAAATCCACACTTTCTAAACTATAACAATTATAAAAAGCATTATTACCTATAATCTCAAATGGATATGTATTTACAACTTCTTTTAAATTTGTACACTGACTAAACATACCATCAGGAATCCAATTAAATTCATTTTCAAAAGTAACTTTTTCCAAGTTATTACATCCTTCAAATGCAAATCTACCGCTTGAAAGATTACTACACTGAATTATAACTTCTTTTATTCCGTCACTACCATTAAAAACCCTAGTAGGAATCCAAGCAACATCTTTGCCAATAGTAACTAAAACATCACCTTGTTTAATATTAATATATCCAACATAATCGCTTTGAACAAGTGCTAATGAGTTTAGATACACTTCCTTAATATTAGTACATTTATCAATAATTGAATGTCCAATACTTGTTATATTACTTTCAATAAATAAATATTCAATATTAGAACCATAAAAAGCATAATCACCAATTTCTAAAATATCAGTTGGAACAATACCATTAATACCAACAATTAATTTTTTAGTATCTTTTTCAATAATGTTATTATCTAAACTATAATAATATTCGCTTAATGGATCAACTAAAAGTGACACATATGGATTGTTATAAAAAGCCTCTGATGAAATATTTCTAACTGAAGAAGGAATATAAAGTTCAGATAAATTAGCATTTGCAAAAGTATTTTTTTCAATCTCAACAATATTATCACTTAAAACAATATCAGTAAAACCAATATATTCATTATGATTAATCTTATTAAAATTCTTCCTAATAATATATAAACTCTCATTACTAATATGATTAAAATCTAAACAAGTAGAATTATATACATAATCAACTATATACTTAATGTCACCATCACCATAAATAATATATCCATTATCATTAATAATTTTTGAATCATTAACATCATTAATAAAAGAAACACCTTCTCTATTATTAATTCCATAATTAGTTAGATTAACTACCTCAACTAATTTAAATAAATTACTACTAATACAATCTGGATTAATATTAGTTACACCATCTTCAATAGTTACTTTAATTACACCATTTGAAGCAATTGTATATTGTTCTATGCTTGTAACACCATTTTTAATAATCAATTCTTTAATAAAATTATTCATTATAGGCTCAGTTATATCTCCGCCTCTAATTATTACTTTAGAATATACAGTAGTATTAATTGTATCATAAGAATATTTATCAAGATTATATTCTTTAACAAAATACATTCTAGAAAAACTAGCAGTATGATAATCTAAATTATCAGAAATATACAAATACTCTACATTAGAATCTGCAAAAACCTCAAAACCTAACTTACCACCAAACACATTAAAATCAACAGAACTTAAATTAGACGTATTCATAAATGCGTAATCAGCAATATCAATATCAGAATGAGGATAAAACTCTCTTATCTTTGAATTTTCAAAAGCTTTCATACCTATTGTTTTTAAGTATGGTGAAAAATAGAAATTTTCTATTCCACTTTCAGCAAAAGCAGATTCAGCTATATTTTCAAGTTTTAATAAGTTTAAATTCTTTAAATTAGAACATCTATAAAATGCAAATCTATCTACTTCTACAACATTATTTCCAATAACACTTTCTAAATAAGAACATTCATTAAATGCATTTGTACCTATACTAGTAACATTATTTAAATCAATTGATTTAATATCAGTATTTTTAAACATATTTTCAGGAATGTGATTAATATTATCAGGAACAACTATATCAACAGCTTTCTTATTATTAACTACAACATCAAGATTCATATCAGATAATGTAACAATACTAAAATCCGAATTAAATAGTGCATCTAAATCATTAAAATTAATCATTGAACAGAATTTAAATTTATTATTAAACTTTGTACCATTTTTTAAATTAATCACATATCTATAATCAGTATTAATCCAATAAGAATTTTGGATTTCTAAACTAAATACATCACCAACAATATTTAAAGTATCAGTTACTAATCCTCTCAAATATAGGTTTCCACTACCAGTAGCTGTAATATTTTTATAATAATTAACATCACCTAATAAATTTAAAATATCTACAGGAGCAGTTAAACTTATCATTGTAGAAGTATACACCATATAATTTGTAGCTAATTTAGCATTTTCATTTAAAATAACTATTTCATAATAATCATCATTAATCTCATCTTCATAATTATCTGGTTTATATCTTATAAGATTAGAATTTTCAATAATAGAAATATTTTCATTAATGATAGCTTTTTTATAATAGAAATTACCTAACAAATTATAAGTATCTATATATTTTGAATCAACATAAACATTATTAATATAAACCTTATGTAAACCATAAGTTTCTCTAACATTTTCACCTAATGTTATTTCTTCAATAGTAGCATTTTCAAACATAGCTACTATCTTTTCTACCTTAGCTCCTAAATTAACAGTTTTAATATTTTCACTAACAAAAACATAACCACTACTATCAGAATTAATAGCATTATAATTTAACACTTCTAAATTTGGACATTTAAAAGATTGATTACCTAAATAAGTAACATTTTCATGAATTGTAACTGTTTTAATAGATCTAACATTATAAAAAGCTTCATCGCCAATATAAGTGATATTTTCAGGAACCACTATATCTTCTACTAATATACCTCTAAAATATAAATTATTTTTTTCTAACATCATACAACTTTTATTAAGTGAATATAATTGTTCCTCAAATAAGAAATCAGCATCTGCTTTAAATTCATTTTCTGGATCATTAATTCCATAACTATTATTCGTAATATTCTTTACATTATATCCTATTTGTAAACATTCTAATGTCTTATTAGGTAATAATGATAATTCTAAGTTTTCATAATCAGCACATATTGTTTTAACTATAGAATTTTTAAAAGGTGAAATATTAGTAGTATATAAATACTCAATAACAGCATTAGCAAAACTTAAAGGATAATCATTTCTTATTAGCTCTACATTATCAATTACTATACCTTCAAATGAATTAAACCCTGTAATATCATTTTCAATTCTCAAATAAGATAATTCTTGATTATTAACATATAGCTTAACATTATTGATTAAAGGATTATTATAATCATAATTAAAATTAAATCTCTTCCACTCATCAAGACTATAATTAATATTAATACTATCTAGTGAATCAATATTCGAATAATTACTTAAAAAATCAAATGGCATACCATTAAAATTAATTCGTTTTAGATTTGGATATTTTGACCAATCAATATTTCTAACCCCATTAATCAAAATACCATCATCTGTATATTTAGGAATCGTTATTTCTTCTTTATCGTATGCATAAATATTAGAGATATATGCATATTGATCATATTCAAATTCAAAAATACCAGCATTGCATCTAACACACTTATCAAACTCATCAAATTCATGCACATCATATGCTGAATACACTATATCTGTGTAACCACTTCCACAAACATTGCACACATAAAAAGCATCACAGTATCCACCACATTCTGGATTACATTCACCTACAATTTCATAATTATGATTCATAGTTGGCATTCCAAATTCTTCACCATATTGATCATGACAAATACTACATTCATATTGTATAAATCCTGGTACACCACAATTTGGTTCAACTCTATCAATTATTTCATAATTATGAAATACCTCTGGTTTATATTCAGTATATTCATTATTACACATACTACATCTATATAAAACATATCCAACAGAATTACATATTGAATCTACTTCTTGCATAACTACATAATCATGTTCAATACATTTAATTTCTTCTTCATATGAATCTCCGCAATTTGAACACTCATATAGTAAAATACCGCTACTATAACAAGTTGCATCAACGATCACTCTTGAAGTATAATTATGTTTTTTCATAGGAATTCTTTCTCTTTTTTCCTCATTACAAAATCTACAATTATAAACATCAAATCCATCATGATAGCACGTTGCATCCTCAGTATAAGAAAAATCAAATACATGGTTCTTTTTAGGAATAACTCTAGTTTCATATTCTCCGTTTTCGTTTACTCTTTCTTCAAGACCATCATTATAACATGTAGCCTCTTGTAAAAGATACCAATCAGTTGGTTCTAATTTAGCACTATCACACGATATAAATAACCATAAACTTATAAAAGTTATAGCAAATAATCCTATTTTTTTCATATAAAATCCTCCCATTAAACCATATATTATACAAATATAATTATATATATTTTTAATAATTTTTTCAATAAAAAAGAGTCTTATTTAAAAGACTCTTAACCAATATTTTCATTAAATTTTTCGGTATCTAATTTTAATTCATTAATAACGGCTGCTGCTAAATTAATTTGAGATTTCATTATATTAATAAATTTATCATCAATTGGCGTTTTAATAGAAAATTCTAAAGAATCTCCACTATTATTAATAAAAACATAAAAACAATCACTATTTAAAACAAATTGAATAGTACCTTTAAATAATTTTTCAATCTCTAATAATTTCATAATCATTACAGGTGTTAAAAAATAATAGCCAGTTTCAGAATCAGTAACATAAGTATTATATTTTTTATTAAAATCAATAACTTCTGTTTCTAATTGCTTAAAACCTCTTACATTTAATCCAAGAGGATGACCTTCAATAATCTTCATCGCAAAATTTATATTTCTTTTAAAATCAATTTTAATAATTCGCCCCTTAAAATATGTAACATATGTAACTCTTCTATTACCCTTTGAATCTCTTGTTACATGGCGTTCTTCAAAATGAGCATCACACATTTCATAATTTATTCCATTATATGATGAAATAATATGATCTTCTAAATGCCATCTATCAGGATATTGATATACACCTAAATTACAAATTTCATTAAGATCAATACCACTATTACTATAATATTTAGCATCAGGTCCTAATTCTTGATTTATCAAACCAATAATCACATTTTGTTTAAAATTAATTCTGAAGTTTCGTTTTTTAACTCCCATTACTCCAGCAGTAATTATAATAAAAATAAAAAACAATATTAACGGAATTACAAAGGCAGTATATAAATATACTCCTAAAGAAAGAATAACACCCACTACTGAAATAATTGTTAAAATAAGGGATTCTTTCCTTAATTTTTTTCTTTTTGCTTCTAAAGCCTTTAGTTGTTCATTCATAAGCTTCTCCTAATATTTAAAAGGAGATATAAAAATATCTCCTCTTGAATTTAAAAATCCATTACAACATCTTGTGTTTTTGCAGCCTCTGCTTCAAAATAATCTTTTCTTGTAAATCTAGCACCAGCAACAATTGATGCAGGGAATTGTAAAATAGCCTTATTAAATGCAGAAACATTTGAATTAAAATTACTTCTTGCAGCTTGTAAGTTTTCTTCAACTTCTCTAATAGATGCTTGTAAATTATTAAACATCTTATCAGCCTTTAATTCAGGATATTTTTCCATAACAACATTTAATTGTTTAGAAACTGAAGACATTTGATCATTAAATTCTTGTTTTTCTTTTAAACTAGCACCAGCACCAGGATTACGCATTTGAGTAACACCAATTAATGTTTCACTTTCATGCTTCATATATCCTTTTGTTGTAGATAACATCTTAGTTAATAAATCAAATCTCTTTGTTAGATAAACATCAATACGAGATTCAGAACTTTCAACATCTTGTTCCATTCTAATAAATTTATTTCTTGTTGAAATATACCATCCAACAATACAAATTAAAATAAACACAATAATTGCAACAACAATTAAAGCAATCATTCCACCATCCATAAATTTTTCCTCCTAATTTCTTTTCAACTTTATTATAAACTTATAATATTGTTATTTCAACAATAAATCTTTCAATTCTTCAACTTTATCTAAATTTTCCCATGGTAAATCTAAATCATTTCGACCAAAATGACCATAAGCTGCAGTTTGTAAATAAATAGGACGTTTTAAATCTAAATGACGAATAATTCCCTTAGGTGTAAGTGGGAATAATTTTCTAACACAATCAGAAATAGCTTCTTCACTAATCTTAGCTGTACCAAAAGTATCAACTAAAACTGAAGTTGGTTCTGCAACACCTATAGCATAAGATAATTGAATTTGACATTTACTACATAATCCTGCAGCAACAATATTTTTAGCTATATATCTTGCCATATAACTTGCACTTCTATCTACTTTTGATGGGTCTTTACCAGAGAATGCACCACCACCATGACATGCAGCACCACCATATGTATCAACAATAATCTTTCTACCTGTTAAACCTGAATCACCTTGAGGACCACCAATAACAAATCTTCCTGTAGGGTTAAATAAAAATTTAGTTTCATCATCTAATAAACAATTTGGAACAACTTCATCAACAACATATTTCTTAATTTCTTTACTTAAAGTTTCCATATCTACTTCTGGTGAATGTTGAGTAGAAATTAAAACAGTATCAACTCTTTTAATCTTACCTAATTCATCATATTCAACAGTAACTTGACTCTTTCCATCTGGACGTAAATATGGTAAAGTTCCATCTTTTCTAACATCAGTTAATTTCTTAACTAATTTATGAGCAAGTGTAATAGCAAGTGGCATATATTCTTCTGTTTCATCACATGCATAACCAAACATAATACCTTGGTCACCAGCACCTTGTTCATGATCATCTGATTCATCAACACCCATAGCAATATCACCAGATTGAGGGTCAATTGCAGATAAAACAGCTAAATTATCAGCATCAAAGCCAAATTTACCACGAGTATAACCAATACGTGTAACTTGTTCACGAACAATTTTTTGTAAATCAACATAATGATTAGTTGTGATTTCACCAAAAACCATTACTAACCCTGTTGTACAAATAGTTTCACAAGCAACACGAGCATTTGGGTCATGTTTTAAAATATCATCTAACACAGCATCAGAAATTTGATCTGCAATCTTATCAGGATGTCCTTCTGTTACTGATTCTGAAGTGAAAAATCTTCTCATTATAATACCTCCTCAATAGCTCTTGCAAGTTGGTCAGCACAAGATGTAGGTCTTGGACCGCATTGATTTCCTTTTAAAATGCAAGCAATCTCTTTAGCATCTTTTCCTTCAACTAAACGTCCAATTGCCTTTAAATTACCATTACATCCACCTAAAAAACTTACGTTATGTAATTTACCTTCATCATCAATTTCAAATGTAATTTGTCTTGAGCATACGCCCATTGTTGTATAAGTATGTTTCATTTTTTTCTCCTTTTAACTTTCATCATATATTTTTTCAAATTCATCACCAAAACGGGTAAAACGTTCAAATATTGTTATATCAAAATAACTCTTAAATTGTTCAGTCATATATTGGAATGTAAGTTTATGATTATAAGCTTTCTTATATGATTTAATGCTTCTCATTGTAACATATAAATCACATATTAAAATAATTTGAGAAGCTATTTCATTTTGAATATTTTTCATTCTATGAATAAAATCATTATTATTTGAACCTTCAAAAGTAGCTCTAATTATTTCTTCACATTTTCTTTCAAGTTGTAACCTAGAAATAATAATACTACCTAAACTAGTTTGACTTCTTAAATACAAAAACTTAGCATCTTCATCTAATTTATCTAATGGATTAAACTGAACTTTTTCTTCAATATGAATTTTAGCAAAATTGCTTATTTCAGCTACCTCTTCTTCATTCATACCAAGCAACACCGCAAGTTTGTTACTCATTTTAGAAACAACCATAATATTATGAATATCTTCACTAGATTTAGAACTATTATCTAGCGTTACATCAAATATTTTAGTTACTACATTAGTAAAGTCTTCTTGAACTTCACGGCGTTTAATTAATTCTTTTTTTCTTTCTTCTTGCATATATCCACTCATCGCAACAGACGAATATAAAACTAGCATAAATACAGCAAGCAAGATAGTTCTAATAATTATATCTTTAAATGCATCACTTAATAAAAATGTTTCAATAAACAACTTAATATCCATTGCTTCTTCAGAAAATAAAACATTATAAGTTACAGTAAAATGTAAAATAGTAACTAAAACCATAACCCATTGACACACAACTTTTAACATTTTCTTATTCTGATAAAACGCAACCACAGCTAATGAATAATAAATCAATATATATCCACACTCTTGTAAAAATACTAAAGACCCATTTTTTAATTTAAAATAAATAATAATCGAAGATAAAAACATATAAAAACTTGCAAGATACATTGCTATAGTTTGACTCATGTAGTCATCAGGATCTTTATTTATTGTCTTTTTTAAAGCATGGTTAACTAAAAATGTAGCAGGAAACATTAATATAGTTAATAACCAATTAGATTTTTCACCAAAAGATATAATTGTAAAAATTAAAGTATATATCAAGTTAGATACAAAAATTATATTTTTAATAACAACATTTTTTCTATATAATACCTGGTTATCATTAGTGATATCTACGCCACTTTCAAAACCAAACATATTATTAAATAACTTAATATCCTTTAATTTATTTTTTAATGACAAAATATCACCTCCACCAATATTTAATTATATCAAATAATACAATTAAATAACATCATTTTCTTTCAAAAGCTTTTGACCATTAACAAAATCTATAGCCTTTGAAGCTTTTTTACCAGGAAGCAATAAAATATCAAGTGAAACAGCGTTATCTAAAGTCTTAATCCAAACTTTCTTCTTTAAAGATATAACTGTTCCAGGTAATTCATTACCTTCATATTGAACAACACTAGCCTTAAATACTTTAACTTTAACATCATTAAAAATAAAATAAGCACCAGGTTCATTACTTAACCCATTAATTTGACGCATTACTAAAAATGCGCTTTTATTAAAGTCTATCAGTTCTTCACTAGGATCTAAATTAGGTGAATATGTAGCCATATTTTCATCTTGCACAACACCTAAATTAACTTCATTATAAATATCTTCAATATTTTCCATTAACAAATCAGCACCAATATTAGATAATTTTTCAAAAACACTAGTATTGGTATCATCATCTAAAATCTTATAACTTCTTTTAGCATACATCTTACCAGCATCTAATCTTTTAGCCATTTCCATAATAGTAACACCAGTTTCTAAATCACCATTAATAATTGATCTTTGAATAGGTGCACCACCTCTATGAAGAGGAAGCAAAGAACCATGCACATTAATTGTCTTTTTAAATAATTTCAAAATCTTAGAAGGAATATATTGTCCATAAGCTGCCGTAACTAAAACATCAGCATTTACTTCTTTGATAACTTCATAATCTAGCCCTATTTTTTCAGGTTGAAAAACAGGAATACCTAGTTTAAGTGCTAATTCTTTAACAGGAGTAGGAACAAATTGACCTTTTTTCTTAACTCTATCAGGTTGACTTACAACCAAACAAACATCATATTTTTCTACTAATCTTTCTAACACTCTAACTCCAAATAAAGGAGTTCCCATAAATACTATCTTCAAAATAATCACATCCTTGAAATTATTATATCTACATCTTTATTATTTTGATACATTGGATATATCTTTTTAATTTCTTCTAAGACAGCCTCTTCTAATACCTTAACTTGAATCGTAAATCTAAACTTATCAGCAAGTTTAAAAGGTAAAGCTTGAGCAGGACCTAAAATAACACTATCTTTACTAACTTTGCTTATTGCATATAACATATTCTTAGCCTCAGTATGAGCCATATTAGCATCACCACTTACCACCATTATTTCAATAACATTAGAAAAAGGTGGCATTAAAGACATCTTCCTTAATTTAATCTCCTTATTAAAGAAATCGTTATAATCATGTCTTTTAGCACTTTCTATAACAAAATGATTAGGTTGATAAGTTTGGATAATAACCTTACCATTTTTATCTTTTCTACCAGCTCTACCTGAAACTTGTTCAATCAAATTATAAGCAGTCATAGTAGCATCATAACTAGGATAATGAAGAGCTAAATCAGCATTAACAACTCCAACTAAAGTAACATCACTAAAATCTAATCCCTTAGCAATCATCTGAGTACCAACTAAAATATCAGCTTCATGATTTTTAAATTTATTAAAAGCTATTTCATAATCTTCTTTTTTCTTAGTCGTATCTAAATCAACTCTTAAGACTTTAGCTTCTGGTAATAAATTAGAAATTTCTTCAATGACTTTTTGAGTACCACTACCAACATATCTAATTTTATCACTACCACAATTAGGACAACTTAAAACATTCATTTGTTCATAACCGCAGTGATGACATTTTAATGTATTATTATAATTATGGTATGTAAGAGAAACATCACAATGCGGACATTTAATAACCTCACCACAATATCTACACATAACAAAAGATGAATATCCTCTTCTATTTAAAAATAAAATAGACTGTTCCTTATTATGATAACATTTAATAAGTTCTTCTTTTAAAGATTTAGAAAATACTGATTTATTACCTTGTTTTAATTCTTTAGCCATATCAGCAATAACACATTCTGGTAAAGGTTTATTATTTACTCTATTAGGCATCGTAATAAGCTCATATTCACCATTTAATGCCTTATAATAATCACAAACATTAGGTGTTGCTGAACCTAAAATCAAAGGACACTTATGCTTAATACTTCTTAAATTAGCTATCTCTTTTGCATCATACTTAGGATTATTTTCTTGAATATAACTCTTTTCATGTTCTTCATCAATAATAATAATGCCTAAATTTTTAAGTGGTGCAAAGATAGCAGATCTTGCTCCAACAACAATTGAAACATCACCATTAATAATCTTTTTCCAAGCACTATATCTTTCAAAAGTTGATAACCTTGAATGCATAATTTCAACATCATCACCAAACCTACTCTTAAATATAGCCGTAATCTGTGGTGTTAGCGCAATCTCAGGAACAAGCATAATAGCCGTTTTACCTAGCTTAAGCACTTCATCAATCCAAGCCATATATACTTCAGTTTTACCACTACCAGTAACGCCATGAAGTAAGTAAGTTTTAGCTTCATTTAATTTAACACTTGAGAAAGCTTTTTGTTGTAAATCCGTTAAGCTCACCTTATCTTTGCTTACAACATTATAATCTATAGAATGTAATAATTCTTTTTGATAAACACCTAATACGCCCTTATCAATTAAAGTCTTAATAACAGCCTTACTATAACCACTTTCTTCAATTAAAACATTCTTCTGGATAGCCTCATTAATTTCAAGCATATAATCTAAAACAGCTTGCCCTTGCTTACTAAGACCACTAACTTCTTCATCTAAAACATAAACATAATCAATCAATGTTTCATTACGAGTCTTTTTAAACTTAGTATCTAATCCTAAATAACCTTTTTCAACATCAGCAAATAAGTATTTTAATTCTAAAGGTGATTTACCATCAATAATTAATTCCTTTTTATTACCAATTATCTTCTTAGATTCTTCACTAATAAGATCTTTATTGATGACCTTAACAATTTTTTGATATTTAATCTTTAACGCAGTAGGAATCATAGTCTGTAAACTTGAAGCATAATAAGAAAAATTATTATCTGCAATATATTTAGCAAGTTCGATAAATTCTTCGTTTAACGGAGGAAAAACATCGACAATATCAACAATAGGTTTTAATTCTTTTTTAAAATCCGTACTTTCTTTTATTAAAACAACAAAACCCATTACTAATCTTTTACCAAATAACACCTTAACTCTATATCCAACCTTTAATATATTTTCCAAATGAGTTGGTATACTATAATCAAAACTTCTATTAACTTGTTTAGCTAAAACATCAACAACAACTTCAGCTATCATAATAAACCTCCTTTCGAAAAATAAAAGCCATCACATAGATGGCTCATAACTTTTAATTAACCATCACTCAAGTCTTAGCACCTTGCCTATTAGTAGGTTGCTGAAGGGTCATCAAGCTTGCCTCTCGCCTTCTCTTTATGGACAAAAATATTATACAATTTTTTTTATAATATTACAACATTAAAATAATGAAATATTATCACCAATTTTATCATCAATATATCCAAACCTTGCAAGTACCTTACCTAAAGATTTTAAAACCACATAAAGTAAAATACTTTGAGGAATTAAATAAATAATGTTTTTAGGTAATGAAGTTAAAATAAGATAAGCTAAAGTTTCATCAATACTTAAATTATAAATCATCTTCCACCAAACAGAACCTAAAACAACATTAATAACTAAATTGACAACAACTCTAGCCATTAAACATTTAGTAAAAGTAACTTTAGTCTTATAAAAACATAATCCATATGTAAAACCAGCTAACATAGAATTTAGCGTATACCCAAAAAAGAATATACCACCACTACCCATAAAAAATCCTAAAATATCAGATAACATCCCAATAACCAGCCCACATAAAGGACCATAAATCATTGTAATAACCGCAAAAATCAAATAAGTAAAACCAAGCCCTAAACTACCAAAACCAGAAGGAATAGGAATAAGTTTACAAATCATCATTAACGCAAACAAAATACTAATAGTACTAATATTCTTAACCTTACTAAAAAATCCCTTAGCTAAAACCCAATATTTCTTATGAAAACAAGATCTAAAAATAGTATCATTATCAGCAATATCTTTAATTTCTTTTTCTTTAAGTGAAACAAAAACAATAATAAAACCTAATATTAAAATACCAGCTAAACCAGAATATAAGCCAACCATAAAAGGATTTTGATAATCAACTAATTTAATATCAACAAATTCAATATCATCAACAGCGTAACTAAATATTAAAGATAAATATTTACTACATCTAGTCATCCCCTCATTAACAACACCACTACTTTGTTTAACAGTTGAAGGAAAAAAACTACTTCTTACACTATAATAATATATACCATCATCACTAGATAAACTTGCAGTTTTAAGCATATCGACATATTCAATTTTTGCATAACTTATCTTCTTATCACTAGTCTTATTATATTCATCAATCGTCTTTATAGTTTCATCAAAATATTTACTATCTAACAAACAAGATAAATCGTCACCACTAGATGTAAAACTATAAACATATTTTGCATTTAAATTATTATATCCATAATCACAAATAAAATAACCTAACACAAAAAATAACACAATAAATATAACCAAACTAAACCAATAAGATTTAATATATTTTAAAACTCTAAACAACATAAAAAAGACCTCCATTAGAGGTCCACTATAATCATACTTACAGCGGACGCGCAAAGTCACCGCCACAATATGTGTTCGTCTATACCCAACTTCCCATGGTATAGCACTTAACGCGGCTTTGCTACTCTGTTAAAATGATTATACGCTAAAACTATTTCTTTTTCAACATATCTTAATCTAATTCATCTTTTTCTTCTTCTAATATAATTTTCCATTTTAAAGTTTTTCCTCTAAAATAAGTAAAATCATCTATTATATTTTCAAAAGAGTCAATATCATCATCAACAAAATAAATATATCCATCTTCAAAGAATATATTTGCAGAAAATACACAAGTCACATTATTATGATGAATTATAATATCACCAGCAAATTCCAACTCTATAGAACAGCCACATACACCGTCAAATCTAACAATTAATTTATCTACACTATAATTTATACTACCAATATACGCATCATGAAACCATCCAGCAGCAATCATTAAATTATCAATATCTTCTTTTGTCTTAATATCATTTTTTTCATTAATAACAATACTATCATTTTGTTTTTTGGCCTTATTTAAAATTTTTTCACTATTAATATCATCTAACTCATTAATACTATCTAAAAACCATTGTTCACCTTTAACAATAGTTTTTTTCTTTATATATTTACCACTTATAAATTCTTTAACAATCCAATTAGATTTATCATTATCAATAATAAATACATTACGAATAATAACAGGTTTTGTTTCATAAATACCTTCACAAATTAACTTTTCAAATTTCTCATCAAAAATAATAACTTTTTCTTTTAATCCTTCATTAAATATTGCAAAAACATATGAATAATATGTACTATAACCAGTAGAAACTTTACATATCATCTATAACACTCCAATCTATAATATATTTCAATTCTTTTATAATTAAATCAATAGACTCAAAAAACCCACCACTTAATATACCTTCATAATAAGCATAACTTTGAGTCCATATTCTTTCATCATCCTCGCAGATATATAAATTTTCAACAACATATGAAAAACTTCCAACTCCTGTTTTATAGATAATTACTCTTCTTTTTTTATCAGGACTATAGCTTATTATTTCATAATCATATCTAATTGGTTCTTCTATTGCTAATTTAATTATTTCATCTATACTTAAGTCTTCAAATACTGTTCGATATAACACCAAAGTATCATCAAATACCATATTAACTTTTGTATAATTAAAATATCTTTTCTTTTTAAAAATATCTTTATTATATACTTTAAAAAGAGAAAACTTTCTTTCATAATATTGTAAAAAAACATTTTTAGTTATTAAATCTATTAATATATTTTCTGTTAATCTTTTATATTTCTTATAAAATAAATCATTAATATAAACAATACTTTGATCAATAACTTTAATAATAAAATCATCGTGAACAAAGATTATGATTTCATTATTATTAATTTTATGTTTATATTTTATACTATCAAATTTCATCATAACCTCCACTTAAAAATCTTTTTAAAATCTTGATAACAAGTATCACATATAAAATATACTTCATCTACTGTTTGATAACAATCACTTGATTTATTAGTAATTTTTTCAAAACAAAATATACAATGTTCATGCCATAAATCATCATTTTTAAAAACTTTACATCTTTTTAATGATACATTCATTAAAAATTCTTCTTGATCAATTAATCTCCAATCATTCATACATTAATCACGACTTCGACGCTTACAAGCTTTAAAATTATAAATAGGCTTAATAATTTTAACTATATCAACAGTTGGTAAAATATTAGGAATAATATCATCTATAGACTTATAGGCAAAAGGAGATTCATCTATAGTATCTTGTTGAACAGATGTTGAATATATCCCTTTCATAGATTCTTTAAATTGTTCTAAAGTGATAGTTTGATTAGCCTTAGAACGAGAAAGAATACGGCCAGCACCATGTGGAGCTGAATAATTATATTCTAGATTTGACTTACCTACAGCTAAAATTGAACCATCACGCATATTAATAGGAATTAACACTTCTTCACCTGAATATGCAGCAATAGACCCTTTACGTAAAATCATGTCATCCATATTAATATAATTATGAACAGTATGAAAATATTTAAAATCAGAAAGCTTAAACCCTAAATAATCTAAGATTTTAGAAGCAATAGCTTCACGATTTTCCCAAGCATATTTTTGGCAAATATCCATATCATAAATATAATCTTCAAACAATTTACCATATAAAGGTACTAAATCAAAATTAATAGAATTATATTTTTTCATTAATTTTTCAATACCTTCTTGAATCTTATCTTCTTTACCTAAACGCTTATAACGAGCAATTAATGATTTTATATTAGTACGCTTTTTACGGAAATAATCATTTTTAGCTTCCTTCATATAAAATTCACAAACTTGTTTACCCAAGTTACGTGAACCAGTATGAATAAC
Source organism: Anaeroplasmataceae bacterium (assembly GCA_045127955.1). Lineage (GTDB taxonomy): Bacteria > Bacillota_I > Bacilli_A > Acholeplasmatales > Anaeroplasmataceae > Pelethenecus. The sequence continues at coordinate 28,894 of JBGVRA010000074.1, forward strand.
TAAATATAAATTATCCTCATCATCTTTATCAATTTCAATAAAGTGATTTCCTCCACCTAAAGTACCAATAGCTTTCTTATGACGAGATTTTCCACCTAATTTTTCATATGATTTCATATTTTCAATACATACATTCATTTCTTGGTCAACATCATATACTTCCTTATCAGATGGAATTTTCTTGCGAACAAAACGATCTAATTTAATTAAATCTATCTCCATCTTCCCAAGCTTAACACAAAGCATTCCACAGCCAATATCAACACCAACCAAATTAGGCACCACACAATCCTTAACTTCCATTGTAGTTCCAATTACACAGCCAGTCCCAGCATGACAGTCAGCCATAATACGTACATTTAAGTCTTTAACAAATTTTTGGTCCATTAGTTCTTTTATTTGATTTTTAGTTCCTTCATCAACTACTGAAGCATATACTTCTGCAGTTCCATATTTTCCTATGATTTTCATAGTATCACCACCTACACTTATATTATATTTCCAAAATATGTAAAATAAAATGGACATATAATATTATATTTTAGTTCACATTTTATATACTAGTTAAAAAAAATATTTATTTTTGAACACATTTAGTGTACAATGATTATAAGAGGTGATATTATGCAAGAAAAAATCAAAGTAAATTTAAGCTATAATGTTTATAATTTATTACAAAAAGATATGGAAGATTTTAAATACCAAATTAAAGATGGAACACCTAATAAAAATGCTTTTTACAATACCATTGTTAAAAACATGGTAGAAATTCATAAAAAAGAATCAGAAATAGTAAGAGAAAAATTATCTGATATTTTAAATAATCATATAAAATCAAATAAAGTCTTTAACGAAGTTTTAGAAAGCATTGAAGCATTATATAATTATCGAATTGAAGATAAAACTAATAGAAGTCATGGTTACTATATATCATTTAGACCATCAAAAAAAATAGAATACATCTATGATGAAATTGAACAATATGAATTAAAAGATAACACAATATCTAATTATTTTAGAAACTTATTTAACGATTATGCTAGACTTCCTCAAGATGAAAGAGAAAGAATAATATTTAAAGATGAACTAAAAACAGTTGAACAAGCGATTAAAAATAATAAAATATTAAATATTAAATTAAATAATTACAATATGGAATTAATGCCATATGTAATAGTAAGAACTAATGATGAACTATATAATTATGTCATAGGTGGATTAAAAAAAGGTGAAACATTTAGATTAGTTTCTCTCCACTTATATAAGTGTACAAATATGATAAAATCAAAAAAAACATTTGAATTTAATAATGATGAAATCAAAACCATCGAACAAGCAATCACCCATGGACCTAGGGAAATAGAACGTAGAACTGTAATAGCCAAAATAAAATTAACAAAAAACGGAATAAAAAAATATAAAAGTATGTATCTAAATAGACCAATACCTATAGAAATTAATGATGATATCTATACATTTAATTGCAGTCATGACAATCTCTTCTTATACTTTTCAAGATTTGGAATAGATGCAGAGATCTTAGAACCAGATAACTTAAGAGGTCAAATTATTGCGTTTCATAGAAAAGCATATAATAAATACAAAAATAGTTAGGATTTTCCTAACTATTTTTAATTAACTATCTAAAAAATCTTCATTAACTTCAATATCTAAATCATCAATATCTTCATCTACATTATTAACCGGAACAAACACAGTTACCTGCATCTTTGTCTCACCAATAACTTCAGCTAAAATTTCTAAATCAATATCTAATTTGATTTCATCATTAATAATTCTAGCATTAGTTACAGTTGGATGTTTTAAGATTCTCGCAAGTACATCATCGCTATTTTTCATATATTCATTAACGATTTTCTTTACTTTAATATCCTTATGATATAATACTTTTTCTCTTAATACATCAGTTCTACAATTTTCTTCTGTAGAATACCAAATATTAACCTCAAATTCTCCAGAAATCTCTACTACCTGATCATTTCTTGTGGCTTCAAATTCGTGATTAATGATCCAGCATCCTAACACAGAATAGGGATTTGTGGTAGTTTGGATATTATGAGTAATATGCATTGCTTTTTTACCTTTAGCTACGACCGCTTTAGTAACTATTTCACGGACTTCATTCATTATACATACCTCCCTACTTATAATATATGAAGGTATTTAATTAGAAGTGCTTATTTAATTAAGACATTATTAGCTTTTAGTTTTTCTTCTATTTTTTTTATGTTATCATCTGCTAATAAACAATTTGGAATCAAATGATCCGCATTATTTGTTTTAATAATAAAATAATCTTTTCTTATTTTCATACACTTAATACTATGGTATTCATATTCAATACTTGCATTAGCAACAATAATAAATCTTTTAGCTCTAAGTTCTATTCTTTTAATATATTTAGCAATTAAACCACTTCTTTTATATGTTTGAATAAATATAAAACCACACCATACAATAGTTATAATTATAGCTAAAATGAAATTAGAATCACTAAAAAAATTCCAATCTTCTATCATAAGATAACAACATAAAATAATAACTAAATATAAAAACAAGATTACTCCAAATGCTATTAAACTCTTTATTAGGGCATTTTTACATGCAAATTTTTTAACTTTATCAGTATTATTAATTATAGGAATACTTATAATTTTATCCATAATTACCTCTTTATCTTCACATTATATTTTTTCATATCAGTTGATATATTTCTAAAATCACTATCTTTTAACATAAATAAAGGAATAGTAAATTTATTCTTATTCTTTTTTAATACAATTTTAAATGATTTCTTTTTTCTTTCTAGATAGATATCATCTAATTTATAAATCATATCATAATCTTCATAACATATTGTAATAGCCTCTTGTCCTACCTTAAGCAAATTAAAAGAATATTTTTTATAATATGTATACACGAAAGCCATATACAAAAATATAGCTGTAACTATTAATAATATAACTTGCCATATCTTTAATTTATATCCAGCATCATATAATAATTCCATAACTAAATTACCAATATAATATAATACTAGGCCTGCAATAATAAAATATAAAGTTATAAATAATGATTTTAAACAGATATATTTTAATAATTTCTTTTTATCATTAATTATATGTATTTTTCTTTCAAACATAATACTACCTAATTTCTATATTTTTATTTTTAATTACTTCTTCTAACTTAATATAATCATCATTTTTAATACAACATAAAGGAATAATTATCTTATCATTTTTAAATTTTAATGTGAATGAATATTTATCTTTTTTCAAATACTTTAAATCATCATATAAATAAGTTAATCTTTCTGTTGAATCAATAACAATTCTATCACTTATTAATATTATCTTTTTATGATATGTAGGTACTAGTTTAGCTTTGTTATATAAGTGAGAATAAGCTAATAAACATAGTAAAATAAACATAACAAAACTAACAAAAGGATTAGCTTTTTCAAAATAATCATCACCTTCATACATACTATATCCAATAATAAAAGCCATAATCATCAATATAAAAAATATAGAACATATTAATAATGATTTTTTAATCGCATAATTTTTAGCAAATTTTTTAATTTCAATTTCATTATCTAAAATAGGAATATTAATCTTTTCCATATACTTCACCTTTAAATATTATATCATTATTTAAAAAATATCACCATAGATATTATAGAAATAATATAAAATATAATCGATAGATATTTATTATTATTTATGCTATAATAAAACTAGGATGTGATTTTATGAATTTTATTTCTTTAGCTGTTTCTGTATTTATATCAAATTATATATTTATGGCAATAATAAGATTATTACCTTTTATAAGACGCAAAAAATTATGGCAAGGTATAATAATAAGTATAGCTGATATAAGTTCAATTATAACCTATATTGGAATCCTTTTAACTGTAATAACTTCTCCTGATACTGATAAACTTATAATACTAGAAATTATAGGAAGTATTTTAGGTATATTAATAGGATATATTGCAGCAATGATGTTAGTTTTAGATGGAATCTCTTTATTTAAATCTAGAAGACTTAAAGAATTTGAACGTGGTTTAAATAACAAAGAAGGAAAATCAATTCCTAAAAACATATTAGGTTTAATTTGTCTTGCTATAGCAGTAGTATTATTAGTTTTTGTGGTAATAACACTAATCAATTATGATAATTCTGTATTAGTAACATTAGTTGGAACTATTGCCGCAACATTATTATTTATTGGATTATCGATATTCTTCTTTATTTCAGGCAAAGCTCAACATCAATCAATCAAATCTAATCATCTTCTTTTGTACATAAAATTACCAGATAAATCATTAACATATCAACAAGAACTTTCTAAAGACAAAACTCTAGATATGGTTTTAGGTAAGTTTAAAGATATTTATATGTTAGATGAATTTGGAATGATTGTTACACCAACAACTAAATATGTAGTAAAAGGTATAATGGTAACAAAACTAGCTAAAGATATTCTTAATGAATTAGATATGCATCTTTTAGATCCTAATCCATTTGAAGAAGCTTTAGAAAATTTCAAAAAATATAATAGAAAGAAAATAATTTTAGACGAAAACAATAAAATAACCAAAATTATAGATTTAAAATAGGAGATGCAATTCTCCTATTTTTTTGATATAATTAATTTGGTGATATTTATGAAAGTTTTAGCAATTATTTTTGATGGATTTGAAGAATTAGAAGCTACTGCCCCATTTGCCTTAATAAGACGTGCAGGAATAAACTTAACAATAGCTTCTAATAAAACCACAGTTACAGGTGGTCATAATATTTCATATACAAATATTGATATCCTAGATAATATTAATTATAAAGAATATGATGCACTTCTTTTACCAGGAGGACCTCACTATAAAACATTACAAACTAATAAATTAGTCCATGAAATAATTACTTATTTTATGACAAATAAAAAGATAGTTGCTGCAATATGTGCTGCACCTACAATTATTGGTCAATTAGGATTATTAAAAGATAGAACATACACTTGTTTTACTCCGATGAATGATGATTTTGGTGGTAATTTTAATAATGTTTCAGTTGTAGTTGATGATAATTTAATTACAGGTCGTTCTGCTGCTGCAAGTATTGATTTTGCTTATTCTATAATCGAAAAAGTAGCTGGAACTAGTGTATTAAATAAAGTATGGGAAAGAATTTTTTATGAGAAATAAAATTCCATTAAAACTAATTTCACTATACCAAAATAGTATAGATCCTAATAGTAATATTAGATGTAGATGTAGATTTACACCTACATGTAGTCACTATGCAAAAGGTTGTTATGAAAAATTTAACTTTTTTAAAGCTTCATTTTTAACTGCTAAAAGATTATTAAAATGTAATCCCTTATTTAAACCAGGATATGATCCAGTTCCTTTAACTAAAGAAGAAAAAGAACAAATACAACAAGAAGAAAATAAAAAGAGCAAATAGTATTGTATAACCACTAATTTAACTAGATAAATCTAGTAAATGTTTAATCAATACAATAATTGCTCTTTTTTTTATCCAGTTATTATCTTATCATAACCTAATTCTTTCATCTTAATATCTAATTTTTTAACCAATGTAGAAGCTTTAAAATAATATACTAAAGCACCTATTAGATAAGGAAATATTAAAATTTCAGATAAAATACAAACCAAAATAATAACGAAAACATTCCAACCCTTAAATAACGGTGATTTTCCCTTTATAATATATCCGTCAATAATACCATCCTTAATAACACCTTTATAAGAATAACTAGCATAAAATTTAGATGAAGTAAGTAAAACCTCAAAATTTTCTTCGTATTTGTCATCACATTTATAAACATTATGTCTTCTATCAACAATACTAATTAAAGGTGCATATAAAACATATATTCCAATCAATACAATTCCAATTCCAACAATCATACCAGATATTCCACAAACGAAACGATAATCTGCTTCACCAGCTACTTTAAGCAACGCAACCATAGTTAAAATAAGTGCAGTTAACGCAGAACACATATTAACAAGCTTAATATTACGATAGTAATGCCCTTTTCCACTTGCATTAAGACAACCTTTAATTGCAACGGCAATTTCTATAAAAGATACTAATGCAATTATTATTCCTAATAACATATTATAATTAAAAATCTTAACATCTGTAAAAATCAGTCTTGCCATATAAATAGCATATTGCATACCACCTACAATAATAAATCCACCAATAAATCTATTTCTAAAAATAAAACTTCTTCTATTAGGATATCTTACACCACGATAACAATAAAATTTAGCTCCACCTAAACAAATATTAACAATACCTGCAATCAGGAAAAAAACACCCATAAACATAGATAATATTATTTTACTTGTAGCCATTATTAAGTTAAATATAATTGAAAACTTAGTATTAAATATAGTTTTATCTTCAAAGGATAAAGTTCTATAATTATTTAACCATTTAAGCATCATATCACCTAATCTCTTTTATCACTTTAAATTATTATAATAAATATATTATTAAAAGTCAAATTAACTACATTTTATTTATAATTATCTATATCTATGATAAGAACATAAAATCATCAATTATTCTTATCAAAATATTACAAATATTATTCATTGAATAAATCAAATATTAATGATAAAATATACTATATTGGAGGTGCGGTCATGACACAAAAAAATAAAAATATAATTCGCATTGGACTTTTTTCTATTATCTTTTTAGGATTGTTATTAATAGGTACATTTTATGATTTAGAAATAAGTCATCTACTTGCAGGAAAAGGATTAGATGATTCTTCATATTATTCTAATGATTTCGGGGGAAGAATAATAGAATATATCGGTTCATTTCCAATCTTTGTTTTAGGAATATTTGCTTGTTTAATATTCACTCACAAAGTATACTCATTAAATGGTAAAAAGAAATACTTATCACTTCTATTTATTATTGTAATAATAATCTTAACTGAAAAACTAATTGGCGATACAATAAAATATTATTGTAGATTTCATAACAATGAAGCATTTTATGAAGCAACTTCTACTACTATTATTTTGTATCTAGTAAGTATTATTCTAACAGCTGTTATGTTATTCTTCTATCGAAAAGTTAATCATGAATTAAATAACAAACTTGTTAAATTTGCTTACGTAATTGTAGGAACTTGTATAGGTTATTTACTAATCGAATTAATTAAAAGTCCAGTAGGAAGAATGCGTTATCGAGCTATGAATTTAATAAACAATTATTCATTTTATACTCCATGGTATAAAATAAGCGATGCAAAACACATTTTATCAGGCTTTGATCATATTCCTCATGATGGTTACAAATCATTCCCTTCAGGTCATACTTTTTCTGCAGGTGTATGTTATGCTTTAATTTGTATGCCATATGTAGTTGAAAAATTTAACAACAAAAAATGGAAAACAATATGGTATATAATCCCTGTTTGTTACACAGGTTTAGTAGGATTTTATCGAATTGTTGTAGGGGCTCACTACTTAACTGACGTTTTAGTTGGTGGTACTATTGCTTATGTTTTAGCTGAAACATTTAAATATTTTATCTATGAAAAAAAGAATCAAGGTTAATCCTTGATTCTTTTTACTTCTATAGGAATTTTTGCATCAACAACAATCGTCTTACAAATAAAGTCAGGAATTGCTTTATTATTTTTACTAGATATTGCAATTAAAAGACTAAATAAAGGAACCATTCCTAAAGAAAAGATAGCTAAGTAAATATTAAATATAATAGATAAAATAGATCTAATAATTATCTTATACCAACTTGCATATTCATAATTATCACTAACTACATTTAGTTTAGATGCAAATTTACCTAATGTTTTACCATTTTTAAAAATAAGAGGTATGATAATATAAGTAACTAAAGATGAAAATAATATAGATAAGCATATTCTAAAAATAAAATTTTTAATAATATATTCTTGTTCTTTAGCCATTTCTTCTTTTAAATTAATAATTCTTTCATCATTTAAAAATGCATCTTTAATTTCTTCTGTCACATTATTATTATAAATTCTATTATTAGCTTCATCATAAATATAAATATTATATTCATCTTGGATATTTTCAAAAGCTTTAGAATTATCTAAATAAGAAGTTGATACTTCTTCTATATCAGTAATATTATTAATAATAGGAATTGTTAATAAACCATCAAAAACAAAAGTCAAAACAACTAATAATAATGTATCTAATATCCATGCATATAGTCTTCTACCAACCATAGATTCTTTTTTCATTTTACCACAACCTTAAATTAAGATAAGAGGGGAAAATCCCCTCTTTAATTATATAATATTTTATTTAATTATTCTACTTAATTTCGAAATAGTTACTTTGTAATGCAACATCAACAGGAACATAACCATTAAAATTAAATCCACTATTTTGAATTGAAGGATTAAATTGGATTAGTAATCCCTTTAATGCTGAATCCTTAGTTACAGATAAACCTAATTCAGAATAATCAATTTCTATAGATAATGTCCAATATTCATCATATTGAGTAAATGTTGGAGTGTTTAAAGTAGTCATACTACCATGGAATTGTTGAGCCTCTCCATCCCAAAAACTTGTCTTACCAGTAGTTAAATAAACAACATCCTTATAAATAACAAAACCAACATCATTACTATTTAATGCCCAAACACCATTAACTGCAGTTGCATCAGTATCAACTATAAATCTAATAAAATCATCATTATCAAAAGTAGTAAAAGATACTAAATTTAAAACTAAAGTATAATCAGTTCTTTGGATATTAGCATAATAGTTAGTAGAGAATTTATATTTATAATCTGCTATAATAGCATCTTTATCAACAGTTAAATTCTTGTCCTTAATAATTTGATAAGAAGATTGTAATGCAGCATCACCAACACCTACACCATCTTTAGTCATAGCTGTATTCCAAGGTTCAGCGTTATAAATGACACCATTATTAAATTCTAACATAATAAATGAAACTTCACCATTTTGACTATATTCAGGAATTTCTGTATAATCTACTTCAAATGATAATGTGAAATATCCTAATTCATTTAATTCATAAACAGGTTGATGATTAGCTAAAGTATCTTCACTTGCAAAATTAGTATATGCCCAGAAATCAGTTAAACCAGATTTCTTAGTTGCTTTAGTTTTAGAAATCAAGAAACTAATATCTGATGATTGAATAGCCCAAGCAGCACCATCAGTTTCAGAAGTGTGTAAAACAAGTTTTAAATATTCAGTATCAGTAAAAGTACCAAAACCAATCATATCAAATTTAAATCCAGTTGCCCCCATAGTTACCTTTAAATAGATGTCATCACCATTATTATTCTTAACATCTTCAGGTTCAGCAACACCATATGGATATCCTGTTGTTAAAGTAGTCTTATCGTAATCTGGTGTAGGAATATTTTGTGGATAATCATTAATTGGACTTACAAAACACTTTCCATCTTTATCAACACGTACATATTGACTTGGTATTTCAACTGCAGCTAAATCAGTTGAATCTAGGGAAGTCATTGGTGCCCAGTCAGTATCAACTTCACTCCATAAACCGCAAGTTAAACCAAATATTGCATCTTTTGTTGTACCAATTCCTTCATAACTAGCTACAACATCAATAACAGTTTTTCCATTATCATTAATATTAACCTTATAATCAGTTACAAATTTATCACCATAATTATATGCATCATGATTTTTATCTGAATAAATAGTAATTCTTGAAACGCCATTATTACCGTCTCTAACATCTACATTATCACCAGTTACAAAATATAATTCTAACTTAGAATTTCTACCTGCGCTAGTAAATATTGTATTATTTGAAACAAATCTAACAGATACAGTAGTTTCATCTCTTCTAACAAACATCGTAAAAGCTTCATAATTAGTCCATGTCTTAGAAACTAATGAACCAACCTTAGTATACGGTAAAACTTCTTCTACTTTTACATATCCACAAGTTGTACATGTATAAGTTACACTACCCTTTTCTAGAGTAACTAAACTATCTTCAACACCACTATCCCATGTATGAGAAGACTTATCTAAAATTTCACTACAACCACCACATGTTTTCCAGTGATCATTTAAATCACTTACCCATTCTGATTTAGAATGTGAATGTTCAAGTTTAGCAATTTCACTAGTTTCTTCATATTCACATACACTACATACACGTTTTTTACTTCCAGCTTCTTTTTCAGTAGCTTCTTTTACTGTTTCCCAACTGCCAAAGTTATGAGATGCTTTTTCTAAGATTTCACTACAACCATCACATGTTTTCCAGTGGTTAGTTGCATCAGTTGTCCATTCAGTACTTAAATTATGTTCATGTGGCTTTTCATTATTACATGCACAGACACAAAAAACACTTAATAAAACTGCTAAAAATACAAAAATTTTTTTCATTTGTTTCTCTCCTATTCATAATAAATTTTTAAATTTCTATAAATCGCTGCTGCTCCATCAGTATATAAACCAAATGAGCCATGTGTAAAACCAATATCATCAATAAATTCTAACTCAACTTGTCCATAATCAAAATCTAAAGTAATTACATTACCTTTTACAGTAATCTTCAAATGATGAATTACATTAGATTCAGAACTATATGCATCTGCAGATGCATCAGTTTCAGAATTATTATAATCACACTTTGTAATAAAAACTTTTGAATTATTAAATCCAACATAATAACCTTGAATAGATGACATATTATCAACAGAAGCAAAAGCTGGATTATCAGCTCTTAAAATTACACCACAAGATGATGCTTGAGTTTCACCAACAAGTTCTATATCAACTTCAACAGTATAATCAGTTAATGATTCATCACCAAAATAAACTAAGTTTCTATTACCTGATAAAGCATAATGACCATCATCTTTAATCTTCCATGAATTTACATATCTTACTCCCTTATCTACATAATCAGCTAAATCATGTTCAAATAAAGGATAACTACTACTAGATAAGAAATATTCAATTTCATGATATCTAATTTCATCTTCACATATAACACTTAAATAATGAGCACCTTTTGTAATATCAACCTCACCAATAGTAGTTTTATAATATGTACCATAAGCTTCATTACTTGATGGAATAGTCATTCTAATAGGAGTATTATCATCTATTTGAATAATAACTTTCTTACCTTCATACTCTTTCATAAGAGTCATATCAATACCATATCTACCATCTTTTTCAGCATAAATTTTATAGATAGCCTTATCATTTTCACTCTTTAACAAGACATCATATGAATTAACTTTACCATTATAATAATCAATTTCATCTTCACTACATTCATTTAAAACAACTTTTGACTTATTAAATGATGATGAATAATAATTAGAAGCTAATATGCGATTTTGATGAATTGCTAAATTATCACTAGATCCAAATGCCACATTAGAATAAGCAGTATAACAAATAGTTAAATCACTACTATTAACATAACCAATCTTACCACTACCAACCTTACAATCAGTCAAAGCAATCTTATTCATATTATCAAAATAAATACTAATCTTACTATCTTTAACTTGAACTCTAATTGTATGTAACTTAGTATAATCATATGATTTATTAAAAGTCACTTCTTCTATAACCTTAGTTTCACCTTTAGAAACTTTATTTAAAGATAAAACATTATTATTTAGATTAATAAAATGATAATTTGAATCATCAGTATAACCTAAAACCATACTTACATCATTACCAATAAAATTATATTCAACTGAATATACATCACTTGTAGATTCATTAGATAATAACATATCACCAACTTCTACAAACCCACTCTTATCAGCAGTTTGAAATAAAGGCATATTAGGAACAATATTATTATATAAATTAGGATGTTCAACAATCATATCTGTACCAGAAAAACTTAATCTTGAAATATTATTACTTCTATCTGGACCACCAGAAGAATTTAAATTATGATAAGCTAAATAATAAGAATCTAAATCTGGACCTAATACAGTAGATGAATGTCCTAAACCCTTAAAATCACTATCAGTATTTAAAACAATCGTATCACCTTCTGTAAAAGCATCTCTTTTAAATAATTCACCACATGCATAAGAATATGCAATACGATACCCCTCACTAGTAACATGATTACCAGTATAAGTTAAATAATATATACCATCTTTTTTTAGAAGGTAAGGACCTTCAGTCCAACCACCTAAAACAGTATTATCTAAAGTTCTTGATGATCCAATAGATAAATCATCATTCATTTGAATAAGTCTAATACCAGTATTAGAAGCTCTTAACATATACATTTGTTCATCATCATCGATAAAGAAAGATCCATCAATTGATTCACCAAAATTATCAACAACTTTAACAAAAGGACCTTCTGGCTTTTCACTTCTTAAAATATAGTGACCATTACCACCTTGAGATTGAATCATATAAAAATAACCATCTTTATAAATAACTTCAGGTGCATATGCAGTTACTGTACAAGGATCATTACTAACATATCCTGTTTCTAATCCTTGGCCTGTAATAGGCTCATAATGAATTAAATCATCACTAACCCATCCTCTTACACCTGTTTCAAAGTTTTTAGTAGAACAATATAAATAATATCTACCATTAAAACGATAAACAAAAGGGTCACCAACACCATAAGCACTCCATTGATTAGGAATCTTTTCTTCATCAAATTTATTAGTATAAAATTCAGGTTCTTTAATCTCTTCTAAAACAGTTTGACTAGGGTTATTGTTATTACTACAACCAACAACTAAACATAACATAAAAACTATAAATAAATTAAGAATCTTTTTCATAATAACCTCCTAATTTGCTTCCATAGTAATATTTCTAGTGTAAGGTGTATTACTACTAGCACTTTGAATTAATGCAGCAACACCAACACCAAAACGAACTTTTTTATATCCATCACATTCGAAAACAATATAAGCATTAGCTGTTGTTGGAACATTTAAAGAATAACTTCCATCAACAACATACGTATAAATATCAGGATTTCCTTCTAAATAAACCTTAGCTCCATTAACATTACAAGTACCTGTTATTGTTGCGATAGCACTACTTAATGTAATATCTTTATATGTTGAAACATTATTTAATTCATCTTTACTAATAATTACATCTTTAGAAATATATCCATCTGCAGATACAGTAATCGTAACATCATTTCCTGTAGATAAGTAAATAGCATAACCACCATCACTATTAACATTAACTCCATTTACAAGTGCACTCTTAATTGGATTACCATAAGCATCTACTACTTTTCCAAATACTTTACTAACCTTAACATCATTACTTAAAGCACGATATAATCCGTTATCTAATCCAATTCTACAGTATTGATCAGCATATTCAGGAGCTACATAAGCCTCAAAACCAGCACCTGGATATTGCCATCCATCCCAGTCACTTAAACTTTGACTCCAAACACCAAAAGAAACACCAATAATATCACTTGCCGTAACACCTAAGAAACTATATGGAATCATAGCCTCAATATAATAAGTAGTACCATCTAAATAAGCATTATTAGTAATACCCGAAGAGGAAACAATAGTATTTGTACCATTGCCAAAATTAACAATAGATATTGTACCATCACCAGTAAAATCAATACGATAATCAGATGTATCTCTACCATTAAAAGAACTACCTGAATCTACAAATACTTCAATATGATCGCCGTTAACAATATTGCTTGAAGTCTTAAATAAGAAATGAATTCCATCAAAACCACGATAAATTTCAGCATCTACAGCTGGAATACCTCTAGCTCCACCAAACGTAGTTGTACTTGAAGGTGAATAAACACTTAAAGTACCAATATTGTAATTAGATTCATTTATTAATGCTAAAGGTGAAATATTATTACTACTATCTTTATATCCAACCTTACTAACTATAACATTCATATCATAACATAGCTTAGCAGTAATACTAAATTCACCTGTTTCATTAGAAGTAACACTACTATCACCTAAACTAACATGAGCATCTTTAATAAGACCTTCAACAGGATTTTTAACAACACCACTAATTGTAACCATCTTATTAGAAGAATTTGAAATTAAACATAAATTAATATCAACTCTACCACTTTCAGTTTTTAATTCAGTTTTAGAAACTTCTTTAGTATATTCTAAATACCCATCCTTAGAAACAATAATATTATTAATAGTATCTGCATCAATTTGTTTAATCTCATATTTACCAGCTTCATCAGTAGTAACTACATTATCATTAATCTTAACAGTTGCACCTACAACACTTGCACCATTTTCATCAACTACCTTACCAGTAATATCAATAAGACCAATCGGCATATTAGAACGAGAATAAATTCTATTCCCCATCAAAACAACATATCCTCTAGGAATTTGAGGGTCAACAAAAGCTCCTTCGTAAACCATACCACCCCAAGTATATTGTAAAGTTTCATGTGTAGAATCTTTACCTCTTGCAACATGACCAACAGCTACACCAAATATAGAATTCTTATCGATACCCACTTGAGAATAAGGAATCATAAGCTCAATCTTATATCCATTATCAGTATCTGATGAATCATTTAAAGTACCATCTAATTTAATTTCATAGTCTAATAACCCATTCCAAGAACCCCATTGACCATTAGAACCAACGAAAATTCTAGTTTTCCCATGAGCTCCAATATTAATTTGAATATCATCATTTAAAGGTTTATTAGCTGCATCATTACCAAAATCAAAATATACTTCTACCGAATCACCATGTGTAACATCATCACCATTATTGTTACCTACAGTTTGAATATCAGAATCTTTAACTTCAAAAAAACAAAACAATGCATTTTCACCACGATACATAATCATCTTTGCTTGATTTGATGAACCGAATGTTAATTCATCAGAACAATTACTCCACTGTTCATCGTCTTTTTCTCCATTAATACTTAATTCAGGTGGAGTATAATTTCCATCAAAATCAAATTGTTCATTTGAAGATTCTTTTTTATCATCATAATCAACTGCATTTATACTTTCAATATTTGAACATGCAACCAACCCTAAAACAAGCATCAAAAATCCTAATCTTTTAAATTTCATCTTGATCACCTTCCTTATAATCTAATAATGATACCTTAGAATGCTTACACTTATAAACACCACAGTATCCATAACCATGATCATATTTTAAACAAGTTTTAATCTCTAATCGATTGTTGATATATACATAAATCATATTATCAATAACCAACACTTTTAACTTATATATCTTACTAGGTAATAATTTATATGGTTTATCATAAATTCTAGTTCGATTATATCTACAATAATCAACAACTAATAAATTATTATCAAAACCAACAAAATATCCCATATAACTTAAATCTTTATTACTATGCCATGAAGAATAACAACTAGCATTAATAATTAAACCAAATAAATTTTCAATATTTTTCTTAGAAACTCTAAACTTAAGTTCTAATAAATTATGATAATCACCAAAAATATAACCATTTTTATTTAATTGTTCTTTATTAAAACAAATTAAATCATTATTTTCTATTATAGATAAATATATATATTCAAATTTCCCATCAATTACTTCTACTTTTAATTCATCAGAAGTATCTAAGAAAATATCACCTAAATATCTATAACCATATTCATATTCACATTCATTTTTTCTTATATTACAAATAACATTATCAGTTTTACTAGATAATCTAATAACAACATCATTATTTTTCATTCTTGCAAAAATTTTATATTTCTTAGCTTCCTTACAACAAACAGAATAACTAACATATTTATTCTTACTTAAAGAAAGAGAATAAAAATCAGCAGTATTTTTAATAACACCCATTTTCGAATAATTACTATAAATCTTACCAGGAATATTAAAAGGAACATCCCTTAAAGAATTACAGTAACAAGAATTAGTATATGCAGTATAATATAAACCAGATTCTTTATATACATATCCACATCTACCCTTATTAACCTTCATACACTTTAAAATAGGTACATTATCAACTAAAATCTCTAATTTAACATCATTAATAAATCTAACTGAGTGTAAATAAGAAAAATCAAAATAAATACATCTACTTAAAATATCAATCTTTTTTCCATCTTTAAATTGATAAACATTAAGATTATTATCTTTAAAATTAAAACAATAATAATTCAAATCATCAACATATCCTAAAATAACAGTAGTATCACCACTAAAATTAAATTCAGCAGTAAATATTTCTTTACATACACCCTTGCATAATAATTTATCATAAATCACTTCTTCTTTAGTTAAACTAAAATCACACGCATAATCAGGCATTTTAGGATTACAAATCTCAAAATCACTAACATTACAACTACAATCTGTTTTATTAAAATATAATCTATCAATACACAAATATCTAGTCGTAGAATGCTCGTTTACCCAATCTAATTTATGATAACTTACATAATATTCATCCAAAGACGGACCAATAACAACACTATTATGACCAAGCCCACTAAACCCAGGTTTAGTTGATAACAATAAAGGCTCATCATTTACAACATAATTTTTATCAATAAATTTTGATGAAGCAACAAAAACTCTATAACTAGAACTTAAAACATCATTACCACAATAAGTAGCATAATAATATCCATTATAATAAGTAATACTTGGACCCTCAGTCCAAGCATTACCAATCTGAGGTAAAATATCTTTACGATTAATTAAACCATCATTACTATAATCTAAATAAGCAATCCCATTATGATCAGCTCTAATAAAATGAAGCTTATTATATTTATCAATAACAAAACTACCATCAATCATATTAAACAAATTATCACTAATAAACCTAAAAGGTCCAAGTGGACTATCACTCTCTAAAAAATAATGTCCATTACCACCTGGAGATGTAGCCATAATAAATTTACCATTATAATAAATAACCTCAGGAGCATAAGCATGTTTTAAAATAGGACTTTTAGCGACAACACCATAATATTTAAAATCAACTAAATCATCACTAATAAAACATCTAATCCCCTCTAAAGAATCACAAGTAGAACAATATAAATAATATTTACCATTAAACCTTAAAATATATGGATCTCCTACTTCTACATGCTTATTATCTTCTATCTTAATCAACCTAGGATTTTTCATATACTACTCCTTCATACCAGATAAAGCAATAGAATTAATGAAGAAATTTTGGAAACAGAAGAAAATAATCATCATAGGAAGTGAAGCAAGAACAGAACCAGCCATTAAAGTAGGAAGTTCAACACCTGAAGCATTAGATGAAAGTAAAGAATTCAAATATACTTGCAGAGTTTGAACCTCAGGATTAGTTAAATAAATAGATGGTCCAAAGAAGTCATTCCAAATACCTACAAACCAGAAAATCGCTTGAGCTGCAATAGCTGGTTTAGATAAAGGTAAAACAATTTCAAAGAAAATTTTAATATATGAAGAACCATCAATCTTAGCTGATTCAATTAAAGCATCAGGAATACCATCTTTCATATAAGTAATAAGGAAAAACATCATTGAAATATTACCAAATAAACCAGGTAAAATCAAAGGCCATAATTTTTCAGTCATACCTAATGCTTGAAAAGCACGATACTGAGGAAGCATTACAGCAGCATATGGAACCATCATAGATGACATCATAATCAACAATAATAATTTTTTTCTCTTAAACTTAATTTTAGCAAAAGCAAACGCAGCTAAAGTTGAAAAGAAAGTACCAACTAAAATAACAGAAACTTCAATAATTAAAGTATAAACAACAGACATATAAAACTTACGATCAGTTAAAATACCTGTATAAGAATCAATAATCCATTTAGTAGGAAACATAGTAGGAGGATCAGCCCACGCCTCAGTAGTTGTTTTAAATGAAGTTAAAAACATCCATAAATAAGGAAAAAACATCGTAACAACACCTAAAATAACAACCGCTGTTGCAACATAAAATCCTAATCTAAATTTTATTTTTTTTGAAGAATATTTAATATTAACACCATTATCCATAAATACCCTCCTAAATATCAATCATTTTAGTCTTCTTAAACTGAATAAAAGTAATAAACATAATAACAATACCCAGTAAAGTAGACGCAGCTGAAGCTAAACCATATTTTGATTTATCAATACCATACTGCCAAATATAATATACTATTGTTCTAGCACCCTCTAATCCTTGAGCAAAAACTTGAGCATCAGCATAAGATTGAAGACCACCAATTATACCTGTAATAATAAGGTAAAAACTAGTCGGCTTAACTAACGGAATCGTAATAGTAAAAAACTGTTTTAAAGGGGATGCACCATCAATTTCAGCAGCCTCATAATATGAATCAGAAATAGCATTTAAACCAGCTAAATAAAGTAGCATAGTTCCACCAATAGATGACCATATATTTTTAATAATAATAGCAATCTTAATCAACCACTTACTAGAAGTACCTAACCAAGGAATATTAGTTCCTAAAATATTATTAATAATTCCATAATCCATTTGGAAAATATATCGCCAAATAATATTAATAGCTACCGCAGATGATACCGCAGGTAAATAATATACCAATCTTAAAAACTTAGAACCATGAGCTAATTTTTTAAGATATGTTGCCAATAACAACCCAATAAACATACCAATAGGAATCGTAACTAAAAACACTACAGTATTAAAACACGCTTCCCAAAATTTCTTATCAGTTAATAAATCGATATAATTTTCAAGCCAAACCCATTTAGTTTCTTCTCTAATAGGATTATAATCAGTAAAACTATAATACACTGAAACTCCCATTGAAATCGCAGTAAAAATCAAAAAACCAATTAAAGGTACTAAAATAAATAGTAAACCTGTTAATGTTTCTTTTTTAGTTTTATTCTTCTTTTTATAGACAATAACAGCCATACTAATTATTCCTTTCTATTATAAATTTAATTTAAATATTCATTAGATTCATCTAATGCTTCTTGATAATTTTTAGCATAATCTTTTAAGAATTGTTCAGCAGTCTTATTACCTTGATATACAACATTTAAATTATCTTCTAAATCATCTAAACAAGTATTATCGTAAACATAATATCTACTTCTATTCTTACCCTCGACATACTCATTACCTTGAACAATATCAACAAATAACTTACGGTTAGTAGGCATTAATTGTCTACCAGTTAAACCAACACCTTCTAAATATTGATTTAACGCAAATTCCTTAATGTTAGGAATCGCTTGTCCTAATTGATAATTCATTAAATTAGATTTTTCGCTACAAGCTAAAAACTTAGCCAATCTAACTGCAGCTTCCTTCTTTTTTGTGTTAGCAGAAATACAGTATGCAACAGATCCAACCCAAGATGTAGATTTTGCACCTTCAGCAGGACCAACAGGTGTAGGCATTAAATCAAATTCAAAAGGAAGATCATTCCAAAATTGTTTACAATCCCATGGACCCATAAAAGTAAATACACAACCTTGATTTAAAAATCTTTGGAAAGAGTTTTGACTTGATTGTTCATCAGCTGTAGGAGCTACTTTATGTTTAATAGATAAATCAGCAATAAATTGAACAGCTTCAATGAAATTAGGTGAAGAAATAGTTTCCTTCTTAACATCTTCATCAAAGAAATCAGCATTATTAGAATATACTGCAGCCATTAATTCATAATAACCAATACCATAAATCTTCTTACCTTCATGAGTACCAGTAATAGCTTTTAAATAATCAACAAAGGCATTCCAAGTCATAGGAACATCAGGATCAGGAAGACCAATACTTAAATTATTAGCTGCAATAATAGATTTTAATAAATCTTTATTATAAACAATCGCATATGGACCTAAATCCTTAGGTAAACCATATAATGATCCAGTACCTAAAGTATAAGTATCTCTATCATAACGATACATTTCAGTTGATAACTCCCACATAGAGTCAATCTCATCAGATGTCATATATTCATCTAAAGCTAATAACTTTCCAGAATCAGCCCATTGCATAAATTCATAATCAGGAATATAAAATACATCTGGTAAATTCTTACCCTTGTTTTTTAAATTATTCATATAAGTTTCAGAAGATGAAGCTGAATAAACAACCTTAACATCTTCATTTTCTTCCATAAACGCATTAATTAAAGTTTGAAAGTTTTCTTGTTCTTCAGCACTACCCCAACCAAAGAAAGAAATTGTAGTAGTACCATCTTTATTTTCTTCGCCAGAACCTCCAGTTTTATCACCACAAGCACTAACAGTAAATAAAAGAGTAAATAATAAAAGTAATCCAAATAATTTTTTCATAATATTCTTTTCTCCTTTTGTAATAATCTATCTTAATTTTAATCTATTAGTAAAATACTAACAATGAAATTTTATCTAATTAGTATGACTTTTTTTCTTACATTTGAAAACGATTTCTAATCAATTTAAGAAAATATGACAAAAATATTGCTGATATTTTTTATTTTTGGTATAATATTTTATACGATAGAGCTTTTAAAATAATTAGAAAAATTTAAAATAAATCAGTATAATAAAATTAAAAGAAAGGATGACCCTTTATGATATTTAAATTAGAATACTGTGGAGTAAACATAATAGAAAATGCTCCATTTAAAATAGATAGACCAGAAGGAAGTTATAGATACATCTTCTTCCACTTTATTTCCCAAGTAATACTAGAAATAGATGGAAAACTTATTACTGCCTCACCTGGTACTTGTATCTTATATTCTCCTAAGGTTAGTCAAAAATTTTATGTAGAAAATAATAGATTAAATCATGATTACATTGATTTTATATTACTTGAAGATGATTTTTTCAAAAAAATAAATTTCCCATTAAATGTCCCATTTAACCCAAGAGATTCCCAATATATAAATAACGCTATTAAACAAATCTATACAGAAAAAAATAGCGTTGAAATAGGAAACACTTATAAATGTGAAGCTCAAATGCTAGATTTATTTATTAATCTGACAAGAAAATTCCATTATCGTAAATCATATAATACAGAAAAATATTCAGATACTCAAAAAACAAAATTTGAAGAATTAAGATTAAGTATATATCAAAAACCAGATTCACTAAAAGTAGCAATCCTAGCTAAAAAAATGGGATTTTCACTTTCTAGATTTAACGAGTTATATAAATCATATTTTAATACAACACCAATTAAAGACTTAACAGAATCAAGAGTAAAACGTGTTGAAGAATTATTAAAAGATGGTTGTTCAACAAAAGAAATAATCAAAAGAATCGGTTTTTCAAGCGATGAATACTTCTACCGTTGGTTTAAAAAACATTTTAATATGACAAAAGAAAATTATTATATACACTTAATAGAACAGGAGAAATAATTATGGCAAACTTAAAATTACATCATATCTACAAAGTATATCCAAATGGAGTAAAAGCTGTAAACGACTTTAATATTGATATTAACGATAACGAATTTATCGTATTCGTTGGTCCATCAGGCTGTGGTAAATCTACAACACTTAGAATGATCGCAGGGTTAGAAGAAATATCAAGCGGTGATTTATTTATTGATGATAGGCTAGTAAACGACTTAGAACCAAAAGATAGAGACATAGCTTTCGTATTCCAAAACTACGCCTTATATCCACATATGACAGTTTATGATAATATGGCCTATGGCTTAAAAAATAGAAAAATGCCAAAAGATGAAATTGCCAAAAAAGTTTTAGCAGCAGCAGAAATGCTAGATATAAAAGAATATCTAGATAGACTACCAAAGGAAATGTCAGGTGGACAACGCCAAAGAGTTGCTTTAGGTAGAGCTTTAGTTCGTGATCCAAAAGTATTCTTACTAGATGAACCACTATCAAACCTAGATGCTAAACTTAGAACTCAAATGCGTTCTGAAATAACAAAACTACATAATAAAATCAAAACTACATTTATCTATGTAACCCACGATCAAGTTGAAGCTATGACAATGGGAACAAGAATAGTAGTAATGAAAGATGGTTACATTCAACAAATAGATACACCTATGGCTTTATACAACAAACCAATCAATAAATTTGTTGCTGGATTTATAGGAACACCTCAAATGAATTTTTATAACGTAAAACTACAAAAAGAAAAAGATAATATAATCTTAGCATTTGATGAAGAAAACAAGCTTTCTATTTCTTACCTTGATGTAGCAAAATTAGACCATAGTTATTTTAACCAAGAAGTAACAATCGGAATAAGACCTGAACACGTAATAATATCTAACAACGGACTTCCTGCAACAGTAACATTAATTGAACAACTAGGAACAGAATCAATAATATATGCTGATATTAAATTAAATGATAAGATTGTATCAATCACATTAAAAGTTCCATTCGATTATCCAATCAAATTAAATGATGAAATAAAAGTATCATTTGATACTGCTCACCTTCATATTTTTGATAAAGAAAATGAACAATCAATCTTAAATGATATTCCAAATCAATATGAAATTACTATAACAGTAACAAATAATACAATATCTTTATTTAATCAAACTATTAAATTACCTGAATGTTTAAATCTTAATAATGGAGAATATAAATTAATTTTACCTTCTACTTCTTTAACAAAAGGTAATGACTTATCTTTATTAATAGATAACAAAGAAGAAAATATAATAAGAGTAAAACATAATGATTATTATTATCATTTTAAAACAAATGAAACTAACTACTCATTACAATTTGAAAAATTAACAATAATTAAAGATGATAAAATAATCCATAATCCAATAAACGATGAAATAGAATTATTAGGTTACATAAGAAAAGAAGGTAAAGGAAAAAACACAAACTACTTCTTTGAAATTGAAAATAATAAATTAAATCCAGACTATGATAAAATTCAAAAAGTAGCATTAACAGATGGTATAGATTGTCATAAACATCAATACATTTTCAAAACTAATATCAACAACTTAATAATCTCTAACGAAGGGATTAAAGCTTCAATTATAAAAGAATTAAACTATAACGATACAATCTATTTAGAAGTATTAATTAATGATAAAACATATCACATTAAAAAGACAACAGATATCACTACAAATGAAATATATTTATCATTAGACTTTAATAAGACTTCTATAGTTAATCCAAACACTAATATTATAGTAGCATAAATAACAATCCGCACGTTTGACGTGCGGTTTTTACGTTCCCCTATAAGGGCTTATACCACACGACGACCCTCAAGGGTCATCAAAAGCGACTAACAACCGCGATTTTCACTCTGGCTTATCCCTTGAAGGGATCTTTGTATTCTTTGGTCGACAGATTATCTTCCATCATATCTTCTTTTTCTTGATTCCTGATGTATTCTTTCACTGTTTCAGTATTCAATCCTACTGTCGAC
>JBGVRA010000075.1:0-3421 GCA_045127955.1 Anaeroplasmataceae bacterium
AATTCCATATCTTTTATCTTGAGTGCTTTTTCTATTTTTAAAGTTTTCGTTAAGTTGTCTAACTTCTTCGACAGTGTTTTTCTTTTCTAATGAGCATAAAACTGATAAGTATAATCTATTGTAAATATCGACATTTGTTAAGGTGGGAATAAATAATTTATAGATATCCATTAGAGCTACTAATCTATCTTGAACTCTATCTAATCCATCTTTATATTCCGGTACGACCATCATTTTCTTTAATAAAGTTTCACCACTTAGGAATTCATTTAATTGATTACTTAATTCTTTCATAGTTCCTCTTTCTTAGTTTCTTTCCTTCTATTTTTTCTTACGTTTTTAACATCAACTTCTACATCTTTATCAAATGATTCTACTAGTTCATCTAAAATCTTCTGAATTTCAATACTAGATTTACACTTTACAATTTTTGCTTCATTAATAACTTTGTTCTTATTCATCTTAATTACACCAACTTCTTCTAATGTTTTATCTTTTAATTCTTTTTCAATTAAATCAAACTCAATATAGTTTCCATTTTCAATTAAATATACTTTACTTACGTCATTAGAATCATAAGCAACTATTACTTTCTTACCTTCTAAATATTCATCCATATAATCAGTATTCTTATATCTAATACCATTTACAATTAATCCATTTCTTTTAAATTGACCTTCACACCTACTTAATAAAGTTTTTTCAACTAAGTCTTTATCAACTTTAATGAAAGTATCACTGTTATCTTTCATCATATAATTAAATATTTCATTTGGAACAGGTTTGCATTTATCTACTAGCTCATAAGGTATATTTACAACAGTTCCTTTATTATAATGAACAATACAATTAACAATTACTTTTTCAAATTCTTCTAAAGTTAGAGTTGCTTTCAATCTGTAATCAACTGATCCTCTTTCTTGAAAATCACTAAAAATTACACCTTTATCGCCCAATACTTTTTTATATGTATTTTGAACAAGATCAAAGAATTTCTCGACAATACCTTTTAACTCAGGTCTATAAGGTGGTAAGTTAATTATTTCTATTCCTAAATCTGTTAGCTGTGAGAAGTTCTGTGATAAGTAATCTCTACCTCTATCAGTTATAAACTTATGTGGTAATAAGTTATTATTAATCCAATCATTATCTTCAATATTCACTCCAAACTTAGAGCACCAAAGTTGTTTATCTTCAACAATATTAAATATTAATTTCTTAAGTGATTTAACACCACCAACTAAACCTAATGAGTATCCTAAACACATAGAACTATAACCATCGACGCATGCTGTAAGTACTGGTCGTCCAATTAATTCCCCATACTCATTAATAAGATAGATATCACATACAGTTGAATCGAACATTCCATAACCAATATTTTTACAAAAATCTCTTACTCCATCACCTAAAAGTGGTCGATAGTCTCTAAGAAACTTTCCTTTACCCTTTCTACTAATAAGTTCATTAGTTTTACTATTATTTTTCTTAAAGTAATAATAAAACTTTCTATAACTAGGAACCTTTTCTAATAACTTGCCTTCATTATCACAATACTTATCTTTCAACAGCCTTCTATAAGTTTCAACTAATGGTAGTTCTAAACCATTATAGTAATACTTATTTAGCGCCCATTTAAAGTTAACTTCGTCATTAGATAATACTTTCATTTCATTTTTAACTGGAGCAAGAACGCATATATTTTGAAACACCAAATAGTTCCATAGCCTACTTCTTATAGTTTCAATTGATACTTTATAACTATCAGAACATAACTTTAATAAGCTTGTTCTGACTTGATAATCACCCACAGAATTAATAATAATGCTTATACTTCCAAACCTGTCATTAGTAATCTTTTTATCATCATTATTTAAATCATCATAATTACATAAACTTACATTTGAAATTTCTAACAATTCCTCTTCGGTTATAACTACATAATCTTTTACATCATCTTCTGGTATCCACTTTGGCATTCTAAGTTTTCTACAATCAACTATTAAATATTGATTATCTTTAACTTCCAATACTCTAAAAATATGATCTTTATTTTTAATTATTCTATTCTTCACCAACAACTATACCCCAGTCTTCAACACCTTTGGATAACCAATAGTTTCTACTTGAATCTAAAATCTTACAAGTTAATGGTTTTAATAATTTTGATTTCTCAACACATTCTCTAACCATTGTTTCACCACTTTTCTTAATACACACAAAATCACTTGTAAAACTATCTCCTAAATCACAACCAACTAACTTTACATTACATTTAATTTCAATGATATCTTCATTCAAATCTAATGTGTTTCCATAATGAAATTGTAAATCTGAGTAAGCATAAAAAGTATATTTACATTTATTAAGTTTCTTTTTAATTGTTTTCGATCTTGTGTTTGAATTGTGCATCTTGTTCCTCCACTACTATAAAATCATCTAAATCTGGTACTAGTGCTAAACCTCCCCATGTACCATGAAGTTGCCCTATATCATCAATATGAGTTATAGTTCCAACTCTTCCAAAGTAATCTTCTGTATCATCTACAATATGAATTATAAAGATCACCATTCCTACTTCATACTTCACTAAACCATCACTCCTTCTGAAAAAATACAATTTTGATTGATTTTAATACAATTTAAATTTTTAGAAAAAATACAATTCTTTATAGTTTTAATACAATTTCATATTAAAATCGTATTTATTATGTCGTGTTTTGTATTATTTGTAAGCGGGTTTGATAAATAATATGTATAATTACAAAGTTATTCTGAACGAAAACTACAAAGTTGGCCTGAAAATAAAAAACGACCGGCAGAACGAACGAACTCATATGGAGCTCATGGTTGAATCAGAACGGACGAACTAAGTATTTATACTAGTTATTCATAAAAGTGTGATGTGGGCTGAATATGGAGCTAATATCGACGAACGGTGGGCAGATTGACGGACCGAATGACTGTCGAAAGTTGTTGAATTATATTAGGCTATGTCGGACGGTAGAACGGGCGGACTGAATTAAGGTATTATTTGCTGGCAAACGGACAGATAGAATTTGTATTAATTTATATTGAAATTGTATTTTTTCTAAAGGGATTTGTATTTTTTTGAGTGAGAATTGTATTAAAAGGAATGAAATTTGTATTTTTTCTAAATATGGGTGAGGAAGGAAGTTTTACTAATATATTAGATGGAAAGTAATATATATAAGGTAGAAAGAATTACTAAATATATATTATTTTTTTATTGAGGGTGGGAAGAATTATTGGTATTTAAGGTGGTATAGGTGTTTTGGGGATAAAAAAAGAACATTAGGTTTGAATTAATGTTCTGATTTTATTTGTTATTTAATTGATTATTGTAATATTTTCAAATTGGTTTTGTAATTTTTGTTCAAAGTAAATTTGTAATATTACA
>JBGVRA010000076.1:0-16932 GCA_045127955.1 Anaeroplasmataceae bacterium
TTTAGATAGATTATTACATCACTCTAATTTAGTAACTATAAATGGACCATCATATAGATTAAAAGATATTAGTGAATATCTAATAGAATAGTGGTACATAATTTCTTGACCAAACTGGTACAAAATATCTTGACTTTATCATATTTCATAGAATTTGTGAATGAAATTTGCATCAATGCTTTATTATTTAAAATTATATACAGGAATTATGTAAAAATTATGTGTAAAATTTTATTGCTAATGGTTACCATTTCGACTTTTTTTTATCAAATTAAAATATATTGATTATGTATTTTACTTATTATATAATTATATGAAAATTTTTATTCATAATAATCCTAAGTAGTATTAATAGAAGAAGAACTAATTCATATAATTTGCAAAAAATGTTCATATGCAAAAATAATTTATGTAAAAAAATTACAGTTGATATATTTACAAATGTAAAGAAATGACATATAATATATGTAGGTGATATATATGTTAAAGAAAATTGAATTCAAGAATTTTAAAATATTTAAGAATGATACTATAATTGATTTAACCCCTACTAAATCTGAAATATTATCAGATACTAATGTTTATTCAAATGTATTAAGAGGTGGTATTTTTTATGGTGGTAATGCTAGTGGTAAGACTACTGCATTACATGCTATTTCTTTATTATTGGATTTCTTGTTTAAGGAAATAACATTTAATAATACGATGATATGTTTATTTGGTCATAATAAATATTCTTCGTTTAAATATACTTTTGATATTGATAATAATGAAATTATATATTCTATTAATTTTAATCTTGAAGGAATAGTAACATCTGAAATTTTAAATTTAAATGGTGAAGAATTATTAACTAGAATTGGAAACCAAGTTAGAACAAAGTTGACAGAAAATGAGTATTATTCTTCAGAAGATGTTGATGATAAAACATTATTTATCCGTAAAATCTATTTTAATACGAAATTCAGTAATTATCCTGTACTTAATAAATGGATTGATTTTTTAAAGAATTCGATATATTTCAATCCTTTTTCTCCATTTAATAAAGTTGTTTTTAACTCGATAACTCAAACTGAAACTGAATTGATAAAATACTTAGAAAAATATGGAACAAAGGAAATAAATGATTTTTTTAATGAATTTGGCATTCCATATGAAATTGAATACAGAAAATCGAATGGTTTACAGGTTACTAATGTTTTGACAAATGTGATATTTATTAATAAAACAACAAAATCAACATTACCATATTATCTTGAATCAAATGGTAATCAAGTATTAATTCAAATGTTACCTTCAATATTAAGAATTATTAAAACAGGTGGTATTTTAATATTTGATGAATTTAGTTGTGCTTTACATAATAAGTTGGAAGAGTTATTAATAAAATATATTTTTAATTCATCTAAGCAAGTACAATTATTTGTAGCTACACATTCAACTAATTTGTTAAAAACTAGTATTATAAGACCTGATCAAGTATTTATTGTTGATTTTGATAATGAAGGAGCTTTTATTTCTAAAGCTTCTAAAGAAAAACCAAGAGAATCTCAAAATTTAGAAAAAATGTATCTTGCAGGTGTTTTTGGAGGTGTTCCAGTTTTTGAAAACAATAAAGATTAATTATAATAAAAGAATTGGAGATGTCATATTTATTGTAGAAGGAAGAAAAGATGAATCAAAACTCATAGTTGATATATTTCATAAAATATTAAAATACAATATATATAAAATCAATTCTAAAGATGAATTTATTCAACTTGAAAAATCAGATGATAAGTATAGTAGAATTTTGATAATTAAAAATAAAATACCACAAATTCAAGGAATAATCAAACATGAAGATTACTTAGATAAAATTTTTAATAAGATTTCAAATTTTGGATTTGACCCACATAATTCGGCTATATATTTTATTTTTGATAGAGATTATTTAAGCAATAGCCAAAATATTATTGAAGTATTAATGGGAAAACTTATTAATTCGAGAGAAAACCCTGATTACTATTTACCTGGTATTTTACTTTTGAGTTATCCTTCGTTAGAATCATTTTATTGTAATGCTAATAATGATGATAAAATATTTAAATCTGCTTTAGAAATGAAAAAATATGTTAATGAAAATAAGTATAAAAATATTACTGATAAAAATATAAAAATAGCAACAATAAAATTTCTGGAAATTTTAGGACAAATGAATCATATATATGATGAAAATATTTTAGATGACTTTGAATATTTCAATAAAGATATATTGAAAATAGAAGATGAAAAATATATTGAAAGTGGTTTTTATTTAACATTATCATTATTCATTATTTCATTGTTAGATTTACAAATTATTGAATTATAATTGATTTTTTCTATATTGTGAAATATAATAAAAGTAGTATTAATGATTAAACTATAGATAAAAATTTTATAAGTTGATGATTTATTATATTTTTATAATTAGTAAAGGAGAAAGAATATGAAGATTGAATTATTTAGAGTGGGTGGTAAATTAATGTGTAGACTTCCTGGTGATACGAAGGATACACCTGCTCATGAATTAGCATTGGGAGTAATGATTTTAAGTAAGGACAAATTAAAACAGAAGTTAGGTGAAGAATTACCAGTATTAGTTGCTGGATGTGAATTAAGCCAAAAAGAAGAAGCAGATATTGAAAAAATAAATATTTATTTAAAACAAATCTATTCAATTTAATTTTTATTTATTATGAATAGATTATATATAATATCTATTATCAGCTAAAGATATTTTCTATGGTGATTAACTATTAGTAAAATAATAATTTATTTTAATATTAAAAAAGCAATCTACTATTTTTATAGATTGCTTTTTTTTTGGATCTTATTTATTTAATAAACTTGTAATTAAGCTCTTGTTCTTAATAAATAACATAATATTTATCAAAATAACATTGCGATGTTATAATGAGAAAATAGATGTTATTTATGGAGAAATACAATTTTAGATTAATGAAAATCATTATTTTGTATGAACTATAAAAATTGTTACCATTTCAACTTTATTTTATCAAATTTAAATTTATAGACAAATTTTCCATAATGAGTATAATTATTATAAACGAATACACAACTCAACAAAAAATCAACAAAGATGTTGAGTTTTAGTTGATATTGGTGTATAATATAGATGAAAGAAGTGTTAAATATGGTTTATGAAATTGAAACTGATATTTATAATATTTATGCTGAATTTTTAGTTGAAGCTGATGAAAATGGCAATTTTTCACTACAAGAGTATATTAGTTATGATCGTAGTTATTTAATTGAATATTATGCAAATAAAATAAATGATGCTTTATCTAGTAATTTAACATTGAATGAAAGAAACTTTCGGATGAATGAATTATATCTTGAAATAAAGAATAAATCTTTGATTGATAAATTATCTTTTTTAGTAGCACATGATAGAAGAAATGTCGGGAACATTGGATATATAAATGAATTAAAAAATAAAAAAGAACAAAATATTAATGATGATTATACGGATAAAATTTTAATTTTTCCTACATATAGAAGAAGAATCAGTCATAATAAATCATATAATACATCTTTTTCCTGTTTATTTTCTAATATTTGTTTTATTTATAAAAA
This sequence comes from Anaeroplasmataceae bacterium, assembly GCA_045127955.1. Classification (GTDB taxonomy): domain Bacteria; phylum Bacillota_I; class Bacilli_A; order Acholeplasmatales; family Anaeroplasmataceae; genus Pelethenecus. Next base: position 3,625 of record JBGVRA010000076.1, read on the forward strand.
TGTATCAAAATATAGATTTAGAAATATATATATCGAAAATATACTAAAAGAAAATGAATCTTTATTTAGATTTGGTTTTATTCCCTATAGTTCAAAATATAATGTTGAGTTAGATAAAAAAAGATGTAATGGAAAAATGAAAATTATTTCATGGAATAATATAGGCAATGAAAATGATGATGTACATCTTGTTGCTGAAATAAAATATTTATCAGAGTCAGGAGTTCATTTTATTACCTGCCCTGAGATGTTACCATCTTATATCATGTCTACTGTTGTTGATGATGTTAGTATTGAAAATATTATTGACAATTCTAATATAATTATTTATGGTCCTGCGTCATATAAAGAAAGTGAAGGCAAAAGATATAATGAAGCTAATTTATATAATAAGCAATTAATAAATGGTCATATTACTATTAGAAAATGCTATAGGTATTATGAGAAATATGATGGTTCTGATAGTGCTATTGGTTATGAAGATATTGAAGAAAGTGATATTTTGAATGTATTGCATGTTGAAAATTTTGGCATTATATTATTGTTAATATGTTCAGATTACTTCATTAATCATCTAGATGATATTATTAAAATGTTAAATGTGGATTGTATTGTTATTTCTTCTGCAACGAAATCATACAATCAATTTAATTGCTCAAATTTAGAATGCATTAATGAAAATAGAGTTTTATTACAATGCAATTTATGCTCTTTTTGTTTTGATGAAAACGAAAGTATGAAAATATCTCCTATAAATGTAATGGGAAAACCATATTATAATGATGATGTAATGTCAGTCATTAAAAAATATAGATGTGTAAACTTTAGAAACGAGTGCAAAATATGTAATAAGCATTTTATAGTAAATGTAAGTATTGATAATAATAAAATGATTATAAAAGAGGATGGTGATTTGTTATGAAAAAGAGTAGAAGGTTTTCTTTTAAAATAATTGAAATTTTAAAGGATTATATAATTAATAACAAGAGTGTTGATGAATTAATAAATAATGTAGCATCTTTAAAAGAAGAATTTGATGTGATTTACAATGAAAGAAAAAATGAAAAGGATGTTGATAAAATTATTTCATATAGTGAATCTATAAGTAAATATGAGTTCATAAATTCATTTATTGAAATAGAAAAAGAAAAGAATAGTATTAATACTATCAATAACAAGTTATATTATGAAATTATAGAGGGAAAACATACATTTAGTATAATTGAAACTTTGTATAATAATCCTGGAATTAGACATAAAGATTTGGCTGGTTATTTAAATTTGCATAAAGACACTTTAACTAGATATATAAATTCTATAACAAAGTATTCTATATTAAATAAAATCTCTGACGATGGTAAAAAAGCAGTAAGATATTATCTAACTGATAGAGGATATAAAGTATATGAAAAATATATTAACCATAATACGGAATCTATGTTCATAGGCTATTTAAAAAATGAGTTTGAATTACCAAATGAGAAAATGACAGATAAAATAGATAGTAATAATTATGTAAAAGATAGTTCTTTACCATCAAATAATGTGGAGGGAAATATATGTATAGCTTAGAAATGGAAAAGATTTTTTTTGAAAAAATAAAATTTGAAAGAAAAGACTTCTGTGCTGAAAATGAAAAAATAAATGTTGAATATAAATGTGACTACTTAAAAAACAAAGATTATAATAATAAATTTAAAGTTAGTTTTAACTTAATATGCAAGCAAGGTAATGATTTTATAATTGAGATTACAGTTTCTGGAATATTTTTATTTAATTTTGAAACAAATGAAGAACTTAAATTATGTTTAGATAAATCAATTAAAACATTATTTCCTTATATTAGAGTCCAACTTAGCTTGCTGACTTCTCAGCCAAATATGAAAACAATTACCTTACCAATAATGGAATTTGAATAATTTTAATAGAAAATATTGCAAGTATTATATATAATTTAAGATTATATTTTATTATAATTTATTTCTCATGTTATATTTATTTAATACTTGTTTTTTTCTTTTATATGAAACTTCAGTATAGATTTCTGTTGTTGCGATAGAAGAATGTCCTAATAATTCTTGGACTGAACGTATGTCTGCACCATTAGCTAAAAGGTTAGTTGCGAAGGTATGACGTAGGAAGTGGGGAGTAGAATTTGGGTTAATGTTTGCTAGGGTTTTATATTTATTATATATTGCATCTATTGAATGAATACTTATTGGATCTCCATATTTATTGATGAAGATATTTTGGGTTGTTGATTTTAAATCTTTTCTTATTGTTAACCAATTTTTTAAGTTTTTCCATGTTTCATCACATGAGATGTAGATTAGTCTTTGTTTTCTGCCTTTACCATGGATTAAAATAATTCTTTCTGAATTAATTATATCTATTGTTTTTATATTTGCAGCTTCACCTATTCTTATTCCTGTTGATATTAGTAAGTCTATTAAGGCTATATCTCTTGTTGTTTCTTGAATTTTATATATGGTTTTAGCTTTTTCTAATTCATTTTGTAGGGTTAGAAGAAGCTTTTTTATTTCTTTTGTTGTTAGTGTTTTGGGTAGTCTTTTTTCAGTTTTAAATTTGAATTTTAATTTATTAAATGGTGTTTGTTGATTATAGTTTTCTTCTAAATATCTATAATACATTTTTAATGTTATTATTTTTCTTACTATAGTTTTATCTTTTAATTTAGTTGATAATTCATTTACATATTCTAATAATATTTTATTATTTACTACAGTTATATTTTTATTATTTAAATAGTTTTTAAATTGTTCTAAATCATATTCATATGCTTTTAGAGATCTTTCACTTAGGTTTTTTGTTAATTTAGCATAGGCTATAAATTCTGGTATTTTATTCATAATATCACTCCTTTTTACAAATATTTTATAATATTTTAGCTATAATTTAAAAAAATAAGCGAAAAAGATATGATAATGCACAAATATTTTTACCACTTCAATTTTATTTTATCAATTAGAAAAATGTTTTTTTATTTGTGTTTGTAATATATAATTTTTATTATTTGTAAGGAGAATATTATGAGTTGTAAAGTATGTGGAAAACCTAGTGGAAAGTATTTGTTATGTTTAGATTGTAATAAGTTGAAAAATGATGGAATAATTGTTAAAGATGAATCTGGAGATTGGATATATTCTAATGGTGATAGGTTAGAAGTTGAAAGAAAATGTATTATTTGTGGTAAAGATAGTGATTTTGATTTATGTTTAGAATGTTTTTTAAAGAAAAATGATATAAAAAAAGAATTAGATATTAGTGTTAATAATTATGATGATACTAAAGATTATTATAATAATATAAAATATAATATTTTAAAGTTAAGAAATGATAATTATTTAATTAATGGATGTTGTAAACTGATTGCTTTAGGTGAAATTATTGAAGATAAATTTAAGACAAAAGATTTTTCAATTAAAGCCAAAAAAGATTTAATTCTTTTATTAGATAAAAAGAAGAATTATTTAAATAATAAAAATAAAGAAAAAGAAGATAAAGAAGAAGTAGTTGAAATTGATGATTGTAATGTCTTTTGGCAAGATTATAGAAGAGTATATCCTATGAATATTAGATGTAAAGATGGACATTATGTTAGGTCAAGAGCTGAAAAGATAATTGATGATTATTTATATGAAAATCAAATTATTCATATATATGAACATAGAGTAGTTAATGAATTTAACGATGAAACATATTATCCGGATTTTTACTTGCCATTTTTAGGAAATGTGGTTGGTGAAAATAGAGGAATTTATATCGAATTTTTTGGTAAAGAAGATGATAAGAAATATGTTAATAATGAAAAGAAAAAACCAGCTTATTATAAATCTAAAAATTATGATGTTATTGAAGTAAGAGATAACAATATTAATTGTATTGATGATTATTTAGATGATGAATTAAGAAAAATAAAAAAGAAAGTATTAAAGTTTAATTAATGATAATTCATTAGAATTATAATCTTTTAGTTTAACACTATATATAGTATTATCACCATATTTTTGATAATAATATGTAATGTTATTTAAATCAATACATGATGTATATCTAGTATATTCATATCCTAAATCTGTTATAACAATGCCTTTTAGCATTTTTACCTGGTTTAATATTTGGAAAAAATGATATATCATATCATTTAGATTATTTTCTATAATGATATTATTTTTTAGTAATAAAGTTTTAATAAATCTTGATTTGCTTGAATAATCTCCTGGTAAACCAATAAGATTATGATTATATGTATTTGGTTTTATATTAAGTTTAAATGTATCATTAATATAGTTATTAGTAGATAGATTAAGATAAGATTTTATGTTTTCAATTTGATAATTAAATGGTGGATTATTGGTTAATATATTATAGGGATTATCATAAATATATAATTTATCTGTTTGTTCAACTACTATAGATTTATCTTTATCTGCTATTATGAAGTGTAGTGGTGTATTTAATGTATTTTCATTAAAATTAATATCTATTATATTTATATTATTTAAATAGTTTATGGCTTCAGCTGTATTTTTACATTTGGATAATATATATAGTGGTAGTTCATATGGTGCTATATTTATTTTATTTGTTTTAGTGTTATAGTATTTAGCATTATCCTTAAATGCTAAAGAAGCAATGGCTAAGCCGTGTTCATTTACCGCATCTGCATATAATGGATAATTATCTATTACTGTTCCTATTCCTATTATTTTATAATGGTTATTAATTGTTTTTTCTTTCTTGAACATTATTGGATAATTTTTTGGAGTTATAATAATATGTTCATTAAATGAATATTCGATGTCCATATTTCTTCCAAATAAAGATATGTTTTTATTTTTTAATAACATTGCTGTACACATAATATCACCTGATATTATTGTTTTCGAAATATCTATATTTATTCCTTGAAAAAAGATAAATTATGTTGTAAAAATATATTGGTGATATTATGAAAAGTAGAGGATTTTATAAAGAATTAAGTAAATTAATGTTACCTATAGCATTACAAACTTTTATGCTTTCTTTGGTTACTGCTTGTGATTCTTTCATGTTAGGTGCAATAAGCCAAGAAGCACTGGCTGCTGTAAGTTTGGCAAGTAAGATAGCTTTTGTTGAAAACATTGGAATTGCTGGGCTTGTTGGCGGAGGTATGGTTTTATTTTCTCAGTATTTTGGAAAAAAAGATTTAGATACAGTTGGAAAGATTTTTTCTTTAATATTAAGATATGCTATTTTTATTTGTGTTGTATTTTTTTGTTTAAGTTTTTTTGTTCCTAATTTTTTAATGAAAATCTTTACTGATGATTTAGTTATGATTGAAATAGGTGCTAAGTATTTAAGGATTGCATCTTTTAGTTTTTTAATTGTTGGTATTACTCAAGTTTATTTAATTGGTTTAAAAACTGCTAATAAAGCATCTTATTGTGCACTTATTAGTGGTATTGCCGTTATAATAAATATTATATTAAATGTTATATTTATTTTTGGATTAAATATGGAAGCAAGTGGTGCTGCCCTAGCTACTGTAATTGCTAGAATTATAGAATTTGTTTTGGCTATTTTTATTTTTAAAAGAAGTGGATCTATTAAATTTAATAAGAAAGATATTTTTAAAATATCTTCTAAATTAGAAAAAGAATTTTGGAAGGTTAGTTCGTTTTTACTTTTAAATGAATTGATTTGGGGAGTAGGCATTACGATTTATTCTGTTATTTTAGGGCATTTAGGTAGTGATCCGACAGCGGCTGATTCTATTGCTAGTGTTGTAAAAGACTTAACTACAAGTTTATGTCGTGGCGTTGGTGTTGGTGGTGGCATCATGGTTGGATATAAACTTGGAAAAAATGATTTTGATGGTGCTAAAACTGATGGAAGAAGACTATTGTTTTTATCTATAATTGTTGGTGTTGTTTGTGGTGTTTTAGTTATGGCAACATCGTTTATTGTTTTACCTTTTGTTAAATTGACTGATGTAAGTAAGAATTATTTAAAATATATGTTTATAATTTCATCGTTTTATATGATTGCTAAATCAATTAATATTACTTTAATAAATGGTGTATTTTATGTTGGAGGAGATACTTTTTTTGATACATATAGTTTAGGTGTGACTATGTGGGGAGTTATTGTTCCTTTAGGTTTATTAGGTACTTTTGTTTTTAATTGGCCTGTTATTTTAATATATTTTATATTAAGTATGGATGAGACTATTAAAATTCCTTGGGTTATTCATCATTATAAAAAATATAAATGGTTAAATAATTTAACTAATTAAAAAAGAGCGATTAATTTCGCTCTTTTAAAAATGTATAAATATTGTCTAATACTTTTTCACCTAATCTTACGTAAGCTTGGTATGATTTTCCTCCAGCTGATCTATCGATTGATTTAGTATTAGGAAGTTTCCAAATTTCGTTATTTCCTGCTGTAGCTAAGGTATCACCAAAGAAGAAGTGATTTTCATCTTTAATCCAGTTTTCAAAAGCTTCTTGATTAAAGCCTGGGCCTATAGATGTATTAAAAAGTATTTTCTTTTCTTTCATTAAATCAAATTGTTCTTTTTGAAGTAATAACACATTTTTATTTAGTGCTAAAAAGATAGCTTCACTTTCAATACATAATGTATTTAAATCTTTATATTTTAGGCCATATTCTAATTCTAAGTTTTCTTTTCTTGTTCTAGAATAATAGGAAACATCAGCTTTAAAAAATTTTAAAGCTCTAGCTATTAAAGTACCACTTGTTCCAAGTCCTACTACACCACATTTTAATCCTGTTATTTCGTGAGCTATATTATCCCATTTAAAACCATTGTATCCTTGTAAAAATTCGACTAGTTCATGGATTATGTATTCAGCTACACCTTCATCACCATAATCTCTTATGCCTTTTACAACGATTCCTAACTCTTCGGCTTTACTGATATCTACATTTGCTGATTCTTTAGAATAAAGTGAACAACACATTCCTACATATTTTAAATTTTTAGAATTTTCTAATACATAAGCATTAATAGAAGATGTATAAGATAATAATACACAATCTGCATCATCAATTCTTTTTAATTTTTCATCATCTGAGTATGGAATATCTTTATAATAGATAAATTCATTTGTTAATTCTTTTAATTTTTCGATATGCATAGGTAGCATATTAATTGGTTCAATAATTACTAATTTTTTAAACATTGTATTTTCTCCTTTGTTTGGTATAATTATATTATAATTATTTTTTTTAAAATATCAAGGAGTGATAATATGAGACTAGGATTGTACGGCTGTGGAAGATTAAATAAGATTGTTGTAGATTGTTATAAAAAAGGATTGTTAGAAGGTTATGAGATTGTAGGATGTTATAGTAAAACAAAAGAACATCGTGAAAGTATGGCAAATGATTTAGGGATTGAAGTTTGCGATAGTTATGAAGAATTAATCAGTAGAGATTTAGATTATATAATTGAAGCTACTAATCCAAGAGCTACTAAAGCAGTATTAGAAGAAACTATATGTAAAGGTATTAATGTTGTTTTACTTTCAATTGGTGCTTTAGCTGAAGAAGACTATTATGGATATATTAAACATTTATGTGTTAAACATAATGTTAAGATTCATTTAGCTAGTGGTGCTATTTGTGGGTTTCAAGTATTAAGAACTGCTAGTTTGATGAATATGACTAAAGCTAGTTTAACTAATACTAAAGGACCTTTAGCTTTAAAGAAAACTATGTTATATGAAGCAAGATTTGAAACAGAAGAAGCAACTGTTTTTGAAGGAAGTGCATATGATGCAATTATTAATCTTCCTACAGGTATTAATGTTGGAGTTGCAACTGCACTTGCTACAATGGGTGTCTATAAAACTGGTGTTAAGATTTTAAGTAAGCCAGGATTTATTGGTGATAGTCAGTGCATTGATATTGAATGTGGTGATGAAATCAAGGCTCATCTTGATGTTTATAGTAAAACTAGCGATATTGCAGGTTTTAGTGTTGTTGCTTTGTTACAAAATTTAGTGAATCCTATCGTTTTTTAAATTAATGTATACGTTTTTATAAAAAAGCTTTATGGATTTATGTTTTTATTATGTTATAATAAAATTGATGGAGTGATTATATGAAGTGTAAGAATTTAACTGCATTATATTATAGAACTAGTTTAATAAGTATGCTTTTTAATTTAGTGTTATTTTCTTTGATTTGTGTTTGTTTTGCAATAAGTCAAAATAATAATTATTTTTATTATGGAGTATTACTTACTTTTATAGTTTTATTTCCTTTTATTAGTTACTTTTTGTATAAATTTATTTATTATCAATTAATAAAATTAACTGATATTCAAGAAGTAAGACTACAAAATGTTATCCATGGTAGAAGTAAAAAGTTTGTTGGTTTTTCAATTACACTTAAAGTAGATGGCCTTAAAATAAAAAGAGGTACAAAACATATTTTTACAACATCAGCAGGGAAATTATGTGTTAGTGATTTCAAAGAAAAAGATGTATTAGTTGGTTATAATAAAAAAACTGATGAAGTGGTTGTTATCGGTTTAGAAGGAGAAGAGTAATGGATTTATATATTAGAAGTTTTATGCTAGGTGTAGGTCTTGCTATGGATGCTTGTTGTGTTTCTATGGCTGATGGATTAAAAGAGCCTAAGATGAATTTTGCTAAAATATTGTTTATTGCTTTGATGTTTGGATTATTTCAAGCTGGTATGCCTTTAATTGGTTATTTTATTGGTCATGCATTTTTATCTTATATTGAAATTTTTATTCCTTGGATTGCTCTTATTTTACTATTTTTTATTGGTGGTAAGATGTTAATAGATGGAATTAAAAATAAAGATGAAGAAAAAAATGATAGTAGATTAGGTTTGAAAGTGATTTTTGTTCAAGCGATTGCTACTAGTATAGATGCTTTATCAGTTGGTTTTACTATCGCAAATTATTCTACAATTGATGCACTTATTTGTGCTTTAATTATTTGTTTGGTTACCACTCTTTTCTGTATAGGAGCCGTTTTTATTGGTAAAAAATTTGGAACTAAACTTGGAAATAAAGCTTGTATTTTAGGTGGTATTGTACTTATTGCTATTGGTATTGAGATTTTTATTTCAGGAATGTTCTTTTAAAAAATTTGGAGGTAAATTATGAAAGATGTTATTTTTATTAAGTCATTAGAAGCAAAGTTAACTATGACTCGTGATGCTATTCCTTTTTATCAATCTTTAAAGGAAGTTTGTGCTGTTCATGAAGGTGTTACTTCAAGAATTAGTTTTCAAAGAGAATCTATTTATTTTAATAAGAAAAAAGTAGCTATTATTAAAGTATCTAGAAAAAATATTAGTATTTATTTAGCACTAGATCCAGTTACTCATAATGAATTTGGTGTTAAAGATGTTTCAAATAAAAAATCATATAAAGGTTGTCCTTTAATGATTAAGATTACTTCTAATAGAGCTTTACGTAAAGCTTGTCGTTTATTAGAAGAAACTTTTGCAAGTTTTGGTGCAACTAATTTTGTTACTGCCGAAGTTGTTGACTATAATGAAGTATATGCTCCTAAGTCTTTTGATGAATTATTAGCTTTAGGTTTAATTAAGAAGTATGTTAAAAAAGATAATGAACAAGAGTTAGATGAAGAAGAATTAGAAGAAATTTTAGATGAAACATTTAATGTTCATTTTGTATGTAAATTAATGTATCGTGCTAAGAATAATGCTAGTGATTTATATATTATTACAAACACAAATAACTGGGATTATAATAAAGCTTATAAGATGACTAAGGTTAGTGAAAATGAATTTGTTTTAGATGTTAGATTTGATGCTGGAACTAATTTAGAATTTAAGGTAAGTAAATCATTAGATTCTACTGGTGTTGAAAAAGGTATTTGGAACGAAGAAGTTAAAAACCATAAATATGTTGTTGATAAGGATTTAATAGTAGAAGATTTAATTCATAATTTCTAATTTTTTTTGAGGTGGTAATATGTTAGGTAAAATTGTTACAGTTAAGATAGATAGACCTATAGGGTCTGTTCATCCTGAATATAATGATATGGTATATCCTGTTAATTATGGATATATTGAAGGAATCTATGCTGATGATTTAGAAGAACAAGATGCTTATGTTTTAGGTGTTTTAGAGCCTGTTAGCGAATTTACTGGACGTGTTATTGCTGTTATTAAAAGAGAAAATGATGTTGAAGATAAACTAGTTGTTGCCAATGATAAATATAGTAAAGAAGAGATTTATAAATTAACTTATTTTACTGAAAAATATTTTGATTCTCATATTATTATGGAAGAATCTAGTTATGAAGATTTAATATGGGATATTAAAAATGCAGGAATTAAAAGTGATGAAAAATTAATGATTCATTCTAGTTTAAGAAGTGTAGGTAAGATAAGTGGTGGTGCCACCACTTTAGTTAATGCATTTATTAATGTGATGAATGATGGTTTATTAATTTTTCCTACTCATACCTGGGCAACAATTCAAAAAGATGAAATGGTTTTTGATAATGATTTAAGTGATTCATGCGTTGGCGCTTTAACTAATGTTGCAAGAAAAATGCCAGGGTTTAAAAGAAGTATGCATCCTACTCATTCTGTTTGTGCATATGGTAAAGGCCGCGATGAATACTTAGCTTTAGATTTAGATGCTAAAACTCCAGCATCTCCTAATGGTTGTTTTGGGGCTTTAAAAAATATGAATGCTAAAATATTATTTTTAGGTGCTCCACTTTCTAAAAATACATTTGTACATAGTATTGAAGAAGAAATGAATGTTCCTGATCGTTTTACTAGCCACATTTATCATTTTATTAGTAAGGATAATGATATTGTAAGAGATTATTATATGCCTAGACATTATTCTACTAAATCAGCACATATTAGTGATCATTATGAAAAGTTGTTGCCTATTATGTTAAAAAATAATATTGCTAAAAAAGTATATATAGGTAATAGTGTTAGTTATTTAGTTGATTCAAAAATGTGTAATGAGATGGTTAAGGAAATTTTAAGCAAAGATATTCATGCTTTAGATGATTTTAAAAATGTCGACCATTTGTATGTTGGGAAATAATGAAAAGTATAATATTTAAATTTAGGTGAATATGATGAGATTAGATAAATTACTAGCCCATATGAATTATGGTTCAAGAAAAGAAGTAAAAGAACTTATTCGAAAAGGTTATGTTTTAGTTAACGGTGAAGTTGTTTATAATGATGATATTAAGGTTAACGAAGAAATAGATGACATAGTTGTAGCTGATGAAAGAGTTTCATATGAAAAATCATTATATTTTATGTTAAATAAACCTGATGGATATGTTTCTGCAACTTATGATCCTTTTGATCCTATTGTCTTAGATTTAATTCCAGGATATGAAAAAAGAGGATTATTTCCAGTTGGTAGATTAGATAAGGATACTGTTGGATTACTTATTATTAGTAATGATGGAAAATTAGCTCATAAGTTACTGTCACCTAAAAATCATGTTACTAAAAAATATGAATTGACTTTTACAGGAGTTTTTAAGAATTCTTATTATAAGATTTTTGAAGATGGTGTAACTTTGGACGATGGTTATGTTTGTAAACCGGCTAAGTTTGAGTTGATAGAAGAAAATCATGCTTATTTAACTATTACCGAGGGGAAGTATCATCAAGTTAAAAGAATGATGGAAGCAGTAGATTGCCATGTTGAATCACTAAAAAGAGTTACTTTTGGTCCTATTGTACTTCCTAGCGATTTAGAAGAAGGTTGTTTTAGACCATTAACTAAAGAAGAACTAGAATTATTAAATAATGAATAAAGAAAAAGAGGAAATTATTTTGCAATTTCCTCTTTAATCTTTTCTATAGTATTTATCCATTCGTCTTTAATGTTATTAATTTCAAATCTAAAACTAGACTCATAGCTTGATTTTCTTAATTTTTTATAACTTTCTTTATCTGATAAAACTTCTATAATTTTATCAGCAAAATATTCTGGTTTTCTTTCATCTATTACGTAGCCATTAATTCCATTTTGAATAACTTCATATGTAGCATCGCCCCAGTTTGAAGATATTACAGGTACAGACTGTGAATTAGCTTCAATTACTCCTAGTGGTAATCCTTCAAAATTAGAAGTAACTAATAATAAATCTGCACTATGAAGTACTTCTAAGACATTTTTTGTCATAGGGTGGAAGAATACATTAGATAATTTATGTTTATTTTTATAGTTTTCCATATCTTTTAAGAAATCACCTTCACCATAGAAGTGTAATTCATGATTGAAATTTTTATCTTTTAATGATTTAGCTACTTTCATAGCAAGCATAGGATCTTTTTGTGGCAAGAATCTAGCTAGAAAAACAATTTTATTATTATTAAAAGTAAGATGAAGTTCTGGGGTCAATCTTACAGGGTTGTAGATATATTTTACATCTTTATATGCTAGTTTTTTTCTTTTAGAAGTAACTTTATCTAAGGTTGTTTTAGTTAAGTAGATATAGTAATCTGGTTTTCTTATTAATCTTCTTAATAATATATTAGATAAGGATAAGAAATATTTTCCATTAAAATGAAAATGATATACGACATTTCGTTTTTTAGGAGATAACATATAAGAATCGGCAGAAGAAGCAATAATAATATCTTCATTTGTTGTTAATTCTTTTATTCTTTTTTTATCTTTTCTATATCCTATTGTATAATAATAAGCAGCTTTTAGTCCAAGACCTATTATTTTAAAAAATCTCAGTTCATTAAGATATTTTTTAAAGTAAAAATCAATTCTACATAGTTCAATAGGAACATTTAAAGAAGAAATTTTTACACTTGGATTAAAATAATATGCATTATTATTAATTTCTGCTGTAGATATAATATTTATGTCATATTTATCTGATATTGAGTTTATAATATTAGAGGTAACCATTTCAGTACCGCCAATATAATCTAATTGTTGAACTAACCAATATATCTTCATTATTTTACCTCTTTTATATCACTTTCATTTATTATATCATTATATGATATAGGATGCAAGTTGATAAAAAATAACAAAAAAATAAAAAAAATTAAAATTTGTTATTGACAGAATACTTTGCTAGTGATATAATGAATGAGCACACGTTATGAGTGTGTAATAATTTAGTCTTTGAAAACTATATATGACGAGATAACAATAGTGTATAAGAATGAAATAACACAATTCTTATAAGAATTGAGCTAAAGGTTTAAAAAAACAAACAAAAATAAATTTTTTGGAGAGTTTGATCCTGGCTCAGG
>JBGVRA010000077.1:0-2017 GCA_045127955.1 Anaeroplasmataceae bacterium
TTTAGATAGATTATTACATCACTCTAATTTAGTAACTATAAATGGACCATCATATAGATTAAAAGATATTAGTGAATATCTAATAGAATAGTGGTACATAATTTCTTGACCAAACTGGTACAAAATATCTTGACTTTATCAAAGAAGGTTATTTTTTCGAAAAACTTCACAATTTATTAACATAAATTACTACTAAAATTCTTTTTTTATCAATTATAAAAGGTATTCACAAAGGTGTCGAAAAATGATATAATATAGACAGAAATAAATAATAATGAAACGCCCCCTCGGATAACACTTTTTTGTCCGAGGGGGATAAATAGTAAATTGCAGCATTATCACATTTAACTAAAATCGGAATGCTTTTTTATATTATAAACAAAAAATGCAAGTTAATTTACAACCTGCATTTCATATATTATTTATTTATATATTCTAAGACTTCTTTTTCAAATGGAATACTTTGTTGTGCACCTTTTTTTAGACATGTTAAAGAAGAAGCGATAGAAGCATAATTTAAAGCATCACCTTTATTTTTACCTTTGACTAATTGACTAGCAAATACACCAACATATGTATCTCCAGCAGCAGTTGTATCAATAGCATCAACTTTGTTAGGGCTAATTTTGATTATTTCATCTTTTTTAACAAGAAGTGAACCTTTACTTCCTAGTGTGATAATTAAGTTATTTACGCTTAATTTTTCATATACTTGTTTAATAACATCTTCATCTTTAGGATATAATCCTGAAAGTATTTCGCATTCAGTTTCATTTAAAATTAAGTAATCAATATAATTATATAATTCTTTATTTATTTCTTTAGCTGGTGCAGGATTAAAAATAGTAATCATTTTATGTTCTTTAGCTTGTATTAATCCATAAGTAACAGCATTCATATTATTTTCTAACTGTGTAATGAAAATATCATTTTCTTCAGCAGACATTAGTGCTTCATCAATTTGATTATAAGTCACTTTGTGATTAGCTCCACCATCTAAGATGATACGATTATCGTTATTGTGGATAATGATCATTGCTACACCTGTTGGAGTATCATTTAACTTATGTAAGTATGTTGTATCCACGTTGTAATCACTTAAATTATTGATTAAATCCTTACCGAAAATATCATTTCCAACGTTACCAATAAGAAATGTTTTAACATTTTGTTTTGCTGCAGCAACAGCTTGGTTTGCACCCTTTCCACCACCGTTTAAAAAGAAGTTGCTACCAGTAAGAGTTTCACCTTCTGCAGGAATATAAGGAGTGGTGATTACCATGTCCATATTAATACTACCTAACACATAAATTTTGTTCATTTTATGTCACCTCATGTATTATTATATATTATTTTTAGAAAAAATAATATAAAAAAAATATAAAATTACATTTTGTATTAAGGTTCTCACATGAATGATGTAAAAAAAGTCTTATTGCTACTTTTTTGCCGGCGTATTAATACATATCGTTGAGTGTGTGGTATTACTAAATCGCATTGAGCCTAAAAAGTAGTAAAAATATATAAAATTAAGCTGAAATTGCCTATTTTAAGGTGGTTTTAGCTCTTTTTTTTCGTCTCAATGAGAAGTTGAAGTGAAGAAAATACCAGGTAAAATTAGCGAAAAAGCCCTAGAGGGTGCACACGGGAATAGATTGGGACTAGATGAAATGATATGGTTTTTGGCAAAAACTCAACCATAGGTGTATGCAAAAAATCGGGGGTCCATGACTAAATCAAACGCTGCTTTTTACCCATTTTAATAGTAAACAACAATTGAAATTTCTATGATGTTTAAATTGTTGTTTGCTGCATCAATTTTACTTCTTCGGTAGATAAAGAAGATACGTATGCATATATTTATATTAATAAAACAAAATGATGAATTAGCAACGTCAGAAGCAATTAGTAAAAAGAAAAACACAATAAGAGAAAAACTAGAAGAATTCTCTAAAATGATAGATCAAGGAACTAAATTTGAAGAATATGATGGAGATGTGTTTGAAGCTGTAATTCA
>JBGVRA010000078.1:0-8348 GCA_045127955.1 Anaeroplasmataceae bacterium
CAACAAATAATAAAATAGATTATTTAATGAGTAGGGGTCTAACAATACCTAATCGAATATTAGTTAAGCTTTAAGAAAAACACCAAATATTTTACATATTTGATGCTTAAATGAAACTAATATATCATTAAAATAGGCGAAGCCTAGAGTGATTAATGGAAAAATTGAATTAATTACTTTTGTTCATTGGTACATTAGATGAAAAGGGAAATACTTCTTTTGGAGCGTATTCTTTATGTTTTCCATATTATATTGCTGGAAAAGATTATTATGCGATGGTATTAGAATGTAGAAATAGTTCTAATACTTGTAAGGGAATCTTAAGAACAGGTAAATGTAGTTTAAATTTCTTACCACATAATAAGAAGTATTTTAAAGAAACTGTTAGATTAGGTTTTCCTGGTGATACTCCAGAAGAAAAGATGAAGGATTGTATTTTCACATTAGAAGAAGTTTTAATGAAAGAGAAATAGATATAATTAGAAGAAATACAAAAATAGAATTTATGAGGTTATCCTGTTATGCTTCTGATTTTTGTTTTCCTAGTGATCCATATCACTATAAAATAAAAGCATTATACAATGATAAAGATGTGTATGATAAAATTAATGAGTTTGGTAAAGTAGATGATGGATTATTTATTTTATGTGGTCATTCTTATGAATTTTATGTTAATAATGAGTGGGATAAAATAGAAGATATTTTAAAGTATATTGTTTCTTTTAATGATATTGAAGTGGTTACTTTGGCTGAAGCTAGTGATAGAATTTTTAATAAATAATTTGCTAATATAATAGCAAAAAACACTAAAAAAACATAAAAATTGCTAAAATATTAGCAATTGAAAATTTCCTTTACATATGCTATAATATAATCATGAGAAAAGAATTTGAATTAAGTGATTTTATTGAAGGTGTAGTGACAATTCAAGGCATTAATTGTGATTTGGTGGAACGTGTTAAAGAAAGAAGAAAAGAGTTGAAGTGGTCTAGACAAGAACTTTCTATGCGTTCTGGTGTGTCATATGGTTCTATTAGAAGATTTGAAGAAATAGGTGATATTTCTTTATCATCTTTATTGAAAATTGCTAATGCTTTTGGAACTCTTGAAGATTTTAATTATTTATTTAAAGATGAAATAGTTACAGATTTAGAGGAGTATGATGAGAATGGAAGTTAAGAGATTAAAGTGTCTGTATAATGGAAAAGTTGTAGGTCATTTAGTTGAAAATAAAAGTGGTAAAATAATGTTTCAATATGATGAAACTTGGCTAAAAGATGGTTTTTCTATTTCTCCTATTTCGTTACCTCTTAAAAAGGGTATATATATATGTAGTAAAGATTTATTGAATGGTTTATATGGTGTTTTTTTTGATTCATTACCAGATGGATGGGGAGAGCTGGTTACAAGAAGAGCTTTAGCTAAAAACGGAATAAATTATGATAAATTATCTCCATTGACTAAATTATCTTTGGTAGGAACTGATGGATTAGGTGGATTAGTATATGTGCCTACAAAATATCAAGCGACTGAAAATGTTAATTTCGATTTAGACTATTTAGCTGTTGAGATGAAAAAAGTTTTAGATTCGAAAGAAACAGAATCATTAGATCAAATATATTATTATGGTGGTTCTTCAGGTGGTGCTAGACCAAAGGCTCATATTCGTGTATATGATGAAGAATGGATAGTGAAATTTCCTACACATCGCGAACCAGATAATATAGGTGAATTAGAATATAAGGCTAATATGATTGCTAAAGAATGTGGAATTAAAGTGGTGGAATATGATTTATTTAAATCAAATATTTGTTCAGGTTATTATGGTTCAAAGAGATTTGATAGAATTGGTTCTAAAAGAATCCACACTATTTCTTTATCTTCTTTGTTAGAAACATCTCATAGAATTCCAAACTTGGATTATATTCATTTGTTTAAAGTAATCCATAAAATTTGTAGGAATCAAGAAGATTTGTACGAAGCTTATAGGAGAATGTGTTTTAATGTCTTTTACCAAAATAAAGATGATCATGGCAAGAATTTTTCTTTTATATATGATGAAAGTATAAAAAGTTATACCTTATCTCCAGCATATGACATAACAAAATTACCTAATAAATTTGAACACGAAATGACAGTTAATTCTAATGGTAATCCAACAGAAGATGATTTGTTAGCGGTGTGTGATATTATGAATCTCCAAAAAGATATTTGTAAGAAAATTATTTCACATATTAAAGATGTAATAAGAAAATATAAGTGATATTTATGAGACTATTGATTAAAATCGATAGTCTTTTTACTCTTTATTTATATAAAATAAAAAATATGTCTTTTTTTAGATAAAGTTTTATGGTATAATCCATATGTTAAGTGTGTAATAAAAAAATACAAAAAATTAAAGGAAGTGTGTCGAAATGAAATTAAGACGTGAAGCAGTTCAATTTATTGAAAATATCTGTGACAGATATGCGAATGAACGTACCCCACTTATGTTAGTTTTAAGTGACATTCAAAAGGAATATGGTTATATTCCTCTAGAAGTACAAGAGGTTGTTTCTGCAAAATTAAATATTCCAGTTTCTGATATTTATGGTGTAGTAACATTCTATTCTTTCTTCTCATTAACACCAAAGGGAAAATATGTTATTGGTGTATGCTTGGGTACAGCATGTTACGTTAAGGGTGGACAAAATGTTATTGACAAGTTCTGCCAATTATTAAATATTAAGTCAGGAGAAACTACTGAAGATGGTTTATTTACTATTGATGCATTAAGATGTATCGGTGCTTGTGGTATTGCACCTGCAGTATCTATCAATGGTAAGGTATATTCTAAGGTATCTGTTGATGAATGTGCAAAGATTATTGCAAGTTATCGTAAGGAGGCGGCTGAAAATGGCATTAATTAATTCTAAAGAACAATTACTTGAAAAGATTTCTTCTTGTGAAGCTTGTTTAGCTGCTAAATTAGATGGTTCTAATGGTAAGCGTTCATTACTAGTTTGTGGTGGTACTGGATGTTTAGCTTCTGAATCTAAAGAAATTTTAGAAAAGATTCGTGAAGAAATTGCTGCAAATGGTTTAGAAGATAAGGTTGAAGTTAACCAAGTTGGTTGTTTCGGTTTCTGTTCTCAAGGTCCATTTGTTAAGGTTATGCCTGAAGATACTTTATATCGTATGGTTAAAGTTAGTGATGTTAAGAAGATTTTTGAAACTGATATTTTAGGTGGCCAAATTTGTGAAGATTTATTATATGTAGATCCTAAGACTCATCAAAAGATTGTAAAGCAAGATGATATTGAATTCTATAAGAAGCAAAAGAGAATTGCATTACATGGTTGTTCAGTTATTAACCCTGAACAAATTGATGAAGCTTTAGGTGATGGTGCTTTCAAGGGCTTATTAAAAGCATTAGAAATGACTCCTCAACAAGTTATTGATGAAGTTTTAGCTTCTGGTTTAAGAGGCCGTGGTGGAGCTGGTTTCCCTACTGGTAGAAAGTGGCAATTTGCTCACAACGAAAAGAATGATGTTAAGTATGTAGTATGTAATGGTGATGAGGGAGATCCAGGAGCATTCATGGACCGTTCTATCTTAGAAGGTAACCCACTTGCTGTTATTGAAGGTATGATGATTGCTGGTTATGCTATTGGTGCATCTCAAGGTTATTTCTATGTACGTGCTGAATATCCTATCGCTATTGAACGTTTAAGAATTGCTATTAAGCAAGCTGAAAATATAGGTTTATTAGGTGATAATATTTTAGGTACTGGTTTCAATTTCCGTGTTGATATCCGTTTAGGTGCTGGTGCTTTCGTTTGTGGTGAAGAAACTGCATTATTAAACTCTATTGAAGGTCAACGTGGTAATCCAAGACCAAGACCACCATTCCCTGCTGTTAAGGGTCTATGGGGTAAGCCAACTATTATTAATAACGTTGAAACTTTAGCATGTGTTCCTTATGTTTTAAGAAATGGTGCTGCAGCTTTAAATACTATTGGTACTGAAAAGTCTAAGGGTACTAAGGTATTTGCTTTAGGTGGTAAGGTTAATAACGTTGGTTTAGTTGAAGTTCCAATGGGAACAACTTTACGTGAATTAATTTATGATATCGGTGGTGGTATTCCTGATGGTAAGGAATTTAAGGCTATCCAAACTGGTGGACCATCTGGTGGATGTTTAACTAAGGATGACTTAGATACACCTATCGATTATGATAACTTAGTTGCTGCTGGATCTATGATGGGTTCTGGTGGTGCTATCGTTATGGATGAAGATAACTGTATGGTTGACGTTGCTAAGTTCTATATGGAATTTATTTGTGACGAATCTTGTGGTAAGTGTACTCCTTGTCGTATTGGTACTAAGCGTTTATTAGAATGTTTAGATAACATTACTGAAGGTAAGGGTGAACTTGCTGATTTAGAAAAACTTGAAAGTTTATCTGTAGCTATTCAAGGTGGTGCATTATGTGGTTTAGGTAAGACAGCTGCAAACCCTGTATTATCTACATTACGTAAGTTCCGTGATGAATATGTAACACATATCGTTGATAAGAAGTGTCCAGCTTCTGTATGTAAGAATTTAATTGAGTTCCATATTGATCCTGCTAAGTGTAAGAAGTGTTCATTATGTGCTCGTGTATGTCCTACTAACGCTATTACTGGTGTTGTTGGTAAGGAACCATATGTTATTCATGCTGATAAGTGTATTAAGTGTGGTACATGTATTGCATCATGTAAGTTTGGTGCTATTTATAAAGGATAAGAAGGGGGAAATTGAATATGGCTTTAGTAAATATTAAAATCGAAGGTATGTCTTATCAAGTTGAAGATAATTTAACTGTTTTACAAGCATGCCGTAAGTGTGGTTATGTTGTTCCTTCTTTATGTACTTTTAAGGGTGGTAAGTGTTCTGTTGCTAGCTGCCGTGTATGTTTAGTTAAGGTTGCTGGTGTTAAAGATCCAGTTCACTCATGTGCATATCCTGTACGTGAAGGTTTAGATATTTCTATTACAGATCCAGAAGCTACTACAGCTAGACGTATCAATGTAGAATTATTATTATCTAACCATGCTAGAAATTGTCAAGAATGTGATAAGAATGGTAAGTGTGAATTATTAGAAGTAGCTAATTTAGTTATGGCTAGACCAAACTCATTTGGTGGAGCTCAAACTAAGGTTACTGTTGATGAAGTTGCTCCATCTATCGTTAGAGATTCTGCTAAGTGTATTTTATGTGGTAGATGTGTTGAAGCATGTAAAGATGCACATGGTATTGCTATTTTAGGTTTTGAAAACCGTGGTTTCGAAACTGTTGTTGCTCCTACAGGAAATAAGAGTTTTGCAAATTCTCCATGTATTCAATGTGGTCAATGTGTTAACGTTTGTCCTACAGGTGCATTAATGGAAAAGTCAGATGTAGCTAAGATTGATGCTGCTATGAAGGCTGGTAAGAAAGTTATCGTTCAAGTTGCTCCAGCTGTACGTTCTGCTATTGGTGAAGAATTCGGTATGAAGATTGGTACTCCTTGTACAGGTAAGATGGTTTCTGCATTAAAGCGTTTAGGATTCTATCGTGTATTTGATACTAACTTTGCTGCTGACTTAACTATCATGGAAGAAGCAAATGAATTATTAGAAAGATTAACTCATAAGAATGCTCCAATTCCTATGATTACTTCTTGTTCACCTGGTTGGGTTAACTATTGTGAATATTATTATCCAGAATTATTAGATAATTTATCTAGTGCTAAATCTCCTCAATCTATGATGGGTGCTATTATTAAATCATATTATGCTGAAAAGAATGGTTTAGATCCAAAAGATATTTTTGTTGTATCTGTAATGCCTTGTACAGCTAAGAAATATGAAGTTCAAAGACCTGAATTAGTTAATGGTTATCCAAATGTAGATGTATCTATTACTACAAGAGAATTAGCTAAGATGATTCGTCGTGCTGGTATTATGTGGAATAAACTTCCAGATGCTGAATTTGACCAAGATTTAATCGGTGATTACACTGGTGCTGGTGTTATTTTCGGTGTTACTGGTGGTGTTATGGAAGCTGCTGTTAGAACTGCTTACTATGCTTTAACTAATAAAGAATTAGATCCAGTTGAATATACTGCTGTACGTGGTTTAGCTGGTGTTAAGGAAGCATCTGTTACTATTAATGATATTACATTAAATATCGCTGTTGCTTCTGGTATGAAGAATGCTAAGGTTTTATTAGATGAAATTAAGGCTGGTACTTCTAAATATCAATTCATTGAAATCATGGGTTGTCCAGGTGGATGTGTTAACGGTGGTGGTCAACCATATGTTAAACCATTATTCTTACCTGAAGAAGATGAAGATATTTTAGATACATATATTGCTAAACGTGCTAGCGTTTTATATCACGAAGATGAAAACCGTCCTTTAAGACGTTCTCATTTAAATCCTCAAATTAAGAAATTATATGATGATTTCTTAGAAAAACCTTTATCTCATAAGTCTCATGAGTTATTACACACAACATATAACAAGTCAAGAGAAAAATATTCTGAGTAATAGTTAGTAAAGTCCAGCTTGGCTGGACTTTATTTTGTTTTAGTTATGGAAAGAATTAGAAATTATTATTACAATAAATTAACACATGATTATAAGATTGTTGTTAAAACTTTATATAAACAATTATTACAATTTAATAATGTTATAGAAGTAAATGGTGCTTATAGTGATTTATATGCTGTTTTTGAATGTTTAAAATATACTTTTCCAGAACTTTTTTATGTTGATTTTTATAACATAGAATATAAGGTATATAGTAATAAGACAAAAATAAAATTTAGTTTTTTATATAGTAAAGATGAGATTGATGGTTGTAATATTAAGATAAATAATATTATTGCTAAAATAAATATTAATGAACCTGAAAGTAAGATTGTTTCTAGAATATATAATACCATTATTAGTCATGTAACTTATGACTCTAAAGATTTAGTTACTACTAAATCATCTAATCATGATATCTATGGAGCAATTATGTATAGAGAAAGCGTCTGTGAAGGGATGTCTTTATTATTCTTACATATTTGTAATAAGGTAGGAATTGATTGTACAGTTGTTACTGGTAATACAAGTGGTCCTCATATGTGGAATGTAGTTAGAATAGAGACAGTTTTAGTTAATATTGATATTGTGATGGGGATAAGTTGTTTTAAAAATGGTATTAAATATGGTGGGTTTAATTTACCTAATTATCTTATGAAAGGTTATCAATTTGATAATTTGATTGATTGTTGTATTTTAGAATGTAATCCATATTTTTATAATGATATGGTATATGAAAATTTAGGCGATTTATCAAATAAGATTAAATATTTTTTAAATAAAATGAATCGTGTAGTGCTTATGTATATTGGTAAAGATAATTTATCTATTGATGATATAGTTAATGGGCTTGGCTCTTTTAATTATAATATTAGATTTGTACTATATAATATTTATTTGATTGTTGAAAAAGAATAAGGAGAAAAAGAAAAATGGATAAATTTTTAACAGCTTTTGTTAATGATTATAATTTAAAATGTGAAAATAATAAACAAGTTTATGGTAATGTTAACGGTTACCAAATGTGCTTAAATATTAATAATTTAGAAGCAAATTCTTTTAAAACATTTATATTTTTTAAGAATAATGATGAAATAACAGCTAAGTTAAATGAATTTATTACTTTAAATAGTAAAACATTAAAATTAATTGCTTATAATATTAATGCGAGTGGACTATTTTTTGCGGTACAAACACTTACTAAAAAGAGTGGATATGAAAATTTAAGAAAAGCACTAAAAGCATTTACAAATTGTTTACGTGAAATTTCAGTTCCAGGATATGAATACTGCCCTATTTGTGGTGAAGTAATGGAAACTAAAGAATTAATTTCTTTAAATGGTGTAAAGTTAAATGTATGTCCTACATGTAAAGAAGCATTAAAAGAACAAGTAGAACATGCTGAGGCTACATATTCAATGGCTCCTAATAATTATTTTAAGGGATTCTTAGGTGCGGTTATTGGTGGATTACTTGGTGCATTAGCTTGGATTTTTGTAGGTGTTGTTTTTGGAATGATTTTAGCGATTGTTGCATTCCTTATTGCATGGCTTGCAAGTCAAGGTTATACTAAAGCTAAAGGTTTTAAAACAGTATAGTTAATACTAAAAAACTCTATAAAACTATGATATAATGAAAATATATTATAGTTTAAGGAGTTTTTTTATTATGAAATATTATTCATCTAAAACAGTAACTCAAATATTAGGAGTTACTGCTCAAACTTTAAGAAATTGGGATAAAGAAGGC
>JBGVRA010000079.1:0-1868 GCA_045127955.1 Anaeroplasmataceae bacterium
TATTATAAATATCACGCAAAATGTTTAGCAGTCGATGCCAACGGTTTAGGTGCGGGTTTTGTTGATTTTATGGTAAAAGCTCAAGTTGACCCAGAGACAAATGATATTTTACCACCTTTTGGTGTTTGTGGGGGAACTTCAGAGGAAGCGGTTAATCCATATAAAAAGATACGAGGAGGAGATGTTGAAGAAGACGCTATGTATTTAATAAAAGCGAATGCTCCTATAAATACAGAAGCTTATTCTTATGCTCAGACTCAAATGTCGAGTGGAAAAGTTAAATTTTTAAAAGATGAAACTCAAGCAAAATTAAAACTTTTAGATACTAAAGTTGGACAGAATATGACAGTAGAGCAAAGAAATGAATATCTTAGACCTTTCATTTTGACAACAATACTAAGAGAACAAATGCTAGAGAATTTGGCAGCTTAAACAGTAATGTTTATGAACAATTACCTTTCTAATTGCAAGGAACTCCAAAGTTTTTTTGGACAATTTGCAGCAAAGCTATTTATATAAAAATTTATATTCTTACGAAAAGAAAAACTTTACGGAGGTAAGAATGTAAATGAAAAAAATAATTATTGATAATATTGAAACAGATTATGAAATTAATGAATTAGGGGAAATTTATAGTTATAAAACAAATAAAACACTTTCTGGAAGTGTATTTAATACTGGGTATAAAATGGTGCGTTTAACTATAAATGGACAAAAAAAGGCTTATGCAGTACATAGATTGGTTGCAGAAGCTTTTCTACCTAATCCAAAAAATTTACCAATTGTAAATCATAAAGATGGAAATAAATTAAATAACAATGTTGAAAATCTTGAATGGGTAAGTCAATCTCAAAATAGAATTCATGCTATTCAAACAAAAACTTCTAATCTCGCTAAAGGAAAGAGACGAAAGCTTAATATCATAGATGAAGCTGCATGGATTCGATATTTAGATACAAATTATTTAATTTCTATCAATGGAGAAGTTTATAATGAAAAAACAAAAATTTTATTAAAACAAACTCCTAATAATAGTGGATATATTAGATATACTTTAAGAATAAATGGAAAAAATGTTTCAAAATTAGCACATCTTTTAGTTATGGAAACTTGGGGAAATAAAACATTGAAATCTAATCAAGTTGTAAATCATAAAGATGGAAATAAAACAAATAATAATTTAGAAAATTTAGAAATTTGTTCTAAAAGTGAGAATGCTTTACATTCATGCTATGTATTAAAAAACAATGTTAAACCTGTTATTAGAATTATTGAAAATCAAGAAATAGAATATCCTAGTATAAGTGAAGCAGCTAGACAATTAAAAGTAACTGATGGCGCTATACGATATGCTTTAAAAAATAATTCTAAATGTTGTCAATCATATTGGAAATATAAATAGAATGTTCAACGACTATCCCGTAGGAGGGTGAGAAACCTCAATAGGAGTAGGGCCGAAGCAAATGCGGTGGGTGAGAATCCCTTAAATCGAAATGAAAGGCCCCTAGAAATAGGGTGAAGACATAGTCTCATCTCTATGGTAACATAGAGCATAATATAGTATGATATTAGAGTTGCGTCTAATATAAAGATAAATGGAATCTTGTAGAGGAAAATGAGGGCGTTAATATTATTTTAAAGCAATCTTCAAAGAGTATCAAAAAGGATAAATTTTCTGCTTTTATTTATGGCTTATATTATATTAAACAAGAAGAAGATAGAAAAACTCGTAAAAAGAAGAGAAACATTTCAGATTTTTTATTCTTTGGGTAAGGGCAAATATAAAAAAATATTTTAAACAAATTTTAAATATATACAGAAACATATTATAAAGGAGGATTTTAAATGTTAGCATCAAGAGGCGAAAT
>JBGVRA010000080.1:0-1545 GCA_045127955.1 Anaeroplasmataceae bacterium
GATTTGTTATCATACAACCGAGACGTTGCAGACTATTTTATAACCCAACAGCAGAAAATGACTGGTCCTAGGAGGGTATAGCTGCAACTTTCATTTATATGGTTATTAGTTAGTTACAGATTATTGATCGTGATAATACTGGTTGTTTACTAGGTCACATTATGAAAGTAAAGCAGGTTCGATGTAACGTTTTCAGAAAGGATTTATAATTATGATTTATGTAGGAATAGATGTCGCATCTAGTAAACATGATGTTTGTATCATGTCTAATGATGGAGAAATCTATGGTAAGAAATTTCAAATTGGAATTTCTAAAGATGAATATAAAAAACTTCTTAACAAAATTGAGGATGCTAAGAAGTTATTTAAAGATTCTAATGTATGTATAGGAATAGAATCGACAGGTGTATATTCATCTACAATTTTAAATTACTTTTCAAAATTAAAAGAAGTAAAAGTAATTTTTATTAATCCTGTTTTAACCAGTATGTTTCAGCTTTCAGAATCTGTCCATTATGCTAAAACCGATTCCATTGATGCTGAAGGCATCTGTAATTATCTAATAGATAAGAAAAACAAACTCTATACCTATACACCAGTATCTTATCAAATTCAAAAGATAAAATCACTATATAGAGAACTAATTAAACTAAATAAATTAATAAATCAAATTTCTAATAGATTAACTAGTTTAATTCATATTACTTTCCCCGAATTCCTTAAGATATTCCCTAAAATAAAGGGAAAACTTCCATTATCTTTACTAAATTGTTATCCAACTCCTGATGCATATAAAGGAAAAAGAATTAATACAATATTAGAATTTGGTAAGAAAGTATCTAAAGGTCATTTTTATAATAATCAAGTAGAATTACTTCTTGAATATTCCAAAAACTCTGTAGGCATATATTGTTCTTCTGATTCTTTATTAATTAGACAATTATCTCAAACTCTTTTATTATTTATTGAACAAAAACAAGAAATTATTAATGAACTTGTTATATTAACTAAAGAAGAATGTCCTAACTTACTATCTATTCCTGGTATAGGAGCAAATACAGCTTCTGGTATAATTGGTGAAATTGGTAACATTTCTAATTTCAAAAATGCCGATTCTCTTCTTGCTTATGCAGGACTTGACCCTAAAGTTTACGAATCTGGAAAATTCAAAGCTAAATCAACACCTATTTCTAAACATGGTTCATCTTATCTCAGAAATGCTTTAATCCAAACTTCTAGAACTATTGTTAGAAACGATAAAACTTTTAATGATTACTTCAATAAAAAATTAAGTGAAGGTAAATCCTATAATTGTTCTATCGGTCATGTTTCAAAAAAACTTGTTCGTGTCATATTCTCTATTTTGAAAAATAACAAAGAGTTTATCACTCTAAATAACTAATAACCATATAAATGTTTTCAAAGATCAATGGTATTTTGAAATTCTCATTTCTAATACCTTCTTTTTGTCGTGTTTCATAACTCATAAAACACTTTTTATAGAAATAACTACTTTTTACTTGATTCTTTAATAGTTAGCTCCTA
>JBGVRA010000081.1:0-55177 GCA_045127955.1 Anaeroplasmataceae bacterium
AATGTTTTAGTTTGTGGTAAGTGTCATACTGAAAAAGAATATATAACACCTAGTGGTAGAAAGATTCCTTGCTTATGTGAATGTAGATGTAGAGAACTTGAACAAGAAGAAAAAGAATATAAGAAAAAAGATTTTATTAGAAATAATATTAGATATATAGATATAGAATATAGAAATATATATTTTAAAGATGTCAATGAACTAGAACAAGAATATAATTGGTCTTATAAGTTTGTAAATGAATTTGAAACATTTAAGAAGATGAATACAGGTTTATATATTTTTGGTGAAGTTGGAAATGGTAAAACAACTATTGCAAGTGCTATTGCTAATGAATTATTAGAAAGACAATATAGAGTTATGATGATTCCAACAAACCAAGCTATTTATAAAATTAATAATGGAGATGGCAACACACAAGAAAATATAAATCATTTTAAACAAACATTACTTGATATGGATTTGATTGTTTTAGATGATTTTGGTGCAACGAGAGAAACTGCTTATCAATTAGAAAAGATTTATAATCTAATAAATTTTTTATATGAAAATAGGAAAGTAATAATTATAACATCAAATATAACTAGAAAAGATTTAGGAGAAGAAACTGATTTGACTAAGAAAAGAATCTTTGATAGAATTATAGAAATGACATATGGTTGCTTTGTTAGAAAAGCAGGTTTAAGAAAAGAACTTGCTAAAGATAAGCAAAAAATGATAAAAGAAATTTTTAATAAAGGAGAATAAATAATTATGATGACATTAAAAGAATTTGGAACAAGTGATAAAAAATTATGTATATTTTTAACTAAAGAAGAAGCAAATAAAATTAATAAGTTAGTTTTTAATAATATTGATTGTTATTTGGTTCAAAGAAATAATTTTTCAAAATGCCCATATTTATTAATAAATAAAAAAGCATATTTTTGTAATTTAGAAATAGATATAATGAATGCTAATGATTTGTTTATAGTAAGTGAATTAATTGATAAATTAATTTTTATTACAGAAATTAAAGAGTTTGTTGAATTATTGGAAAATAAGGCAAAAGATAATCACGAAAAAGATGTTTTTGACTATATGATAAAAGGTTTAATTAATAGTCCTAAGATAATTCCTATTGTAAAGAAGGAAAAAATAAGATGTATGCTTATAATTAATAAAGATAAAAAGTATGTAATATATAAAATTAATAATGAAGAATATAGAGTTGATTGTCATAATGATGATAAATTTGATTGGCAAATTGGTTTTGGTTTAGCCTTGTCAAAATCTTTTGGAAAAAACCATAAGTGGCAAAGAGCTAGAGAAAACTTTAGACATAATATTATTAATGAAGAAGATGGTAAAGTTAAACGTGTATTAGATTATGAAAGTTATTCAAAATGGTGTATTTATGAATATTATCATAATGATACTGATGAAATTAAAAATTTACAAAATAAAGTTAAAGAAATTAATGAATTAGGAAAGGTAGATTTATAATTATGGATACAAGAGTTACAACAAAAAAAAGATATTTAATTTTACATTGTGATGCAACATTAAACTTTGTTAATACATTTAAAGGTGAAAGCCAAGATTTAGATGTAGATATTTTATTAGTTGAGAAAGCAATTCAAGAATATAAAAATGAAATTATTAATGGTAAAAAAGATAAGGCTCATAAGAAACAAAAGACACTTGCTGTTTTATTCCAAAGATTTAATGAAAAATTAAACTTACTCATGAAGGATTAAATTATGAATTGTTTTGAAAATATAATTTTTAATCAAGATTGTTATGAAGCGATAAAAACACTTCCAAATAATTGTATTGATTTAGTTATTATTGATCCACCATATCAAATGGATGAGCATGGTGGTGGTGGTGCTTTTGGTAATAAGAATAGACCTTATCAAAATGAAGTTGACACATTAGCTTATGGAATTACGGATGAAATATTACAAGAAATTGAAAGAGTTCAAAAGAAAACTAATATTTATATATTTTGTAACAAAAATCAATTAAGACAATTATTCAATTTTTATAAAGATAAGAATGTTGATTTATTAGTTTGGCAAAAAACTAATCCTATACCTAGATGTAATAATAAATATTTAAGCGATTTAGAGTACATATTTTTTGCTCGTGATGAAGGTGTAAAAGTTTATGGAAACTATGATACTTTAAGCAAAGTTTATTCAAGTTCTATAAATAAAAAAGATAAAAAGATGTATAACCATCCAACAATTAAACCAGAAGAACTTATTGAAAAATTAATTATTAATTCAAGTCAAGAAAATGATATCGTACTTGATTGCTTTTTAGGAAGTGGAACAACTTGTGTATGTGCAAAAAAATTAAATAGAAAATATTTAGGTTATGAAATTAATGAAGAATATTTTCAAACTGCATTTCAAAGATTAAGAGAAATAGATGGTTTTACAAAAAATACTAAAGAGATTAATATATTTGACTTCTTATAAAAAAATTAGACTATATAATATTATATAGTCTTTTTTTCTTGTACAAAAATGTATTTGACTTTTATTACAAAAAAGTATTAAAATATAATATATTAAAGTAAAGGAGGTATATTATGAATGAGTTAAAAGAATGTTGCATATGTCATAATTTGAGAAAAATCTATTCTGGTAATATGTGTCAAGTTTGTTATAGAAAAGATTTAAAGAATAAAAAAGAAAATGGAAATTATGTTCAGTCTAGTCCAACTAAAAATGTAATTGCTAATGAAATTATTCATTTGTTTTTAATAGAAAAAAAGTCAAGAAAAGAAATTCATAATATTATTTATAATAAATATAATAAGTGTAATTATAGATATATATGTGGTGTAATTCAAAAACATACTAATTTAGAAATTGATTGAGGTGATTTAAATGGATAAAAAAATAAAACTTTATCAAGACTTGTTTATTAAATTAATAAATAAAAAAAGTTTTGCAGATGACTTAAATGGATTTCTAGTGTTTATGGTTGATTATGCTAATTTATTATATACAACAGTTCATAATTATGAAGAAGATCATTTAGATAATAATGAAAATGAAATTCAAATAAGAAAAATATGTGCATTTATAAGTGAAAAAGTTTATCCTAAATTTAATTCTTTAAGACTTAAATATTTAGAAGTTCAAAATAAAGACAAAATAATTTTAGATTTATTTAATAGAGTTGAAGATGATTTATATAGTATTATGGCTATGAGAAGTCTTAAACACTTTGCATATTATATTGATAGAGATAAAATTAAAATAGATAGAGTTTGGGAAAATGGAACAATGGATATTTTTGAAAATGTATTCTATTATGCAAATCAAATGATATTAAACGATAATGTCGATATGATTAGAGCAAGTTTCTTCCCCGGTGCTGGTAAATCTTATGGTGGTAATTTAATAACTGCATATTGGCTTGGATACAATCCAACAATGTCTTTTTTAAGAATTACATATAATGATGAATTAACAAAATCATTTGTTAGACAAACTGCAAATATAATAAAAAATAAAAGATTTAAAAAAGTATTTAAACAATTTGATATGAATGACAAAGATTTATTTCAAATAGACAACTCAAATAGTTTTCAATTAATTTTTTCAACAGGATTAAATTTAGTAGGTACAACTTGCTTAGGTAAAGGTACAGGATTTAGAGCAAAAGTATTAATGTTAGATGATGTTGTCAAAGGTGTACAAGATGCATATAATATTGAAATGCAAAAAAAGATTGTAAATATGTATGATAATGAATGGACATCTCGTGCTGATAATGGTAATCAAAAAATTATTGCACTTGGAACAATGTGGTCTTGCTATGACATATTAAATGTTATTCAAAAAAGAGCATTAAAAAATGGTGTATTTATGCATCCAAAATTTAAATATACATTATGTGATTCTAATATTATAGAAAGAATTAGAAAAGTATTTATATCTACACCTGCTTTAGATTATGATACTGATGAATCAACTTGTCCTAGAAGATACTCTACCGACTATTTTAGAAGAAAAAGAGAAGATTCAGAAGATAAAGATATGTTTGAAGCAGTATATCAACAAAATCCACAAGAACCAGAAGAATTATTATTTGCTTATTCAAGATTAAAAACTTATCGCCAACTACCACAAGAATATTCTAGTTTTCAAACAATGACAATGATTGACCCTGTACGTGAAGGACAAAACTTCTTTTCAATGCCAATCCTTCGTAGATATAATATTAATGGTGAATGGACAAAATGGTATTTAATTGATTGTCTTTATAAATTTGAAACAAATGAAAAATGTCAACCATATGTTGTAGAAAAAACTTTAAGACATAAAATAGAGTGGATTGGTTATGAAAAAAATGTTGATGCAAGTTGGATAAAATTAGTTAAACAAGATTTATCTAAAAATAATTATACTAAATTTAATGTTAAATATATTTATACCACTAAAAATAAACAAGCAAAAATTAGTATGGCTAGAGATGGAATATTAAATAATATTATTTATCCAGCACAAGGAATGTATTCGCCAAAATCTGAAATGGGTTTAGGTATGATACATTTAACAACATGGACATATTTTGGTAAAAATGCTTTTGATGACTTCCCAGATTCAATAGCTATGTTTGTACAAGAAAATCCTACTGTAAAAAAAGGAAATGGCAATTCTTTTCAAGTTATACCTAGAATTTGTTAAATTCACTATTGACAAAATATACAAAATAGTAATAAAATTTATATAAGAGAAATCTAGTTTTAATTACTAGATAATAAAGTAGGAGGAATTAGATTAAATGATAAACGTTACTAGATATAATGGTAGAAGAAAAATTGAGTTAGAATGTACTAAACAAGATTTTTTAAGTGATGTTGAAGGTTATTTAAAATCATTTATGGGTAAAGCCACTAATATTCATAATCTTAATAGAAAAGAAATTGAAAACATTGATAAAGAATTGCGTGGTGAACAAGCAATCTATACTAAAATAAGAAGCGATAATGCAGAAATTAATAATCAATTTGATGAAAACCACACTTTTAGAATGTGGAAATTTAAAACTTCATATACAGTTGGTAGTCCTATTCAATATTCTCACAAACAAGGTAATACAGATGATATGACTTATTTTAATCGTTATATTCAAGATTGCGAAAAACATACTAATGATATTGAAGTGTATGGTGATGTATATGAATATGGTGTTGGTTATAGAATGATTTTACCAAAAAATAAAAAATATGATCACGAATGGGAAAGTCCAATAAGAGATATTCATTTAGATCCAAGAGAAGTTTTTGTTGCATATAGTTCATCATATGATAAAGAAGAATTATTTAGTTGTATTATTGATAAGACAAAAGATATTAAAAGAAATAAAGTATATACTAGATATACTATTTATTATACTGATGAAAACAATGACTGTTGGTCTATTAGATTAAATGATAAATATTATGTAGATGTAAATGGAGAAAAGCAAAAAGAAGCATATAAGTATAATCCAATTATTGAATATACATTACCTAAAAGAATGGGTGTTGTTGAAATTGCTTCTTCTTTACAAAATGCAGTAAATTTTATTGATTCACTTCAAATAGATGATATTGAGCAATTCATTCAAGCATATATTGTTTTTATTAATCAAGATATTGATTTAGAAACAAAAGAAGGTCAAGATGCTTGGCAAACTCAATTAAATTTATTCCAAAAAACTAGAGCAATGGTTTTAAAATCTATTAATGAACAAATGCCTGCTGATTTTAAACTTGTTTCAAATTCACTTGATCATAATGCTATTAATAGTTTTCATGATAGATTAGAAACAGCAATGTATAATATTGTTGGTTGTCCTAAATCAAGTGGTAGTGTTACAAGTGGTGGAGATACAACAGGTGCTAGACTATTGGGTAATGGTTGGGAAAGTGCTTTAAATGATTCTAAACTTGAAACTACTTTCTATAAAAAAGCCGAATATAAGTGGTTGAAATTTTTTATTATTGAATGTAAATCTATTAAGAATAATAAGTTTGATAAGATTTTACCTAGTGATATTGAAATTAAATATAATATTAATATGAGTGATAATATATTAGTTAAAACTCAAGCAATCACAAATTTAAAAACTGCTAATATGCCAAATGAAATGATTTTAACGGCTGTTCCAATTTTAAGTGATACTTATGGTTGTGCTAAAACTTGGAATGAGCATGAAGAAAAATTAAAAAAAGAACAACAAGATAATGATTTAAAATTATCTCAACAAAAGAAAGTCACTAATGAAGATATTAATGACTTAACAAACAAAGCAAATAAATAAGGTTATTAATGGGAAACCATATAACATATATCGTTAGAGAAAAACGTTAAAGAGCAAAAGTTAGAGAAAAACTTAAAAGAGCAAGGAGTAAAAATGAAAAAAAGAAATTTACAAAATGTTTTTTCTAGTTTAGAAAGAACAAGAAATTTATTACCATTAAAACTTCAACTATTTGGTGATGATGGTGAAGGTGATGGTGAAGGTGGTCAAGAAGAAATTGACTACAAGGCTTTATATGAAAAAACTAAAGCCGAAAAAGATAAGGCTTCAAAAGAAGCAAGTGATTATAAGAAAGCCTTAAAAGCTAAAGAAACGGCAGAAGAAACTAAGGCTCGTGAAGATGAAAGTAAGCGTATTGAAATGGAAGAAAATATGGCTAAAATTTTAAAAGAAAATCAAACTTTTAAATTACAAAATCATCTTCAAAAAGGTAATGTCTTAAATAGTGAAGATATTTCTAAAATTGTTGAAGCAAGATATAGTGATAATGATGAAACATTTGCTTCAACACTTAATGAAATTATCAAAAAGAAAATTGATGAAAAAGAAGCAAGTTTAAGAGAAGAGTTCAAAAGAAACGGAAGAGTGCCATCTGGTTCTGGTGAAGGTTCTTCTTCAAACGAAACAGAAGAGTTTGCAAAGAATTTAGCAAACAAATATAAGACAAAACCTAATAGAGAAAAATTCTCTAAATACTTTGATTAATATTATTAGAAAAAGGAGAAAATTGAAATGGCAAATATGATTAAAAGAGAATCATACGGAAATAAGAAAAACATCTTATTAGACCCACATACTGCTTATGTTATTGAAGTTCAAGTTAATAACACAGGACATTTACCAGCAGGTACAATCTTAGGTGGTTCAACTAATGCTTTAATGAATAGACAAGCAGTTTTAAGTGAAGTATCTGGTGCAACTGCACAAGGTGTTTTATTAAATGATTTAAATGATGGTAATACTAATGGTGTAATGGTTGTTAGAGGTGTAATTGATAGTTCAAAAATTGCAAATTTTGCAACTAAAGTTCCAGCAGAAGCACAAACTGCATTAAAGCATATAATCTTTAGAAATGGAGAGTACGCATAATTATGAAAACTATTTTTGAATATTTTAAGGCATCTGTCATTGCTTCTTATTATGAAACAATGCCTAATGATGAACAAACATTCTTTTTAGAATATTACTTTGATAATGATAAGCAATATGGTTTAGATTTATCTTGGATTAAAGGTGCTGGTTCAACTCCAACTTTATTAAAACCATCTAATTTCGATGCTGATCCAACATTTAGAGATTTAGAAGGATTTGAAGTTGAAGGTACAAAAATGCCTTTATTTAGAGAAGGTTATTTAGTAAAAGAACAAGACCGTAGAGATATTATGGACTTAATTGCTGCTGGTAATGGTAAAGCATTAGAATTAATTTTAAATAAGGTTTATCGCCAAATTCAAGATTTATTATTAAGTGCTGCTGTTACTCGTGAACATTTAAGAGCTCAATTATTTACTACAGGTAAAATTGCAATTAACTTCAATGGTGTAGCATATGATTATGATTACAACTTACTTCAAGAACAAAAGGTTACTCCAACTGTTAAGTGGAATGTTGTTGCTACTGCTGACCCATTTGCTGATTTAGAAGATTGGGCAAATGCTGCACAAACTAGAACAGGTGTTAGACCTACTCAAGTAGTTATGAACTCAAATACTTTTAATTTAATTAAGAAGGCAGATTCTGTTGTTGCAGTATTTAAGGATTATCAATTAGGTGTTCCTACAAATGCAAGAATTAAGAATTATATTCGTGATGAATTAAAATTAGAAGTTATCTTATATGATAAGCAATATAAGAAAGTTAAGGGTGCTGTTGCTCAAAAGTATATCCCAGACAATGTAGTTGTTTTAACTCCTGATATTAAGTTAGGTACAACAATGTTTGGTGTAACAACAGAAGAAGATGCATTAATGAGAGAACCTGATGTAAATGTAGCAGTGGTTGATACTGGTGTTGCTATTACAACAGAAGTTACAAAGAAGATTCCTTACAAATTAGAAATTGTTGCTTCTCAAATTGTATTACCTACATTTGAACAAGGTGACAAGATTGTTATTGCAACAGTTGTTTAATCTTTTTAAGAAAGTAGGTTATAACATATGGATTACACAAAAGAATCTGTAATAGATTACTACAAAAGAAAATATGCATATATGGATGAAGAACATATTGAAATTATGTATGACTGTGCTTATGACATTATGTTAAACTTACGTTATCCAACACAAGAAAACATTTATGAAATTCCAGAAAGTTTTATGAGAAAACATAAGACTTGGATATTTAGATGTATTCAAGAACATATTGATAAAGAAGGTATGGGGAACGCAATTTCATATTCTGAAAATGGTGTTTCAATAACTTTTGATAAAAGTGGTATTTCAAGAGACTTAATTCTTGAAATTACACCATTAGCAAAGATTGGAGTTGTTTCCCTATGAGCCTTATAAAAAGTAAACTTGGCTATATAGCTACAAGAAAAAGAGTTGAAGAAGTTGATCCAAATTCAAGTGTAGAACTTGAATTATTCAATAAACCTTTTGCTTTTAGAAAGTTATATATGCCTATAACTGATTCATATTCATTACAAAAATATGGAGAAAATGTTTCAAGA
This sequence comes from Anaeroplasmataceae bacterium, assembly GCA_045127955.1. Classification (GTDB taxonomy): domain Bacteria; phylum Bacillota_I; class Bacilli_A; order Acholeplasmatales; family Anaeroplasmataceae; genus Pelethenecus. Next base: position 8,984 of record JBGVRA010000081.1, read on the forward strand.
ATGTTAAGAATGTTTGTCGATTTATCTTGGATTGGCAAAGTTCATGTTGGAGATAGAGCATACTTAATTGATGAAAATAATTTGCATTGCGATTTAAATAATTTAATTTATATAGATGATGAATATTGCAATTTTGCTAATTATAAAGTTGTAAGTGTTGAAATTCAAAATCTTAAAATTAAAATTGAATTTGAAAAAATTTACAATAATGATTAAAGGAGAAATTAAAATGGCATTAAATGATAATTTAGTTACAGTTAGAAATCCAAAAACTAATGTAACAAAAAAAGTAGATAAGAAATTGGCTAAAGATTATGCCATTGCAGGTTGGATTGTTGTAGAAGAAAATAAAACTTTTACTAAAATTAATTCAACTAACTATGCTTCATATCCATATACTAAAAAATAATAAATAATGAGTAAAGTATATAAATTAAAACTTTCAGCTAAAAGTTGTCAAGAATTTAAAAATCGTATTGATGGTTTTAAAAATGAATTAAATGATATTCATAATAAATTTCTTCAACAAAGTGTCCAATGGATATATGATAGAAGTTTAAGAATACTTGAATTAAATGATACCTTTTATCCTTCTGGATTAAGTGGTGTCGATATTGATGTTAGTTGGAAAAAAATTGAATTTTCTGATGGAAGTGTTCGATATAATTTTTATTATGAAAATGAAGTGGTAAACTGGGTTGAATTTGGTGTAGGTCTAGTTGGTGCAAGTAATCCCCATCCAAAAGCAGATGATTTAAATTATGGTTATGCAACAGGTGATATTTCTAGTACAGGTATGCCTTGGAAATGGCACAATGTAAAGTATGGAGTATATCCACAAAATAAATTAACTACTTATGGTTATGAAGGTAAAAGATTCATTTATCAGGCTTGTCAAGATTATTTAAATACTGGTCAACCTGAAAAAATATACAAACAATTATTTATTCAATTAAAAAATAAGTATTTTTAGGAAGGTAATATATGGATATTTTTGCATTTAGTAATTCAATTTTTGAAGGTATGAAAAAATATGTCAATAAAGAAATGTTGACTAAATACCCCAAATTAAGAATATTAGATACTGTTATAAAAAATCAATTTCCTTTAATTGTTTTTAGGCAAGTTAGAGTTTCACCAATTAGTGAAACAACTAGAAATGAACTTATTAAAAATTCTCATGAATTTGAAATTAACATTTATGCTAAAAATGATACAGTTAATGGAGAAATTAAATTAGCAAATCAAATTATTCAAGATTTAGTAAATGTGGTAATGTATTACCTTCAAAATATTTGTAGATTTAGAAGAATAAATTTACAAACAGATTTAGATAACTTTGATGGTACTTCCATTCAAGGTAAAAGAGCAGTCATTAGATTTAATATCAAATGTTTGCAAAGAAATTTTAATATTTTATAAAGGAGAAATTATAAAATGAAATATCAAGAATTTAAAAGAACACCTCATGTAGATGAAGGTTGTGCTTTATTTTATAGAGAAGCAACTGATACTCATTATCATATTCTTTTACCATTAGAAACAATTCCTTCTTTTTCTGGTGATGTTGAAGAAATTGAATATGGTTATACTACAATGTCTGCTAGAGGATTAATTAATGGTAGAAGAAGTCTTAATAGTAGCGATAATGATTTCTATTGGGTTCGTGATTTTACTAATAAGTTAAAGGCTTTAAAAGGTAAGCAACTTGATTTATTAGTTATTTTACCTGATTATCAAGGCTATAAATTAAGAGGTGAAGTTTCATATACATATAATGAAATTACTGTTAATGATTTAGTTACAGGTACAATGACAATTACACCAAGTTGGATGGATGATAATCATATTGATGATGTTTCTGATTTAATTCAAGAAACTGCAACTATTGAAGAAGTTGATCCAATTATTAACATTTCAGCAAGTGAATTTGGTACTAGTGGTTATACATTAAATTTAACTACTGACCCAGTTACTGGAATTACTGGTGAAGTTTCATATCATTCTACTGCTTATAAGTCAGGAGAAACAAGTACAATCGCAACTGCTACATTTGTTGCAGGAAGTGATGAAAATTCAAATAGTACATTAACTATTAAACCATTAAAAGCAGGTAGAGAAATTATTAAAATTAAAACATCTGCAAGTGGTTATGCAAGTTGGGAAACTTACATTACAGTTAATGTAGAAGAATAATAATATATAATAGTTTAAGGAGAAAAATATGAAAGCATTTATTGAAGATAGAAATGGCACACGTTATAATTTTAGAAGATTAACTCGTAGTGAAACAACAAAAATTATTTCATCAACTGCCAATAAAAAGTTAGAAAATTATGAACTTGCAGAAGAACAATTTAAGCAAATTTTTAAAATTTGTAATCCTAATTATAATATGGATTTATTTGAAAGTGAAATTCTTTCATATAATCATGATGAAATTGGTTATATAAATTTAATTACATTAATGAATATGGTTATTGATGAAGCTTTTCACACAACAGGAACGAATCCAAACAAGTATTCGTTTCTGGCAAAAACTCAAGAATAACAAACGCAGAAGAATTAAATAATTACTACAAATATGAATTATTGCCAAAAGCGATACAATATGGTATGACACCAGACCAATTTTGGAATGAAGATGAAAGTCTATTTTATGTTTATGAAAAGGCATATATAACAAAATTGCATACTGAAAGTCATATTCAAGGTATGTATAATTATTTGGCTTTGGAAACTATCTTTAGTAATGCTTTCGCTCAAAAAGGTACAAAAAAAGTTGAGTATCCTAAAGAAGCGATTTTTAGTCCTTATAATGAAAAATATTTAAAAGGCAAAGAAATTCAAAAAATGACCGAAAAAGAAAAAGACCAAATCTATCGAAAGAAGATGTCATTTTGGAATAACTTTGTTAAAAATAAAAAGACTAAAAAGAAAGAAGGTGAAACTTCATAATGGCAGATAGAGTTATAGAATCACTTTCCTTTGAAATAGAGGCAGTTTCGACTAATGCAATAAAAACACTTGAAAATGCTTATAAAAGTGTTAATAAACTTGAAAAAGCATTAAATCAAATTCAAAGTGTTAATTTATCTGGCATAACAAATAAATTCACCACAATGGCAAAAGCCATTAATAAGTTTGAGACAGTTTCAGAAGAGGCTGTTTCAAATATGACTAAGGTTGCACGTTCATTTAGTTCGATTAATTCATTAATCAAAAATGTTAGTAATGCTGATATGGATAAATTAGGTAAACAATTTAGACAATTAAATGTTGCAATTACTCCATTTTTAAGAACATTACAAATGAATCAACCATTGTTAGCAGATTTTGCTAAATCATTAGATATGGCAAAAGTGATTGGGCAATATGATAAATTAACTGCTCAAGCACAATTATTAAATGAAAAAACAAATACTCAAATTCAAAAAACTGAAAAAGAAAAAATAGCAAGAGAAAAAGCAAATGTTCAATTACAAATTGCTAATAAACGTTTAGCAAATATGAATAATATTCAAGGTTCTATAAATGCTAAAACATCATTTTGGACTAATCTATGGAAAATAGGTAAGTTAGGATATGCACTTAGAGTATTTAATAGAATTGGAAATGCACTTGCTAGAATTGTTCAGTTGTCTGCGGATTTTGATGAATCACTAAATAAATTCCAAAGTGCTACTCAGGAATATTATTACGATGCAATTAAGTTTGCAAATAATTTATCTGATAGTTTTGGATTAGCTAAAGCAACTATTCTTGATTATCAATCAACCTTCATGAATATGTTAAATGCTCTTGAAGGACTTGGTGAAGGTGTAGCAAATCAATTAAGTAAGAATTTAACAATTATGGCTATTGATTATGCTTCATTATTTAATACAAGTATTGAACACGCAATGGAATCATTCCAAAGTATGTTGAGTGGTCGTACAATGGCTATTCGTACTGCTTCTGGTATTGATGTTACTGATAATACTATTTATGAGTATTATAAAGAACTTGGTGGTACAAAGACAAGAACAGCACTTACACAATTAGAAAAACGTTTGTTAAGAATCTTAGCCGTTTATCAACAAATGAACGCTTCATTTGCAGTATCAGATTATGCTGAAACCATAAATAATTGTGGCTCTAATGAGAAATCATTAGATAAACTATTCGTGAACGTATGCAAAAACGGTGTAATAACAAATAATTTTTGTTATTGCTAACGATTAAAGTCTTTATGACTAGACTAAAACCATTAAAAATGATAGACAATTTAATGGATATAAATGGAAAAGAATAAAGAAAAAATCGTGCCAAGCCTAATAACATATTAGGAAGGTGTAACGACTATTCCGAAAGGAAGTAGGGTGGAGATTAGCACCACTCGAAGTGCGAATTACCCAAACGTAAAGACGTGGGTAAAGAGATAGTCTGAACTATATGGTGACATATAGATTAACAAATTGAGAAAATTTCAGCAATCAATCTCGTATTTTAAAAGAACAACTACAAGAATTAGGTACTTGGATTGGTAATTTAGTAATTAGAAATTTAGAACCTGCAATGAGATATTTAAATGCTTTTGTTATTACTTTAAAAGAAATGACAAAGTCTTTAGCTATCGCTATGGGCTATAGAGAGCAAGAACCTAAAAATAGTATTTTAAATTCTATTGAAAATGGTGCTACTACTGCAACAGAAGCCGTTGAAGAATTAGAAAGTTCACTAGGGTTATTATCTATTGATAAATTTGAAGTATTAGGTAAATCTAGTGCTTTATCTGGTGCTAGTACAGAAATTGAATTAATTCAAAGTGCTTTAGATAAAGAAATGGAAAACCTTCAAAAATCAATGGAAGGTATAACTTATCAAGCAAAAGCAATGAGTGATGAGTTTTTAAAGTGGCTTGGTTATGTTGATCAAGTTAATGAAAAAACAGGTGAAATTACAAAAGTTTTAACAGAAGGTTATACAACTATAGAAAAAATAGGTAATGTTATTTTATCTATTGGTTTAGCATTTATCACACCAAAAATAATTACTTTAGTACAAGCAATAGGAACATTAAATACTAATTTAGCATTAACTCAAAAAATTGCTACAACAATAAGTAATCTTGCTTTAGTAGGATTGATGTATTCTTTAGTTACATTAATAAATCAATTTGATGAATTAAGTGCAGGACAAAAAGTTTTATATTCATTATTTATTGCATTATCTAGTGTTGTATATATATTTAGTAATAAAGACTTAGTATTATTAATTAATAAATTAAGTTTATTAGGTTCAACTTTAACTAAAACACAAACTCAAATGGTAAGTTTTAGTATTGCAGGTGTTATGGCTGGGGCTTCACTTGCATGGATTGTATTAATGGATAATTTTGATGCAAAAACTAAAACATGGGTTGGTGCAATAATGACACTAGTTGGTGCATTTACTGCATTAGCCGTTTCAATTATGTGGGTACAAGGACTTATGACTTGGGGTACAGCAGTTCCTATATTAATAAGTAGTATAGGTATGGGTATTGTTGGTATTACGAGTACAATCAAAGGTGCTAAAGAAATTAACGGATATGCAACTGGTGGATTCCCAGAACGTGGAGAAATATTTGTTGCAAGAGAAAAAGGTCCTGAATTAGTTGGTTCAATGGGTAATAGAACAACTGTTGCAAACAACTATCAAATTATCGAAGGTATTAAATACGGAGTTAAAGAAGCAATTCAAGAAAGTTCATTTAATGGAAATTCAAAACAACAATTAGTAGTTGGTATTGATGATTCTGTTAATGGAAATGCTTTAGCAAGAGCGTTGTTACCATTTATAAAAGTTGAAGATAAGAGAACTGGTGGTAGTAGATTATGAGAGAATTAAAATATATTAAAATTGGAAAAAACTTAAATGAGTTAGAAGATTTAAAACAACTATGGTATGGATTAGAAAATGGATATTCTGATAACGATTATAATGAAGTTTATAATGGCTATAGTTGTGAAAATGTATTAACATATACACAAGAACCTTCAAGAGATTTATCAGGTTTTTTACATAATGAAGATATTCAAAAATTTTATATTCCTACTGCCACATTCTCTTTTTCATATGTCAACGCTGATGTATATAGTAAATTAATACAAATATTAAATACTGAAAAATTTTATGTACAATATTATGATTATGAAATAATGCAAGATGTAACAAGAGACATGTATATGACACAACATTCATTAGCAAAGTTTCATAACGTTGGAGCAGATTTAAAAGGTTTTATAGATTTAGAAATTACATTTGTAAGTAGAGTTTCATATGAAACATATGAAGATTTAAAAAATAATGTTTTAGATAGTTAGGTGATATTATGGCACTTAGAGTTATAATTGAAGATAGCAATGCAAACATTGTTGGTGAAATCGATACAATTTCTATAGAATCAAATCAACCAAATAACATATCCTCATATAAAGAAACTGAACTATATGAGGATAATGTTTTATCTCAAACAAGTAATATTGGAAATAAAGTTTTTTTATTGAATGAATCTCCACTTGGAGATAATTATAAATTTTCTTCCAAATACGAAGGTTATATAAGTTATGTTCAAAGCGATAGTGAAGGTAATGTTAATGGATTTTATATCTATTTAACAGGTAAAGAAATTAAAAGAGTTAAAATTAATTTTGATGGTATTAGCAATCAATATGCAACTAAACTTGTAATAAATGGTGCTATACTTACAAATAATAATTACTCTTTTGATTATGAATTGCCTTCTCCACAAGAAAATGTAACAATACAAATAACAAAATGGAATAATCCAAATTCATATATTAAAATCACTTCAATCACAACAACTTTAACTTTAGAATATAATAGTAGAAAAGGACTACAAGAAGTTCTTAGAGGTAGTCAAATGATTGATAACAATGTTAGTCCAGATTTTGGTATTATAAGTAATTATGGCACTATTAAAATTATTGATAAAGACCAAAAGATAGAAAATTTAGCTGAGCAATATTTATTAGATAGTGAAAAAAATGTTAAGATATATTTTAAAGATAAATTAATTGGCACTTATCTTACTGATACATTCACTAAAGAAGGAAATCAAGTTACAATCGAATTAAATGATAAAGTGTTAAAACTTCAAAACATTATTATTGATAAATATTATATAAGTAATCAACAAAATGCAAGTGGAGTAACACCCTTTACAATTTTAAACGATAAATTAGAAGAAAATGGATTTATATTTGTTGATCAAACAAAAACACTTATTATTGAAAAGTTAAATGAAATTGGATTTGAAAGTAAATATATTATTAAATGTTCATTATGGGAATTAATGAATAAGATATGTCAATTAATCGGAATGAGAATTTGGCTAAATGAAGATGGATTATTAGAAGGAGTGATATTGTAATGGCAAATATAGTTATTTACCCAAAGAATATTTATTCCAAACCAAAGTATGATTTACAAAAAAGAAATATTATTAAGAATCCTGACATTGATTATAAATTGTTATTAAGAGATAGTTTAGATTATACACAAAGTTCGGATTTTGAAATATTAAATAATAATAGATTAGGTACTGAATTACAAACTCCATTAGGAAATCAAAAATGGTACTTAAATAATTATGAAGATAATAATGTTATACCATATAGACATTTTTATTTTACATATGGAAGTTTATATTACAACTATGTTATAGCCAAATGGAATATAGCTATTGATAATGATTTGTTTTTAGAAGCAAATAATGATTTAACTATTGAAGGAGATAAGAAAACATTAACCTTATCTAGTTACATTGGTGGTAAATTAGTTGGATTTTATAGTGACTTTGATATTGATAATTTAGAAATAACTTATGCAAATAAGAATAATTTTTATAATTATGATGAATCAACTCAAGAAGGAACGTTTGCATTTACATATAAAAACTTTGTTGATCATATAGAAGTATATATGATTTTAGGTTTAACTTTTACAAACATTACTCTTTCAACTCAAGAAGTCAATTATGGATTTAACTTTTCAATTAGTAAAATAATTACTTTTAATTATAACTCTTATAATATTAAATATAATAATAATATTAATAGTGATTATACTTTAAAATCAAATGAATTTGTCACAGAAAAAATTGGACAACAAATCCTTGAACAAGTATATAACAAGTATAAAAACGGAAGAAAAAGTGTTACCTTATCAGTTTATGCTGATAACTATTATGATGAAAATGGAAATATAGTTTATGATAAAACTAAAGGCGAAATAATTCGTAATGGTGATATTATAAAATTATATGAATACAAGAATAATGGATATAAGGTTGTTGGTGGAGAAAACGTTAGATATAAAGTTACTTCTAGCGAATTTGAATACAAAGGACAACCAATTATTCATTTAGAATTATTAGAAGAAAAATAATGAGGTGAAGTTATATGGCAATCATTACATCTAAAAATTATTTTAAAGATGGAGATGGAGTTAATGCTCAACATATGAACGATATGATTGATACTTGTGTTAATGCAAATGAGACTTCAAGCAATACATTAGCTATGGTTGATAAATTAGTTCAACAACCTAATGTAGATAATGCAAATGCAGTTGGAACACCTAGTGTTACTATTGGTGTTGATGGAAGATTACATTTTTATAATCTAAAAGGAGAAACAGGTGCTACAGGACCACAAGGACCACAAGGTTTACAAGGACCACAAGGTGTTGCTGGAGTTTCAGTATCTTATAATTCATCAACAAAGACACTTACAATTATAAGTAATTAGGAGGTATTTTATGCCTTTAATTTATAATGATACTACTTATAATTATAATAATACTAAGAATATTAATTTAGATAGTTCTAATGAAGTTAAAATTTTACAATACAAAAAAATATATGAATTAAAGACAGTTCAAATTGGTTCTAATGGAATTACAGATGTAGATGGAACAACTGTTTATCAAGTAGGTGTTAAAGAACAACTATATGGTAATTTTGATTCTATTGGATTTGAATTAAAAAGCAATTCAACTTGTCAATATAATATAACTTCATATGATGAAGAAACAGGTGTTGTAAACATAAGTATTAAAAGTTCATTACCCAATATTAATGTTTCATATAAGTTGTACACACTTCATTATTTATGGTTGAAACCATATACTTTTACATATGTTACAGATGAAGGTGTTGGTTCAACTATTGTTACTAGAAAATTATCAAATGAATTTTCTGCAAGTATTAATGCTCAATTATATAATGGTAATACTATTTATCATGGAGACATTTTAAATGTAAATGCTAGTTTGACTGATACTGAAAATTATAAATTTAAGAAAACATATCCTTATGAAGTTTCAGTTAATGATAATTTACAAATTAAATTTGAGACATATAAGAAAAAAACAACCACTGTAACAAGTACTAGTGGACCATTCGCAGTTGACATTAATGGTTTTACATATTACCCAGCTACTGGAGTAATACAACTAGAAAAGAATCTAACAGATGTTAGTATTAGTGGTTTTAATAATGTAATTTCATATAATTCTTCAACAGGACAAGCGAGTTATACTATATATGGTGCTAGAGCAAATGCAAATGTTACTGCGACAATTACATATTGGGAGTGATAACTCAAAATGAAAAAAATTATTATTAAAATTTTAGGGCTTTGGAATATCTATGTTGGTATTTTAGGCTCTGTTTTAATTGCTTGGGTTTTTGATTTTTCAAGGGGTGCAATGGATAACATTACAACATTTTTGTTAATGACATTAGTGTTTATGTCAACGTTGACATTTATTAAGTGGCAAATTACAAATAAGAAACCAAACACGCTTATTGAAAAAGCAATTATGACAAATCCTACAGTTAGAACAATTAATAATGCTATTGATCCAATGCAAAGTGGTCAAGAAATTGGACAAGCAATATTAGAAACAACGAATATGATAGAAAGGATAGAAAAGAAAATGTGGAATAAAATTAAAAAGTTTTTTAAATGGGTAAAAACTTATTGGCAACAAATCGTAGGTTTATTAGGAGTATTTGCAGAAGCAACAATAATTACTTACGCATACATTACAGATAGATTTGGTTGGTTACTTGAATATTTTCCAAAAACAGATGGTTGGGAAATTGGAGTTAAAATCGGTATTGGTGTAATTGCAGTTCTATTTTTATTCTTCCAAGTTAGAAACCAAGTTAAGTGGTGTGGTGTTGGTTCTATTGCAAAAGCAATGGAATATCTTGAAGGACTTTCTAAGAGAGCAGAAGCACAACTTAGTCCAAAAACTAAGGCTAACGTTAAACACGCTTTAAAAACGCTAAAATCACACTTAAAAACTTTACAAAAGAATTATAATACTTTAGTTTATAAATTAGATACTATTAAAGAAGAATTAGCTTCTGAATTAGAACTTTTAAATTTAGTTGGTGGAGATAATTCTAAGTATAATCAATTAGTACAAGAGAAGAAACAAATCGAACTTGATATTTCTAAAATCGAATCTGCAATTCATGACTCTGAAAATAATATTAAGAAATATACTAATGTATTATCAGTTAAAATATTATAATTATAAGATTTTAATATAATCGTAAGGGTTAAGGTAAAAAATAATTGCTTTAACCCTTTTTTTGATATATAATAAAAATATAATATTAAAGTAGGTGACAAAATGAATAAAATAATTTTAATGTTTGAAATTAATAATAACCAAGAATTAAAAAGAGTTGATGAATCTAAAGTTTCTGAAAACAGCATTAATTTTTTGTTTGCCAATTTTTTGTTTCCAAGTGAATGGGAAGGATTAACTAAAAAAGTATTATTTAAATACGGAGTTGACAAACCATATGAACAAATATTAAATAAAAATGATAAATGCAAAGTACCAGAAGAAGTAATCAAATCTAGTGGATTTAAAGTTAATATTATTGGATATGATGATAATAATACTGTTATAGCAACTACTAATGATATCTTTGTAAATGTATCTAAGAATATGAGTGGAGAGACAGCTGTCAAACCTACAATTAGAACCATTACAAGTGAGACATTAAATGTTAATTTTGATGGTAATGATGTTAATATTGAAATACCAAATATTTATGGTACTAAATTAGTTTTAGATAAACCAAATGGTATTTTGAAATTATTAGGAAGAAATGAAAATGGACAAGAAGTTGAATTAGCAAACGTTGATTTTCCTACTGAAAAAATAATTACAAATGCATACTACGATCAAACTACTCAAGAATTAGTTTTAGAGTTTGAAAATGCACAAGCAGTTAGAGTTCCAATTAAAACTGATTTTAGTAATTATTATAATAAACAAGAAATAGATAAAAAAATAGCAGATATTAATATTCCAACAAAGGTAAGTCAACTTGAAAATGACAAGGGATACTTAACGGAAGTTCCAAGTGAGTATGTTACTGAAAGTGAATTACAACAAAAAGGATATATCACAAGTGAAGATATCAAAGATAAAGTTGATTCGGAAGATGTATATACAAAAGAAGAAACTTTAGTTGAGATTGAAAAGGTTAAACCAAATTATAGTGTATTAGTCGGACAAGAAACAGTTGAAGAGAAAACAACGCTATATCAACTAAATGCTGATGGTACAATAAACAAAGATAAACCAATCAACGTTGGGCTTTCAAGAGATGAAGTACTTGAATTAATTAATAGTGAGTTTGAAAATGGCGAGGAAGGTGCATACTAATGGCTGATAAAGTAGTATTAAATAAAAGCACAATACAAGGCATTGGTGATGCTATTCGTGAAAAAGAAGGTTCTACTGCCTTAATACCTACATCTGAAATGAAACAACGTATTCTTAATTTATCTGGTGGTAGTGCAACTGTAACAGCACCTGGTGATTGGCAAGGTACACCTGTTCCAAACACTGGAGTGGTTGAGAAGATTTATTTTAATAATAATTTAAGTAAAGAAGAAATCATAGAATTAATTAAACCTTTAGATTATGTTCTAGGTGAAGGTTATAATTACTTTCTATGTAACAAAAGTGATAATACAGATTATACAATAATTGCTATTGATAATACTGAAAATCCTACAATGGTTGTGATTTATCGTTTTAACAATGGTGAAATAGAATTGATTTATGACTCTGATAATACTATGGAAATGGATGTAATAGGATGGAATTCTAATATTATATATCCTTTAACTTTAAATTATGAAGTATCATCTATATTTGATTCATTTAATGTTGGTACACAAAACAACAAATTATCTTCATTATTCAGTACTACACCATTCACACAAGCAAGTGGTGAACAAATCACTTTAGAAGGTGATTATGATGGTAGTACACTTGTATTAGATGAGTTACCAAAAGGTGGTTGGGTTGGAACACCAGTACCAAACAATGGCATGGTTGAGAAGATATACGTTAATTTTGATTTAACACCTAATGAAATAGATAAGATTGTAAAATCACTATCATATACAGCATTAAATCAATATAGTGAATCTTATATTGTTTTTGCTGATACATATGATTTAACAATGATTACTGGTAACTTTATATTAGTAAATCATGAAATTGGAACTGAATTATATCAATTAATGGCTAGTATAAATGGAGTTGTTAATTTTATTGGTGACAATTCTCAAGGTTTTTACAATGATGTAGAAATTATTATACCTAACGGTTTGAGTTATAATAGCTCAAATTTAATTGAAGCATTTGCTTCGCAATTAGGTCTATCTTTAGAAAATGACAAACTATCTTCCTTATTCTCAACTACACCATTCACACAAACTAAACCAAACACTATTGATATTAAATCTTTGATTGAACAAAAGAAGATACCACTTGAGATTAAGGTGAATGTTGAAGAAGGTACTGACACAACAGATGCAACAGCAACAAGTGAAGATATAAGACTTGGTAAGACTGCATACGTTAATGGTGTGAAAGTTGAAGGTGCTATTCTAACTTATGATGGTGCGTTTGAGATAATTCTTCCAACTTCTATTATTAAGTTAGATACGAAATTACCTATTGGAGCAAGTAATATGGCAGCACTAGCACAAGGAGATAGTATCTATCTTTTTGGTGGTTATGATAACAATAATAGTTTACTAAAAACAATTTTGGAATTTAATACAACAACTGAAACAATAGAAACACTAGAAACTACATTACCGAATGCAACTTACAATATGGGTAGTGGTGCAATTAACGATAAAATGTATTTATTTGGTGGTCATTATAAACCATATAGTAACATTACTTGGAGTAAACTAATATATAAATTTGATACAACCACAAAAACAATAACAACATTAGATGTAACATTACCTTTTTATGTAAGTGGAATGGGGTCTGTTGTTGACGGAAATAATATTTATCTTTTTGGAGGTAGCACTAATGGTGGTTATAGTGGAAAAGTATTAAAATTTAATACAACAACTGAAACAATAGAAACACTAGATGGATATTTACCTGAAAGTTTAGCTTATATAACTACTGTGAAAAAAGATAATAGCGTTTATCTTTTTGGTGGTTTTTATAATGTTGGTTATAACACAATAAATAAGTATGATATAACAAGTAATACATCAACAACATTACCAGTTACTTTACCTACTAGTACACGTGGTATGGGAGCAATATTATACGAAGAAGATATTTATTTATTTGGTGGAAATGATGGTAGTCGTTTAGATAGAGTATTAAAATTTAATACAACAACTGAAACAATAGAAACACTAGAAATAAAATTACCTAACCCAGCAACTTATATTGCAACAGTTGGAATTAACAATAGAGGGTATTTATTCGGTGGTGAAACTAGTAACGGTTATTTAGATACAATATTAAAATTTATACCATAGGAGGTAAAAGATATGCAATATAAATTATGGAATCGACAAGATAAAATCAATGGTGTTGAGCCAAGCCATTTCTTGAAGCAACCAACTTTCAAGAATTATTATGGTGATATCATTTTGATTTATAATGGTGATAAAGTATCACAAGTTGAAAGAAAAGATACGTTAGCCAAAATATATAACATAGACATCAATCTTGGATTAGATGGTTTTATGTCTGTTTATTTTGACAAACTTAAAGAGCAAGAAGAAGGTGAATAATTATGCCAGATATAGATATCGAAATTACTGATAAAAATGGTATTAAATTAAAGACTAAAGACAAATATTGTACTGGTGACATTAATGTGAAAGTTAGTGAATCTTTGTTGGGTGTTGATGAAGAAAAAGTATATTTAGATTTATTAACAACTAAATATGGAGGTGTTTCATAATGGCTGATAACACAATTCTTTATGGTAAGTGGTATTTTAATGATATTATAGATGCTTTGAATGTGCCTACTACAAGTTTGAATTTTAAATATATAATTGGAAATAAAATTTATAATGGTATCAAAATAGGTATATATTCTGGTACTCAATTATTTACATATTATAATGAAGATAATAGTTGGAATTTTCCTAATTATAGTAATTGGGATTCAGATGGTAGTTATAGAACAATTTGGATTACTAGTGGTGGTACAGATACATTCTTAACTTGGCTACAAGCAAATGCAACTAAAGTTAGTGATAGTTTAGATAACTTGAAAACTAATAAAATGTTATTTGAAGAAAATTTAAATGAGTTAGTAGATATTATTAATAATTTAGCTGATAGTAGTGATAGTAAAACAATAACTGAATTAGTTAAAATCGCTAAAAGTATAGTAAAACCTAGTGGTACTAAACTTATAATTGAGAATGGAAATCATAATGTAAAAGAATATGAATATGTAAATGTAGCATTACCTAGTGGTGATGGAGAAATAAGAAGTCTAAAAAAAATACTAGATTATACTAAGAGTACTATGTATATGTTTAAGAATAATAACAAAATAACTGATTTAACTGATTATTTTGAGTATAGTGATACATCTAATGTTACTAATATGAATGAAATGTTTAGTGGTTGTTCAGTATTAAAAACAATACCATTATTTGATACATCTAATGTTACTGTTATGCAAACTATGTTTAGTGGTTGTTTAGCATTAATGGAAGTACCATTATTTGATACATCTAAAGTCACTAATATGTATATGATGTTTAGTACTTGTTCAGCATTAATGGAAGTACCATTATTTGATACATCTAAAGTCACTAATATGTATATGATGTTTGCTGGTTGCGAAAATTTAAAAACAATACCACAATTTGATACATCTAATGTTACTGATATGGGGTATTTATTTAGAAATGCTATGAATTATGCTGTTGCGTTAGAAACGATACCAGTTTTAGATACATCTAAAGTTACTAATATGCAATATATGTTTGAAAATCAAAATAACTTAATAACAGTAGAAGGGTTGAATTTAATAAAAATTACAAGTGTTTCCTATGTTACTTCTATGTTTAAAGGTTGTACTAAATTAACAAACCTAACACTATATAATATCAAAGTAAATTTAACTATTGGTAGTGGTAGTACATACGGTCATTTATTAACAATAGAAAGCCTATTAAATACTTGTCAAGAATGTATTAAGCAGTCAAGTACAAGAACATTAACAGTTGGTACTGCAAATATTGAAAAGTTAGCAAGTGTTTATGTTAAACTAACTGATACAACCGATGTATCTAAATATCCAATGGTGCAATGTGAAAGCACTGATGAAGGTGCAATGCTTGTTGCTGATTATATGGCTTTAAAGAATTGGTCTTTAGCATAAGGAGGTATATGAATTATGATAAGAGAAATTCCAATTGGTTCTTTTAAAATTCAAGAAGGTCTTTATATGCATATGTATGATATCACAGTGAATGGACAAACTTATACAATGCGAAAACTATATTCAGAAGAAGGTTATTGTTTCTATGATACTTCACTTGATACATATGATGAAGAAGGCAACTTATTACCAAGAACACACTATCAATTCATGAGTTTAGGTATTAATAAAGATATAAGTACTATTGTATCTGTTCCTTGTACTGAAGACCATGAAATAGCTTAAAATAAAAAATATATAGAAAGAGAATAAGAAATAATGAAGAATAAAATAAAGATAGATATAGGCAATGCAACGAGTAAGATGATAATCTTGTGTTGGATTACTATATTTGTTTGTACTATACTTAAATTCTTCGGTTATAAGGAATTTGAAATCCCTCATTTTGATTTCACTATTGATATATGGTTACAAAGATTTATTAATTTGATACTTTACAATATTAATGCTATACTTGTAATGTTATTATTAATAAAAAGAAAATTAAAACTAAAAGAAATTATATTGATATTTATAATATATTCTATATTATTTTTATTAACGTTATTTGAAATTCTAGTAATAGTTGTTTTAATACTAGAACCAATCATATGGTTCGCCACCTATATGGTTTTACATAAAGATAAATGGTACAAATTATTATTAGAAACATTTTGTGTTTATATTTTAATGTTTTTATATCAAGGAGCTACATCTTTATATAAAAACTTTAATACAAATTTTGTGGTATATGATTTTATACCTAGCTTAGTATTACAAATAGATTATTATGCATTAGCTATATTAGGCATAATACATTGTTTCAAGAAAGGAGGCTACATTTATGGGTACTGGAAAACCATCATTCTTATTCTTTCCAAGCGAAAGTGCTATAAAGAAGTTGTACGACAAAATCAAAATGATGTTTCACAAGAAGTAGGATATAAATTATTCTTAATTGTGTTATCAATCGCACAAATATTTCTTGTTGGAACTATATGTTATTTCGTAAATAATGTTATACTTGAGTATTTCATTATAATTGTTTCATTCTTTGTAATGAGACAAGTGTTTGGTAAATCATATCATGCTGATAGCGTATTAGCTTGTACAACGTTAAGTGTAATAGTATTTACCATTGCAACTAGACTACCATTACCACAATGGTTATCAATCTTGTGTAATATATTTATAGGTTGCATGGTCGCATATGTTATGTATATGTGGTATTACTATGCTCAATATGTTACAAAAGAAGAAATAGTAATACGTAGTGGAATGAAGCGTGAAGATTTAATCTACTTATGTGAAAGAGCAAACCTAACTAAACTCGCTACAGATAGAATGTTATTAAAGTATGTTGAGGGTAAATCCACTAAAGAGATTGCAGTTATAGAGGGTGTAGAACTTGAAAGTATAAAATCAAGCATTCGCAGAAGTAGAAAAGCAATTCAAAGTTAATATTTTTTAAATGAAGAATGTCATTTTGGCATTCTTTTTTTATTTTTTTCATTAAAATGCACTCTCTATGCACACTTTTTAATATTAAAAAACGTTTTATAATCTAGGTGTAGGCAAGAAAGGTGCGTGATACTATGTATGATAAAGATTACATTATCATTAAAACAATGGCTAGGTTTTCGATTTCATATCACGTTGCCAAAATGCTTGTAAACGATTTAGAACAAAGAGAAGAATTAGAAGGTTATATTTATTACATTGACAATTTTGGTACTTATCAAGATGTAAGAAAATTCTATTATGGAGGTAATTAATTATGAACTACAATAATCCTTACAACAATCCTTATTACAATCCTTATCAGCAATATCCTTATACGCAAGGTAATACTCAAGGTACGCAACAATATACTCAAATGCAATACCAACAACCACAAATGCAACCACAAGTACAAGTTCAACAACCACAAACAAATTATTTACCATTAACATTTGTAAGTGGTATTGAAGGTGCTAAAGCATTTATAGTTCCTGCAAATTCAGTTATTTATTTAAAGGATAGTGAATCTAATCTTTTATTTGAGAAAAAGGCTGATGCTCAAGGTAAATATACTATGACTGCTTTTGAGTTGAAACAAGTTGATCCTACTAATCCAAACAAAGTTGATAATAAAGCACAAAACAATATTAACTATGTTACAAAAGATACTTTAAAAGATTATCCTACTTTCCAAGATTTTACTAAATTAGAAATGAAGTTTGATAATGCTTTAGATAGAATCACTCGCCAATTAGACAAAATTAATAATAATTATAATAGAAATAATAATAACAATAATAATATAAATAATAATAAGAAAGATAGTGAATAATAAATGAATAATAACAATATGATTAACAATATGCTTCAATTAGTTTTTAATGGACAAAATCCTAATCAAGTTATGCAACAAATGTTAGGTCAAAATCCACAAGCACAAATTCTTTTCAATCAAATGCAACAAAGTGGAATGTCTCCAAGAGATTTCACATTACAATACGCTAAACAAAACAATATTAATATTCAACCATTAATTAATATGTTTTCTCAACGTGGTATTAAACTATAGCTCGAGATATAGTTCTAATATAAAAAAATAAATTTAAGAGAAAGGAGAAAAATATTATGCCAACTTATATGGAAAGTGAAATTCCAACTATCGTTTCAACTGGAAATAATGGTGGTGGCTTCGGCAATGGATTCTCAGACGGATGGTAAAAACTCTGCCACTTTGTAAGGTGACTTACATTGAAAAATCGAGGTATTAAACAGGAAGGCTGAAATGCTAATCTGAACCGAAGGCTATTCTAAGAATAGTCAGGGGCAACGCATAGGTGGTGAAAAGATATAATCCACCCACGAGACCTCGACAACTCTTTACATATTTTACAACCTATGATATAATGTTAAGTGCATAGGGGGGTATAATATGTATAGACTTACATTAAACGATTATGAAATTACAAAAGATGGAGAAGTATTTAATAAAACATATAATAGAAAAATTAAATATGAATTAAATGATAAGGGATATTATAGAATTATTATTGGTGGAAAAAGATATTTTATCCATAAATTAGTAGCACAAAAATATGTTCCAAATCCCTTAAATAAACCACACATTAATCATAAAAATGGAATTAAAACTGACAATAGAGCAGAAAATCTTGAGTGGGTGACTCATAAAGAAAATATACATCACGCTCTTAATAGTGGATTAATTCCTACTGGCGAAAGATGTAGTTGGTCTAAATTAAAGGAAAAAGATGTAATTTTCATAAGAACAAACAAAGATTTATCCAAAGAAGAATTATCAAAAAAGTTTAATGTTTCTAAAACTACAATAACTGATATTTTAAAATATCGAAGTTGGAAAAATTTAAAGAGTTGAAAAAATATGCTGAACTATCACGAATAGAAAGTGATAGAAGTTAAGGATAAAAAGCCTTAACGATAACAAAATTTGGGGGAATCATCTTAATCGCTCTATTATTTGGTTGGGGTAGAAACGGCTACGGAGGTGGCTTTGGTGGAGGTTACTCTGGTGGTTCTGGCGAAGGCTCATTCGGTTACCAATTAGGTAAGTTAGCAACTACTAATGATGTTGCAAGTGGATTCTCAACAAGCGAAATTATGAGTGATTTAAATGACATTATTTTAGGTCAAAATAGTGGATTTGCTGGTGTTCAACAAACATTATGTCAAGGTTTCAATGGTGTAAACACAGCGATTTTACAAAGTGCTAACGCTACTGAAAGAGGTTTTGCACAAATGGGTTACAATATGGCAGATTGCTGCTGCTCAATCAAGAGTGCCATTGCAGATGTTAAATATGCAAATGAACGCCAAACTTGTGAATTAATTACAAATGCTAATGCTAATACTCAACGTATTTTAGATTATATGCAAGCTGAAAAGATTAACGCTTTAACTGCTGAAAACGTGGCATTAAAGGGTAAAATTTCAAATGATGCTCAATCTGCTTATTTAATTGATAAGTTAGGTACTAAATGTGCAGTTCCAGCATACGTTGTTCCAAATCCAAACTGTTGCTATGGTAATTATGGTTTAGGATTTGGATTTAATAATGGTGGATGCACTGGTATTCAATAATTAAATAATATTATTGAGGATTAACTATCCTTTCTATAGGAGATTAAAATATCCTAAAATTTATGTAAGGCATAGGTAAATCTTATGCCTTATTTTTATTAAATATTTTTATAATTTATAAAGGAGAATATAATTATGTTACTATTAGGAACAAAGAATATTGCTACACAAGCAGTAGCAACAGGTGGTCTTATTAATTTAGGACAAACATATCGTAGATATTGTAAAAAGAATAGTTGTGGTATTCGTACATTTGATTTTACAGGTAATGCCATTACATTAAATCAACAAGGCATTTATCACGTTACTGCTACATTAGTTGGTAGTGGTGATGAAGCAGGTGTTGTTACTATTCAATTATTAGAAAATGGTAATGTAGTTGATGGTGCTATTTCAAGCCAAACAATTACAACAGTTGATACTGAATTAAGAACATTTGTAATTGATTATTATATTTTAGCAGATGCTGATTGTATTTTAGGAAACTATTCAACATTAGCAAAAAGTATTTCATTCACTAATACAGGTGTAGATGCTACATTCACAAGCGTTATTGTAAATGTTGAAAAGGTGGTGTAGTATTATGCGTAGAAATAGATATTTAATGGATAGAACTATGCGTAGGGGTATGAATGATGGTAGAAGCTCATATGGGTCAAGAAGAGGTAGTATGCGTAATAGGGGTATGGATTATGCAAACGATTATCCAGAACGAGATAGCCGATATTATGATAGAAATATGTCCGACTATAGAGGGCAAGATTATCATAGAGGTTATGAACAATATAGAGAATCTTATAGACCTATGCAATATGAAATGTATGGAATAGGTGGTTTTAGACCTAGAATGAATGATTATAACGATTATGGTTATGATTATGCTGAAATGGATAAGAAATGGAAAGAAGATTTAGAAGAATGGTGCAAAGAATTAAAGAAACACGATAAGTTCGGAATGAGCAAGGATCAAGTTTTACAACAAGCAAAACAAATGGGAATTAGAATGGATAAAGATTATGATGAACATGAATTTATCACTACTTATTATATGGTAATTAGTGATGATAAACATAATTTAATATCTAATCCTCAAATTGCTATGTATAAAGCAGTTGACTTCCTTGAAGATGATGATTCTAAATTAAAAGGTGCAGAAAAACTTTGTGCTTACTACTATGAAGTTATAAACGCAGGAGAAGAAGATTAATGTTTAAAGAATAAGAGGTTTATAGCCTCTTATTTTGTCTATACATTACACAATCTTCTTGACTTTAGTTTTTTTTATAATATAATAATTATAGAGGTGATATTATGATAAAAAAAGATTATCAAGTAAATGATATAGTTGTTATAGGAGAAAAAATAGAAACTAATGAAAAAGGAGATAAAGTTTTTTTATGTAAATGTAAATGTGGAAATGAAAAATATATCTTACTTAATACATTATCTTCTAAAAGAATAAGAGATTGTGGTTGTGGTTCTTACAAACTAAACCAGTACAATAATAAAAAATATGGTATGCTTACAATAATTAATACTTTTAGAAAAAGAATTAACGGAAAAGTAAACATAATGTGTGAAGCAATTTGTGATTGTGGTAATAAAATTACTGCAATAGGTTCTGAAATAAAAAGAAAAAAAATTTTATCTTGTGGTTGTGTATCACATAAAAAATTATCAAATGTTGTGGGAAAAAATCCATTTGATATAATTAAAAATGATGTTAAAATTACATCTAAAAGTTTTCAAAAAAACACTACTAAAAATATATTAAAAAGATTAAAACATATATACTTTTTTATGAAAGAACGCTGTTATAATATAAATCATATTTCTTATAAAAATTATGGTGCAAAAGGAATAACTATTTGTGATGAATGGTTGAACGATTTCGATATTTTTTATAAATGGTCTTTAGAAAATGGATATATTGTTGGTTTAAGTATTGATAGAATAGATAACAATAAAGGATATAGTCCAGATAATTGTAGATGGGTAAATAAAGAAAAACAAGCAAATAATAGAAAAAATATTATTAAATATAATGTAAATGGAGAATTGCTTTCTATTGCAGAAATAGCAAGAAAATGTAATATTAAATATGGAACTTTCTTGACAAGATTAAAGAAAGGTTTAACATTAGAACAAGCAATGAATTATAAAAAAAACTATAAGAGGAGATGATAAAATGAAAGATATGGGTTATAAATTTTTAAATATAAATCCATTAGGTCGGTAAAATAGAATCCGACTGTGTGTGACTAGGGCAATATCATTAGCAATGGATATTCCATATCACGAAGTTGTTAGATTATTATCTTTAAATGGTGAAGAATTTCAATGTGATTGTTTATCCGTTGTATGTTATGAAAAATTGTTAGATTATGATTTTGGATTGCCTCATTATAAGGGGAATGGAAAAACTGCCGAAGAAGTTGCAAATGATTTTTCAGATAAAACTTTATTGTTAAGAATGGAAGGTCATTTATCTTGTTCTATAGATGGAATTATCCATGACATCTGGAATTGTAGTGATAAAATCATAACTGACTTCTGGATTTGCGATTAAACAACGTTTCTAGGCTCACCAAGACATTTTTAAAAAGAGAATGACAAATTGGTGGGGCAAAAATAAAAAGGGCTTTAAAACCCTTTTTTCTTTTAAATCCCAAAATCGTTATTTCCACCACCATAACTACCATAATAATTATCATCATCATAATTATTTTCTACTTGTTGTTGATGATAATTTCCATAACTTGAATATTGTTGATAGTTACCATATTGTGAATATTGATTTTGTTGTTTTTCTACTTCAATAGTAGTATTAATAATATATTGTTTAACACCTGTTTTACTAAGATATGAATTTTGTTCAATATGTTTAATTTTTATAACTTTTATTTTATCACCAACAACAATATCCATTTCTCCAAACCATCTTAATTGATAAGAACCAGTAGTGATCCAAGTTCCTGTTTGGTCTTGGAATGAATCGTTCATAAACATTGAATGCATTTTACCTTTATTATTAATAATACTTTTATATGTTTTATTAATAGTTATATATTGATTTTCAGTTACACCAATATAACTATACTTTTTATTATTATTATTATTATTTTCCATATTAAATATTTACTCCTAATAATTGTAATATTTTTTTTCCAAATTCTTCTCTTTTAGCAAAACAAAATTTACAACCATATTTTTCTTCCATAGTTTTCATTGCCTTGCCTAAAGTCTCAAAATTAACTTGAGTTCTTTTCTCACCACGTTTATGAACTAATTGCCCATCTTTATATTGATTACCTTTATAACGTGGTACTTTGTAATATTTAACTCCTTCTATACTATATATATATTCATCTTCTATTAATATATATAATTTAATATTATTATCCTTAGCTCGAATAATTTCATCTCTAAATCTTTCATGATTTGGACCACAAATACAAGAAGCCATTTCCATTAAATCTTTCTTTTTATCAACACAAACATCTTGTTTATGTAATAATGTGTAATCTCCAACGAATAATTTTGAACGTACTGTGTGAATACCTTTACTTGCGAAATAATCTATTAAATTATCATTTTTATTTTCACGAGTATCAACCTGAATTGTTAGCATATTAAATTTGCAATCCTTTCTCTTTTATTAACCTATCCATATATGCATTACTTATATCACTAATTGGTATTGAGAATGTTGAATAACAATTCATATAATAACTTAATGCTTCTTTCATATATTGTATTATTTTTTGATTATCTACAATTAATGGTTTTTGGTGTCTTTCACAACCTTTAAAACTATCAATTTTTTCTTTTCTTTTAATCTTTTCTTCAATTTCTGATGGGAAGAAAACATACTCCATAAAAACACTATTTAAGTTCCATAAGGTAGCATAATATTCACCTTGTAGTTCTTCACTTTCTATTTTATTATTTATAACAAATTCTTTATCAGATAGTGATTTAGATTTACACTCAACTACAGTTGCACCATCTAATAATCCATCTACAAGTCCACCAAAATATTTTATGTCAGGAAAGTTATCATAATTTATATCTTTTTTCTCATATGTACAATATTGTCTATGATCTCTTAAATACATTCTTTCAATAAGTTTTTCACCATATGCACCTCTTATTTGGTAAAATTCATCTATTTGTTTCGGTTGTAATATTTTTAATAATTCAATAACACAATCACCTTTAGTTTTAAATTTATCTTTACCAATAAGTGCAACAAAACTATGACCAGTTATTTTTTTAGGTAAATTTCTTTTTTTATCAATATATATATCGTGTAAATCAAATTTTAAAAATTCATCTTCAATTCTAATCATATTAATATCCACCATCCTTTCTAGCCACATAACAAGGAATGTTATATCTATTTTGTATTGTTTCTCTTATTATTTCTCTATCTCCACAATCTAAACTCATATGTATAGCAATTATCTCTTTACAATTTGATAAATCCCAATAGTCCAAAAGATTTTCAGTTACATTTTCTAAACTCATATGTGTATTTATTTGTCTAATAAATTTATCCTTATATGGTAAGTAGTCACTCATTTTATCTATATATTCATTTAATATATTACTAATATAATTAATTTCTATATATATTTTATTAAATTTAAAATTACTAAGGTTAGATTCCATATAAGAAAAATCAGTTCCAAAAAATATTGTACTATCTTTATCTTTAAAAATAAATGCTAAATTTGGTGTTTTACCATGCTCAACTTTTATAGGTTTTATTTTAATTGAACCAATATTAAAATTATTATTATGAGATATAACATAGCCTTTGAAGGAGTATTTTTTATATACCCCTTCATTAGCATATATTGGTAAATATTGATTAACATATTCGATAGCTTCCATATGGTCTTTATGTGGATGAGTTATTAAACAACCATTTAATTTTGATAAATTTGTTTTCTTTTCTTTCCATAATGTTTTGATAATAAAATCTTTATCTATACCACATTCAAGTAAAATTTTTGTATCTTCATTACTAATCAAATACATATTTCCACTTGAACCACTATAAAATATATCTATATTTATCATTACATATCATCTTCAATCGTTGTTGAACTTGAATTTCTAGCAACTTTTTCAAACATTTCATCAGTTGTTTTTTCAGAGAAATCAGCATCAATATATTCTTCTTTTGTACTTCTATTATATGAAGCAATAATAGATTTTTGGTATTCATTTGAAGCAACAGAAGTATTGAAAATGTGTTTCATTAATCTACGAGTTGCTGTACGTTTACTTGCTTCTTGTGGGAAATCTTTTTGGAATTTAACTTCTCCTGTGTTTCTATTTGCACCTTTAGATAATGCCCAGTTCTTATCAATTTCTTTTTTTGTCATAACACAATATGTTCTTGTGCCATCTAAATTATTTGAATAAGCATATGCACCTAAAATCTCATTATCTTGATTACCAAACTTAGTTTTATGTTTAACAACTACTAATTCTTGTTTGTCATTGTAATCAACTTCAATTTCATCACCTTCATAAATTACATTTGCTACAACTTCTTTAATTAAATTTGTACGTTTACCAACTACAATATCACCAAAATATGAACGCATCATTACAACTTGATCACCAAATTTAACAAAGTATGCTTGTTTTTGAGCGACACTTAATCCTTGAATTGCATATTCTAACAAAGAACCTTCAATAGATTCTGGTTTTGCAGTTGTTAGATAACCAGAATTTATAATATCTCTCATAGCTAATTGTAATTCATTACTTGCATTATAATCTTCTGGTAATACAACTTGACCTAATTTAGTCATTTCAGTAATTTTAGCAATAACGTTTGTACAAATCATTACATCTAATGGTTTCATTTGTGTATTAACTTGTCCTTTGTTTTGTACTTGTGGTTGAGTATTAACTTGTCTAGGTTGTGCTTGTGGTTGTTGTTTTGGTGTTGGATTAATTAAATCATCACCTAATACTTTATCAAACATTTTATCAAAATCTTGCATATTATTTAATCTCCTTTATATCATTTACTAATTTTAATTCTTTATTATCTTCAAATAATGCCTTTGTGCAGAATAATTGATTATCACAATATTGCATTATATTATTTAAACTTTTTTCACCAATATTATCTACAATATCAAATAAGATTGGTAAGCCTTTAATACCTACTTTATTTTTAATTAATTGAATAATCTTACAACCTAATGCAACTTCACTTGCAGTATTATAATTGTAAATTGGCTTATCATCTTGAATGGCATAACAACTCATTTTCTCTTTACCATTTGTTTTACCTTCTTTAATCATATTAAATTTAATATCTCCAAAAGTATCACTAATCGCTTGTTCAACTAATTTAATATATTCAATATTTAATTCATTTAATAAGTTTAATTTTAATTCTAATTGAGCCTTTTCATTTAAAACTTTTTCTTTGTCTTTTTTAGCAGGTTCTATATTAGTATTATTAATATAAGTAATTTTACTATATATATTATTAAATGCTTCTAATTCTGGTTTTAATTCTTCTAATTCCTTTTTTAATGTACCAATATTAATTTCTTCTATAATAGTTTGCTGATTAATATTTTTAGTCTCTTCACTTATCTCAACATCAATACGTTTAGCAGAATCATACTCATTTAATGCTTCTTTATGTTCTATTTGAACTTGGTCAAACTTTGGTTCTAATACATCACTTAGGTATTTAATAGCATCATTTTGATTTTCAATAAGAATTTTCTTTTGCTTTTCAAGTTCTAATCCTTTTTCTTTTAATTTCGCAATTCTTTCTTCTTTTTTATTTTCAAATAATGCTTTATCTTTTGAGTTTGCCACTTTGCCACATTCTTGACAAATAATTTCTTCAAATTTCTCTTTCATGATATTATTAATATCAAAATTAATTGCTTCAATATTAAATTGAGTATTACCAATGGTTATATTAAAATTTTCAATTTCTTTTTCTTTTAATTTACATTGATTAGACATATAATTAAATTCATTTGTCTTATCATACAATTTCTTTTGAGATTCATTAATCTTATTAAATTTATTCTTTTCATCATTTAATTTTGAATTATTAAATTTTTCATTTAATTCTACTAAAATTTGTCTCTTATCTTCAATTTTCTTTTTAATATATTGATAATTATCAACATTTTCATTATACTCTTCATAATTTAATTTTGAGTTATAATTTTCAATTTCTTTTTGAGAATTATTTAATGTAGTTTCAATGTAATCTAAACGATTTTCACAACTCTTAATATCAGTTTTAATCTTATTTTGAGCAGTTTTGAAATCATAGTCATTAATTGCTAATGTTTGTCTTAACATTGCATAATCTTCTTTGTTATTAACAAAGTATTCTAAACTCATAACGTTTGTTAATGCTCTGACAAGATTATAAATTGCTTGATTATCTGAATTGTTAATTTCATTTGGATCGATTAAACATCTTAACAAATTGATTTTATCAATGTTTAATAGTTCTTGTGGTATCTTAAACAAATTACATAACTTTTCTTCATATTTATCTCTAGTTGTTTTAGTACCATTAATAAACCATTGTCTTGTAAATTTTCCTTTATTGTCAATAAACATTTTAATAGCAAATTCAACATCAACATTTTTTGTTTCATTGTTTTCATCAATGATTTTAGAATCAGTTTCAATAGTCATAAATAACGCACATGCATTATCTTTATTATGTACATCAATATGTTTTTCTAAACTTTTATTATATGAAAATGATTCTCCAAATAATAAAATACCTAAACAATCTAGTGAAGTAGTTTTACCTACTCCATTACTTCCTAAAAATACATTTAGTTTATCACTAAATTTAAATCCATTAGTTAAACCATTCAAGTTTTCATAACTAATATTTTTTACACGCATCTTTTATATTCCTCCTTAAATTTTATTTCGTGTAATGCTCGTAACAATAATTGATATGGTGTTACTGCCATATTTGGATTTCCATTCCTTATAAAGTATTCATTTCCAGCGTAGTCTATTAATCTTCTAATGTTATATTTTGTAGTCTTTTCATATTTAGAACATATATCATATAGTTCATTTACATATTTAATATCATAACTATATATATAATCATTTAATACATATGTAATCATATGCTTTAGAAAATTATAACCTCTAAACTTTTTTTGGATATGATACTTTTCAAGAAAATTTTCAATCTCCATTTCTTGTTCTTTTGTGGTTTGAAATTTCTTTAATTCACTAGAACTTAACACATCTTTTTCACCTACCTTTTTGTATTTTTGTGTTTTCATTATACAATAAATTGATTAAAAAGTAAAGGGTTTTACCCCTTTTACTTTGTTTTTTTACCATCTAATAAGTTACCATATTTACCTGTTAGATGTTGTGCTATTTCTTCAACAGTAGCTTCTAATGCGTTAAATTTCTTTTCATTTGAAGTTAATATTTGTTCATTTTTCATTTCAACATCATGTCCACCATATTTACCTTTAGTTTTTAAGTTTGTATCAACTGCAACGGCATTTCTATTAAAGGCTTCTGCACTCTCTTGTTTAATAGCAATTAATGATTCTTCTATATTTCTAAATACATCGCTTGATTGAAAATTACTAGTTAGTAAATCTTGATATTGATCAATAGATAAACCTAACAACATACAAATAGTTTTTTTACTTAATATGTAATCGACACCTTTATCACAATTAATAAAATAATTAACATCTAATATTTCTTGATATTCCCATTCCATTGTTTCTTTATTTGAATAATAATCAATTATATCATTCATATCTTTTATTTGTCTATGCTTATTACAATATCTCATTATACAAGCAGTAATTCTATTAGAATATTTTGCTTCTGATGTAAGTACAGGTTTTTTTAATAATAATAATTGTTTAACTTCTTCTTTAATAGTGGTAAGAATAGGTTCTAGTTCATTTTTTAAGTTTTCATAATATGATTTATCAGTTAATAAAATTTGAACTTCTTCCATTATAATTATATCTCCTCATCATTTTTTTTCTTTCTTGGTTCTTTACTAATCAATTCACAATTAACATATGCCATATTTAATCTATCTAAATATGAAATAAGTTCATCCACACTCATATCTTTACTATGAATTTTATCTTTAACTAATTTGTCTTTAATTGAATTAAGACATTGTTTTAGGTTTCCAAAATAACTTCTTGATGGTTTCCATTCCATTACTTTTTCGCCTGTTTTTTTCTCAACTTCTGCTAGATATTCATAACTATAATTATATTCATCTAATTTATATATTTTAATATTATCTATGAATAACATATATTATAATTACTCCTCTCTTAAAACTTTGTTGTAGTATTCGATTGATAATTTAATTTGTTCTTTTTCTTTTGGGTACTTTGCACCATAATTCTTTTCTTGGTTTTCTAACATCTTCAATAATGTTTCTTGAGATTTAATCTCACCCTTAATTACCTTCTTAATTTTTTCGCTTACTAACATTTTCTTTTCCTCCTTTAAATTTAAATTTTATTTTTTTAATATGTTAATATCACAATTATTAATTACAAATTGTTTAGCAAGATTTCTATTGATTGCACTACCTAATTTATTATTTATAACTTCAATATCTTCCCAAGTAAATTCTTTATCACAGAACCTACTTAAACCTTGCTTTAAACCTTCTTTAAACTTATCATTTCGCCACTTTTGAGAGTAGAATGTATTATTTACCATTATTGGTGTTAAACGCTCTAAAATACGGCATTTTACAATGTTATATGAATCTCCATCTACAATTTTTAATTTCATTATATTTGTATGAGAATTTTTTTTTATTATAAATGTTTCTCTATCAACATCATATTTACTATTAAAAAATGATTTTTCTAATTTATCAATTATATAAATGTATTCTCTCATATTTACTCCTTCATTTCAATAAGAAGAGTATTTATAGCAATATTATTACTTAATTTTTTATATTTAGTATCGCTAATTTGTATAACTGTTCTTATATTTCTTTCGATTGTACATAATTTTACATTATATTTTTCTGCAAGCATCATATAAATATTTCCAATAGATTCAAAAGGGTTTTTATTTTTAATTTCAATAGCATCGGCTAAATAATAGATACCAGTTAAAGGTTTAAAACCCTTATTTAATAATTTTTTTACCATTTAAAATTCATCTCCTTCATATTCTTTATCTTCATATTCTTCTATATCATCACTTTTACAATAAGGACAAATTTCGATAGCTAAATATGTTTTATTTGGAAACATACTTCCAACACCATATTCATCTTCATAAGAAGTTCTTTTATAATGTGGTTCATCAAATTTTTTTTTACATTTTTTGCATATATGTTTTTTCATCTTTGTTCTTTTTCCCTTTCTTCAAGAATTTTATTAACTTCAATTATTAAGTTATCCATATAAAATTTTGCTTTTAATTTATCAATTTGATAATGCTCATGATTATGTACAAAATCCATTGCTTTTCCTTTAGCTTGTTCTAAAACTTTATTTATCTTTTCTTTATCATATAATCTCATAACTACTTTTTATTCCTCACTATTATTTTCTTTTTCTTTTGGTATCATTATATTTAATGATAATTCAGGATTTTCATCTCTTTTTTTATTAATCCAATATGCTTCACGTTCATTCAATTTATCTAAATGTTCAACTATTTCTAAAACTTCAAATTTATAATCTTGAATATTTTCTAATTCAAATCTTTTAGTTAATAAATGTTGCCCCCATCTAAATATTGGAACGTATCTTGTTTGACCTACATAAAATTCATTTGTAGATTTTTTACTTATCATATAAATATATCCACTTTTATACTTGTTAAAACTTTCTTTACTTATCCAATGGTCTTGAAGTAAATCATTATTCTTTGCATATTCTTGATACTCTCGAATCATATCTTTAGTTTTTTCTTCTCTACAATAATTTGAACAAAAACACATATTTTCAATCTCACTAATATTTTCTTGATATTTTTCGCTACATGCAAAATTCAATCTCCAACCATCACGAATTTTTAATAATAGTCTTTTATTACTCTTAAAATTTTTATTACAATAAGCACAAGTATATTCTTCAACTATAAAGTATTGTTCTGTATTATTACAATTCTCACTAATAATATTAATATATATATCACCAATTTCAAGTTTTCTTGAATTAGCAAAATGAACTTTTTTAGGATTATAAAGTTCTCTCATTATGTCTTTAAAATGTTCTCGTGAATTACAAAGGCATATTGTTTGATCAAGTATTGTTTTATCTTTATAACCATTATCATCACTTATTTCATACACTCGATATATTATTTCCATTATTTACCATTAAACCCCTTCCAACCATCATACAAATCAAATTCTTGTAGTTTTTCAATGATTTCTTCTACTTTATAAGTTTTATCTTTAGGTTCTTTTTCTAAAAAACGAGTTATATTATTTTTACCCATCATAACTTTATAATAATCATCAATTAACTTTTCATACCAATCTTTAAAATAATTGATGTATTCTTGATAAGTAGGATATTCTTTTACCACAAAACATTTAAGTTTATACATATTATTAATTATTTCATAATATTCTTCTTCTTTGATAAATTCATTTTTTAAAATTAACTGATATAAAATGTTTTCCTTATATATTTCAATAACTTCATTATCCATATGTCCTCAACTCCTTTAATAATTCTTCTACATATAATTGATAATCACAATCATTAAATAATTGACTATATATTGCCATTAAACAAGTTGTAACAATACTATTTCCTGCTTGTTTATATTTTTGAGAATTTTTACAAGTTATTTTATTATAATCACTTGGTTTAACTCCCATTAATTTAAAACATTCATTTGGAGTTAATTTTCTAATTGCTAAATCATTTATTGGAGAATAATTACCAACTCTTACAACTACTCCAATATCATCTGGACTTGTTTTAATAGTTTGTATCATATCTTTTTGAACGCAACCACGTTTTTGATGTGGTCTATTAATATATACTCCATCACCTTCATAAGCCTTTGCATATCCTTGAATTGTTGCTTCAGGGATAATCAGACAATTCTCTCTCTCTCTCTCTCTTATATTATCAATATATAATTTTTCATTAATTAATATCATACCACTGTGTTCTTCTCCTGCACCACGAGCCGTTAAACAAGGACAAATTTCTTTTTCTTTATCAATGTCTTTTAATGGATCTTGTTGTGCTTTCCATAAAGATATTTTCTTTAATTTTTCTTCACTTAAATAATATTTTTCATTAACATTATTTTCTAATAAATCTCTCAATCTATCCCTTAATTTCATTCGTTTAGGGAATTTATAATTATAATCTCCTAAAATAGATACCATAAAACAACGTTCTCTATGTTGTGGAATACCATAATGAGATGCATTTAATATGTTTGCATAATTGCTATAACCAAGACTTTCAAGAAAGACTTGCCATTCTCTCCAACCTTTAGCACTTAATACTTGTGGAACGTTTTCCATAATCAATATTTGAGGTTTTTCTTCAGTTTCTAATAGTAATCTTTCTACTTCCCAAAGTAATCCACTTCTTGTCCCACTTTCTCTATCCATACCTGCTCTTTTTCCAGCTAGAGAAAGGTCAGTGCAAAGTTACGGAAACGAATACGTTAAAATATATGTATAATCTTTTGTATTCGTTATACCTAAATCACCACCTTTAACAGTTGTTATATCAGTTGTCTTAAAATTCGTATCATGAATTTCATTTAATGTTTGCATAGCATATTTATCAAATTCAATAGCACGATAATGTTCTACATTTTTATTAATATAATTAAAAGCTAATTTTTGTGAATCATAACCTAATTCACGAAAACAACGAAATAAGTCTGATTGGTTTAGATTCATCAATTTTATAATCTTCTTTTAACATATCAAATATATTAAGTTGTTCCATTTGCATCACTCTCCTTTCATAAATGTTTCAATAAAATCTCTTTCATTACCAAATAATTGTAATCTAGTTTGTTGATCAAGTGCAACCTTATTAGCAAGTTGCCAATTAAGTTTCATATTTCTTCCATCTCTTCTAAATCTTTTATTTAGATATTCTGTGACTTCTTTTTCATTACCAATTTTATAACCATCTCTATTTGATACAATAATCTTTTGAATTGTTTGTGATTCATTAATCATTCTAATATCATATTCAATACTAACGCATGTTCTTTTTTCGCCTTCTTTAATTTGATAATATTGTGGTAATGCCTCACAAATTTCTCTTTTAGATATATATTTATTATTAATATAATACATATCTTTTAAATAATTATATAATGCCCATTGTCTAGGAGTTAATTCACTTTTTTTATTCATTTATTTTTCTAACCATTTAAGAATTTTGGCTTCTGTACCTAAACTCTCTACCTTTCTATTAAGAATATTTGATAATCTTTGAGGTGTAATTTTTAATTTTAAAGCTAAATAATTTTGTTTTTGACCCATATCAATTAATTTCTTTTTCACATCATTACATTGTTGAATTGTTAGCATTTATTTCAACTCCTTTCTAAATTTTATTTATAAACATTTCATCATGAATACATTCATCATATTTTAAAACACCTACACCTGTTGCTAACATAAGATTGATTGTATCAATATCATTTTGGTCTTTTACTCCAACCATAATTCTAGGTGGTGTAGGTATTTCTTGGTCGATTGGTTTCCATATGTGTAAACAGTATTCACAATTATTTACATAATCTTCTTTTTTTGGATGTAGCTGATAACACACTTCATCATCATTCCAAAATTGATCTTTCATAAAGCACATTTGCTCCCAAGTAGGGCATTTACGAGCAAGTGAAACACTTAGATGTTCCCAACCAAGACTACGTGTAAATTTAAAAAATAATGATTTACCACTTGCTGGTTCATAACAAGTACCAGCTAAATTAAATAGCGTTTCATCTTTATTTCTTAAAAATCTTTGAAAATTAAATCTTTTGTTATTCCATATTTCTTTTATATCTTTCATAATTATCTATATACCTCCACAAATTCATCAAAAGTCAAACAAATATCACCAAGCCATAAACAACAAACATCTCTATAGCCATAAGGAAATTCTTCCCACTGATATTCTCTTAAAATATCTTTTCTTTTCCAATAGTCTTTAGTCTGTGGTTGAATCACACAAACTGATACATTTTTATGAAAAAGTTCAATCCAACCATCTGGGTCATCAATAACTCTTGCCAAAGATCTAAGGAAACTAAAAGCAAAATTACCTTTGTCAGTTTTTTTCATTATATAATACCTCATTATAAATAAGAATCTAATATTAGTGTTTTGTTTTTTATAAATAAAACATCATGTCCATAATAACCATTGTGGGAATTATAAACAGTTAATTGTAGTAAATCGCCATTTTTAAATTTGACATTTATAAATTCACAATCACATTCTTGAATCTCTTCTTCTTCTAAAAAATTTGATATTTTATCACAAGCTAAATTTACAATTTCAACGCTTACCAATTCTTTGCCAACATATTTAGTCAAATCATCATCTGAAGAAATATAACCCCACATTTCACAACAACATTGACCATTTTCTATTAAAAAATAGTACACATCTTTTTCAGTTTTAATCATGTATCCATCAAAAGTTTGCCAATCATTTTTAAAACTTTTTACATCATATAATGCTTTTATTTCTAATAATTTATTCATTTTCTAACACCTCTTTTAATATTTTGGTTTAAATCCTTTCCATTTAATATTAATTAATTGTTCAGTATGATTTTCCATGTGCTTTTTACATTCATCACAAACTCTATGGTTATCAAATTCTTTTACTGCAAACATAAAACAATCCCAACAAACAACACCACATTTTTGACATTGTGATAGACCTTCTCCTGTTGCTTTTTTAAAAGTATAATTACTCATCATTCTAACACCTCTTTTAATAAATCACATTCTTGTTGAGTGAGTGTTGAACAATCTTTATAACAATATTTCATAATATCATCTTCAATCTCATAATTATAGTTATCTAAAACAAATTCACAATTATTTACCAAAAAGAATATATCAACATTTTTACTTTTAACAATCTCAATAGCCTTTTTAAGTTTTTTGTTTTCTTGTTTTAACGTATTAAAATCAAACATTTTGAAATCTAACATTAAATCATTATACTTACTTTTCAACTCTTGATTTTCTTTTTCTAAATCTTTAAATTTCAAATACAACTTTCTATCATCATCTTTTATAGTTTTCATTTCTTTAAGTGTATTATTGTAAAGTGCTTCTGTTAATTCCAAACGTTCTAAGTCTTGTTTGATGGTGTTAAGACATTTTGCTACTTCTGAATATATCGCTGGTAAATATATTTTTAATTCTTCTAATGCTTCTTTACTTGTCATTATTTAATCCTCCTATCACTAACTAACCACCAAGTTTTCTTATAGTCTTTTAATGAAACGCATCCACTGTATGAACCACTTTCACAAGTAAAACACCATTCGTTGTATTTAATTAATCTAGGTTCTTCAAAATCCCTTTTTTCACCAATGAGTACAATTAATGGTTTTTTATCTAACCATAGTGTCATATCTCCATTTTCTTCTAAATCGCCTATGATTACAATACCATATTCTATTGCTTTAAATACAACATCAGGTGGACAACCAAGTTCATTTGTTAATTGTTTATATTTTTTATTTTCTTCATATAAAACCTTAAATCTATCCCTTAATTTGCTATACTCTATTAATTCTTGTTTCATTGATTTAATAGTTTCAGCTTTATCTTTATTTGCCACTTTTAAATCAATTATTTGTTGTCTTAAATTTATGTTTTCAGTGGCATAATCTCTATTGCTTGATATGTTGTTTTTCATTATCTTTTACTTCCTTGTTTCCATATTTTAACATCACTAATTGATTAATTTCTGTTGCAGATAGTTCGTTAAGTTTTATTCTTTTCTTATTGATTAAATAATTTAATATTGTTGCACAAATAGGTGTAAGTTGTATAGATACAACAAGGAAATCAGTAAAATCAAATGTACGTATATTTGAATAGATATATCTGATACAAAGACCTAACCACATTGCTATAATATAAATGATATTAATCTTATTTTGATTTTTACTCCATAAATTAATAGCATTAAATAATGTGAATCCTATAATGTACATACTTATATCTTCCCAACAAATAAATTGAAGATATATATTACGTCCTGCCATTATTAATAGATAAATAGTTGCTATAATTTTTAAAATTAAATTAATCTTTTTATTCATACTCTTTAAGAATCTCCCATTCTATTGTATAAGTTTCTTTATCAGTCCAAGCGATATATGTAATACTTTTTTCATCTGTAAGAAAATACAAAGTCACAAAATATGGTTTTAGAACATCATCATCAAATTTAGAATTTATATATGCTTGTTCATAGTAATAAGATACTTCTTCACCTTTATATTTTTCTTCTATGATTGTTTCTGCATAATCTCTTCCCCATGCCTTATAGCCAAACTTTAAATTAAAATTAGTTCTGAATCTAGGATTATTATCTAAGTTGTAGTTAATAAATAGAATTTCACCGATAAGTGTTAATATTATTAGTATTAATGCACCGTAATAAATAAAGTTTTTAATCTTTAACATTCTTTTAATACCTCCGAATTGTATATTCTTTTAATTTGAAATTTTACACCATCAATTTTTTTAACGCTCCCATACTTTAATATAATCGCCTTTTGAATTTGGTTTATAGATTGCTTGTATTTTTTCGTTGTTATGTAAATATCCCCTGGTTGATATATCAACTTCTCCATCACGATGTTTGTATATAAAAACTACTTTCGCAATATCTATATGTTTTGTGTTCATGTATTCAAAAGCAATTAAATCTCCTTCTTCAATTAAATCATATAAATTTTCACTTTTCTTTTCAATACCCCACATCCATTTAATGATTCGCTCAGCATCCCAATTTCTATTGGTATCTTTTAAATGCATTTGAACTGTTGGATGTTCTTCTGTTACAATTCTTCTATCTACATTTGCATATTTTCCTACTAAGTAATACATTACTCTTCCTCCGTTTAATAAAAATATAATTTGCCTTTCATACTAATAACTTCTTTCATAATTTCAACTAAATCCTCAGCAAAATCATAATTGTGAGCATTATAGCCATATTTTTTATTTTTTTGTTGATTAAATTCTTCTAAAATAGGTAATACATTTTCTATTTGTTCATAAGACATTGTTCCCTCACAATCACAATGTGCAATGAAAGGGTAAACATCGTACAATTTTGGATATTCTTTTTTCATTTGTTCTAATTTTGAAATATATTCTTTATCTTCAAAACCTGTTTCTTCCATAGCAACTTCAAAAGTTTTTTCACCATACCAACACCAAGTTAATTCTTTACCACAATAATAATCATCTATAGATTTAATTTTATTATTTGTAGTAAAACTAACTAAATCATCTCTAAAAAATTTATATCCAAAATAACCAATATCTGAAAAAATTGAACCTTCTTCTCCAATATAATCATCTAATTCTTCATCATAGTGGTAATCTATACTTACTGCTTTTAAACTTAATCCCATTATTCTTCCTCCTTTTAATAAAAAGTTTTTCCACTAATTTGCCATAAAAGTTTTGGTTTTTTCCATTCATCTTTGAGAAATGATTTCAATTTAGAAAGCAATTCTTTACAATAAACTACAGTATTACCAACAATTCTATACTCAAGTAAATATTTATTATCTTTTGATAAACCAATAACAACATCAGCTTGATATTTATTTCCCCAACCAATAATATAATCTATTGCCCATTTATGCTCTTTCTCATATTCTTCTAAATTAGTAACATTTTGGTCTAATTCAAATGCACCTTTAATAAATTTTTTCATTATTTTTTCTCCTTTATTTAACCTATTTTAAACGTTTCTACAGACTTTTGAATAATAAACGATAATTTATACGTTGTCGATTAAAGGTGGCTAAAAACACCCTTAAACAACTTTACCAAATATTAAGTTCTATTTCATTATACACTACATTTTTGTACTTGTAAATAGTTAATGTTACTTTTTACACGTGCTTGATTAATTCTTTTATAAATCCATATAATAATATTAGTGGTAATAATATTATATATAATAATACTAATAATACTTTTTTTATCGGTTTCATATATCTTTATTCTCTCACTTTATTATATCTATTTTTTAAATTTAATTGTCTTACATAATTATTAATAGTTGGTTTTGTTATGTTAAAGTGAAATGCAATTTCATTAAGTGTAACAGTTGGATCGTTATACATTTCAATAAATTCTTCTTTATTTTCTTCATTAAGTGAAAATTTTCTACCTAATTTAACACCTTGTGATTTTTTAACGGCAAGAGCTTCTTTTGTTCTTTGAGATAATTTCTCACGTTCTTTTTCTGCACTATAACATAAGACTTCAAAAACAAGATTTGCAATAAATCGCATATCTAAAGTTTTATCGCCTTTTAAATCACTAGATATTAATGGCATATCAATTACAATAATTCTAACTCCTAGATTCATGAAGAAATTCCATTCATCTTTTATTTTATCCATTGAACGACCAAATCTATCTAATTCTTTAACAATAATAATATCATCTTTTTGAACAATGCTTTTCATTTTTTGGTATTCTTCACGATCGAAAGTTTTACCACTAATTTTATCACTAAATTCTCTATCAATTTTAATATTATTTTCAATGCAATACTTTTTTACGGCATCTTCTTGTCTTTCTAAACTTTGGAATTGTGTCGATACTCTACAATAACTATAAATTTTCATAATTTTCTACATCTCCTCATAAATTGTTATAATTTCTACACTTGCTGTATTATCTTCATAAAAGCAAGTAAAATCAAATTCTAATTTCATTAAAGTTATTTCTTCATTGTTTCCAATTTGATAAGTATCATATCTCATAATATCAATATGATAATTTATATTTTTATACTTATCTCTTACTTTCTCATAAGCAATAAGGGAATATCTTCCCTCATGATTTAAAGCAAACCAAGCTATTAAATGTTTCTTATTTCCAATAACAACACTATAGGTTATATCTTGATTATTCATATTTATTTCTTTTTCAACTTTATATTTTTTCATAATTTCCTCCTCTTACTTTACCTTTCTAAATTCTACGCATTTATTATCTACATATCTAACATAATATATTTTAGAATTAAGTTCGTACATTTCAATTTTAACTTCACTACCTAAAACATCATAAATTTCTTCTAAAAGTTTGTCTCCGTACTCTTCTAAATCTTTCAAATTTACTCCTAATTCTTCCATTTTTTTCTTTGCAATTTCAAAACTACTTTTAATATACATATTTATTCCCACCCTTCAAAACTTTTACAATCATAAAATTTTTTTAATTTACATTTATTAAATTTTTTACATTCAAATTTACAACGTTTAGGAATTCTTTCTATATGACCTATATAACCAATACCCCAATCTAGATAAGTATATTTTTTATATTTAGTCTCTTCCATTTTTTCAAGATGTCTTTTATTAATTATTTGTTCTTTTTTATTCATTATCTTTCACCTCTTTAATGCCCATAT
This sequence comes from Anaeroplasmataceae bacterium, assembly GCA_045127955.1. Taxonomy (GTDB): domain Bacteria; phylum Bacillota_I; class Bacilli_A; order Acholeplasmatales; family Anaeroplasmataceae; genus Pelethenecus. The sequence goes on from JBGVRA010000081.1 coordinate 48,609, forward strand.
CTTAATATAACTAAATTTTTGAATTTTTCTTTTTCTTTTTGAAAGCCTTTTAATAGAGATAATAATGGGTAATATCTTCTATATTCATTATTAATATTATTTTCTAAATAATTAATCATATCTTCAAGTGGTATTTCTTTTAATTTTTGTCCATAACAATCTTCATAAACTTCATTACAATTATCATAAAAATAACAATCTGTATCTTTAAATGTATTACAAAAATCGGCAAAATCATAATCTTTGCAATAGTCAAACATAGCAACTAATTCAGCCCATTTATACCCATTTTCATTTTTAAAATTTCCTTTTAATACTATAAAAAATCTTTGTTCATATCCCATAATTACACCTCATTTTAATATTTTCCAACGATATTTAAAGAATAAACAATTCCACAAAAATGTTCATCCGTTTCTTCAATATTGGTCGAATATTGATTCACATCTAAAGTAATAGTATTATCGATCTTTTTATCTTTGAAAAAATCTTTTAATTCTTTTTTAATACTTCTAGCATACTCAATAGCTTGTTTTTGTGTATCAAACCATTTTGTATATTTATCTCTTAAATCATAAACAATATTGCAACTGTATTCACTATTTAAAAATACTTCATATACATATTTCCAACCATTATTTTTTTTAATATCTATTTACCTCTCTTTTAACATTTTTTTAATAGCTTTTGCAATGAATCATAATTTCTTATATCATTTGCAATATTTTTATAATCATAAATAAAACTATCTTCTTGTGTATCAAAAGTATCATTTTTAAAATAATCTAAAATATGTGTTTTATAGAAAAGACTGTTAGGATTAGGATAAAAAATATATATATTGTTTTCATCTTCTTTATAAAAAGATACAACTTTACTACCATTTACCAACATTACAACTTTTTTAAGATTATTTTCTAATTCTTCTATATTGTAAAAAGATTTTTCAATAATGTTTTTTTGGAATTTATAAACTACTTGATCCCATCTATTATTGATAAAAGAATAGCTACCCATAAATTTTTTAAATTTTTCAAATTCTCTTTTTGTTCTAAAACAAGTGTAATTGAAACAATAATGATTTTCTGCACTTATAAAAATTCTATAATCACTTGAATATAATTGTGGTCTAATACTAGCTTTTAAATTAATATGTTTTCTTTCCATATCTATTTACCTTTCAATTTTAAATTTTTATTAATTCTAAATTAGGAGTGAATAAACCACCCTTATTTATTAATTTATATATTATATTATTAATACCATATATATTAGTATTAACATTACTTTCAGAATCAAATATAAATTTCTTTTCATAAACTTGATTGTTTTCTTCATCCTTAATAAAAATACTTCCATAAGCCGTTTTAAAGCCTTTTACTTTCCATTTAACCTTTGTTATTCTCATAATTTTTTACCTCACTATCTTAATAAATATAACATTGATTTAAAAAATCCCATTTTGGCATTTTCAATAATTCTTCAACACTAATTTTACTTTCAAATAATAATCTGTTTACAGTGTTGCATAAATCATCTAAATTTACACAATCACATTTTAAAGCAATGTTTTCAATAAAATTACAAACTTTATCAAAATCATTTTCGCATAATTCATTATTAAGTACACTTTCCAAAGTATAAGCAACCATTAATGAATAAATATCAATATTCATTTCTTTAGCTTGTTTTAATAAATCACTATATTTCATAAAATTATTCTTCCTCATTTTCTTTCAATAATTGATATAAATTACTACATTTAAAATTGTCAATTTCATCATCAATGTTATAACTTGTATTATCTAACATTTCTTTAATATCATTTTCAATATCATTAATTGTAATTGGATAATAGCATGTGTTATATTCTTTAATTTTGGGTTGTTTAGTATCAATAAAGATAACTCTTGCAACCTCTGTAAAAGTATCAAAAGCAATTAATATTACATTTGAATAATACTCAACATTTAAATCATTTGTTCTCATAAATAACTCCTAAATTGCTTTTCCTAGTTTAAGCATAACTACATTATTTAAGTTATAATAATTAATAACTTATTTCTACCTACTATATATAATATAATAAGTATAATATATATAATAAGTAGTGTATAAATTATTAATTTAAATCACTTTCATTAAAAGTTTTATACCCATCAAAATATTTTATAGGTAAAATAACTCCATCTGAACCATTTTCATTTTTTGTGTAAACTGGTCTTAAAGTACTATCGCAATAATGAGGACTTTCATAAGTTGTTGCATATAAAGTGATATTATCACTATTTTTATAATTAAGATGTAATATAAATAACTCAAAATTTTCTTTTGATAAACATGCACTAAAAGAAGTTTTTTCATTTAATAAATGAATATTATTATATGATTTAAAAGCATTTAATAATTTACCAACATTACAAGTAAAAGTTTTTTCATTATAATTGTTAGCACTAAAAATTCTTGTAATAGTTGGAAAATCGATTTTAAGATTAGATTCTTTATAATCTGGAATAGGTAGTTGATCAACAGTTTTTAAAGCAACCAAATAATAAGCATTTGTAAAAACTTGTCTATCTTCTATTTGATCATTGCATGAATAAGCTAAAATAGGACGTGGACTTTTTAATAATTTTTTGTGATAATTTAAACATTTATTTAATCGCTGCTTACTAGATAAATTTTTATTTTCTTCCACTAAAATTTCTTGTTGTAACTTATCAATAAGTACATTTAAAGATGTTTTAATTTTTTCTTTTTCACTCAATAAAACAACCTTTTTTAATTCTTCTAACATTTTTTCATTTTTCATTTTTTTCTCCTTTTAATCGCTTTTTTGAACCAGGTTAAAAGCGTAAACCAAAATATTTAAACTAATATTTATTATTAGCTTATTAATAGATACTATATAAATAAATATATATATATAATATCTATTGTATAAACTAACAATTTTTATTTGTTATTTAATGTTTAACTTGTTTTCTAATTCTTCAATATCTAACTCATTAATATCAACATTTAAAGCATTTAATAATTTTAATAAATTAGGTTTATATATATAATTTACTCCTAAAGTATTACACACTAATTCATTAATTTTTTCTTGCTTAATTAATAAATCACTTTTTACTTTTTTATCAAAAATTCTAAAAGTAAATTCATTAACACTTTCTAAATAATGTTCATGAAAAACACCATAAAAGCCCTCGTTTAATTTTTGTTGATAAAATTCTAATGTTTTTTTACATTCAAATCTTGATAATTCTTTACAATGTTCAATAATATCTTCTATTTTATCAAAATCATCATGGTTTCTATAATTCCATTTTTGTTTATATTCTTCTTCTGTTAAAAAATGAGTTTTACACTTACGTACTTTAAAAGCAAAATCTTCATTTAATATAGTAACTTTATATTGCTTATAAATCCATTTTTCATTGCCTTTTTCATACTCTTCAATATGATCATCCATTTTTTCAATTTTAACATCTTTTGAATTAATGTATAAATCGTGATAATTATAATATTTTTTGTCAAAAGAATCTTGTTCGCATAACATACTGTAATTTTCATTTAAATTTAAATTTTCTTTATTTTTTCTCTTTACATTTTCAAGTGGTGGAAAATTACCTATAGTAAAATCAAAACGGCTTTTTGTTGTGTATTCTTCTTCTAAAACATTTTTAACTTTAAAATAAATATCTTGTGAATTGCTTAAAGCTATTTTTTCTCCATTTCCATAAAAATAAATTGTTTTAATAGTTTTCATAATTTTTTTCCTTTCTATATCGCTTTTTCTGGTTTAAGCATAACCAATTTTTTTATTAAGTATAATAATAATATACTTATTAATACATACTATAATTTATATAATATGTATTGTATAAATATACTATTGTTTAATTTTTTAAAAACTCTCTAATGCAAATCATTTTTTCCTTTACTTCATTATCTAACTTGAAAAATCTTGTTGCAATATATTGATCCTTTGCTATTAATTTTTTTTCAATAGCTTTTTTTATTTGATAAGTTATTTTTGATACGTTTTCAAATGGCTCTATAAAAGTATAAGCCACTTTCTCGCTTGTAGTAACACTTTCAATATAATAAAAATATTTTTCCATTTTTTTTATTCCTCTTTTTGACTTTTTAAGATACTTTCAATTAATTCAGAAAGTTCCATTTTAATATTATCAAGTTTAAATTCTTGTAACGGCTCAACATCTCCATAAATAATATTTAATTTTTTTGCATTGTTGAAAAAATCTCGTGAATTTTTTCATCTAATAAATTATTAATTTCTTGTTTTAAATTTTCCATTCTTCTATACCTCTTTTTTTTAAATATATTTTTTCACATATCTTTTATAAGTGTTATGTGCTTTTACTTTATCTTTAATTGAATATATTATACTTTTTTCGGGATAACCACAAAGATAATTATTAATTAAAGGACAAACATTTACAATATAACAATTGTTTTCAATTTCCAAACTAATATAATAATTTTGTGTTTTGCAACTTTCTTTTACAATAGACATTTTTCTACACTCCTATAATTTTTTTATTTTTCAAGTATATTTATATATACTTATATATAATATCAATATCAATAATAATAATAACAATAATATCAATATTATATATAAATATTTGGTATTTGTTGTTACTCTTTCAACATACCAACGGCAACGAGTGAAACATTTTTATAAGTGTTGTTTCGCACTATAGCAAAAACTTGCTACGAGTTTTATTAAATTATCAAAGAGCCAATTTGTAATTCGTTGTAAAATTACAATAATATAATAGCACCAAAATAAAATAATTGCAACATATTTTTTTATTTTTAATAAAATTTGCAAGAATAACAATATTTATAATATAAAATGGTTGTTTAATTGCAAATATTGCAAAATAAGTAGTTCAACCAAAATAATTTTATATTTTTATTCATATATATAAATATATAATAATATCGATTTTAAGCCTTAAAATAAGCCGTATAACGAGTTTTAAAGAAAAAGATGATAAAATATTCATAACAACATAAAAAAAGGCTTTATAAAGCAATATATAAAATACTAGTATTAATAATATAATATACTAGTAATAAAATATTTTACAGTCCGATCCTTGTTTCAATAATGATTTTATCTAGTTTTAAATACTAGATGTTATAATGGAAAAAATCATCTTCATTAGTTTTTGATATTTTCCATTTTTAAATGCTTATATGAATATTATATCAAGATAAGATAAAAACGGCTAAAAACGGCTATTTTAACGGTAAAAATCAAAATCCTCTACAATCGATTTTTAAAGGTAATAATGAATATTATATCAAGATTAATAAAAAAGCCGTAAAAACGGCTAAAATGAGGCAATTTTTAAAAACCAGATAAAACAGTATTTTATACCACTATATAAATTTTATAAAATTAGGTTGTATAATTTCAATAATAAGTATTAATAGTAATAATTATTATTTCATCTAGTTTATAATACTAGATACTAGAATCTTGAGTTTAAAGCTAGTTGTGCTAGTTCACAAAATCATTTTATCTAGTTTTAAATACTAGGTATAACTGTAAAATAAAAAAGGGCTTTTTTAAGCCCTCATTTTTTAAAAAATATCATAAATGTTAGTATTTGTTCGCAACTCTCTAAAAATTAATTTTAATAACATTTCTTCGGCTTGTTGTTCACTAAACTTATTTTTTTCTTCTTCGGTTTCTTCTAACCAATAGCCGAGTAAATCTTTAGCCGATACATTATATACAAAATCACAATTTAAAATACTAGGTAAACCACAAGCCCAATATCTAAACATTTCATAATATCCACCATAAAAATTTACACTATAGTTAATATAATCAAAATTAGACATATAAATTTTTTTAGTGCCTATTCTAACACCATCAAACATATCTTTTAATATTATATTTTTAATTAATGTATAATATAGATTTTTTTTAGTTGTTTCTTTTTCTTCTTTAGCCTTATAATAATTTTTTAATAATTCTATTGTTGAAGTTTCAACATACAAAATATTATCTTCTAGCCAATTACCAAAACCACCAATTATATAATTTTCAATTTTTTCCTTTACTTCTTTACTATTTGTTTTTAACATATTTTACCCCTTTTTAATTGCTTTTCATAGTTTAAGCATAACTATATTAATTTTATATTTTTATTATATATCAAAAGTAAAACAACATCAAGACATTTATTTTATTTTTAACAACTTTTTTTATTTTTTATGCATACCAGATATATCTAGTTCTAAAAACTACACCACATATTATTATATATTATTACATCTAGTTTATAATACTAGCTTTATTAGTTTCTTTTATTTATTGTTTTTAAAATGTTTTTGATATATTATTCATACCTATATTAAAAACTCTAAATAATACCTATATCTTAAATATTACTTCTTCTAGTTTTCTATACTATATATATTATTATATTTTATTATATTATATATTTTAATTTACTAGTATATCTCTTCTTGTTTGATAGTCTTGTTTTGTTGTTGAATTGTTTGCTTGTTTGTGTTTT
>JBGVRA010000082.1:0-3205 GCA_045127955.1 Anaeroplasmataceae bacterium
TTGGGAATCAATTGAAGGAATGTAGAATGGAATTGATTATCCTATCCTTTATTGTCCTAAATGTGGTAAAACTAAATTTGTACCTTTAGAAATTTGGAAAGCTAAAAAAATGAGAAGATAACTATATCAAAATAGTATCAACACCCTAGATTTGAACCATTTTCAGTCTAGGGTTTTTGTGGTTATATCTAATAAAAACATCTTAACATAGAATTTCCTAAGAATTAAAATAATACTCTAACAAAGTAAGTAATCCAATACCAATCAGTATTAAACCAATCCACCAAACAGACTTACTAGATAAAATACCAAGCCCAATAAACACGAAAAAAATAGAAGACACAATCATTACAGCAGTTAAATATTTTAATGACTTTTCATATTGTTCTTTCATTATTTTTTCTCCTTACTAATAAACATTGCCGTAATTAAACCATCTAAAGCTGCCGAAGTAATACCACCTGCATACCCAGCACCCTCACCTATCGGATAAATCCCCTTTATATTTGACTGTCTAGATTCATCTCTTAACATTCTTATTGGGCAAGATGACCTAGACTCAATTCCTATCATAACAGCATCATCATAGGCAAATCCTTTTAACTTCTTATCAAATTCAACGATTCCTTCCTTTAAAGAATCAACAACAAAACTAGGTAAACATCTTTTAAAATCTGTAAAAGCTAAACCATGAGGATAGGTTGTATTAACACTACGTAAACTTGATGCAACACAATCATTTAAAAATTCCTTAACTAAATTAGCAGGAGCTTTATAATCATTACTTATCTCATAAGCTAATCTTTCATACTTTTCTTGATAATATATACCATCTAAGACACTACTTACATAATAATCACTAGGTAAAACATCAACAAGTAATGCCGAATTTGAATTAAAATTGGCACGGTCTTGATTGCTCATTCCATTTGTAACTATGCTAAATTCATCAGATTGACTAGCAAGTACATACCCACCAGGACACATACAAAAAGTATAGACCCCTCTATTATTTACATGGTGTGCTAGTTTATAATAAGCAGGAGGTAAAATCCTTGCAAACTTTCCATATTGTGCTTCATCTATCAAACTCTTAGGATGTTCAATTCTAACTCCCATCGAAAAAGCTTTAGCTTCCATATTCATATTCATTTTTTCATGCAAATGAATAATAGTATCTTTAGCAGAATGTCCTATTCCTATTAATAAATGCTCAGTCTTAAAACATTCAGATTTATCAGTATAGACACATAAGCAATCACCATCATTTTTAGCATCAATAAACTTAGTTTCAAAATAGAAACTACCACCTAATGATATAATTTCTTCTCTAATACTAGAAACAACTTTAACTAAATAATCAGTACCAACATGAGGCATTGCATCATACATTACATCTTCTTTAGCTCCATGTTTAACCATTTCTTCTAAAATAAAATTTATTAATGGATTTTTTAAATTAGTTGTAAGTTTTCCATCAGAAAAAGCTCCAGCTCCACCTTCACCAAATTGAACATTGCTATTAGGGTTTAAAACTTTATTCTTCATGAAATCTAAAACATCATTTTTTCTATCTTCAATTTTTTTACCACGTTCAATAATTATAGGATTTGCTTCACATCTAGCTAAATATAGTGCTGCAAACATCCCTGCAGGCCCAAATCCAACAATAACAGGTCTGAATTTATTATTCCATTTAGGGTATGTTATTTCTTCTTTAATCTTGTTATAAATTGTTACATTCTTATCTTTTATTTTTTTATTAGTTGTAATAATTAATCGATAAATATAATATATTTGCTCTTTATTACGGGCATCTATTGATCTTGATATAATTCTATATGTAAAATCATTTAGCTTGTATTTATTTTTTATTATTTGTTCTAAATTGATATTTTCTTTAACTAAAACTTTTAAATTATTTACTTGATATTGCATAATTTTTCTCCAATGACTAACCCACAAATAAATGCAAACATCAAATTATATCCACCACAAATACCATCAATATCAAGCATTTCGCCACCAATAAAAATATGATTATCTTTCTTTAGTGATAAATCTTCACTAATATAAGATAAATCAATACCACCACTTACAACTTGGGCAAATTCAAAATCATATGGACTAATGATATTTAATCTAAAATCATGTAACATTTGATTAATAATAAATATATTCTTATCCATAAAATAATCAACTAATTTAGGATGAACCAATCCAATTAATTGCTTCTTATCAGATATATTAACATTAATACCAGGAATAATATCTAAAGAAATGTAACAATTATTTTTTTCTTTTAAGCGAGCATAATAAGCACTTAAATTTAAAATACAAATCCCTGATATACCATCATTTTTAAGAATGACTTCTCCTTTTTCACTATATATTTTATTATTATTTTGGTATAAACTAGCAACACACTTAATTCTAACACCAGCAATTTTCTTAAAATTGACATCACATTTAAAACCAACAAGGGAAGGTGTAATATTATTAATTTCTAAATTTAAATCATTTAAATAATTATTATGATTTTCTTGTTTTTTCTTAATAAATGAAGCAATCGATCCACTTGCACAAACAACATAATCAAAAGGCCCTCTAACATCATTTATATAATATTTATTATTGATTTTACTGATCTTATCAACAGTAAAATTTTCTAATAAATTCTTACGATTAACATTAATACAATCTAACACAGAAAGTGAAGCCTCAGATAGTGGATAGATTCTTCCTTCTTCATCTACTTTTAGATATAAATTAATGTTCTTATAAAACTCCATTAATTTTTCATAATTATTTTTTACTAATAGATATCCAAATTCATTATTGTAACACTCTTTATATATATTAGTATTACCAATATTAGCTTTACCATTACCACTTGCTAAAATTTTTCTACCTATTAAACTTTTTTCAAACAATGTATATTCTATATTATTATTTTCTAAAATCTTAGCTAGAACAAGTCCACAAGCTCCAGCCCCAATAATTGCTACTTTCATACTCAACACCCACAAAAATTATATCATAAAAAGAACAAAAGTAATTAATAAATTCAATTTTTTCATTAATTACTCTAGGCTTCGCCTATTTTAATGATATATTAGTTTCATTTAAGCATCAAATATGTAAAATATTTGGTGTTTTTCTTAAAGCTTAACTAATATTCGATTAGGTATTGTTAGACCCCTAC
>JBGVRA010000083.1:0-2768 GCA_045127955.1 Anaeroplasmataceae bacterium
AAAATATTATAAAGTAGAGGCGGATGATTATATTGGGTAAAAAAGGCAAAAGACCAAGGGTAGAAGAAAGTGATTTTATTTTTACTTCTTTCCAACCAGATAACGAAGTAACTGGTTCTGCGTTTTTACTAGAAATACCAGATGAGGGAATTAAATTATTGATTGATTGTGGAGCATATCAAGATTCTTCATTAACAACAAAACAAATATTTGACATTAATAGTCGCAAAGCATTAAGAATTCCATGGCATGAATTAACTCATATTGTTATTTCACATAGCCATGCAGACCACTGTGGACTATTACCATTAGCAATGAGAGATGAATTAGGATTTAACGGTAAAATTATTTGTACTGAACCAAGTCAACCACTAATTAGTTTAAACTGTCAAGACGCAGCGTTTGTAATGGCTAGTCAAGTTAAGTCTTGGAATAAGTTAAATCCTAAAAAACCACTCTTACCACTATTTGGAATGGAACACGCAAGTGAATTAATTAAATATTTACAAGGTTATGGATACCACGAAAAAATTCCACTAACACCAAACGTAGATATTGAGTTAGTTCCAACAGGACACCTACTAGGTGATGCAAGTATTATTATTGAGTACAGAGTAAACGAATATAGAACTAGACGTGTATTTTATACAGGTGATACAAACGCTTGGACAACAATGCCAAGACCATTTACTAAACAATTTGATACTGAAAGAATTTATGAATGTGATACTGTAATTTGTGAAAGTACATATGGATGTAGAAAACATAGTGGACAAGATGCTATGGCACAATTAGAAAAAGTTGTCGAAGAACATGTTATTAAAGGAAGAGGAGTGCTGCTGATTCCAACGTTTGCAATTGGTCGTTCAGCACAAGTTGCACATTTATTAAAACTTATTTGGAATAAGCATCCTGAATGGGAAAAAATTAATATTCCAATTTACATGGCAGGAATGATGATGGGAAAAGCATTTAACACTTATTCAAATGAATACTACCAAAAACACTTTATGGATGAGGAATGGAGTCAATCAGAAGTATTTAAATGGGGTAGAATTCAAAAGATTGATAAATTTAATGAAGTAGAGGAAAAACTAATTGACAATAAACCAAAAATTATTTTAGCTTCAAGCGGAATGTGTACTGGAGGATATACAACTTATTTATGTCAACAAATGGTTGGTAGACCAAATGTAGCACTTCTTTTTAGTGGATACGTTGGTGAGGGAACGACAGGACGTGCTATTTTAGATACACTAAACAAAGAAAATAAATACGTAACTATTCAAGGTGTAAAATACAGAGTTCGTTGTCAGATTCCTAACAGATTAGAGTTAAGTGGACATGCCGACTCAACGCAATTAGTAAATTTATTAATAAGAAGTTTTAACGAAAATAAATTAAAACGAATTATCATTGTACATGGTGGAGAAGAGGAACGCCATTACATGATAGATACTTTGAAAAACAAATTTAAAACACAAAAAGAAATTATAACAATTGAAGAAAGAGAAACTTTAAGATTTTAAGGAGTACAATACGTACTCCTTTTTTAATATATGAAAGGAGTACGTAAGTACCATGGGTAGAAAAAGCAAATATACATACGAGCAGTTAATCAACTATGATAAAATTACTCGTGATAAAATTATTTATGAACAAAGAAAAAACTCACTACAAAAGTTTGATGAAGAGTTTCTTTTAACTATTAACCCACAAAATAAGAATCTACTTTTAGATTTTATGAACTTTATTGCTTACAGTGATATGGCGTTGAGAACATGTCAAGGAATTAAATCAAATTTAACCATCTTTTTTAAATGGAATAGGGACTTTAATGAAAATAAAAATTTTAGATTAATTACAGTTAAACAAGCTGAACAATATTTCATGTATATTAAATGTGCGGGTTATACTTATATGCGCGCAAAAGTTATGAAATCCGACATTACTAGTTTAGCTGATTTTTGCGAATTCGTTTTAGGACAAAAAGAATTTAAAGCAAAAGGTGTAAAAAATCATTGGTATACTTATAAAAATCATCAGTGGAGAGAAGTTGATATTCAACAAACAGAAGAAGTCAATGGATATAAAAAAACTAATGTTTCTTCCTTTTCTGAAGAACGCTTAGATGCTTTAAAATTTTATTTAAAACAAAAACAAGATTACATGGGTATGATTATATTAGATTTTGCTTATCTTGGTGAAAAACTTTTATTTTTAAAAGAAGATGATGAAGTTTTTAATAAACAAATGAAATCTGTAAAAAGTTATTTTAAATGGAAAGAACGAGAGGGAGCGTCAGATATTCCTGACGTTTTAATTATTAGACGTGATAATGGTGTATACACACCAATGTCATTACCAGAATTAAGAGATTATGCTAGAATGTTTTCAGTATTTTTAGGAAAAGAATTTATTATATGTTAAAAGGAGTATATCATGGCAAAAGATAAAATGAATCACAGACGTAAAAATAAACAGGACAGAGAGTATGTACCTTTAGACATTTCTCAATTTGATGATTTAATTAAAAAGCCAACAAAAAAATACGACAACAAAAAGAAACAATATAATAAACCAAACAATAGAAAAGAGGAAAGAGGAAAAGATAACTATAAACAAAAACAAGATAATAAACAACAAGATAAACAACAAAAACCTAAACAACAAAATAACAAACCAAATAGTAATAAACCAAACAATAAACCTAAGCAACAAAGCCAACAACAAAAACAAAATAATAAACCTAAACAACATAAACCAAA
>JBGVRA010000084.1:0-8730 GCA_045127955.1 Anaeroplasmataceae bacterium
TATAATATAAGATTATCAGAAAAACGGCTCGCTGCGGTCATGGGCGAGCCGTCGAAAGGTTGCGAATTTTGGGCGGCTGACAAAAATAAAAAGCCCTCAGATTTCGTTTAAAAAATCTTAAGGACTCGTCTCTTGTGAAAAACCGAGACACATACGACCGTTTACTTATTCTAAACCCTTTGTCGTATATGCTCCCCGCAAATTAAGCGAGAAATGTTTCTAATGCTTTAATGCAGGTATCTTCATTTTCTTTTGCCCTGCTGGTCTCTTTTTGGTGAAATGTTTCCGCTGCCGCTTCAATTAAATCCGCAACTGTAACATCATCTAAGACCAAAGTTAAAGCCATTAGTTCATTTAAACTAATTTTGAACATTTGGTTTTTCTCCTTTCTTTTCTTTATTATATTATACGAAAAAATTTTAAAAAAGTCAATGATAAAAGAAAAGACACTCATTAGAGTGTCAAAAGGACTTCACCTGTATTTTCGTCTACTAAACAGACTTCTTTAACCGCAGTGTTTATCCTTATAATTTCGGCGGCTACAAGAAAAGCTATGCCATAAGTTCCATAAGTAGCAAAAAAGTTTCCATTAATATACACCATTGTTCCTGTCATTTTTAATTACCTCTTTTCTTAACTTTCTGTAATTATTATATCATACAAAAAAGCATTTGTCAATAGTTTTTTAAAAAATTTTTTTAGGGGACACCGCTCAACGATATCCCCTAATGAAAGAAAATTAAGAAGTAATTTTAAAAATTTGTCTACCCTCTTGCTGATTAGCAAGTTCTTTTGCTTCCTCAAAGTGGAGGCAAGGCAAACCCGCATAAGTTCCGTCTTTATTTATTACAACATATTTAAAAGTATCCATTAATAACACCTACCATTATAAACATAATATTCTTTGACAGTGTGTGTTATTTCAATCTGTGAATTAACATCAACTACCCCATTAGTAATCTCAGCATATACTTTTGTAATCTTACGAGGTCTTGACATTATACATTTGCAATGTTGCAATCTTTTTCTAACTGAGCGAGGAGATAAGCCTGTTTTTTCGGCGATTTCTTTTTCTGTGAGAGCTTTATCTGTATCTATAAGATATTTAACGATATCATCAATAGCGTCATTTGCACAATGAGAATAAAGCTCATCAAGACTCTTTTTGAGGTTAAATAGCATTTGATTTTCCTCAGGTGTGTGATTTTTTTTGTTTTTGATTGCCATAATCATTTCAATAGATAAGTCTGTCATTTTAATTATTTCCTTTCCTTTATTGTATTTATATTATATCATACTCTTGTGGCTTTGTCAAGCCTTTTTTAAATAATATCTTCAATTAGGTTTATAGTATCCCAAAGTTCGCTTTGGATTTTAAAAAGCTGATTATTAACATCTTCAAACTCTTCTTCCCAAAACATATTCTGTTTATGTTCTGGAGAGTTGTATAATTCAATGCGGATTTCCTCAATTCGTTTTGCTATTGCAACAAGTTCTTCATATTGTTTCATTTGGTTTATCTCCTTTCCTTTATTGTATCTATATTATAACATCTTTTTTCTTATTTGTCTATTGGTAAAATGCACAAAGATTATAAGAATTTTTTGTGCATTTTGCTATCTTTATTTTTTGTATATAATGCACAAATTTCAGGATAAAAGAATGAACAACTTTGTGCATAATGCCTATTGACTTTTTTGCGAAATTATGTTATAATAACCAGTTCGGCGCCGCACAGCCGTACGCGCGCCGAGCGTAGCATAAACCGCCATAAAAGTCAATAGTCAAATTGCACAAATATTTTACAATATATTTGTACAATATAAACAATGACATAAAGATGCTTTATATCTTTATGTCATTTGCTTTAATTAGCTAAAGTGTCCATAATATCAGTAACAATTTCATCGGCACTTAAGCTCCAAAGCCTTTCTCTATCCTCCCACCCCATAGTATAGATTTGACTTAAAAGCTCTGCCATTTCCTCTTTTGTTTTTGCCTCTTTGATTTTTTCAAATAATGTCATTTTTATTACCTCTTTAATTTTCTTATATATTATAATATAGATTTATCTATAAATATATTCTCTTTCTAATTTTTCATTTTCATCTAAATGAAATGATAAAGTTTCTTCTGTTCCTCTTAATAATCTAACAGATAAAGCATTATTAGCATAAGCACAAGTTATGAGCTTTCTTTCATTTGTATCTGTATTAACTTTCCAAAGTTTAATTTCTCTAATTGTGTTTCCTGTCATTTTAATTACCTCTTTCCTTTATTTTCTATAGTAATTATAGCATATTTATTTTGATTTGTCAATACTTTTTAAAAAAAAATAAAAATTTTTAAAAAATTTTTCACAACAAAAAGTAACAAAACTTTGTTAAATTTTTAACAAAGTCAGTTCTGTTTCTTCACAATAATAAATAATCAAACTTTGTTAAATTTTTAACAAAGTCAGTTTCGTTTTTTTTATAATACACCGGTTCTATTTTATCACTTGCAGCGGCAAAACACCAAAACTACAGAACATACTTTTTTATTTTTTTGTCAAATTTTGTCTTGTGCAAAATGCACAAAGTGGGGCTAATATTTTGGGATTTTTTGTGCAGAATGACGAAAAGCGAAATGCCCCAGTCATCTCATCGACCAAAAGTTTTATTATTTTTTGAAAGAGGAAAATCTTATTATTTTTCTAAAAGACGGAACTTGTTAAAAAATTTTTTTCAAATCCCATTAATTTTATTAAAATCCCGCTTGACAAGAAAAATTTTTTGTGGTATACTATATATAGGAATTACAAGAAAGGAGATATTTATGGCAAATCAAAATGAAAATATCACGCCTATCGACTTAGATGAAAACGATAACGAAGATAGTCTAGAGATGATAGAAGCAGAAATTGAAAAAGCAGATAACCCCATAAATCAAAAATTAGACTATTCTATCGAGTCAAGCGAAGAGCGTGCAGAGTTAGTAAATACAATTATTACTCAAGCTTCTTCCAATCAGTTTTCACCAAAATATTTAGAGATTTTAGCGGATTATATCTTAGATGCAGCGACAAAAGGGGAACGCCGCCAAAAGAAAATAATCACAAAAAATAGAATGGTCACAGTAAATAAAAGAGAGACGTCTTTTGAAGGGTTAGTATCTAAATTAGAAAACGGAGAAGATGGAATTTACGCTTTATTGGCGGGAGATGATAAAAATATTTTATTAACTCCAAAAATTTCTATTACACCAAAAGATATTGAAGAAGTTCCCGGTTTAAAAGAGCTTCGAGAAGATATTGAAAAAATAGAAAAATTAGAGAAGGCGGCAAAGGGTAAAAAAAGATTTTTATTAAAGAAACAGCTTATTGAAATGCGTCAACAGCAATATATTCTAAAAACAGAATATAGAAAACCTGTTCATTGCACGCATCTAACAAAAAGTTTTAATGAAATTAATTTTGATGAAAAAATCTATATAGATGAAAACGGCAACCCTCAGAGTGATGGCATCCTAACGCTACTTAACCCCGCCCATGTTACCGCACTTCTTTGTAATTATAGTAAATTAAAAGAAAATGCTTGGGGTAATTTCAACAGTGACTCTTGGAGCTTAATGGAAGATTTAGATAATTTAATTGAAACCACTCTAAAAGATAAATACCCTTTATATTATGATTTATTAATTTATAAGATTGATGGAAAAACAAATCTAGAAATTCAAGAATTATTATTGAGAGACCACAAAATAAAACATTCTATTGAATATATTTCTTCTTTATGGCGGAACAAAATTCCTAAGTTATTGGCGGAGCAGGCTCAAGAAGAAGCAATTCTCTTTTATTATACGGAAATAGAACGCGGTAAATGGAAAAAATGCTCTAGATGCGGAGAAATAAAATTAGCACATAATAGATTTTTTTCTAAAAATAAATCCAGTAAAGATGGTTGGTATAGTATTTGTAAATGTTGTAGAAATAAAAAAGGACAATCCAAATAAAAATACTAAATAAAAAATCTATTATATGATAAAGGAGGTTTTTAAATGGCGGTTTTAGATAATGAAAAATTAGTCTGCCAAAAATGCAATCGAATGTTAAAAGCTGATAATTTTTATACATATAAAGATGGTAAAAAAACGGAATTATGTAAAAACTGTTTAACTTTACATATAGACAATTTTGACCCTGAAACTTTTTTATGGCTTTTAAAAAAGATGGACGTTCCATATATTCCAGAAGAATGGAATATTCTTAGAGATAAAGCTTATGCAAAAGACCCTTATAAAATGAATGGAATGTCTGTTTTTGGCAAGTATCTTTCAAAAATGAAATTAAAACAATGGAAAGATTATCATTGGGATGATACTGAGAAGATTGCGGCAAGAAAAAAAGAAAAACAAGAGGCGGAAGAAGAAGCCCAAAAGAAATTCGAAGAAGAATTAAAAAAACAATTAGAAGATGGAAAAATCACAGATGCGGAATATAAAACTTTTATTAGTACAGAAACTCAAAATAAAGAGTTGCGGTCAGCCGCTCCATATAACCAAATAACGGGAATAGCAAACATGCCTGCGACGAACCCTTATGTAGAAGCTAATTTCATTCCAGAATCTGATCTTCCAGATCCCGCAGCAGATTTAACCCAAGAAGATAAATTATATCTTGCAATGAAATGGGGTCGTTTATATCAAATGAATGATTGCTTAGAATTAGAAAAAAAATATACAGAAATGAAAGCTTCTTTTGATATACAAGATTCTGATACAGAAGGAACTTTAATTTTAATCTGTAAAACTTATCTTAAAATGAATCAGGCGATTAACCAAGAATAATCGGTCGCCTTTAAACCTTGTGAACCTTACTAGGGGTGTGAAATATTAAAATATTTTGCTAACGGTGAACTCTAAACTGAAAAGCAAGACAATACCGTGCCAAGGTCAAACTTGAATAATTTGTTTAAGCCTGATGATTGGAATGTAATTAAAATTTTTAATACAAAAAGAATGATTATTAGAATTTTTAAATATAAAAGGACATTCAAGTTTAAATCAAGCAATAAAAAATAAAACAAAATATAAAGGATATTATTGGAAAATGTTTGACAAGGTGTAGAGACTAACGAAAGCTTATAAAATATAGAGTGAGTAGAGTACACTTATTATTAGTACATAAGTGGAAGCGCAAGGCAACATATTAATGTTGAAGAGATAGTCCGTACTTAATGAAAATTAAGAGTTAAATAGCGACCAAGGAGATATGGATGGATATCAAAAACTTTCTAGGGTTTATGACTCATTAAGAAAATCTGCTAAATTCACTGCGGCACAAAAGAAAGAAACACAAGAAAATTTTGTTGATTGTGTAGGCTCATTAGTTGCCTATTGTGAGAAAGAAGGCGGCAAGATTCCAAAATTTGAAATTGAAACAGATTATGATATAATTGACACCGTAATAAATGATTTAAAATATTATAATAAAACTTTAATTTATGAAGACCCTTCTCTTTCTCAACAAATAGAGGATTATATTAAGAAAAAAGAAATTGCGGCAAATATGAAAAAAGATAAAGAAGAAGCCAAAAAGAAAGGGCAAGAAGTAGTAGAAGTATCAGATGAAGATTATCAAGCTCATTTTGAAAACATTGAAAAAGATTATTTAGAAGATGAAAAAATTTATTATGATAACTTAGAAAAGGAGGAGTCATAATGAATTTACAAGAATTAATGGATTTATCTATTACAAAAGGACAAAAACAAGGGCTTTCGGAAGAGAGATTAAAAGCACAACTCCCACATTTGCGTAATTTAATTTCTTTTTTTCGAGAATATCCTGATTTATTAATTGATTATATAAAAGGCGAAAATAGCACTTTTAGTTTTTATTTTTATCAAAGAATTTTTTTAAGAGTAGTTATGCGGCACCGTTATGTATACGCAACATTTCCGCGTGCTTATTCTAAATCTTTTTTATCAATGATGGTGTTGATGTTAAGATGCGTATTATATCCTAATTCACACTTGTTTGTAACTACAGGCGGTAAAATATAATAAAAATAAGGAGGAGCATAAAATGAGTGCAAAAAACGTCCTAACTAATTTTGAAATAATTGATACTGAAGAAAAAGCCTATTGGCTGGGTTTTTTATATGCAGATGGAAGTGTTGGCTCTAAAGAAAATAAAATAGAATTAGGGCTTGCTGAAAAAGATTTAAAACATATAGAAAAATTTAGAGACTTTATGAATATAACTAATAAAATTAGTTATAGAGAAAAAACAAAATCTTATAGAATAAGTTTTAGGAGCGAACAATGTAAGCAAGATTTGATAGACAAAGGATGCGTTCCTAAAAAATCATTAATCCTTGATTTTCCAAATGAAAATCAAGTACCAAAACATTTAATTAGACATTTTATAAGAGGTTATTTTGATGGCGATGGATGGTTTACAAATACAAGAAGTTGTTTTCAAATAGGTATAATTGGAACTGAAAATTTTATAAATGGATTTTTAAATTCCATTGAAAATATAAATAAAGATAATAAAATTTTTGATGTTCATAGAAAAAATGGAGCTAAACGATATGTTTTTGGAGCTTATAATGATGTTTTAAATTTTTTAAACTGGATATATAAAGATTCAAATATCTATTTAGAAAGAAAATATAATAGTTATTTAGATTTTATACAAAATGGAAGCAAGTATCATAAAATAAAATAAAAAATTTTGCCGTATATTAAAGAAATTTAATATATGATTATTGCGGAATTAAGCGGGAAGGCTGAGATGCTAATCCGAACCGAAGGCTATAGGAACTATAGTCAGGGGCAACGCATAGATGGTGAAAAGATATAATCCATCCACGAGACCGCAACACAGCATTATATAGGAATGCTTGAGACTATCTCGCCAATAGTCAAACCTAACGTAAAACGAGGGTGAAAATATATGCTAAGCTTATACGAAAAAGGAAGTATAAGAACTAAAGGATAAAAAGCCTTTAGGATAATATAACTGAAAGAGCAAGCGGCTTCAATTACTGTTGCTAAAATTGAAGAGATTTGTCGTTTAATCCCAGCTCTACAAAATGAAATAGACTGGTCGCGAGGAGTTTCTAAAAAGTCTAAAGATAATGTAAACTATGTTTTTAAAAATGGTTCAGTAATAGATATTTTGGCGGCAAGAGAGACTTCTAGAGGACAAAGACGAACGGGTAGAAAAAATTTTAATTCGTCTATGGTCACTCTTGAATATTCTTCTCATTATCTTTTTCATATTTATATGTTAGGAAAAATATAGAAAAAGGAGAAGACACAATATGGTTGGATATTTATATCATATTACTAATCAAATCAATAATAAAACTTATATAGGAAAAACAAATGATATTGATAGGCGAATCACTCGTCATTTTTCAGATTTAAGAAAAGGACAACATCATTCGCATAAGTTACAGAGAGATTTTGATAAGTATGGAGATAAGGTATTTAAAGTTACTTATGAAACATTTTTAGATATATCTGAAGAAGAACTTGCTAAAAAAGAAATTTTTGAAATTAAAAAATTTGATAGTTATAATAATGGTTACAATGAAACTCTTGGGGGAGAAGGACATTTAGTTCTGTTTGATTTTGAAAAACAGATATTAATATATCAATTAGGTCAAAGATATGATGGAATTAAACATAAATTAGCAAAATATTTTAACTGTGATAGATCAACTATAACTAATATTATAAATAAAAAAATCTTAGGTAAAATTCAATATTCAGAAGAAAAACTTCAAGAGTTAATTTCTCAAATAGGTATTACTGACAACTGTTTGAAAGAAAATTATAAAAATAATTATATAAAAAAATTAAGTGAATTTCAAGTTTTTTGTATCTTAGCTGAAATCGAATTTAATAATATTACTCAAGCAAATTGCGGAAGAGCCTGTGGAGTTTCAAAAGATTTAGTTCAAAATATTGTTAATGGAAAAACTTATAAAGAAGAATATAAAAAATATATGTCATTATCAGTAGAAGAACGAAAAGAATATTTAAATCAAATTCCCGTTGATAGACAGGCAAAAAAAATCTCTAAAATATCGATTACACAAGAGCTTGTTGATTATATTTTAGATAATAAAGAAAATAAAACTCAAACTGAGATTGCAAAAGAACTAAATATTGATAGAAAAAGAGTTGGTCGAATAATTAAAAAAGAAACCTATATCGACTTTATAAAAAATTGGGAAGAAAGACAAATCCATAAGTGATCTGCCCGTATTGCGGAAAAAAACTGGAACCCTAAACGCTTCAAGTGCAAGGGAATCAGAGCTGAAGGCTTAAGCCAGGCGCAACGCATAGGTATTGACGTAAGAATAATATACCCACGAGGCCGCAACAACTACCTAACAAGTTGAAAAGATATGCTGAACTTATAGGAAACTATAAGAAGTAAAGGATAAAAAGCCTTTACGATAACAAATTGGGACTTATGGAAGAGTGTGTTCTAATTGACCAAACCGCATTAAATGAAATTATTATTCCAACTACAAACGTAAATAGACTACTTCCAGATGGAACTCGTAATAGTGAAGAAGTAGTAAATAAATCTCAAATTTACATTACAACCGCAGGTTGGAAAAATAGTTTTGCATATGAACGTCTGATTGAGCTATTGATTCAATCTTTAATAGACCCAGATGAAGTTATGATTATGGGGGGAACATATGAAACTCCCGTTAAAGAAGG
>JBGVRA010000085.1:0-12903 GCA_045127955.1 Anaeroplasmataceae bacterium
ACCTCTAGAGGTTTGTCTATTCCTTTCTTTATTTTTTTCTTTTATTGATAAGGGGGACACATTCCCCCTTATAATCCCCTTTGTACATTTAGGAACTAATTATAAGTTAATCAATAAGATTTTATTAAAAGTTAATTATATTAGAATCTCATAGGTAAAAGTAGAAAACTTGCATTATTTTATTTTTTTAGGTATAATAATATAAAATATTATTCGGAGAAGATTATGATTAAAAATATATGTAAAGATGAAAAGATTTTATCTTTAGTAAGTGTTGATGCAACTATTGATGATATAAGTATTGGTTATGATTTATTAGATACTATTAATTTTCATAAGAATGGTTGTGTTGGTATGGCTGCTAATATGATTGGAGTATTAAAAAGAATTTTAGTTTATGAAGATATAGATAAAAAATATAAATTAATGTTTAATCCTACTATTATTTCATATAGTGGTGAATATATAGTAGAAGAAGGTTGTTTATCTTTAGTTGGGCTTAGAAAGACTAAAAGATATATGAAAATAAAAGTTGAATATTATAATGAAAAATTTCAAAAAAGATTAAAGACTTTTACTGGGTTTGTTGCTGAAATTATTCAGCATCAAATTGATCATATGAATGGTATTATTATATAGGAGGATTTTATGGATATTCGATTAAATGATTACAGGCCGTATGGTGATGGGGTTAATAATGATGCAGAGTTTATTAATAAAGCTATATTAGATTGTCACAATGGTGGTGGTGGTTTTGTTCATGTCACTGGTGTTCATAAATGTGGCACTATTGAAATATTAGATAATGTTCATCTTGTTGTAGAAAAAGATGCTAAGATTATTTTGAGTGATAATTTAGATGATTTTTACGATATAAAAGATGATAGAGATACGCAAATAAATAGACCTACTTGGGAGTATTGTGAGTATAATGGTAAGCCATCAAAATATTTTATTTATGCTAAGGGGAAAAGTAATTGTGGTATTGTTGGTGATGGTATTATTAATGGAAATCAAGAAATTTTTTATGGTGCTATAACAAAATGGCATATTGAAGGTGCTTTTTATCCACGTATTCCACTTATTTATTTTGAGGATTGTCAGGAAGTTACTATTAAAGATATAACTTTAGAAAAAAGTGCTTTTTGGACTGTTCATTTAGTTGGATGTAGTGAGGTTTTGATTGAAAGTATTAGTATTAATAATGATTTGAGAATGGTTAATTCGGATGGAATTGATCCTGATCATTGTCATAATGTAATTATTAATAACTGTAAAATTAGTTGTGCTGATGATTGTATTGTTTTTAAGGCTACTGACGCTTTTAAAGAATATGGCCCTTGTGAAAATATTAAAGTTTTTAATTGTGAATTAACTTCTACAAGTGCTGCTATTAAATTTGGTACTGAAACTACTTCTGATATTAATGGTATTTACATTAGTGATTGTAAGATTTTAAATAGTAATCGTGGTATTTCCTTTATGCTAAGAGATGAAGGAAATATTCATACTATTGGTTTTAATAATATTCATATTGAAACAAGAAGATTTTCTCCACTTCACTGGTGGGGCAAAGCTGAGCCTGTTGCTGTAACAGCAGTTAGAAGAAATGAAAATACTAAAATTGGTAAGATTAGTAATATTACTTTTTACAATATGACTGGTGTTTGTGAAAATGGTGTTTTAATATATGGAGAAGATGAATGTAATATTGATAATCTTTTATTTGATAATTTTAAACTCAAATTAGTTAATAAAACTAAATGGGAAAAAAATATTGGGATTGATTTAAGACCAAGTGTTTATAATATTATTGATGGAAAAATAGCGATATTGAATTGTTTTAATTCTAAAAATATTGTTTTTAATGATTTTAAATATAATATTGATAAGAATATTTTAGAATATATTGAAAATGAAATAAATGTTTGTAATTCAGATGTAGAAATTAATATGGTTAAAATATAGAAATTAAAGGAGAAAATAAGATGTATACAGTATTAGATAAGGATTTTATGCCTGCGATTGTTGAACTAAGAAAATTTAAAGAAGATATATTAAAAAGTGGTAATGTTAATCACTTAATCATAGCTGTTGAAAGAAACAATGGTTATGTATATCGTCAAGAATTAGAAGTATATAAAGATGGAATTAATGATGAAAAGAATATTTTTATTGTAGAAAGATTAATTAAATCTATTTTATGGATCGTTGGTGGATATAAGATTTATATTGCTGGTTCTAAGGTTATTTATGAAGCTATTAATAGTTACTATAAAGATGGTGGTTTACGAGATTTTGATTATCATTTTATGTCTAGTGTTTATGAAAAAGAAGTAGAAGTTATTAATTGTAGTTTTGATAACATTCCTCAAGAAAAAAAGTCTTCTATACCTGCTGGTGGTAACTTAAAGGGAAAAAGAATTGGTTTTGATGCTGGTGGATCTGATATGAAGGTTTCTGCAGTTGTTGAAGGTGAATCTATTTTTTCTGAAGAAATTGTTTGGTTACCTAAATTAAATAGTGATCCAAATTATCATATTGAAAATATTTATAGTGCACTTAAATTAGCTGTTAGTAAAATGGGTGGAGATTGTGATGCTATTGGGGTATCAAGTGCTGGTATTTATATTAATAATAAAGCAATGGTAGCTTCTTTATTTATTAAAGTCGCAAAAGATGATTTTGAAGCTAAGATTAAAAATATTTATATTGATGTAGCTAAAAGATTAGGAGAAGAATTAGGCCATGAAGTACCAATTGTTGTAG
The DNA here is from genome assembly GCA_045127955.1 of Anaeroplasmataceae bacterium. Taxonomy (GTDB): domain Bacteria; phylum Bacillota_I; class Bacilli_A; order Acholeplasmatales; family Anaeroplasmataceae; genus Pelethenecus. The sequence continues at coordinate 2,770 of JBGVRA010000085.1, forward strand.
CTAATGATGGTGATGTTACTGCTTTGGCTGGTGCTATGGATTTAAAAGATAATTCAGTGTTAGGTATTGCTATGGGTACTAGTGAAGCTGTTGGATATGTAAATGAAGAAGGAAATTTAACTGGTTGGTTATCTGAACTTGCTTTTGTTCCTACTGATTTTAATAAAAATGCAATGATAGATGAATGGAGTTTAGATTTTGGTGTTGGTTGTAAGTATTTTTCTCAAGATGCTGTAATTAAACTTGCTCCACTTGCTGGTATTACTTTAGATGAAAATTTAACATTAGCTGAAAAATTAAAAGTTGTTCAAAAGTTAAATAATGAAGGTCATGAAGGTGCTAATCAAATTTTTGAAACAATAGGTTATTATTTAGCTTATACTTTAGCTTATTATCAAGAATACTATAATATTAAACATGTTATTATTTTAGGTAGAGTTACATCTGGTAAGGGTGGAGATACTATTTTAAGAGTATGTAAAGAGGTTTTAGATAGTAAATTCCCTGAATATAGTAATATAAATTTAACTATGCCTAGTGAATATATGAGAAGAGTTGGCCAAAGTATAGCTGCTGCATCTTTACCTGAAGATAAGTAATGTTAAAATTATTATTTTAATTATTTACTTTTTAACTTTTTTGGTGTATTATATAGGGTGTCGATATTGATGATACTAGACGAAATAGTTTGTTGGTTTTAGAGAGTTACTGGTTGGTGAAAAGTAATAGAAGATGACTATTTAGATCACTAGTGGAGATGATACTTGCAAAGAGTATCCGTTTAGACCTTGCGTTAAAAGGAAATGAGTGCATGATTTTTTATCATGAACAAAGGTGGTAACACGGTATTAATGCGTCCTTTGATTAGGGGCGCTTTTTTTATTTATACAGGAGGGAAAAATATGGAAAAAAGAAATTACAAAGATACCCTTTATATGGGTAATACTCCTTTTGAAATGCGTGGTAATTTAGGTAATAAGGAACCATTATTTCAAAAGAAATGGAAGGATTTAGATTTATATAATAAAAGAATTGAACTTAATGAAGGAAAGAAAGAATATACTTTACATGATGGTCCACCATACGCTAATGGTGATATTCATTTAGGACATGCTTTAAATAAAATTTTAAAAGATTTTGTTGTTCGTTATAAAAATATGAATGGCTTTAAATCAGTATTTATTCCTGGTTGGGATACTCATGGATTACCTATCGAAAATGCCTTACAAAAAGCTGGTGTTAATCGTAAAGAAAAAACTATGGCTGAATTTAGAACATTATGTATGGAATATGCTTATAAACAAGTTGAACGTCAAAAGAAGGGCTTTGAAAGATTAGGTGTTTTAGGTGATTTTGAACACCCTTATATTACATTACAACCTGAATTTGAACGTGATCAAATTAAAGTTTTTGCAAAAATGGCTGAAAAAGGATTGATTTATAAAGGTTTAAAACCTGTTTATTGGTCTCCATCAAGTGAATCTGCACTTGCAGAAGCTGAAATTGAATATCATGATAAAGAAGATTCATCTATCTATTTTAGTTTACCTATGGTTGATGCAAAAGGTGTTTTTGATGGTGCTAGTTTCTTAGTTTGGACAACTACTCCTTGGACTTTACCTGCTAACTTAGCTGTTTGTGCTGGTCCTGAAATTGAATATGTTGTTGCTAGTACTAGTAAGGGTAAATTTGTATTTGGTAAAGATTTATTAGAAAAATTAACTGAACTTTTAGAATTAGGTGAAGTTGAAGTTTTATCTACATATAAGGGTAATGAATTAGAAGGATTAAAATATAAACATCCATTGTATGATAGAATTTCTCCTTGTATTTTAGGGGATTACGTATCTACTAGTGATGGTTCTGGGCTTGTTCATATTGCTCCTGGACATGGTGAAGATGACTTTTTAGTTGGTAAGACATATGGTTTAGATATTTTATGTCCTGTAGATTCAAAAGGTTATATGACTAAAGAAGCAGGTAAATATGAAGGTTTATTCTATTCTGTATGTAATGAAGAAGTTATGAAAGACATGGAAGAAGCTGGATGCTTATTAAAGGCTGTTAAAATTGTCCATAGCTATCCTCATGACTGGAGAACTAAAAAACCTGTTATTTTTAGAGCGACTCCACAATGGTTTGCATCTATAGATCCTATTAAAGATGAATTATTAGAAGCTATTAAAACTGCTAATTGGAATCCTAAATGGGGTGATGTTCGTATTTCTAATATGATTAAAGATCGTCATGATTGGTGTATTTCAAGACAAAGAGCTTGGGGTGTTCCTATTCCAATTTTCTATGCGGAAAATGGTGATGAAATTTTAGATCAAGATGTTTTAGCTCATGTTGCTGATTTATTTGGACAATATGGTTCTAATGTTTGGTTTGAACGTGAAGCAAAAGATTTATTACCAGAAGGTTATACTCATCCAGGTTCTCCAAATGGTAAATTTACTAAAGAAAATGATATTATGGACGTATGGTTTGATTCTGGTTCTTCATATATGTTATTACAAAGAAGAGGTCTACAATATCCTGCTGATTTATACTTAGAAGGTTCTGATCAATATCGTGGTTGGTTTAATTCTAGTTTAATTACAGCTGTTGCTACTACGGGTATGGCTCCATATAAGACAGTTGTATCTCATGGCTTTACTTTAGATGGTCAAGGTAGAAAGATGAGTAAGTCTTTAGGAAATACTGTTGATCCAATCAAAGTATGTAATGAAAACGGTGCTGATATTTTAAGATTATGGGTTGCTTCAATTGAATATCGTGCTGATATGCCTTTATCTAAAGATATTTTAAAACAAGTTTCTGAATCTTATCGTAAAATTAGAAATACATTAAGATTCTTAATGAGTAATACTTCCGATTTTAATCCAGAAAATAGTTTATCTTATGATGAATTAACTCCAGTTGATAAATACATGCATATTAAATTACAAAAATTTATTACTGAAATTAAGAATAATTATGATAATTTTGATTTTGGTGAAGTATATAGAAATGTTAATGCGTATATTACTAATACATTATCATCATTCTATTTAGATTTCACTAAGGATATTTTATATATTGAACATCCAACTAGTAAAACAAGACTATCTTGTCAAACTGTTTTCTATGAAATTTTAGTTGCTTTAATTAAGTTACTTTCACCAATTTTACCTCATACTATGAGTGAAGCTTATGATAATTTAGCTTATAAAGAAAAAGAAGATGTTTATTTAACTGAAATGCCTGAGGCAGAAGTTCTTTGTGATGAAGTTGAAGAAGCATTTGATAAATTTATGAAGTATCGTGATGATATTTTAAAGGCTTTAGAAGAAGCTAGAAGTTTAAAAGTAATTGGTAAGAGCTTTAATGCTAAACTTACATTAACACTTGATCAAGCTGCAAAAGAAGTATTTGCTAAATTAGGTGATAATGTAGCTCAATTATTAATTGTTTCACAATTAGAAATGGTTGATGGTGATGAGTTTAAGGTTGAAGTTTGTGCAGCAAGTGGAGCTACTTGTGAACGTTGTTGGATGATTGTTCCTGCTATAAATGATGCTGGATTATGTCCAAGATGCCAAAAAATCATTGAAATTAAGTAAAAAATGAATATTTTTTAGAAAGTCCTGCTTAAATGTTAGGACTTTCTTTGACAAATATATAGAAAAATGGTAAAATAGGTTGATAGAATGGAGGTGAGGCACATGTTGTTTGCATTTTATTTCTTAAAAGAGGGGACAAGAGTTTTTGATAGAACTGAATTATTAACATACTTTCAAGCTAATCCCAATATTACGATGAGCAAAAAAGGTGAAGATCGTATTTATCATTATCATCATCCTGTTTTAGGTTTTGATGCTGATTTTATTTTGACTTCTAAATCTGTAGTGCCTCATTTAGAAAGACTTAATCCGAAATTTTATGATGTTAATTTCAAAGTTGAGTTTGATATTTTACTACCAAGTTATTCTGTTGATATGTTATTAGATATTTCAGAAGAAATTGCAAGAATGTTTAAGTTTGCAGTATATAATGAATCATATGAAGATGTTATTCCTTTTAGAAAGAATATTTTGGCTAAAACATTTGAATTATGGAAAAATACATATAAAAATAAACATGAAGATGATGTTGCTAGATATAGTCGTATTGATTCTACTAGTTTATCTGAAATATATAATTATATTTTAAGAAAACCTAAATTAGAAGTATTATTAGATAAAGATAAGATTCAAATCAGTGATTATTTCTTTTTAAGAACAGAAAAAAGCCGTACTGCATTTATTTGTATGCAGTGGGATGGTAATGGACCATTTATTTTACCACCAGGTGTAGATATTTTCTATTATCAAGATAATAAACATAATAAATATATCGCACTTGCTGAATTAATCGGTAGAGCTGAAAAATTATTTAAGTCTATTGATGGTTATGGTACTCTTAAAATGATAGATGGTAAGAGCGTTGGGAAATTAAAGAAGATTATTACTAAAACTAAATTTGCTCCACTTACTGTTGAATTAAGAGAAATTAAATTGACACAAATTTTAGATGTATAAATATATTAAAAAATAAAAAAAATAAGAAGGGATGATTTTAATGGAAAAAGCAAAATATATTGATCATACAATTTTAAAAGCAACTGCAACATATGATGATATTTTAAAATTATGTGCAGAAGCTAATAAATATCATTTTGCAAGTGTATGTGTTAATCCGACTAATGTAGCATTTGCTCATAAATTACTTGCAGGTACTGATGTACTTACTTGTACAGTAGTAGGTTTCCCTCTAGGTGCAACACCATCTGATGTTAAAGCTTACGAAACAACAAAAGCTATCGCTGATGGAGCTGATGAAATCGATATGGTTATAAATGTTGGAATGGCTAAGATGGGTAATTGGGACTATGTATATGAAGATATTAAGGCTGTAGTTCATGCTGCTAATGGGGTATTAGTTAAGGTAATTATTGAAACATGTTATTTAACTGATGAAGAAAAAGTAAATGCTTGTCGTGCTGCAGTTAAAGCAGGTGCTGATTTTGTTAAAACATCTACTGGTTTTGGTACAGGTGGTGCAACTGTAGAAGATGTTAGATTAATGAGAAGTACTGTTGGTGATGCTTGTAAAGTTAAGGCATCAGGCGGTATTCGCAATTTAACTGATTTTAATGCTATGATAGAAGCTGGTGCTGATCGAATTGGTTGTTCAGCTGGTGTTAAGATAATGGAGGAATTAGAAAATGAGTAATATACCTACTCCACATATTCAATGTAAAGATAAAAATATGATTGCTAAGGTTGTGTTAATGCCTGGTGATCCACTTCGTGCTAAATATATTGCTGATAATTTTTTAACTGATGTTATTCAATTTAATGCTACTAGAAATATGTTTGGTTATACTGGAAAATATAATGGTAAACTTATTTCTGTAATGGGTTCAGGTATGGGTATGCCTTCTATAGGTATTTACTCATATGAATTATTTGCTTTTTATGATGTAGAATGTATTGTTAGAATTGGTTCTGCTGGTTCATATGATGCTTCACTTGATGTTTATGATACTGTTTTAGTAACAGAAGCATATTCTGAATCAACTTTTGCAAAAACTGCGTTTGGTATTGGTTCTAAATCATTAAAGAGTAGTAGTACAGTTAATAACAAATTAAGAAAAGCTGCTAATAAGTTAAATATTACATTAAAAGAAGCTAAAATTCATTCTAGTGATGTTTTCTATGCTAATGATCCTAACCGTTGGAGTAATGTAAGAGATAAATATGGTTGTAAATGTGTTGAAATGGAAAGTTTTGCATTATTCGCTAATGCTAAAGCTTTAGGTAAGAAAGCTGCTTGTTTACTTACTATTTCTGATTCATTTATTACACATGTTGTAACTTCGGCAGAAGAAAGACAAAATACTTTTGTTAATATGATGAAAGTAGCCTTAGAATTGGCAAAATAAAAGGTGGGAAGACATTGTGTCTTCCCTTATATTTTGAAGGAGGGATAATATGGATGTAATCCTACATCAAGATAAATTTCATAAAATAATATTTAAAAGTTATCGTGTATCAAAAATTAAAAAAGAAAATCAAACTATTAGAAATTTATTATGTTATTATCAAGAAATGGCATGTGAAAAATATCCTAATGAAGCTATGTTTATTTATATTTTAGGATATAATTATGACGCAAAATTTAAAGTATCTCTTACAAGTTTTGGTTCATATAGTTTAATTGAATATACATTAAGTGCTGTTGATCCTAAATTTATTAATGATTCAAATTATACAATAGAAAATCTTAAACAATTATTTATTGATGCTTGTAAACCTATTTTTAAAGACAAAAAAGCTGATAGTGAATTATTTAAAAGAGTGTTTGATATTTATGAAAGTGATTTATTGTCAAAAGAAGATTCGCATCAATCAATGGCATTAAGAGGTACTGTTAGAACTTATTTTAAAGATACTGATAGAGATTATGATGCGATTGGAAATTTAGATGATTTATACAAAATTGATGAAAAAATGCTTTATGATTATTACGAAAGTGTATGTAATGAAGAAACTATTTCAATAGTATCTTGTTTAGAAAAAGATAAAATAGATTTAAGTAATATTACTCTTAAACCTAAGCATAATTATCATTTTAGACAAAGGAATAAAGTTGATAAATTTAATTTTGTTGATGCTGATTCTAATCAAACATATTTAGAGGTTATTTATGAAACTAAAACATATGCCAATGATAAATTATATTTTGCTATGATGTTTTTAAATTATATTTTTGGTGGTGCATCTAGTTCTAATTTATTTAAGATTGTAAGAGAAAAATATGGTTTATGTTATGCAATAAGTTCGATGTATTTAGGTGCTACTGGTATTATTATTGTATCTACTATCTTAGATAAAAAGAATATAGAAAAAGCTATAGAAGCTTTTGAAGAATCGTTAAATGAAATTAAAAATGGTAATTTTGATATTGAAGAAGTAAGACGTCATTATGTATCAGTTTATAAGGCTAATAGTGATTATCAAGAAACTGCAATATCTAATTATTTATCTGATAATTATTTTCTAGATAGTCCTAAGTCTACAAAGGAACTTGAGGGAATATTAAGTGTGACAAAAGAAGATATCTCTAAGTGTGCTCAATTATTAGAACAAACCTTTATATATGCATATGGAGGTAAAAATGATGAATAATAAATATGAATATATAACTAAATGTGGATTAAAAGTAATTTATATTAAAAAAATGAATTTTGCTAGAAGTTATTGTGGGATTGGATGTAACTATGGAGGTAGTAATCTTCATTTTTCATGTGATGACAAAGATTATGAATCTTTATCTGGCATTGCCCATTTTATTGAGCATAAATTATTTCAAATGCCTGATGGAACTGATGCGTTTGAGACTTTTAATAAATTAAATTCTGTTGCTAATGCATATACTTCAAGTGATAAGACTTTATATTTCTTTTCAACTACTGAAGAAATATATGAGAGTTTAAAACTATTACTAGATATGTATTTTACTCCTTGCTTCATCGATTTAGATGTTGAAAAAGAAAAAGATATTATTATTTCTGAATTAAATATGTATGATGATAAGGTAGTTGCCAGATTTCAAAAGAAAATACTAAATGCATTATATCCTTCTGATGATTATGCGACTCCTGTTGGTGGTACTATTGAAAGTGTTTCTAAAACTACTGTAAATGATTTAAAAACAGCATATGATTATTTTTATACTCCTAAAAATTCATCGCTTGTTATTGTTTCTCATGTTGATGAGAAAGAATTATTTGATTTTATAGAAAGTGTATTAAGTAAATTTACTTTTAATCATTACAATATTATTAAACATCCTACAGTTAAATCAAGTGATATTTTAGGTGATATTGAATATAGTGATAAGGTTAATCAAAATCATGCAGTTGTTGGAATTAGGTTTAACGCAAGTACTGATAATAAGTTGTTCTGTAATTATATTATCGGAATATTTGATTGTTTACTTTCTCCTGTTTCACAGTTTTATCAAGAATTATATGAAGAAGATTTATTTATTGCTGATATTGATTATTCAGTCGTTACAGAAAAAAATTCAGCTTATGCATTAATATCTACAACATCTAATAATCCTAACGAATTTACTAAAAAAATTATTGATAAAATTAAAAATATTAGCATTGATGATTTGGATAATGAAATTATTGACTTATATTTAAAACATTTAAAAGCTCGTATGATATCATGTGAAGATTCTATTGAGTCATTAGGTGATGAAGTTTTATCTTTAGAATTAGAAGAAGATTCATATTTTTTAGAACAAGAAGCAATTTTAAAATTAAAAGTAGAAGATTTTTATAGTATTATTCCTATTATTAATGATGCTAAATACCTATCTGCCATTTTAAAAAAAGGAAAAAAATAATTAATAAATAATAAAAAACTGCAATTTTTTACTTTGATAAAAATTTTTTGCAGTTTTTTTTATTATTATTTGATATAGTTATTAAAAAAACACCATATTTTTTATATTTATATTAAGTTGTTTCCAAATTAGAAATTCGTAATATTTTTTATAATTTGTTATAACTATTCTGAAAGGAGGAAGCAATTTAAAATGTACAATCACTTTATGATGATGGGAAGATTAGTTAGAGATCCTGAATTTAGAGATTTTGAAGATGGTAAAACTGTTATGAATATAACGCTTGCTGTAAGAAAAAACTTTAAAAATATGGACGGTGGATACGATGTTGAATTTTATCGTATAGCTTTTTGGGAGTTTATTGTAGATCAATATAAAACACACCTAAAAAAAGGAATGGCTGTATTTGTTAAAGGCAGATTATATAATACCATTGAAACATTGAAATCAGGCTATGAACTTACTTACCCTTTGTTAATAGGAGAAAGAATCCTATATTTCACATCACTACCAAAACAAGTTGAGGAGGAAGAAGAAAATGTGGTAGAAGAAACAGATTAAAAGGTGCTATTAAGCACCTTTTTAATCTGTTATAGGAAATAATTTTAAGAATGGTTTAATATTAAAATCATCATAAAATATATTAATAGCATTGATGATATTTTTTACATCTTTTAATAATTGATTATAGAATTCATCTAATGATAAATTAATCATTTTATCTTCAAATTCATACTCTTTTTTGTTTAAATTAAGAATTGTTGTATCTATTTTTTTATGATATAGATATGTTATGGACTTTCTTTTATTTTTTCTATGATTTAAAAGTATATCATTTAATAAATAAAATATTTTCTTTAACCCAGTTTTACTTCTTGTATGCTTATCATAATACTTTGAAGCATTTTGATAACAATTTGTATAGTATTTTTTTGTACAAAACAAACCAAAACTTCTTTTTAATGGTTTATCTAAAAAATCTAAATAATTATCGTTTATAATAAAACCATCAAAGAAGTAGTCTGCAATATTTATTTTATGTAATGATAATTTTTCAAATTTATTAAAAAAATATGAATCTATCATTTTTTCAACATAATATTTATTTTTGGTTTTAGTAATATAGTTTTTAATATAATAGTTAAATTTAGAATTTAAATAATATGATAAGATTATTGCATAAGTAAATAAAATATTATTTTCATTGTTTGATATTTTTGCATCCATTAATATTTCTTTAAAGAATAGATTTGGATTTGTTTTAATTTGTTTATTAATACGATATGGATCCTTTTTAAAGGGATTCAACATATTATAAAAATCAGATGAATTATAAAAAAAACTAAATTTAAATAATGTATTATTATCTGTTTTAGCTTTAGATGTTATATCATATGATATGTTTTTTAATGAATCTTTAACAAAATAATAGTTTAACAAATATAAAGACATAAGTATCACCAAGTTAATTATAAAACAAAATTAGAAAGAATTATAGTTTAATCTTTAATTTTTATTAACTTTGTTATAAAATAGATATAATGATTTAAGCATTCGGTAAAAGTGTCAAGTGAAAAATGATAATTTTATCAAATGCAAAAAGACCTACCTGAAAAAGTAGGTTAGAAAGGATATAAAGAGAAATTATTTATTAGGATTATATAGTTGATCTTTACTCATTAAACCATA
>JBGVRA010000086.1:0-22119 GCA_045127955.1 Anaeroplasmataceae bacterium
ACCTCTAGAGGTTTGTCTATTCCTTTCTTTATTTTTTTCTTTTATTGATAAGGGGGACACATTCCCCCTTATAATCCCCTTTGTACATTTAGGAACTAATTATAAGTTAATCAATAAGATTTTATTAAAAGTTAATTATATAACATTATATAATAATGTTATTAGTGTTTACTTTTTATTTTGATTATGTTATAATTACTTTGTGAAGCGCAATAAAAATTATAAAAACTTAATAAATACTTGGTGAAGGGTATTTAAAAAACGGAGGATTAAGTTATGAAAAAGATTTTAAAAGGTATATTATTTGCCTTTGTTGCTGTTTTCGGTTTAACTTTAGCTGCATGTAATGATGCTCCTGCAGGTCATCAACATGAATTAAAAAGCGAGAATTGGCTACGCGACTCTGCTACTCACTGGCAAGAATGTAAGAACTGTGATGAATATGTAAACATGGCTCTTCATACTTATAGTGAATGGGCACCTGTTGAAAATGAATGTTCAAAGACAAGAACATGTACTGTTTGTGGATTTACTCAAAAGCAAGATGTTGACCACACTTGGGGTGAATGGGCTTTAAATGAAGAAGGCGCAATGGCTAAGACTTGTAGTGTTTGTGGTATTTCTGAAACTGTATTCCAATATTATATTCGTGGTTCTATTAATAACTGGGGTAATGACGGTTTAACTGAAGAATGGGCTTTAGCTATCGATTATGAAAAGATGGAAGCTACTTTAGTTGTTACATTAACTCAAGGTGATGAATTCAAGATTGCTGGTACTTCTTGGGATTATCAATTTAGTGTAACTACAGCTGTATTTGCTGAAGGTTTATTTAGTGGTACTGATAATATCGTTGTTAATGAAACTGCTGAATATCAAATCGTAGTATCTGGTTTAGGCGGATCAAATCATACTTGTACAATCACTCAATTATGTGTTCATGATTTTGCTTGGACATTAGTTGAAGGCAAGACTTGTGAATATACTGGTGTATGTTCTAAGTGTTCTGCAACTTCTGAAAAAGTTGAACATCATCATTCTGATTGGACATTAGTTGAAGGTAAGACTTGTGATTATGTTAAGACTTGTGAATGTGGCGATACTATTACTAAGGTTGAACATCATTATGTAAATGGTGTTTGTGAATGTGGTGCCGTTGATGTTGTTGTTTATTATGTTAAGGGTGATATGAATGGCTGGTCAGATAATGACGCTTATAAATTAGTATATGATGATGCTACTAAGTCTGCATCAATCGTTGTTTACATCGAAGCTGGTCAAGGATTCAAGGTTTCTGATTCTAGTTGGGCTAACCAATTTGGTTTAAAAGATGGTAATCTTGTTGCAAACGATGGTGGTTCAGGCAATATTACTGTTGATGCATCTGGTTTATATAAGTTAACTGTTTCTGGTTTAGATACATTAACTCATTCTTTAACTATCGAAAGAACTCATATTAATTGGTATGTTAAGGGTGATATGAATGGCTGGTCAGATAATGATTCTTATAAATTAGCTTATGATGAAGCTACTGATACTGCAACTATTACTGTTGCTATCGAAGCTGGTCAAGGTTTCAAGATTGCTGATTCTAGCTGGGCTAACCAATTTGGTGCTGGTGCTGATAACACAATCGTTCATAACGATGGTGGTTCAGGAAACTTAACAGTTGCAACTTCTGGTAACTACGTTATTACTATTACTAACGCAAGTACTCCAGATGCTACTTGTACAATCGTTTTAGCTGAATAAAATGATTAAAGAGATGCTTTTAGGCATCTCTTTTTTTCTTATTTTTTCTTTTTTGTTCTTCCAAATATATAATCCATTGAGACATTATAATAATCTGCTAATTTCATTAGTGAATCTAAAGAGATTTCTACTTCGCCACGTTCATAATTAGAATATACTCTTTGGCTTACTCCTAATATTTTAGCTACTTGAGTTTGAGTTAAATCATTATCTTCTCTAAGATTACGTATTATTTCATTCCATTTCATATTATATCACCATATTTATTATAACTAGCGGTTTTGTCGCTAGTAATTAATAGCGAAAATATCGCTAAATTTTCTTGATGTGTAGTTGTATGTTTGTTATAATTATAGATGGGTGAAGAAGAGTATGGAAAATGATGATAATAAATTAAAAAGATGGATTTATATTGAAAATCTGCCACTAAAAAAGATTTTAACTAAAAGACAGTATGAGGTGCTTACTTCTTTACATGGTTTTAAAAATGTTGAAAGAATAGATATAAAAGATTTAACTTTGAAATTAAATTTATCACAAGATAGGATAATGGAAATCCATACTCAAGCACTTTTAAGAATTTGGGGATATGAAATGAGAGAAAATTTATGATATTTTCTCTTTTTTTTCTTTTTTATGGCCCGTTTCCTTGAATTTTTCTTGTATAAGCTTTATAATTAAATTAGTAATTATCTTTTTTGGAAGTGGTGATATATTGGCAAATTATGTTTTTGAACGATATGAATATAAATATATTATTACTAAAGAACAATATTATCAAATTAATAAATTATTAGAAGGTAAACTTGTAGAAGATGAGTATGGTAGAACAACTATTCAAAGTTTATATTATGATACTGATAATTATTTATTAATTAGAAGATCTATTGAAAAGCCTATGTATAAGGAAAAGATTAGACTTAGAGGTTATGGAGAAGTAAATAGTGATTCTAAAGTTTTTTTGGAGATTAAGAAAAAATCAGATGGTATTGTTTATAAAAGAAGAGTTAGATTAAAAGAAAAAGAAGCTGTTGATTTTTTTTATAGCGATACGCCACTTGATAATGGTCAAATAGGTAATGAAATTAATTATTTTAAACAATATTATGGTTCTTTAAGACCTGTGATGTTATTAATTTATGATAGAGAAGCATTATATGATTTAAATAGTGATTTAAGAATTACTTTTGATACTAATGTTAGATATAGAGATTATGATTTATCACTTGAAAAAGGGTTTTATGGTGAAAAACTAGTAGATGATAATACGGTGTTAATGGAAATTAAAACAGCTTTTGCGATACCTTTTTATTTAGCTAGATTTTTAAGTGAGAATAATATATTTAAAACTCCGTTTTCTAAATACGGAACTGCATATAAAAAATTATTTAAGGAGAAAAAATTATGGATATTTTCGGATCAATCTTTAGTGAAGGAACAACAGTAGGTAACTTTTTTATTTGTATTGGGTTAGCATTTGTTGTTGGTATTATATTTTCAACAATGTGTTACTTTAAAACTCGTTCTTCTAAGAGTTTCTTTATTACAACCGCAATGATGCCAGCTACTGTAGCGATGGTTATTATGCTAGTTAATGGTAATATTGGTGTTGGTGTTGCTGTTGCGGGGGCGTTTAGTTTAGTAAGATTTAGATCAGCTGCTGGTACCGCTAAAGAAATTTGTATTATTTTTGTTTCAATGGCTACTGGTTTAGCGTTTGGTATTGGTTATGTTGCGTATGCTTCTATATTTGCTATTTTATGTGGTGCTTTATTAATGCTTGCTGGATACTTAAATGTATGGGAACCTAGAGTTAGTGATAAGGATAGAGTATTAAAGGTAACTATTCCTGAAAGCCTAGATTATCAAGAGGTATTTAAGGATTTATTTGCTGAATACACTACAGAAGTTGAGATGCTTAGAGTTAAAACTATTAATATGGGTAGTATGTTTAGACTTACTTATCGTGTTAAATTTAAAGATGCTAGTAAAGAAAAAGAATTTATTGATAAAGTAAGATGTCGTAATGGTAATTTGGAAGTAGCATTAGAAAGAGAAGAATTTACTGCTCAAGAATTATAATAATTAATAAATGGTCTCCTTTGTGGAGACTTTATTATTAGGAGGATTTTTATGGAAGAGATTTTAAAGGTTAGTAATTTGACAAAAACTTTCAAGTTATCTAATAAACAAAGAAAAATTAATAAAACTGATGATGTTTATAAGGTTGCTGTTAATGATTTATCTTTTAGTGCTTATAAGGGTGAAATTTTTGGATTGTTGGGTCCTAATGGAGCTGGTAAAACAACTACACTAAGAGTTATTTCGACTTTGATTAAAGCGGATAGTGGAGATGTTTTAGTTGATGGACATAGTGTTAAAGATGAGCCTTTTAAGGTTAGATCTAAGATTGGTTTTTTAACTAGTGAATTGAAATTGGAAGATTTTTTTACACCTAATTATTTATATGATTATTTTTCTAATCTACATATGGTAGATGAAAATATTAGTAAGGTTAGAAAAGAAGAATTATTTAATAAGTTTGGAATAAATGATTATAAAGAAATCAAGATTGCTGATTTGTCTACTGGTATGAAACAAAAAGTTTCTTTGGTTATTTCTTTAGTTCATGATCCTGATATTATTATTTTTGATGAACCTACTAATGGTTTAGATGTAATTACTGCGAAGACTGTTACTGATTTTTTGGTTGAACTTAAAAAGGTTGGTAAGACAGTAATTTTATCTACTCATATTTTTTCACTTGTTGAAAAACTATGTGATAGAGTTGGTATTATTATTAATGGCAAGATGATTTTATGTGATAAACTAGATGTTATTACTAAGGATAAATGTTTAGAAGATGTGTTTTTTGATATATATTCTAAGGAAGTAGGTGAAGAATAATGAAGACTATTTTAGTTATTATTAAAAAAGAATTGAAAAGATTCTTCACTGATAGAAGAATGTTAATTGGTCTTGTTTTACCAGGATTTTTGATTTTCTTTATTTATTCTATCATGGGTGAATTTGTAGGTGATATGGCTACTGGTGGAACTAATTTTAATGTTGTTGTTATTAATGAACAAGAACAACTTTCTACAATTCATGATGTTGATGGTTGGGAAATTAATGTGTTATCTAGTGCTAAAGAAGAAGCTATTGAAAAACTAAAAAATAGTGATGTTGATTTAGTCATTGTATATGAAGAAGATTTCTATAATAAGATGATTTCATATGATTATAATAGTGGTTTAAAAGCTCCAAATATTGAGATTTATTATAATTCTACTGATACTGCATCAACTATAATTTATCAGTATTATCAATCTGTTTATAATGGGATTGAAAGTAGTCTTATTAATAAGTTTGATATTAACGGATTAAATGATAAATATGATGTTGCAAGTGATGAAGATTTTACTATGCAAATGATGACAATGATTATGCCGTTTTTATTTGTTACTTTGTTGTTTTCTGGCTGTATGTCTGTTTGTAGCGAATCTATCGCCGGAGAAAAAGAAAGAGGGACTATTGCTACGCTTTTAGTTACACCTGTTAAGAGAAGTCATTTGGTTATTGGAAAAGTTATTTCTTTGGGTATTGTTGCGTTGTTTTCGGCTGTTGTTAGTTTTACTGGCCTAATGGCATCTATTCCTAAGCTTTTAGGTGGGGATGTTGATTTATCTTTTAATATGTATGGGGCTGGAACTTTTATTTTAATATTTGTTGTTATTTTATCTACGGTATTAATTTTTACTGTTGTTTTAATGGGAGTATCTACTTTTGCCAAAAGTGTTAAAGAAGCTTCAAGTTACGCTATTCCTGTTATGATTATTGTGATGCTTTCAGGGCTTAGTAATTTTACAGGTAGTGGACCTGCTACTAATCAGGTGTTATATTTTATTCCTATTTATAATTCTATTCAATGTATTACTGGCGTTTTAAGTTTGAATGTTGATATGTTATCTTTAGGAATTTGTGTTGTTTCTAATTTGTGTTATTTTGGGATTGGAGTGTTTGTTTTAACTAAGATGTTTAATAGTGAAAAGATTATGTTTCAAAAATAGAGGTGTTTTTTTATGTTTCATATTTTAGTTATTGATGATGATAAGAATACGAGATTTTTATTACGTGAAATTTTAGAAATGGATAATTATACGGTTTTTACTGCTAATAATGGGCAAGAGGGGCTTGATATTTTAGAGTCTAAACATGTTGATTTGGTTATTGTTGATATAATGATGCCTAAGATGGATGGTTATTCTTTTACTAGGGAGTTAAGAAGTATTAATAAGGAATTACCAATTTTAATGGTTTCTGCTAAACAACTTTCTGAAGATCGAAAAAAGGGTTTTGTGGCTGGAATTGATGATTATATGTCAAAACCTATTGATCCTGAAGAGTTATCTTTACATGTTAAAGCTTTATTAAGAAGAGCTAATTTAGCTAGCGATAGAAGACTTGTTATTGGGGATGTTGTTTTAGATTATGATTCATATACTGTTACTAAAAAGGATGATGTTATTGAACTTCCTCAAAAGGAATTCCAATTATTATATAAATTATTATCTTATCCAAATAAAATTTTTACTAGACTTCAATTGATGGATGAAATTTGGGGTATGGAAAGTGAAACAGGGTGGGAAACTGTTACTGTTCATGTTGGTAGATTAAGAAAGAGATTTGAAGGATGGGAAGAATTCCAAATCGAAAATATTAGAGGTTTAGGATATAAGGCGGTGAAGAAGGTTTGATGAAGAAAAACCGTCAGGATGTTGTTGTTAAAAGAAAGCTTAGGATAGCTTTTATTTTGGGGGTTGCAGCAATATTAGGTGCTGCGTTATTGATAAGTAGTGCTGCTGAGATTGTGTTTGTTAAAACTGGGATTATTCCTAAGGAGTGGAGGGATAATGAAACGGTTTTATTTACTATTATTTGGGCTTGTGTTTCTATTATTTTAGGATCAATTATTTCTATTTTTGTTAGTATTATTTATTTGAAGCCGATGAATGATTTATTAAGTAGTATCTCTAAACTTTCTAGAGGAGATTATAGTGTTAGATTAGAAAGTAAAAAGGGAAGTGTTATTAATTCTGCTTATAAAGAAATTAATCATTTAGCTTCCGAATTAGAACATACTGAGATTTTAAGAAGTGATTTTGTTAATAATTTTTCTCATGAGTTTAAAACTCCTATTAATTCGATTAATGGGTTAATTAAACTGATGAAAAAAGGGAATTTATCTAAAGAAAAACAATTAGAATATTTATCTATTATTGAAGAAGAAAGTCAAAGATTATCTATTATTACTACTAATATTTTAAATTTATCTAAATTTGAAAATCAAGGTGTTATTTCTAATAAAGTTAAATATAATGTTTCGGAACAATTAAGAATGTGTGTGTTGTTATTTGAAAAAAAATGGAATGCAAAACATCTTAATTTAAGTTTGGATTTTGATGAATTTTATTTAACTGGAAATGAAGAGATGTTGAATCATGTTTGGACTAATTTAATTGATAATGCTATTAAGTTTTCTAATGATGGTGGAGAATTAAATATTAGAATCTCTGGTGATGAAAAAGATTTGTGTGTTGAGATTATAAATACAGGATCAGAGATTAAAGAAGAAGATAAAGAAAGAATATTTCATAAGTTTTATCAAGCTGATACTACTCATAATAAAGAAGGAAACGGGATTGGACTTTCTATTGTTAAAAGGATAGTAGAATTACATGATGGTAAGGTTGATGTTTTAAGTTGTGATGGTAAAACGTGTTTTAAAGTATATTTGCCAGAAAAAAATGACTTGATTTAACAAGTCTTTTTTTGTATTATTATTAATTTTTCTTTGTTTTCAAAATCATCTTCTAGAGTGTAATTAATATTATTTTCATTTAAAGTTATTAATAGTTTTTCATATTCTTCATATCCACCTTCATGTTGGATATAGCATGCAACTAATAGAATACCATCAAGAATGTAATATGCTTTTAATATTGCTTCATTTGAGGTATAATCTTGAGTTTTTACTTTTTTATTAGAACCAGGTAAAAACCCTAAATTAAAAATAATTAAATTAGCATATTTATATTTTGAAATATTATTGAAATCTTCTAGGTGTAAAGTTACATTTAAAAGATTTTTTGTTTTTTCAGTGCTTCTTTTTATTGCTAGTGGTTGGATATCTATGCCTATAACTTGCTTATAGTAGTTGGCTAAAAATAGAGTATCATAACCGTTACCTACTGTTGCATCAATTGCTATTTCGTATTTTTTATTTGTAAGCATTAATTCATGACATCTTTTGACTATGTTTGATTCTTTCATATTGTTCACCTTTTTTTAATCTTCATGAGTTATTGAAAGTAATATATCTTGGGGGTGGTTACCAAAGGTTTTCCCAAAGATATTTATTCCACCGATATGTTTGGCATCTGATTTTATTTCTAGTTTTAGTTCGATATATGATGTATTTAGATTATGGAATTTTTCTAGTGTGAATGTATCATTAACTCTTTTGCCTTCAAAATATACACCATTATTTACGATTGTAAACTTTTTTAATAGTCCATGTTGGGTATTACTGTTTGGCCACCAAATAGGGTTTAATTGGCCTCTATTGATTCCAAAATCACCAGGAGATGTGTAGGTGAATAATTCTTCATTACATAATGATATTGTAATATCACTTGGCCATTCTTCTTTATAGTAGGCTGTTTCTGAGCATAGTTCTAATTCTATTGATAATTCTTTTATTGTTTTTTTATTTATTTTACCTAGTGGGAAGCGATATGTAATGTAACCTTTTTGAAACCATATCAAGCCTGCTTGTGATCTTTTTGGTGAGTAGAATAATGATGGTTGATCTTCTTCAATTAAATGCGAGTAATCTCCTGCCATTCCGCATGGTGAATACACATTTGCATCTACGAAGTTTCCTACTGGCATTTCTATTTTTGTTGTTTTAGTTGTTTTTTGTGTTGAATCGGAATTCCATATTATATAGTCTATTTTTGTTACCATTCTTGAACATAGTTTCATATGCCCTTTTAGGGTTGGTGTAAATTCTGTCATTATTAATCTAGCTTCATCTAATATTTGAATGTGATTGGCTGTTGTTGATAATGGTATGTTTAGTTTTTGGGATATTTCTAAGATATTTAATGGGCCGTTATTTAATAGTTCTAGAATTTGGATTCTATCTTCATTAGATAAGGCTCTTGAGATATCTTTTATTAATTTTTTATCGTGTTCATCTGATATATTAAGGGTAAGTGTTCGATAATTTTCTTGTTGCATAAGTATCACTCCTGTTGATATTATATTATTTTTTGTCAAGGTTTTCAACTTTTTTGGAAATCATAGTTTAAAAACTTAAATTTTGTAAACCTATAACCTCTTTAAATGAGTTTAAATCTAAATTATAATATAGGAGAAGAACTCGTTTTTAGGAGGTTACTATGAGAAAAAGAATATTATTTATTTGTTGTTTATTTTTAGGAGTTTTAACTTTATATTCATGTGGTGAAGAAAACTCTGGTGGTAAGACAACTATTACTTTTTTTGGTTGGGGAAACGAAACTGAAGTTGCCTTAACTGAACAATTTGTGAACGAATATAATGAATCACAAGAAGAAATATATGTTAAGTATACATCTATTCCAAGTGAGGATTATGCTACTAAGATAGGAAATGCTTTACGTTCTAAAAATCCACCTGATGTTTTAATTGCAGGTGATGGTGAAATTAAACCTTGGATTGAACTTGGTGGTTTGGCATCTTTGGATGAATATCTTGAAAATTCTAGCGTTTTTGATTTGTCTGATTTTTGGGAAGAAGGACAAAATAGATATTTATATAATACTGAAACACGTATGAATGGTAGTGGTCATTATTATGGTGTTATGAGAGATTTATCTCCTACTGTATTATTTTATAATAAGACTGCTTTTGAAAGAGTTGGTATTACTTGTATTTCTTTAAGTGAAGAAGAATGTTTGAATAAGTATGGTGTGGCTGCTGGTTATTTTGAATATGAGGGCAAGAAATATTTTAATAATCAAATTGCTATGAATTGGGAAGAAATGTTAGAACTTTCTAAGATTAATACTTTTAATACTGCATCAGAATATAGAAATGCTTCGGCCACTACAACATATGGTATTTATTATGTTAACTGGTTTTCTTTAGGTTGGAGTGTTGGTGCAAACTCGCTTCAATTTGTTGAAGGTAGTAATGCTTTAGGTGGTCATTATGAGTTTTCATTAAATGATACTAGACCTAATTATTCTGTTAAAGAAGGTAAAACTGTTAGTGTTGGTGGTAAAACATATAACGCAGGTGAACTTATTGATTATGGGCATTTAGATTTACTTACGGCTAGTGATAAAGAAAATTGTTATGAGCTTCCTAGTGCATTAGAAGCTATGCAATTTTATGTTGATTTATCTACTAAATATAATGTAGCACCTAAGCCTAATTTTATGAATTCTACTAGTTCATATTCTGTTTTTGCTAGTGGTAATCAAACTGCTATGATTGTTGATAGTAGATATGCTGTTGGTATTTATCGTTCTTTAATTAAACCTGTCGGTAATGGTAATGGTTTTGAATGGGATTGTGCTCCACTTCCTGTTCATGAACACGGTATTAAGGCTGGTCACTCTGGTTCATTAGCTTATTGTATTTCTAATAAGTCTAGACATAAAGATGAAGCTTTTAAGTTTATTGAATATATTAATGGTGAAAAGGGTCAAATTGCTTTTGCTGAGGCTGGTTTTACGATTCCTAATACTAAAACTTTATCTAATAGTGAATATTTCTTACAAAGTGATAAGATGCCTTATAATTCTAAAGTGTTTGTTGATGCTGCAGCATACCAAACTGTTGGAGACTGGGGATTCTTACCTTCTAAGGATTGGATTAGTCCTTGGGCTAATAGATTAAATGGGGATGTTTTAAATGGTAAAACTAGTTTAAAAGATGCTTTAGATGCTTCAAAAGATGAAACTCAAAAGGTTATTGATAATTATTATTCTAAATTATTAGGTTAAGCTTATGAAGGTTAAAACTAAGAATCAAATTGCAGGGTTATTGTTTGTTTCCTTGCCGATTATAGGGATTATTTTATTTAGTGGTATTCCGCTTATTGTATCTTTTATTTTATCTTTTGGACATTTAAGTTCTTTTGATTTGTTTGATATTGAATTTATTGGCACTAGTAATTATATAAGAATTTTTACTGAGGACAATAAGTTTTTATTATCAATTTTATATTCTTTTGTTTATGCGATTGGTGTTTCTGTTTTACAGGCTGTATTTTCTTTAGGATTGGCATACTTTTTATCTAAAGATATTAAGTTCCAAACTACTTTTAGAGTTATTTTATTTATTCCTTATGTTTGTTCTATTGTTGCGTTATCGTTAATGTGGAAGTGGATGTTAGATGGTAATTTTGGAATAATTAATGATTTTTTAATTAAAATAGGGTTATCGCCTATCGATTGGTTAAATAATTCTAAAACATCTTTTTTGGTTATGATTGTTATGAGTGTATGGGGTGGTTTAGGATATGGAACCATTCTATATACTGCAGCTTTATCGAGTGTTGATAAGAGTTTGTATGAAGCAAGTGATGTTGATGGTGCATCAGCATTTAAAAAATTTGTAAGAATTACTTTGCCGATGATTTCGCCAACTACTTTTTATATTATTGTTATGGGCATGATTGGTAATTTACAGGCTTTTGCTAACTTCCAAGTTATGAGACCGATTGGTCCTAATGGTCAAATTGAGACTATGGTTTATCGTGTATGGTGGGCTGCGTTTGAAGCTGATTTTATGAATTATGGTATTGGTTATGCTAGTGCTCTTGGTTGGCTTAGTGGAATAATTATTATTGTTGTTACTGTTATTATGTTTAAACTTCAAAAGTATTGGGTGCATTATGATGACTAAAAGAAGAATGAAAAAATGTAAAAATTTATTAGCGTATATTGTTTTATCTATTGCATGTGTGATTGTGTTATTTCCTTTTTTGGTTATATTATCAACTAGTTTTAAATCGATGAGCGAGGCTCAGTCTCTTCCTGTTAGTCTTATTCCTAAGGAATTTACGGTTGAGGCTTATATTAGTGCTTTTAGTGATAAAAGAATATATAAGGGGTTATTAAATACTTTAATTGTTGTTTGTCCTGTTATGATTGTCGGGGTGCTTGTTTCATCACTAGCTGCATATGCTTTTGCTAAAATTAATTTTAAGGGTAGAAGTGCTTTATTTGCGTTAATTTTAGGATCTATGATGTTGCCTGGTGTTATTACAATGACTCCTGCTTATGTTATTTATGATTATATTGGTTGGACTGATACATGGCTACCTTTGATGATTCCTGGGATGTTTGGAACTGCTTCATGTATTTTCTTTATGAGACAGTTTATTAGTAAGATTCCAGGGGAAGTTATTGAAAGTGCGATGGTAGATGGTGTTGGCCATTTTGGGATTTTTGTTAGAATTATTTTACCGATGATTATTCCTGCGGTGGTTGCCCAAGTTGTTTTATGGTTTTTTGCTGGATACAATGATTATTTTGGTCCTATGTTATATTTAAATACTCAAGATAATTATACTTTACAGCTTGTTTTACAAAACATTGCTGCTCAAGCTGATGCTAATATGCCTAAGGTTATGGCTACTTGTGTTATTTCACTTATTCCAGCTTTAATTATTTATGGTTTTGCTCAAAAATCATTATTAAAAGGAATTGCTTTAGAAGGGATTAGAAAGTAATGAAAAGAAAAATTGTTTTACTAATTATGTTGGTATTTGTGTTAACTTCGTGCTCGAGTATTGCTGGATATGACTATACTTCAGATGAAGTGAATACTAATTTGTTTTATCAAAATATTGCTGATGTTAAAAATGCTGCTGACCCTTTTGTTATTACTGTTGGTGATACTTTCTATATGTATGCAACTAACGCAAATGATCAAGGAGATTGTTCTTATTTACAAGTTTGGGAAAGTAAGAATTTAACGGATTGGACTAATAAGGGGATTTGTTATCAACCTAAAAGAACTAATTGGGCTATTGATGGATTGTGGGCACCTGAGGTTATTTTTAAGGATGGTACATATTACCTTTATTATTCTGGTTGGGATATAAAAAGAGGTGGACATCAAATTGGTGTTGCTGTAAGTGATAATCCACTTGGTCCGTTTGAGGATTTTGTTGGTGATACCGCTAATGGCTATATGGATGGTAGTGTTGCCCCTATTAGATTTGATTTCCCTGTTATTGATGCTTCTCCGTTTATTGATGAAGATGGAAGTGCGTATCTTTTATTCACTAAAGACCAAGTAAATGGGGTTTCATCTAGTTATATTGCGAGATTAAATAGTGATATGGCTACTATTGATAAGAGTAGTATTACTTTACTTATTGAACCAAGTCTTGATTGGGAAAAAGAATCTACGACTAGTTTTTGGAATGAGGGACCTTTTTTATATAAACATGAAGGTAAATATTATTTATTTTATTCTGCTAATTATTATATGTCTAGATCATATTGTATTGGTGTTGCTGTAAGTGATAATCCTTTTGGCCCTTTTGTTAAACAAGAAGATCCTGTGATGATGACACAATATTCTTGGGATTATGTAAGTGGTACTGGGCATTGTTCTTTATTTAAATCTCCTGATGGTAAGGAAGTTTTTATGGCTTATCACTCTCATTTAGATACTTTACTTGGTGGAGCTGAAAGAATTATTAATTTCGATAGAGTTAATTTTGTCGATGGTAAGGTTATTGTCAATGGACCTTCTATTTCTCCACAAATATTACCTTCTGGAGTTGGAGAGTATCGTGATTTAAAAGATGAAATGCAAGTATTAGTTAATGGTGTTCCTATTTATCAGTTATATGATGGAATTATTAATGTTTTTGAAGATGAGTTAGATAATGAAGTTAACTTAATGATGAATAAGGTTAAGATTACTATTGTTTTTAATGAAGTTAAAACGATTAGAGGGATTATGATTTATGATTCAGCTAATTGTGATTATTCTTTAAAGAGTATTGATAGTATTGTTATTAATAATAAAAAAATTAAAAATTTGAAGATTAATGATAAGTATTTTGGTGATGATGATTATTTATATAAGATTCCAGTTAGTTCTTTTATTTATGAGTTTGACGAAATAACTACTAATAAGATTGAAATTAATATTTCATCAGATGATGTTATTTATTTAAATGAGATAAAGGTTATAGGTAAATAGTTATGAAGAAGTTATTGAGTTTAGTGTTAATTTTAGTGGTTTTGTGTTCTTGTGGTGGTAGTTATAGTTTTGAAAATATATATTATCCTGATGGTAGTATTGTTGATTATGTAATGGATGATGATATGGTTTTAGATGGTAAAAATTTAGAAAGTCACTATAAGGGACTTTCAAGTTTTGATATTTATGATCCTGAAAATGATGTTACTATGTCTACTTATATTTATTATGGTAAGAATGGTTGGTATTTTTATTCTTATGTTAATGATAAGTCTGTTATGTATAGCGAAAATAAACAATTATTTCAAAATGATGGAATTGAATTACATTTATGTATTAATCCTAAGGATGTTTTAAATATTGATAATTTAAAAAAGAGTAATAAGATTTTAGATACTATGTTACAAATCCGTATTTCAGTAGGTAAAGATTTACAAACATGGGTTGGTAATGGTTTAGCTAATTCTTATGAGTGGACTATGTATTATTTGCCTTGTGAGACTGAAATTTTTGTTGATGGTGTTATGAATAAAAATAATGGAGCTAATGGTTATGGTGTTGAAACATTTGTACCTTATAGCGCTTTTGGTTTAGAAACTTCACCTGAAGAAATATCTATTATGCCTGCTTTTAATAATTGTGTTTCAAATTTAGATACTTCAAGAAAGTGGTTTACTAGAAAGGGTATGGCTCATAATTATCCTAGTTCATGGGCTAGATATACTGAAAATGATGGATTTATATATGATGGTAAAGATGTTTTACCTTTAAAAGAAATTAAAGCTTTAGAAAGTGATTATGATAGTCAAAATAGTAAAGAAATATATGAAGTTGATGAGAATAATCAAAATCCTGTTTTAAGGGGCTATTTTAAATCTTATTTTGATGAAAGTGGTATTTATTTATTAGCTGTTGTTTATGATAAATTTATTAATCGTTATAATGATAGTGTATGGAATAATGATGGTATTGAATTTATGATTGATACTAATCATAATCCAGGAAATGATACTTGCTTAAAAGATGGAGTATATAGATTTGGTTTTGACGTTGATAATGGTGTAGAAACTGATTTTTATATGAATGGATTTGGTTATCCTGTTCCTTATTATTATGAAACACATAGTATGGTAAATGTTTCGTATTTGGATAATCCAATTGGTGAATATAAATATAAATATGTTTATGAATTATTTGTTTCTTATGATTCTTTAAGGGTTAGTAATGATTTTGATTATTTATATGTTAATTTTGCGATTAAAACTCCTTATGAAACCACTTATATTTTAGATCGTAAAGATGGAAGTGGTAAGATGGAAGGCCAAGATTGGTTGTGGATTGATAAGCATTACCCACAAAATACTTTAGAATTTTTTAAGATTACAG
This sequence comes from Anaeroplasmataceae bacterium, assembly GCA_045127955.1. GTDB lineage: Bacteria > Bacillota_I > Bacilli_A > Acholeplasmatales > Anaeroplasmataceae > Pelethenecus. Next base: position 15,421 of record JBGVRA010000086.1, read on the forward strand.
AGGAGGGATTATTATAATGAAGAAACTTTTTGTCTTAGTTAGTTTATTTATTTTCTCTTTGTTGTTAGGAATTAAAGGTAGTGCTTCTGATTATTATGAGTTAGGCACACACTTAGAAGCTGAAAAATATAATGTTAATAATTTGACTGAAATTAATAGTAATCCTAATGCTTCTGGTTATAAAGCATTAGATGCTGGTGCAACCGGCAGTGTTAAATATAGTGTTAATATGGAAACTGCGGGTAAGTATCGTTTGGCGTTAGGTTATTATAGTGGTGGTACTAAGGGTAAGGCTGCATTAAAAGTTAATGTTAATGGTAAAGAAGAAGTATATCAAATCACTACTTTTAATGGCTGGTGTAAAGATACTAATATATTGCCTATTGCGTATAGTGTTGAAGTTATTTTGAATGCAGGAGAAAATACGGTTATTTATGGAGCTGCAGGAGAATATGTTAATTTAGATTATATTGCGATATATGATGTAAATGATGAGTATAGTCCTGAAGAAATGCATGCTAATTTATGTGCTGATGGTTCTAGGATTCAAGCTGAATGGGCTGTTGATGTTGTTGGAGATTTTTGTGATAAGAATATTGCAATAAAAGAAAAGGGAAGTTGTACGGATGGTTTTACTTTTTCTGTTGACGATGATTATTTGAGTAAACCTGGATATGTTGTTAATGCAACAAGTGGTGGTACATATATTTTCCAAGTAGCTTTTTATGGTGCTAATAACGTAACACCTAAATATTTATTTAATGTTAATGGTACTGATCATTTAATTACTTTACCTAAATCGCCTGCAAATTGGAATAGAAATAATTATTCTACTAAGGCTTCATTTGAAGTGGAACTTGTAGAAGGTAAAAATGTTATTTATTATAGTTATGCAAGATCTGGTTTTGCTGATTTTGACTGGTTTAGATTATATAAAAAAGATAGTAATGGTTTAAATGATGTTATTGAAGCAGAAGATTATATTTTAGGTGATGTTAATGCTTTAAAATCTAGCAGTAAATATTCTTTTGTTTCTAATCACGTTATTGAACTTGCACAAGGTAGTGTTGATTTTGAAGTAAGTGTTGATAGTGCGGGAAGTTATGTCTTATATGTTAGTGCTTATACTGGTACTAATGGTGCTTATCAATATATTAATATTAATGGAAAAAAATCTAAATTAGTTTATGTTAATAATGGCTGGATTGATGATGTTAATGATGAGTATTTACAAGAGTTTGTTATTGAATTAAATAGTGGAGTTAATAAGATATCTATTTCTAAAGGTGAAGATAGTATAGCTTATAATTATGTTGATTTAGATTATTTTGTTATTTCTAAAGGTAATGTTATTACTGAAAAAATAGTTTTAGATCATAATAATAATCCTAGTGTTTTACTTGATAGTTTTATTACTTTAGATAATTATGAAGTAAGTGTTAAAGATGAGGATGTTGTTAAAATTGAAGATGATAAGATAGTTATTACTGGTGGTGGAAGTACTATCATAGAGGTTTCATATGAAGTTAATGGTAATACTATAATAAAGAAAGTTCCAGTTGTAGTTTTAAAAGCTGATTACAAGGGCAATGATATTAGTGCTTTAGATACAGTTAAAGAATATACTGGTGATAATTGTTTTGTAGATGTTCTAATGCCTAGTGGTTGGAGTGCTAGTCAAACTGGTAATTCTAATGTTGTTGGAGAATATGAGGTTACAGTTACGTTTACTCATCCTAATTATAATCCTGTTGTTAAAAAGGCTATGCTTATTATTGAAAAAACAAACTATACTGGTAATGATTTATATGTAAGTGATGCAAGTTATGATTATGATGGGGATGCTAAATATATTATAGCTTCAGCACCTCATGGGTGGAATATTAGTTATGAAAACAATGGTCAAATAGAAGCTGGTGTTTATGAGGTTACTATCACTTTTAGTCATCAAAACTATAATGATGTTGTTAAAACTGTTAGATTAACTATTGTTAAATCATTTAATTTCGTTCCAGTTATTGTTGGTGGTTCTATTGGTTTAGTGGTTTTAGGCGTGGTTATTTTCATTTTAAAGAAGAAACGTAAGTAGGTGTGTTATGCAAAAACAAGATTTAAGTTATAATTTAAAAAATGCTAAGATTGATGTTGATAATTTTAAGGTTTCTGTTGAGGTATTTAGTTTAGAAAATGTTTATAGTGTTGATGAATATTTTGTTAAAGAAAATACTTATGTTTCTAATAATATTTTATGGGGCGATACCGAAAAAACAGAAGGATATGTTAATTTAAGTATTGATAAAAAAGAAAATATTAATTTTATTATTGAAGCTCAATTAGATAAACTTATTAGAGGCGTTAAATTAAGATTTGATGATTTACCTTTAGGAAAACTTATTTCTTCTGTTGATGAAGATAAAGTGATTACTGAGGCTGGTCTTGTTATGCCTTATCCATGTGCATGGAGAGGTATTACTACACCTTTAGTTGTTTTTGAGTTAGAAGATAAGAAATATTTATTTATTAGAATTAAAGATAGGGTAGTTAGAGAAAAGAGATTTTTTATTAAAAAAGTTAATGGTAAAATGCGTGTTGATGTTGGTTTTGATGAAGATGGAACTAAGATTAGCAATCATATTTTAACTCCAGAAATCGAATATGGGATTGTAGATGATAAAGAAGAAATTTATCAAATTCAATCTGATTTTATGAAGGAAATATTTGAATTAGAAGAGTATGAAAATAATAAGATTTCTCCTTCTTGGTTAAAAGATATTTCTTTAGTTGTTACTATGCATATGGAAGCTTTTACTGGCCATATTTTCCATACTTATGATAAAGCATTAAAAGATATTGAAGTCTTAACTAAGTATATTGATGGTAAAAAGATATTAGTTTATTTAGCTGGTTGGGAAGGTAGATATTATTATAAATATGGTAATTACACTTGTGATAGTCGTTTAGGTGGCGAAGAAAAACTTAAAGAAGTTGTTAAGAAGATGCAAGATTTGGGCTGTAAGGTTATGGCTATGTATGGTATGAATATTGCAAATAAGACTATTCCAGCTATTAAAGAAATGCTAAGTGAAGTTGAAATTGAAAATGTTAGTGGAGCTAAATATCATCATGGATCTGTCAACTGGGAAGGTGCACACCACTATGATTTTAATGATTTGATGCAATTAAATATAGGTAATCCTAAATGGCAAAACTATTTATTTGAACAAATAAAGGATGCAACTTTAAGATATAATTTTGATGGTGCTTTTTTAGATATTGTTGCAGGATATGCTAATGATAAAAATTATTCTATTTATAATGGTGTTATAGAGTTTTGTGATAGACTAAGAAATATTAAGGATGAGTTTTTAGTAAGTGGCGAGGCTTTTTATGATGGTCTTGCTAAGGCTATGCCACTTTTCCAATCTGGTCATACTGACGGTTGGATGCATTATCATGATAGGGTATCTGATAAGTTATTTACTAGATATTGTCGTGAGTTTGCACATTTATGTTTAGGTGATCCATCTAGAGGATCAAGTGGTGTTCATGAACTTGGTACTAATGTTGAAATAAGTGCTCCTTATAGAAAGGCTATTATTCCTACTTTATCTTTAGTAGAAGATAGTATTGAAGTCGCTTTTGATGAAGTTAAAAAGATTATTGATCAAGCTAATAAATATTATGATGAATTTTTAAAGTGATAAGCTTTTGCTTATTGCTTTTTTTTTTAGTATAATATATGTGAGTGTTATCTATATATAATTTTATATGAGGAGTGATTGGTATGAATTTTTTTAAGTATAAGCCAACTAAAGAAGAATGGGATTTAGATAGAAAAAAATATTTAGATTTGTTTTTAGAAGAAGAATATGGAATAAGACCAAAAGAATGTAATGTTAAATTAGAGTATAAGATAATAGAAAAGAAAATTTATCCTAATTTAGTTATAGAAAAGATTGGTATGTATTATAAAGATTTAGAAATGATTTTTTATATTTATATGCCCAATAAAAAAAATAAGAATTTAAGAACATTTATTCAAGTTATTTATCCATATGCTGAAGAAAATATTGATATTTATAATGATTATCAATCAATTAAAAATTATACTCCTGTAGATGAGATAGTAAAAAGGGATTTTGCGGTAATTATGATTTCTTGTGGAAGTGTTGCATGTGATGTTAGAGGTGGAGAAAATACAGGCATACTTAAGGCGATGAATACAGTAAGAACTGATAATTCATGGGGTGTTTTATCTAGTTGGAGTTATGCTTGTAGCAAAGTTTTAGATTATATTACAACACGAGAAGAATTTGATGAGACTAAAACGGCTGTTATTGGTCATTCTAGAGGTGGAAAAACAGCACTTCTTACTGGGGCTATTGATGAGAGATTTTATTTAATTATTTCTAATGATTCTGGTAATTCTGGAGCGGCATTATCAAGAGGAAATATTGGTGAGTCTATTAAAGATATTGTTGATAGATTTCCTTATTGGTTTTGTGAAAACTATAAAAAATATCGCGATAGAGAAAGTGATTTACCATTTGACCAACATTTGTTAATTGCATTACAAGCTCCTAGATATTGTTATATTGCGAGTGCTAGTAAAGATGAATGGGCTGATCCTGAAGGTGAGTTTAGATCTAGTAAATTAGCTAGTCATTTTTATGAAATATATGGAGTAAAAGGCTTGGTTGTTCCAAATAAGATTAAAAATGATGTTTCATATAATGAAGGTAGACTTGCATATCATTGTAGAAGTGGTATTCATGATTTAACTGTTTTTGACTGGAATTGTTATATGGATTATTTTGATAAGATCATAAAAGAGTAGGTGATATTATGCTTTTTCCACAAATGAATAAATATCGTAATATTATTAATTTGAATGGTTATTGGAAAATGAAATGTGTTAATGATGATTATCTTCCTAATATTCCTTTAAATGATTATATGTTTATAGCTGTTCCAGCTAGTATGAATGATATTGTTGTTGATAAAAATATAAAAGAATATGTTGGAAAGATAGTTTTTGAAACTGATTTTTCTTTTCCTATTAATTCTAAAAAAAAGTATTATTTATATGTTGGTGCAACTAGTAGTAAGAGTGATATATATTTAAATGGTGAATATCTTGCTAGTATTATTAATGGATACTATCCAATTGAGATATTGCTAAATAAATTAGAGGAGGTCAATAGACTTTCTATTGTTATTGATAATAGGCTTTCATTTCAAACTTTTCCAGTAGGTGAAATAAAAAATAATAAGCAAGTTATTCAACATGATTTTTATAATTTTACAGGCATTCATAGAGATGTTTTAATTTTAGAAAAACCGATTAATAATATAGAAGATATAATTGTTAATACAGTTTGTGACAACGATTATAGAAAAATCAAAGTTCAAGTTACTGGTGTATATAATGATATTAATTATAAAGTACTAGATAAAGATGATAATGTTATTTTAATTTCTAAAGATTCCGATTTAAATATAAATAATCCTATTTTATGGGATACAAATAATCCGTATTTATATAAGTTGGTTGTTACTACAGATTGTGATATGTACATTCAAAAATTTGGAATTAGAAAAGTAGAAGTTAATAACGGTAAGATTTTATTAAATGGTAATCTTATATACTTAAAAGGCTTTGGTATGCATGAGGATTCCTTTATTATTGGCAAAGGTAATAATCCGGCAGTAAACATTAGAAATTTTGAACTATTAAAATGGATTAATGCTAATTCATTTAGAACGAGTCATTATCCTTATGCAGATGATTGGTATGATTTGGCAGATGAATATGGATTTTTAGTGATTAATGAAGTTCCGGCCGTGGGAATGAATTGGTGGAATGATTCTTTTACTATGGATAGAATTAATGATGAATCTAAAGAAATTCATAAGCAATTAATTAAACAATTAATAGAAAGAGATAAGAATCATCCTAGTGTTATTATGCTAAGTGTTGCTAATGAAGCTGCTACTTTCGAACAAGATGCTAGAAAGTATTTTGAAGATATTGTTAATTATTCTAAAAAATTAACTGATTTACCAATTACAATTGTTGAATTTTCTAAATATGAAGATAGTTTAGTAGGAGATTTGGTAGATGTTATTTGTTTAAATAGATATTATGGTTGGTATGAAGATCATGGAGATATTTTTAGTATAAGAAATAATTTTGAAAAAGAATTAAAACTTTGGTTTAATAAATATCATAAACCAATTATTATTACCGAATTTGGATCTGATACTATTGAAGGATTACATTCTGTCCCTAGTGAAACGTTCTCTGAAGAGTGGCAATTAGAATATATTAGAGAACACGTTGATTTATTTAAAGAGTTAGATTTTATTGTGGGTGAACATGTTTGGAATTTTGCTGATTTTAAAACTAAAGAAGGAATTAAAAGAATAAGAGGCAATAGAAAAGGTGTTTTCACTAAAGATAGACAACCTAAGATGGTTGCCCATTATTTGAAAGAACATTGGAAAAAAAGATAATATAAGAAGCTGGATTTTTGAACTGAGTTCTGTCAAGTAGATAATATAATTTTTAAAAATAATTAAATAATTAAAGGTAACAAATTAGGATTGGCATGGTTTCCAAATTGAGTAGGAGTCATGCCTTTTAAATTTGCTTGAAACCTCTTATTATTATAAAAGTCGATATATTCAATTATTGCG
>JBGVRA010000087.1:0-28690 GCA_045127955.1 Anaeroplasmataceae bacterium
CATTGTTTACAATCGCTCATAAACTTTGTGATGAGTATACTCATATTGTAATTGGAGATTATGTTCCTACACCAGATTTAGCCAAATATCATACAATGGCTAGAGCAATGTTAAACCAATCACCAATCGGTCAATTTAGAAGTATATTACAACATGTTTCAGCCAAACGAGGGTGTGAGTTTGAGATTGTAGATGAAGCATATACAACAATGACATGTTCAGTATGTGGTGATGTTTGTCACCATGAACCAAATGAAAGAGAATTTATATGTCCATGTTGTAATACAAAATTATATCGAGATATTAATAGTGCAATTAATATTGGGGTAAAAGCAAAAGTATTGTCTAGCTCAGACTATAAAGGAATAGATTTATCTAAGCCTTTATATACAGCAAATTATAATTTGCGAAAGCAAAGAGTAAGTGGCTGGAATTAAACAAATAGCGGATGTTATTTACCTAAATCTATTAATTACATATTATTATATAGAAATAAGTAGATTTAGGAGAGCGGACGTGCTAAAATAGGAGATTATAAAGTAATTTCAGCTTATATTTACGGAGAAAAAAAGTATGTATATAAGCCGTTTGATGTATTCTTACTTGCCAAAAATGATAAAATACTAGGTGATAACTCTAATCACACTTTAAAATTCTTATCAACTGATGAATATATTGATGAACATACAGGTAAACCTGTATTTAATAATGTAATTTATGAATATATAACACCTAATAATGAACTATATAGAATAACTTACAAAAGAAATAGTGATATCTCTAGACAAAGATTTATTGATTTATTACCTCCAGTGATTAAACTAGGTGCCAAATTAATCGGATTTAGCGGTTCTTATCTTCGTTTTGAAGGAATGGCAACAATAGAAAAAATTGAAGATAATAAGGTAGTTGAAAAAATAACAGAACCAGCAGTTTGGGAATTAATGTATTTTGGTAAATCTATCCCTAATATGAAATAAAATCCTGAAAAATTTCAGGATTTTTTATTATACCAATTCCTAATATATGGTAAAGCACGTTTTCCTAAAACAAAACTTTCCTTACCACAATTTAACCTACAACTGATTAGTCTTCCAAATTTATCATACGAAAATACAACTTCTTCTTTACTAAATTCGTAACAACCAAAATCATACCTATTCCAATAAATATTATTAATAATTCTTAATTTGTCATTATAAATAAACAAAATAACATCTTGATTAATATATTTATTATTACTACAATCATAACACTTAGTAATAACTTTATCATCACTAATATTATAATATTTATATAATGGAGCGTTAATTTTATATAATAAATCTTTTTGTAATACTTTAATATCTACAACAAAATATTGAGATAAAATAACATATAAAACAAAACATCCAATAGGATTTAACATAAAAAATAAGGCAAAAAAAACAATTAAAAAATCATTTTCAATAATTCTTAAAGATAAGAATAAAATAACTTCTAAACCAATAAATAATAAGAATAATACTATCTTTAAAATTTTTCTAATAATATAGTTTTTCTTTGATTTTTTATCTAAAGATTTATATTCTTCTTTCATTTTAATAAAATCACAAACTGTTCTATAAGGATATTTTAACTTTTTCATTTGAACACCTTAATAACTTCAATCTTAGAAGTTAAATGATTATTAAAATCATCTAATTCTTCACTTGGAATCCAATATTCTAAATGATATACATCACCAACTTGATGAACTTCATATTTAGATATAAAATCATCATCAACACTAAACCTAGTAACATATCCAACATTTAATGATTCTAACGTATCCTTAGTATTCCATCTAGACGCTATTTCACTAGCATATTTTTCATTTAAAACAGGATAAAAAATAGGTTGATAAAATAATCTTGGTGGAAATTTGGTATAATCAGTTTCAATAATTAAATCCAATTCTTTTTGTCCAACTGGGCGATATAAAATCATATTAACCACTACCTTTCAATATTAAATCTAGCAAATTCACCTGTAGAAATCATATCTAACAAATATGATTCATTTTTTTCCAAATATTGTTTTAATAAATTATAATTTTCTTGATTTAAATCTATACAAAAATGATCATTTCTTTTACTCATTATATATTCATATTTTTTTATTTTATTGTTAGTTAACTTAATAACCATAACAGGTTTACTAACAAATATTGTATCATTTTTAGCTTTTATATCAGCAAACTCAATTCTTTTAATATCGTTTATACCAATTTCTTTATGGACAACAAAATTATTTCTAAAACATAATTTATCATCTATAATTTGACACCATTGACTTAAAAACCACAATAAAATAAAAGCAAAAATAATAGTAACAAATAAAACCATTAAAAATGCCAAAATAAGCATCATATCATCTTTTATTGTACCTACAATAACCACATATGAAATCATCGCTAATATATTAAATAAAAAACCATAACAAAAAACAAAAACCATATGGTATTTATTTCTAATAATAATTCCTTTCAAAGCCATCACTCCTTTAAAATACATTATAACATTAAACTAAAAAAAAAGATACTGCCTAGTCATAAGACAAGGCAGTTCATTTTATTCTAGATTTAATTTTCTAGTCATAATTCTTATATTAATAAAATAAAATAATGCAACTAAACCTGCAGATATAATAATTATAATCCAAATCATAGTATGAGCAAATGCAAATGGATGAGCTTCAATTATTGGAACAAGTCCATCAAAACCACCAACCATACCTATAATACTTACAATCATTGAAAATACAGTACTAATAACATTAACAATAACACCAAATAAATAATAAACACCAATAGCAAGTAATATTCTATTTTTCTTTGCAAGTTGACCAATACTTATACAAGAATAATATGTAAGAGGTGAAGCAAAAAGAGAAACAACAATTAAAATAATAAACTCTAATACAAAGAATATAATATGACCAATGTATGGTCCAAAATTTATCTCAGCAAATAATGATGATAATTCTGCCATAAATAAATTAAATCCTTCAGTTCCAACAAAAGCAATAATCCATGATAATAAAACCACTAAAACTGCAGTTAAAGAACATATAACATGAGCAATAAGTTTAGCTATTAAATGTTGATGATTTGTTACAGGCAAGGTAAAAGTTAAATACCCCTCTGTACTATACATATTTTTATAAAACCTCACTACGGCAAGTACTTCTGCAGCAATTATAACAGCAGCAGATCCACCAAAAAATATAACTAATAATCCACCAAAAGCTAAATAATATAAGAAATGATTTACTTCAAAAAATTGAATAACTCGTACAGATAAACCTAACAATAAAATAGCAGGTAAAATAAATATAAGCGTTCTAATATAATATTTATATTCTTGTTTAAGAAGTTTCTTTACCATCTGAATACCTCCCTAAATAATTGATCTACACTCTTACCATTTTCTTCTCTTATTTCATCAACAGTTTTATGTAAAACAATTCTACCTTGATTAATAAAAATAGCTTCATCTAATGCTGGTTCAATATCAGCAATTAAATGTGTAGATATAATAACAGAAGCATCTGGATTATAATTATTGATAATAGTAGATACAATATAATCTCTAGTTGCAGGGTCAACCGCAGCAATAGGTTCATCTAATACATATAATTTAGCATTACGACTCATAATTAAAATTAAACAAACCTTTTCTTTATTACCTTTAGATAGATTTTTAAGTCTCATGTCTTTAGCAACACCTAATTTTTCTAACATTTCATAAGCTAAATTAGGTCTAAAGTCTTCATAAAATTCTGTAAATAATTCTATAATTTGTTCGGCAGTCATCCATGAATTTAAAAAATTATTATCAGGTAAATAAGAAACAATCTTCTTAGTTTCAACACCAGGTTTATTACCGTTAATATATAATTCTCCTCTTGTAGGAGTAAGAAGACCATTAATAAGTTTAATTAAAGTAGTTTTACCAGAACCATTAGGTCCTAAAAGACCAATAATCTTTCCACTTTCAATAGATAAATTAATACCATCTAAAGCGTCAAGTCTTCCATAACTTTTAGATAGATTAACACACTTTAACAATTCCATAATTATTCTCCTTTCCTTTCTTTTAAATACTTCATAACCATTTCTTCATCAAACCCAAGTTGTTCCATTTCTTTAAAAAATCCCAAAACCTTAGATTCAACAACTCCTTTTACTACTTCTTTAGCGATAGTAGTATCCTCGCTAACAAACCACCCTGATCCTCTAACAGAAAAAATAATCCCTTTTTCTTCTAATATATCATATGATTTTTGAACAGTATTAGGATTAACACCCAACTTTAAAGCTAATTCTCTAACAGAATATACCTTCTCTCTAGAAAGTAATCTTTTACTAGCAATTGCCATACACAACTGTTCACATATTTGAGGACAAATTGGACGATTCTTATCAATAATCCACTTCATTTATCCACCTTCCTTTAACTGTACTATCATTCTAATACAACTGTACTATTATTGTAATACGCTTTCTATTTTCTGTCAATACTATTTAATAAATTAATACTATTAATCATTTTTGAAGAAATAATTGAATATATAACTGACAAAACAACACAAGGTAAAACAAATATACCAGCATCACTACTTAAAGTAACAATCGCTAGTATTATATATATTAAAGCTAGCAAGAAATATAATCCTGTAACTACATATATTTTAACTTTACTATTAAGTATATCTTCTTTTTCTTTATCAGCAAGCCTTAAACAAACAATAGATAAAATAAAAGTTATTAAAGAGGTAACAAAACTAAATACCGCAACAACTTTTACAGCTAGAACAAATAAAATAAAGAAAAATAAAATAAAAAAAATAATCGCTCCACCATAATTAGGTTCTTCAGGGTTACCACTTTTTATATTAGCTACAAAATCTTTAAAAAATAATTCTAATACTAAACAAACAACTACAATAATAAAACTTGGAATCAAAAATATAAGAGAAATAACCTTACCAGGTTTTCCTATAAGATTTAAATTTTTTCTAATAACATCCATACAAACACCATCTTTCTACTTTCATTGTAATATAAAACAATAAATTTGTTACTAGAACATACTCTCTTAACAAGAGAAAAAGAAAAAATGTTCATAAACACTAATGTTTTTTAGTGTCTACAAACATTTTATCATTTCAATTTCTATACGTTTTTATCAGACTATTTATATTTCCAACCATGATCATTATGATAAATCATAAGTTTAGTCATTCCACCATCTATGCATATGTTCTCACCAGTTATAAAAGACGCTTTATCAGAACATAAAAATAACACCATATTAGCAATATCTAATGTATTTCCTACTCTTTTAACTGGATGTTGAGCTAAGTCTTCTTCTTCAAAATCATAATCAAATGTATCTATCCAACCAGGAGAAATAGAATTAACTCGCACTCTTCCACCTAATGAAATAGCCATAGCATGAGTTAAAGCACTGATACCACCTTTACTTGCGGTATAACTTTCAGTTTGTGGCTGACTCATACGATCACGAGATGAAGAAATATTAATTACACAAGCTCCTTCATTAAAAAATGGTAAAAATAATTTAGTTAAGTAAAATGGAGCAGTAACACCTATCGATAAAGCTTTATTAAAATCTTCATACGAACATTTATCGATACCTTTAGTAAAAGGTGGTGCATTATTAATTAGATAATCAATATGTCCTTCTTTTTCAATTACATATTTAACAAAATCTTCCAAAGTATCTTTAGATGAAATATCACCAACATAATGACTACCTTCTGACTTATCAATAACATAACATCTAGCATTTTCTTTAATAAATTCTTCTTTAATAGTTTTTCCTATCCCGTGGGCTCCACCAGTAATAACACATACTTTATTTTTAAACATAATAACCACCTTTCTTTTTTAATAGTTAATTAAACTTATCAAATATTTTAGAACAAGGATCATATAATAATATAATTGAAATAAAACTACTAATCGCAAGTAATATTTCCCATGATATATCAGCAAATAAATAAGTAATAAAATCTACTTCTAAAATTATACAATTAGGGATAATGTATATCCAACAATAAATAAATGAAAATAATATCCCTAAAAATGCCAATTTGATATTAGAATCTACCTTTTTAAATAATGTATTTAACATAATAGGAATAATTAACCAACCAACTAACATAAAAGGTAAATATAATATATTAAAACTACCCATTATCATATTATCTAATAAAACATGAATAATTGTTATAATACTAGTTTTAACTAATCCTAATTTTTTAGAATAAATAACTAACAAAAACACTGTTAACTGAACATTTGGTATAAATGATAATAACTGTTCTTGAACAAATAAAACTCCTGTTAAAACAGCTATTAACGCAATATCTTTTGTGGTAAGTATAATTTTTGTTTTATCCATTAACAATATATTCCGTCATAACAAATGAAATAATAGTACCATCCGTAAATTCGATATCTAATAATCCTACCATACTCATTTCATTATCTACATATATTGAAATAAAAGTAGACCAATCAGGAGCAGTTGTAAAATCTTCAATAGACATTAACATTCCATTTTCTATAACAACATTACTAAAATTTTCTTCTAATAAATATTGTAAAGTATCTCCTTCTTTAAAATCAATTTCTTTTTCAACAGTAGTTTTACCATCTAAATCTACTAACAGTACCTCTAATTTTCCATCGCTAGTTGATGTAAAATGTCTACTTACCATAACACTTACAACAACAAATACTATCAGTGCTGTAACTGATAGTACAATGGTTTGAATAAGTTTTTTCTTATCCTTCATAATTTTTTACTACCACTAATATAAATTAAACGTACTCCAGCGATAATTTATAAGAGGATAGTTCCTCCTTTTTATATTATAATTAGGCAAGTCTCCTGGCTTTGCTTCACCTTACTTTCAACCTTCTCAAGAATAATCTCAATGGTCCTTGATTTCATCTGCATTACAGTTGCTGGGACAGTCCAAGACTTTCACTTGATTCCTTATTAAGTCTATCGCTAGACACCTAATTATTTACTAATAACATATTTAGCTATCAAAGTTTTTTCAATTTCATCACAAGTATTATCTTCATAAATAAAACGATCAAATTTATAACCTTCATTTTCTAAGCATACTTCTAACATAAATAGATATATTCCCATATCTATTTTATTATAAAATCTCACCTTTTCCGCAGGCATTATGCCTCTTTTACCTGGCTTTTTGTATCTGTATATTATTAATTCATCACCTGTATTTTCACATATCCATGGCTGAGTATTACAAGCACTAGGAGTAAATCTTACAATCTCACCAACACCTAAAGTATCACCAAACCATGTTTCTTCTAATTTCTTTCGTTTAGATTTAAACATATCTTTTCTAAATCTATCTTCATTCATTTTCGCAAAAGATATCATAATAACAAAATCTAGTCCATCAACTACCATATCTTTTGGTTTACCTATACCATACCATAAAGCACCAATATTTTGGCTAGCTAAATATAAATCTATTTGTTCACCAATATAACCTATATTTCTTAGATAGTTTCCACTTTTTTCACTATAAAATAAAAGGCAATACTCTCCACCTCTTTTACAAGAGGTTTCTTCTTCTTTTACTATTTTTATTAAGGTTTTAATATCTTTATCTAATGGTTTTATGTTCTTAATAAAATTATTTAATTTATTTAATTCATCATCTTTTAAATCTAATCTATCTTTAAAAAAATGAAATGATTTTCTTTTAAATATTTGTTTATAATAATCCACCATTTTTACCTACTATATCTATATATTTTAATAATATCACAATCCGCATGAGAATCTAAAGGATAAATCTCTTTTAACTTATGAATACTTTCTAAAGCTTCATCATAATCATTAATTAATCCATACTTATTTAATTTTTCATAATCAATTGCTTTAACATATTCACAACCGCAGTTAGTTATAGCACTAATTGTATCACTACATAAATCATACCCACAAAATTCAAATCTATTATCTATCTTATAATCTTTATCTTTAATAGGATTAATAATAACAGCAAATATTTGTTCGCAACAAGATAGATCAATATTAAGTATTCCATCCAAATCAAATAATCCGCAATCAAAAGAAACAATCTCTTTTTTACCAATAAGCTTATTAGCATATTTAAAATAATTATTATCAGGATAAAACCTACTTGTTTTAAAATACATTACTTTATCTTCACAAATTCCATAAGGATATTCAATATATGACATATTACCACTTCCTAATTTAATTATACTATAACTAATTAAAAATAAAAAGGCTTAGTATCTCTACTAAACCATTAATGTTAAACTGGTGCGGGTAACAGGAATCGAACCTGCACTCCGAGGGAACTAGATTCTAAGTCTAGCGCGTCTGCCAGTTCCGCCATACCCGCATGTATATCGAACGCATTAATAATTATACAAAAACTCAAAGTCTTTGTCAACTTAAAACTTAATTTTGTTCGATAAATATTTTCACTATCGTTTTCTAATAACTCTCATTTTAGCACTATGAGCTCTATTGTTTAGATTTATTTCTTCTTCACTAGGTAGCATCGGCTTTTTTGTAATTAATTCAAAAGGAGCTTCTTCGGTAATTATAATAGGTAAACCTTCAGGAATATCTAATGTAGATTTTTCTTTAAAGATAGTTTTACATAATCTATCTTCTAATGAATGGAACGTAATAACAACCGCATATCCATCAGGATTTAACATATCTAAAGCATCCTTAATGCTATCCTCAAACACTCTTAGTTCATCGTTAACAGCTATTCTTAGTGCTTGGAATGTTTGTTTTGCTGGATGTCCTTTTTGTCTTAATACTTTATTAGGTAAAGCACTTCTAATAACATCTACTAATTCTAATGTAGTTTCAATAGGTTTTATTTTTCTAGATGATTCAATTGCTCTTGCTATTTGTTTTGAAAAAGGTTCTTCCCCGTAACGATATAATATCTTAACTATCTCTTCATATGAATATTCATTAACAATAGTATATGCTGATAATTCTTGAGCTTGATTCATTCTCATATCAAGTGGAGCATCTAATCTATAAGAAAATCCTCTTTCTTGAATATCTAATTGAAAAGATGAAACACCTAAATCATAAATAATACCATCAATATGATCAACACCTAATTTTTTTAATTCACTTTTTATATTAACAAAATTAGAATGAACAAAAGTATAATTACTTCCAACTAGATCAAGTTTTTCTTTTGCTTTTGTAAAAGCATACTCATCTTGATCAAAACAATATAAATGCCCATTTTTAAGTTTAGATAAAATCAAAGAACTATGTCCTCCGCCTCCTGTTGTAGCATCAACATAAATCCCATTTTCTTTAATATGTAATTGTTCAACTGCTTCATCTAATAATACTGTCTTATGAATATACATTTTTACATCACCGTTTTTTATTAT
The DNA here is from genome assembly GCA_045127955.1 of Anaeroplasmataceae bacterium. Classification (GTDB taxonomy): domain Bacteria; phylum Bacillota_I; class Bacilli_A; order Acholeplasmatales; family Anaeroplasmataceae; genus Pelethenecus. The sequence continues at coordinate 9,506 of JBGVRA010000087.1, forward strand.
ATCATTATTTTTATATTTTTTCTATATAAATAGAAAATAGACACCCAAAGTGTCTATTTCTATCAGTAATATTTTCGCTTATTATTCTTCTGTCTTTTCAGCCTTAGGTGCAACTACTTGTTTTCCTTTATAGAAACCACAGTTTGAACAAACTCTATGAGCTAAAGTTAATTCACCACAGTTTGGACAAGTAATCATTCCTGGTACGCTTAATGCTAGATGAGAACGTCTAACTCTCTTCTTCATCTTTGATGTTCTACGAAAAGGTACTGCCATGCTAAAACACCTCCTATAGTAAATCCTTTAATGAAGCAAATGCTGGATTAATTTTCTCTTCTTCGACTTCCTCATATTCTTCGTCGCTTTCAAATTCAACACCTTCAGCAACGATAGTCATAGGTTTAGCAATCAATATATTAGTTAAAACAGCTTCTTTTGTATCAACTGTTTGTCCTTCTATAGGGAATGCTTCTTCTAATGTTTCATCATTAGAGAAAACCTCTTCTGCAATTGCATCAATATGATAAGGAACCTCAGTTAAAGTAACAGCACATCTCATAATTAAATCTGAAGATATTTCAAATTTAATCATATATGTATCTATTCCTCTTTCTCTTATTTCTCCTTTAACTATACAGTTTTCTACAGAAATAATATCCTCAAAATCATTCAAATCAGCACTTAAATCAAGTTCTTCAGTGAAATGATGAGGCATACGAAGTTTCCTTAGCTGCGCTAAAGTAAAACGCATAAAAATCACCTCAGCATTACTTATTATATTTTTTTTATCAATAAAAGTCAAGAAATTTTTTATAAATATAACATCATTTCCATTATTCTTCAAATTTTAATTCTAAATCTACTAATCCATCATAAAAATCTTCTTCATGAGTAACTAAAATTACACTTCCAGGGAACGCTTGAATACTTTCATAAAGCTCAGCTTTAGAAAAAATATCTAAGTGATTTGTAGGTTCATCAAATATCAATACATTACTTTTCTTCATAGTCATTAAGGCAAGTCTTACTCTTGTTTGTTGACCACCAGATAACTGACTCATCGGTTTAACAGCAAGCTCTCCTTTTATTCCTGTTGTTGCAAGTATACTTCTTAACTCACCATCTGTTTTTAAAGGATATTCTCTTCTTAAATAACCAATAGGAGTTGTAATATTATCATACTCTTCTTCTTGAGGAAAATAATTAATATCAGCAGATGGATTCCATATATATTTACCATCTAATGGTTTAATAATATTAACAATTGTCTTTAATATAGTTGATTTACCAATACCATTTCTACCTAAAATAACAACCTTTTGATTTTGTTTTAAAAGGAATTCTAAATCACTTAAAACAACCTTTTGTCCATAACCAACAGTTAGTCCATCTAACTTCAAAACTTCTTGTCCTAAGCCCTTAGAAAAAGGAAATTTAAGATGCATAGGTTCATGATTTTTAGGTCTTTCAAGAACTTTAATTTTTTCAAGCATTTTTCTTCTAGATTGAGCTTGTTTAGTAGTAGTTGCTCTAACAATATTCTTTTGAATAAACTCTTGAGTCTTTTTAATAAACTTTTGTTGATTATTAAATGCATTTAAATATTGTTCATCTCTTAATGCTTTTTCCTTTAAAAACATATCATAATTCATCTTATATCTAACCATTTCTTTATTAGATAAAGAATATACAACTTCACCAATTTCTTTTAAAAATGCCTCATCATGACTAATTACAACAAAAGCTTTATCAAAATTCTTCAAATATTTACTTAACCATTCAATATGAGCAACATCCAAAAAATTAGTAGGCTCATCCATTAATAATACATCAGGAGCATCAAGTAATAACTTAGCTAAATATACCTTAGCTCTTTGACCCCCAGATAAAGTCTTAAGATGAGTATCCATACCATATGAAGCAATACCAAGTCCATTAACCATATTCCCTAAAGTAGAATTAAAACTATAAAAATTAGCTTTATCTAATTCATCTTGAATATTTTGAGCTTTTTGTAAATACATATCATATTTACTTTCATCACAAGTGCATAAAGCTTCATAGTAACTATTCATTTCTTTTTCTTTTTTAAACAATGGAGCAAAAACTTCAGTTAAATAATCATAAATAGAAATATCAGTTTTAACCTTTAATTGTTGATCAAGATAACCAAATGTAATATTATTCATCCAAGTAATCTTACCAGCATCAGGTATTAAATTTTTAGCAATTAAGTTCATAAAAGTAGACTTACCACAACCATTATCACCAACTAAAACAATATGTTCTTTAGGTAGTATTCTAAAATTAATACTATTATATAATTCATCTGTTGCGTATCTAAATTTAAGACCTTCTACTTCTAAAAGTGCCATAATATCACATCCAATCTATTTTATTATATATTAATTTATGACATTAATAAATAGAAAAATCGGATAAAAATCCGATTTAATCTATTTTATTTTTCCTTTTCTTTTGGTTTATTATAGATAATGGAAAAACCATTATAAAAGTTATTATAGCTATAGGTTCTATAATCTTCATATAATCATATTGAACTTTACTCACCTTTGTATAAATATTATGACTTATAAGATAATAACAACCGTCTTCGTATAATTCATACTTTTTAGACGCATCGTTATATGCTGAACCGCCTAAAAATATACTAGATGTCATAAATACTATAAATGGTATAGTTAATAATCCAATAACCAAAGACACATAATCTTTATTTTTGATTGCTTTAAAAATGTTAACTAATAAAGAAACAACTAATATAATTCCAATAATAACTGCAATAACCATATTAAGCACCTTGTGATGTACCTGTAATTTCAAAATTAATGTCAGTAACTTTAATTACAGTTCCTCTAGCAGCAAAAAATCCTAAATACATATAATTATTATCCATAGCTTCTAAATCAAAATCTACATATGTTTTAGTATATGTTTGTCCACTATAAACAACAGTAGTTGTAATACTTTGACCAACTCTAGATATCATACAAGTAATTGTATCATTATCTTTATATAATGAAGATAATGTATCATTAGTCAGTGATAAAACGCTAGATTCTCTAGAAAATAGCATATTCACTTTAGAAGATCCTGTAGCAAGCATTCCACAAGCAACATAATTAGATAATATTGTTTTATCATTAACAGGTAAATATATATCATCTCTTAACATCAAACCAAAACCAGCTTGATTAGTATTTAGCTGACTAACAACCTTAATATCTGCAGTAATAGTAAAATTCTTAGTTTTATCAATTTGTCTAAATAAATATGCAAAGCCTTCAGAAGATGAAGTGATTTTACCCTTATATGAACCAGCTTCTGTTAATTGACCAACACTAAATACACCTTCTGTTTCTTCTTTAGCAAAATAACCATTACTGCTACTTTCAGGGTTACCACCAGTATCACCAAAAGCTGTGCCATACCAACCATCACTAATAGTTGTAAATTGTGATGCTGGAGAATAAGTTGATAGATTAGGGGCTTTATATGATGGAACCTTATAATTAGGATTAGCTTCTAATGACTCTTTCTTAGGCTCAATTATATTAGGCATTACATATTTACCGTAACAAAAAGTATAGTAAACTATAGAATTTAATATACTTCAGCCCTTACGGTTAGGCTATATTATATACCTTCACTTTATTCTCCTATCATTTTTATGTTAGGGGGTTACATAAAGTTATAATATATAATATTTATTTTATGCATCCCTTTAAGCAACAGCTATATCATCTCTTGGTGATATAACTGCCTTAAAAGGATGTTTTATTTTAATCTATAAATCCTTGATATCTTCTTGCTATAACAAAACTAGCAGCTTGATGAATTGTTAATTTTCGTTCTTTTGAGTATTTCTCATAACCTATTTTACTTGTATTTTTAGGATTAACTTTATTTAATGATACTTTTAATTTATGACATTTATTTTCTAATCTAAATATATATCTTGAATAATCTAATGTATGAATCATTTCATTATATTTTTTACTATATTTATTGTTTGTTTTTATACTCTTTGACTTAGTAATATTGAACTTTAAGTCTTCTATACTAATATCCTTACCTACAGTTTTAGCATATGTTACTATTTGGCTAATCACATCTAATATCTCAGTTTCAGCTTTACTACCACACCCATGATGATGTAGTGGATAATGTTTCATACCTACTAAGTTTCCATGTTCATTAGTTTCACTCATGCTTATGAATCCGCTGTTGAAATCTAAACCTATAACCCCATATTCTTTTCTTGTTTCATATTGTTCTACTATAGTAGTAATTATAACTTGTAGGTACCATTTATTTTTGATTCTATATATCCTATATGATAATGGTAATAAATTAGTTTTAGTTTTTATTCCATTTATGATTTCAATTAATTCATTTCTCATATATTTAAAATTAACATTATCTATAATTAAATATCTATCATTAGAACTATAATCTTTTTCTTTTCTTATCTTTATGCTAAATAAATCTTTTTTCTCATTATAATCAATTTGAACCAATTGATTACCACAACTTTCATCTTTAGAACCTAAATAAAATATATTTTTATCTCTTTTCTTTTTATAATCATTTTTCCATTTTGTTAAGTTCTTATAATTGTTAGCTTTTAAATTATATTGTGCTTTAAATATTTTCTTACCACCAAAAGATAATATTACATTTCCATCACTAATATTCTTTTCTAATTTAATTATATTTTGTTTTAATTTGTTTATATTATTACAAAGATAATAATATTTCTTTTTATACTTTCTATATCTAACTAATTCCTTATCAGAAGATTTATTAATAACTACTTTCTTTTTTAGATTATTAATATTAGAAACTAATTTTAATTTATTAGTTTCTAATACATTTAATCTTATTTTTTTATTCTCTAATTCAGTTTTCATTAAACTTAATAATGTTTTCTTCTTACTTACTAATTCATAATATATTGAATTAGAAGTTCTTTTTAACACATTAAATTCATTACATACATATGTATTGAATGTACTTCTAGTATATAATTCATTAAAGTTATTTAATTTAACTACCCTCCACATTTTTCGACATATTTGATTATATCTAGATATATAGTTAGTTAAATATTTAGTTATATTATTATCTAGGGATAATCTTGTTTCTAATGTGAATTGTTTTATCATATATTACTCCAAATTATTACTATTTTCTATTAATTTTAATTTAACTCTCTTATCACAGTTTGAATATGCTTCAATAAATATTTCCGCATCACTCTTATTAGTAAATTCAGCTATTACTTCACTGCCTTTTTTTACTTGATAATTACATATGAAATTTCTATCATGACTATTATATTCAGAATATATTTCCATGAAAAATTCAGTAAAACATTTTAATATATTTTCATTAGATGTTACTTTTCTCAAATCTTTTAAATTTTTTATTTCATTCATATTATTTTTCCTTCTTTAAATTCGTTTTACTTCTCATACCATAAAGTTTACCAGAAAAACTAGCTATTAATGACATCATATCTTCAACCAATTCTTCCTTTACATCTTTTTCTTCTTTTTTATCTTTAACAACAATTATTTTTACATCGTGTTTTTTAAACATTTCTTCTAAATAATTAAAACCAAACCTTGTTAATCTATCTTTATATGTTATATATACATTTCTAACTTGATCATCACACACAAGGTCAATCAACTCTATTAATTTCTTTCTTTTATCATTTAACCCACTACCAACTTCTTTTAATATTAGTGGGTTAATCAAATCATTGTTATTTTCTATTAGAAACATAGCTTGTCTATCTAGATCACCTTTAGTTTTTTGTTCATTAGATGATACTCTAGCGTATATTACATCTCTTTTTTCTAGTGATATATCACAAAGTAAACCTTCTTTATCTAGATATTCAAATAAATCTTCTCTTTTTAATAATCTATAATTAGAATTAGTTCTACAAAACTTCAATTTACCACATTGATCATACTTTTGAACAGTCTTTTTAGTGAGATTTAGTATCTTAGCAACCTCGCCAGTTTTGTAATATTCCTTTGTAAAATCTGATCTTTTATACATACCAATCACCTATTTCTATCTACTAATATTATACCATAAAAAGAACAAAAAGTATAGTAAAACACTATACTTTTTATATAATATTCTATTAAATTAGTTAACAGTTGAACACCCAACTCATTATCACTATTTAATAATTCTTTAGCCAAACTATACGCAACAAACTTAGCACCATAAATATTAAGATGCGTATTATCAACTGTACCAATATTAGGAATAATAGTAGTTCCATCTGTATCATACATACCTGCAGTAAATGCGTGATAATACATAGCTTCGTTATAACCTAATGAACTATATTTAGCTTTAGTTATTTCTGTTAAATCAATTACAGTTATATTATAAGCATTACCAAGCTCAACAATAGCACTACTATAATCACCAGTTGAAGTAATATGTGCTGATGAAGATGTATAATCATTTTTTGAATTTGCTCTAACAATAGGTGTAACTAAAATTGGAGTTGCACCTTTATTTAAAGCAAGTTTAATATAATATTCATATAAATAATATTTAAATGATGTGTTATCAATTATATCTTTACTTGCATCTGTAAATCTAGCTTCATCATCACTTTTTTCATCATTATGACCAAAACCAATAATTAGATAATCTCCTTGTTTTAACGAATTAACTAGTGTAGTATAATTATTCTCTAAGATAAAACTTTTTGAACTTCTTCCAGATAAAGCTAAATTAACAACACTTGCATTAGTATATAAATAATTTTCAAATTGAGTACCAAATCCATATCTTGGATAATAATATGTAGTATCATTATGTAGGCACATAGTTGAATCACCAACCATATAAACAACAACATTAGCTAAATTTGTTTCCGTTCTATCTGGTTCTACACCATCATCGGGTGTTGGGGTAGGTGTAATCACATCATCATTATTTTCTCTTAGCTTAATATTATCAAACATTGATTCTAATAACTTAACCTTATCAGTATTCATTAAACTTGGAGCCTCAATATATAAAGTTGGAGTACTAAATACATTTTTATAGAAATTAAAACACTCATCATTAGATAACATTTCTTTATTATTTAAGATATGATCAGCAATAAACGCAGCCTGTAAATAAGCTCCATATTTATTATAATGTGTTGCCTCAATTCCAGTATATCCTAAACTAGAATTACCATAAGCACTATCGTAACCACTTGGCCAAGCACCTGTTAGGCTATTAGGTTTTAAAGCCATTAAGTAATTAGCATCACTTGATGTAGCAGTTTCTAACATATCTTTAGAATTTTTAAATAAATCTATAAGTAAACAATTTTCCTCTTTAGCAAGTTGTCTTACAGCTTCTACATAAGCAAAATTATCACCATGTCTACCTGGTCCACCAATAATAGTATTACCTTGGAACTTAACTCTTGCAACAGGAGTAATAAGTACAGGTGTTGCACCTTTGCTTCTTGCCAAATCAATGTATTGCTTTAAGTACCATTTATATGTACCACTATCATATGAATAATAAGTATCACCATATTTTGCAATAACACTTAATGCATTTGCTTCTTCTGTTGCACTTGCTTGATCTGTATATGCACTAGGTAATAGACTAGTAGATACTTTTTCACCTGGTGTTGTTGGATAAATACCATCTTTATCAGGATTTCCTAATTGAACCATTCTATCATAAATTGTAGTATAACTTGATAATTTAGAAGCATCATCATTATGACCAAATTGAATAAACAAATAATCTCCACTCTTTATTGATGATTCTATAGATCTTCCACCATTTTCAGTAAATCTATAATTATTACCATTAATATCAAATAATCTACCTTCATTAATAAATGAACGAGAACTTCTTCCGCCATTTGCACAATTAATAACATCAATATTAGAGTCTAAGAAATACTTTAGGTATTGTCCCCATCCAGCAATATACTGATTTTCTTCATATGTTTTAACTGTTGAATCTCCAGCTAAATAAATCGTAGGAGTATTATTGCCTAAATTAGGATTAGCAAGTTCCCATTTTGCATATAACGAGATATCAGCTAATACATGATCAGCAGTGAAATTCCATAAATTTGTTAATTCTTTTTCTTTATACCAACCAACAAAATTATATCCTTCATATGTAGGATCATTTGGTTTTTCTAATAAAGAACCATGACTAACGCCAATACTTTGAACCTCACTACCACCATTTGATTCAAATGACACAGTATAAGTTATTACATCCCATTTAGCATATAATGTAATATCTGTTGTTACAACATCACTTTCAAACTTCCAAGGTAAGGTAGTTGTAGAATCTTTATACCAACCATTAAAATCATAGCCTTCTTTTACAGGATCAGCTGGTTTTTTGATGTATTCTCCTCTTGCAACTAAAGTATCTTCTACTTTTGAACCATCAAAAGTTTCAAATGTAACAATATATTTTTCTGTTTCAGTTACTGTTACACAGCTAACTAAACATAAAAGAGAAAAAATAAATAATAAAAATAAAAAAAATCTTTTAACCATATTATTCCTCCAATTTAAACCGAATTAACTACTATGATTATACCATTTTAAAAAAGCAATTCCAATAAATTATTGCAATTGAAATAAAACTATGTTTTAATTTATACGAATAGGAGGTTTTTATTTATGTATAAATTAAATATTACTTTATCTGATCAAGATTATTTAGATTTTAATCTATTTTTACATTTACAATCTTCTTATGGAAAAAAACAAATGAGAACAATAAGAATAACATACATATTAGTATTTATCTTTTTTATTTTAATTATAGGAATGATCAAAAAATTTACTCCTGATACTTTATTATATGTAATCGTTCTTTTAGTAACATTAATAATTATCCAAATACTTTTAAAATCTTCATTAAAGAAAAATATAACAAAAAAAGTAAATCAATTGTTAAAAACTAATAAAGCATTATATTCTTCCACATCTATTATGGAATTTTATGATGATTATTTTACTGAAATAACAAAAGATGAAAAAAATGAAATCAAATACACTTTAATTGAACAAGTAAGTATTGTAAGTAACAAAATGATATATATTCATAGGAATAATGTCATAACATTTATAATCCCATTTTCATCTTTTACATCTAACGAAGAACTAAGTGATTTTTTAAACTTCATTAAGACAAAATTTAATAACGTAACTACATATTAATTATGAGAAAAAGGAACTTCATCGAAGTTCCTATTTTTTATTAATTTAATTCTTTATTATGTTTAGCAATTAACTCAATAAATTCATCAACACTTACAGTAATTTGTTCTTGTGAACCATGTCTTCTATAAGTTACTAAGTTATTTTCCACTTCATTATTACCAATAACTAATGAATAAGGAATCTTCTTAGTTTGTGCTTCTCTAATCTTATAACCTAATTTTTCATCACGATAATCTGTTTCAAAACGAATAGAATTTTCTAAGAATAAATTAGCTAATTTATCACAATATTCTTTATGATAATTCATATTAACAGGAATTAACTTAACTTGAACAGGAGCAAGCCATGTAGGGAAAGCACCTGCAAAGTGTTCAGTAATAATACCAATAAATCTTTCTAATGATCCAAATAAAGCTCTATGAACCATTACAGGACGTTTCTTAGTACCATCTTCTGCAATATAAGTTAAATCAAATCTTTCAGGTAAATTCATATCTAATTGGATAGTACCACATTGCCAAATACGATTCATTGAATCTCTTAACTTAAAGTCTAATTTAGGACCATAGAATGCACCGTCACCAGGATTTAATTTATAATCAAATCCAGCCAAAGTACATGCATCTGCTAATGCTTTTTCAGCAATATCCCATGTTCTAATTTCACCAATATATTTTTCTTCTGGTCTTGTAGATAATTCAATATGGAATTTTAAATTAAATACTGAATATACTTTCTTATATAAAAGAATAATATTAGCTATTTCATCTCTAATTTGATCTTCAGTCATAAAAATATGAGCATCATCTTGAGTAAATGTACGTACTCTAAATAAGCCATTTAAAGCACCACTTGCTTCATGTCTATGAACTAATCCAAGTTCACCTAAACGAAGTGGGAATTCACGATATGAGTGAATAGAATTCTTATAAACTAACATACCACCTGGACAGTTCATAGGCTTAATTGCAAATTCATTTTCATCAATAGTAGATGTATACATATTTTCTTTATAATTAAACCAGTGTCCTGATGTTTCCCATAATTGTCTATTTAACATAATAGGAGTTTGAATAAATTGGTATCCAGCCTTAGTATGAACATCAGTCCAGAAATTAACTAAAGCATTCTTTAATAACATACCCTTAGGTAACCAGAATGGGAATCCTGGTCCATAATCAGAAACCATAAATAAATCTAATTCCTTACCTAATCTTCTATGATCTCTTTTCTTTCTTTCTTCTAAGTTCTTTAGATGTTCTTCTAATTCTTCAGGTGTTGCCCAACAAGTACCATATACACGTGTTAACATCTCATTATTAGAGTCACCTCTCCAATAAGCACCTGCAATATTTAATAATTTAAAGTTCTTAAGTAAGCCAGTAGACATTACATGTGGACCTCTACAAACATCACTATATTCACCTTGTTCATAAATACCAACAAAATCATCTTCTACAGCATCAATAAGTTCACACTTAAATTTATCATTTGCAAACTTAACTTTAGCATCTTCTTTTGATAACATATAATGTTTAATTGGTAAGTTTTCCTTAACAATCTTCTTCATTTGTTCTTCAATTTTAGGTAAATCTTCCATAACAACAGTTGCAGGAATCTTAAAATCATAATAGAATCCTTCTTCAATTGCAGGCCCTACACCATATAAAGTTCCTGGATATAATCTACCCATAGCTTGAGCAAGTAAGTGAGCACAACTATGGTTTAACACTTCAAACGCTCTTGGATCATCAGCTAAAACTAATTCCAAATTACAATCAGCCACAATCGGAGCCTTCAAATCAACTAAAACCCCATCCATAACCGCAACAACGCATTTTTTTGCTAGGCTTGGTGATAATTCCTTAGCAAATTCAATAATAAGTTTAGATTCTTCTAAAACCTTTACACTACCATCTTTTAATGTAACATTAATCATTTCTTTTTTCCTCCTTAAAAATAAAAAAACTCGTCCTATATTAAGGACGAGATAATAACCCCGCGGTACCACCTTAGTTCTGAAAAAAATTTCAGCACCTCAAAACTTCTTTAACGCAAAAGTACACGAAATGGCATTTCCTCCATTCATCTAAAAAGGTAGTAACTTATAAGCATTTATAGATACTTCCACCAACGTATCCTCTCTTTGATAAATAATCTTACAAATCTTGTCCTTTATAATCGATTTCTTATATTATAAACCTTTTTTTAGATAATTACAATATTTTTTAATTTAAAACATAATCATTATATGTAGAAAGATAAATACTCATATTATAATCTTTACTATTAATATATTTAGGTAAAGAATAAGAATTTATATGAATCTCATATAACATATCATCATCTTTTTGTAGATAAAAAAATCTACATGATGAGAAATTAACTTTTCCAGCATCATAACTTAATGGCTTAGTGTGATAATAATCTACAATATTATTAGATTCATAAACTACTAATGTCTCACCATTATTAGTTGTGTTATCTTCTAAAATATATCCAAAGTAAGAAATATTATCATTACTACTCAATAAATCATAAACTTTCTTATTAAAATTAACACAATCAATATTATCTTTTATATCCATAAACACATAAATATTATCTACATATTTACTAGTATAAAATTTATTAGAAGGAACAAAAGCTTTTATATCAGTTAAACCATAATATTCTAAATCTTTATCACTAATAAATGCTCCGCCATTATCACATGAAACCAAAAATAAAACAAAAAATAACATCAAAACCAATATTTTCTTCATAAATCCGCCTCCTTACATTTATATTATATATTTTTTTTACCCAAAATAAAAGTTCTTACCGAAGTAAGAACAATTATCTTTTATAACTATTATTATCTAATTCAATTTGTTTAACTAAGCCAGTTAATCTAGAAATAATTCTTTGAGCTTTCAAATCATTACCTTTTTCAACATTTAAATGAATCTTTAAATCATTAATACTCATATTAGAAGAAACAAATACAGGTTTTTCTTCCATTAATCTATAATTTAAGACAGGCCCTAAGATTTCATCTCTTAACCATGGTGTCATATTTTCACTACCTAAATCATCAAGTAATAAAACATCTACACTTTTTAAATGATTTAACAATTCATCAAATCTTGGTGTTCCAATTGCACTTTTAAGTTCTACAACTAAATCTGGAAAATAAATAATTAAACTCTTTATATTATTTCTAGCAAGTTCATTAGCAATACAACCTAAAATATAAGTTTTACCCGTTGAAAAATTACCATACATATATAATCCTGGCATAAATTCCTTATTTAAAGTACTATTAATAAAGTTAGTAATATACTTTAAAATTTTACCTCTATTTTCTGTTGTGTTATCAAAATAAGCTAAATCAGCATTTAAGATTCTTTGAGGAATAAATAAAGTCTTTATTAATTGACTTTCTTTTGATTTAATCATAGCTTGTTTTTTATACTTACATGGTCTTGCGACTATAATACCATCTTCAATAACTGAAGCATAACCTTCATTAGAATTTAAGCAATTATTTAAACCATTACAATTATAACAATTCTTTTTTTCTTCTAAATATAAAGCACAATCATTAACATTATTTAAATCAACAACAATATCAGAAAGCATTGGGTTAGCTTGAATTTCCTTAATAAATTCTAAAGCTTTATCTTCATTACTTGTAATATTAACTTTTATCATAATGATTCAACCTCCCCAGCTTGATATTTTGATTCATTCTTTGTTTTATTATAATTATTATTCTTATCTTCAAACTTAGTTACATACTTAATCGCATCAATAGTAGTAAATACACTATCTTTAATCCAAGATTCACTTACCTTTTTAAAATAAGCTAAACTAGGTAATTCACCACTTTTTTCTTTAAGCACTTTAATAATCATACAATTTAAAACGCCACGTGGTAAATCAATATTAGAATAGATATCATTAATTGTATTTAAATAACTAGCAGGGAAATTAGGAACCAACTCTTCTAATATTTCACTTGCTGGAGTATTATCTAAATAATCGATAAAATCAGTGCTTGCTGCTGTTTCATCCTCTTTAACAACTAATTTAGGAGCATTCATTTGATGTAAATATTGATATAAAATATTAGCTTTTTTCTTTAATAATCGATAATCAAATAAACCACTTCTATTAATAGATTCATTATATAAACTAGCCATTTGTGCTTCATCAAATGCATAAACAAACGCCAAATTCTTAATTTGATCAGTAAATTGTTTAGTAACACCCATCTCTAAAAAATCTAAATTAATAGATTTAATAAACTCATCCATATTAAATTTCTTATTAGTAATTTTAATAATATTTTTAGGACTCTTACCTAAAATATATTGGAATTTATTAATACTAGTATCATCATTAACTTCTGATGTAAATACTTCTTCAAATCCTTTTGTTACATTATTATATTTAGTTTTATCTATTTTTTCGATTTTAAAATGATTATATATTTTATCAAATAATTCTTTTCCTACTTTAGAATACAAATATAATCCTAATGTAGCATCTTTAATAAAGTTTTTAGCTGAAAGAGGTGGACATAGACTATATAATAATTCTACATCATTTTCATAAGTAACTAATAATCCAATTCCTTCTAATTGATAACGAGCTTTTAAAAAACTTTTTTCGTTTAATGAATATAAATCAAATATTTCTTGATGAATATATTCTTCACTTTTTAGATTATTTCTTTCTAATAATGATTGTAATCCCAAATACAAACCAACAGCTTCACTACCTATTAACGGACTATATAGTAAGGAAATAACAGATAGGTCATCACTAGATAAACTAAAGCTAGATACTATATTAAATTTTACCTGATTAATTCCTTTCATAAACATCACCTACTATGGACGTAAAGACAATCCCTTTAATTCAAATCTTTTACCAATTAAAGCTAATACTTCAGCAATAAACGTAATAGCTTTTTTCTTACTACCAATTAAAAAATCAGCATTAATATAAAAATCAATTGATGTTTCTCTTGGAGTATGTTCAATAATTTTTGTAGTAACACTCATACGAGATTTTTCAATGAAAATTTCAGAATAATTATCATCGATAGAAACAATATCAAATCCCATATGTTCAACTATTCTTAAATATTCATTCTTTAAATCTTCATAACATGTTTTGTAGTAATGAGTCTTTAATAAATCAATAGACTCTAATTCTTTTGTTTCAATTGTTGCTGCCATAATTTTCTCCTTTTATTATTTTAATAATTTTTAAAGTATTTTCCCTAGTATCTAAAAATGATTTTGATGAATCAATAACATATTCAGATAATTCTTTTTTCATCTTTAGATCCATCTGTGATTCTATCTTCTTTAAAGCATATTCAAAATCAATTTTATCTCTATTCATAAGTCTTGTTATTTGGGTTTGTTTATCTAAATAAACACAAATAACACTATCAAATAAAAATCTCATATCAGCTTCATAAAGTAATGGAATATCAACAAAAACTAAACCATCATCATATAAATCAATATTTCTTTTTATTTCTTCTAAAATAAGTGGGTGAGTAACATTATTAAGTAATTCCTTTTTATCCTTATTATTAAAAATAATATTTCCAAGTTTTTTTCTATCAATATTACCATCAGATAGTAAAATATCATCTCCAAAATTATTTACTATCGCATAGTAACAAGAATTACCCTTTTGACTTAATCTTTTACTAATTATGTCTGAATCAATAACAGGATAGCCTAATTCTATTAAAATATTACAAACAGTACTCTTACCACTTGCTATACCACCCGTTATACCTATTACCTTTTTCATCTAATCACCTATTTTTGACAATCATCACAATAATAACTTGTTCTTCCACCTATTTTAATTTTACATAAAGCTTTTCTACAATCCGGACATACCTCTTTAGTATGTACCTTTAAATACTCTTGGTATCCTCCAATAACACCAAGTGATGAAGTATAAGATCTAATAGTAGTTCCCTTACATTCTATTGCTTTATTTAAAATAACTCTACTAAAAGACATTATAGCACAAATTTCTTCTTTTGTAATACTAAATGCACTTCTATTTGGATTTATTTTTGATGCAAATAAAACTTCATCAACATAAATATTACCTAAACCAGATATAATACTTTGATCAAGTAGTGCTGTTTTAATAGAAATTTTTTTATTTTGAAGTTTTTTATAAATTAAATCTATATCATAAACATCATTATTAGCCTCAACACCTACATTGCATAAAGGCTCTTTATTATAAATATCATCTTCTAAATATAAAATCCTACCAAACTTTCTAACATCTTGATAACATAGCATATAACCATTAGATAAATAAAATACAACATGAATATGTTTATTATTAATTTCTTCTTTTGGTAAATAAAAATATTTACCCTCCATTCTTAAATGTGAAATTAAATGCCCTTTATCTAAATTAAAAATTAAATACTTAGCTAATCTAGCAATATTTTCGATTTTTTTATTAATAACATTATCTAAAAAAATATCTAAATCATTTTCAATTATAGGCTTATAAAAGCATTTAACATCTATAATTGTAAGTCCAGATAAATCTTTATCTAAAATATCTCTTACAACTTCAACTTCAGCTAGTTCTGGCATAATTAATACCTATTATGATGAATCATATTATCTTCAAGTTTATTAGCATCATAAAAGGCATCATCATTTAAAGGATACCCTAATGCTATAATAGAAAATACAAATCCACCATTACCTACATTTAAAATTTTTGTTGCAAGATTAGTTCTATCTTCTATTGGAGCAACACCAATCCAACAACTACCAATACCTTTCGAAGTTGCGGCAAGTAAGATATTTTCTGTTGCAGCAGCTAAGTCTTGGATTTGCATAAGTGGAGTTACCAAACCATCAGGATTTTTACCAACAACCGCAATACAAGCTTCACAATTAGCTAAAACTAAAGCTCCTTTTGAAATAGTAGCTAACTCATCAATGATTTTTTTATCATCAATAATAATATATTCTCGCCCCTTTTGACGTCTTGCAGAAGGTGCTGCCTCACCATATCTAACAAGTTCATACATATCTTCATATGTAACTTTTTTATTAACATCAAATAATCTAACACTTCGTCTATTTAAAATAATATCCATTATTTCACCTCATACCAGTTTTTACCAAAAGAATCATCAACAATTAAAGGAACAGACAAACTAACTGCATTTTGCATATTACGTCTGACTAATTCCTTTAGGATTTCTTCTTCTCCCTTAGCAACTTCAAATACAAGTTCATCGTGTACTTGAATAAGCATTTGACTCTTTAATTTACGCTTTTCAATTTCAGAATCAACTAAAATCATAGCAATTTTAATTATATCAGCAGCACTACCTTGAATAGGAGCATTTTTTGCCATACGCTTTGCAAATTCTCTTTGCATATATATTTTTGAATTAATTTCTGGAATATATCTAATTCTATTCTTAATAGTTTTAACATATCCTAATTCACTACATTCACTAATAATATTTTCCATAAAATCATTAATTTCAGGATATACTTCATAATAACGTTTAATAAAATTAGAAGCTTCAACATTAGAAATACCTAAGTCAGTAGCAAGTCCATATGCAGAAATACCATAAACAATACCAAAATTAACAGCTTTTGCTTTCCTTCTATCATCTGCAGTAATTTCTTCTTTTCTAAATACTTCCTTTGCAGTTTTACTATGAATATCTTCTTCATTTAAAAATGCTTCTTTTAGTTTTTTAACATCCGCCATATGAGCTAGCACTCTTAATTCAATTTGAGAGTAATCCGCAGAATATAACATATTATTAGAATTTGATGGAATAAACATCTTTCTAATCATATGTCCTTCTTTAGTTCTAATCGGAATATTTTGTAAATTAGGTTCAACACTAGAAAGTCTTCCTGTTGTTGTTAGTGCTTGTTGGAAAATAGTGTGAACTTTATTATCTGGATGAATTTGTTCTTGTAATCCTACAATATATGTTCCATATAATTTAGTTTTAGCACGATATTCAATAATTAAATCAACAATAGGATGTAACGCTCTAACGGAAGTCAAAATCTCAATATCAGTTGAATAACTTGTCGCTTTCTTTTTAGGATATGGAATACCTAAATCTTCAAACAAAATAACACCTAATTGTTTAGGAGAAGCAATATTAAACTCTTTACCGCTATAAGCATAAATCTTATTAGTTAATTCAGCAATATCAACCTCTAAAAAACTAGCTTGTCTTTTTAACTCTTCTAAATCAATACTTATACCTCTAAATTCCATTTTACCCAAAACCTTAGCCAAAGGAATTTCAATATCAGTTAACAACGTTAATTGTTCTGTTTTATTAAGTTCTTCAATTGCTTGATTTTTAAGTTCATATACACAAGTTGCCTTTCTAGCAATATGACTAAACAAAATATCTTTTGTAGGAATCATTTTCTTAGCACCCTTGCCATAAACTTGTTCTTCATATAAAACATCATCATAGCCAAAATGGTCTGCAACAACCTTAATTTCTTCTTTTCCTAATGTAGGATTTATAATATAACTAGCTAAAAGTAAATCAAAATCGACACCACAAAGTTCAAATCCTAATCTCTTAAGTAAAACATAAGCCCTCTTATAGTCATAAATAGATTTATGATTATTTTCTTCTAAAAATAATTGTAAATCAATACTTAAAAATAACATATCAGGTTCTATAATAAAACATCCTAATTCATTTTTAACCCCAATAGCTAAGAGAGGATTTTTATGATAATTATAATCAAAAGTTTCAAAAATTAAAGCAGAATTAGGAAGTAAAATATCTTTTAGTTTCCAAATATCATTAACAACCTCAAATTCAATCTTTTCTTGATTTTCCTTTTTTTCTAAAAATAATTCTTTTAATAAAGATTTAAATTCCAATTCTTGATAAAAAGCAATTAATCTTTCTTTATTACATTCCTTTTTCAAAGTATCTTCTAACTTTAAATCAATATCAAATTCTCTTAAAATAGTAGCCATCTTCTTACAAAGTATTGCTGATTCATAATTAGCTCTAATCTTTTCTCCATCTGCACCTTTAATCTCATCTTTATGACTAATAATATCATCTAAAGATCCATATGTTTGTAAATATTTTACAGCCTTCTTTTCACCAATACCAGGAATACCAGGAAGATTATCACTCTTATCTCCCATCATAGCTTTCAAATCTATAAATTGAGTATATTTAATATTATATTTTTCATAAAAATAATCAGGAGTATAATCTTCTAAATCAGTCATACCCTTTTTAGTCATATGAACAGTAGTATTAGGTCCAATAAGTTGAAGTAAATCTTTATCAGAAGAATAAATATCAACATGATACCCTTCTTCTTCAGCTTTTTTGGCCATTGTACCTATAATATCATCAGCCTCATACAAACTTTGTTCATAACGCTTTATACGCATAATATCTAAAAATTCTTTAATATATGCAATTTGCATTCTAAATTCATCAGGCATAGGAGCTCTACCAGCTTTATAATCACTCATCCACTCGTGGCGTAATGTCTTCTTACCAGCATCAAAAGCCACTAATATAGCATCATATTCACTATCAATTAAGTGATTTATCATTCGTGCAAAAGCATATATAGCATTAGTATATAAACCTTTAGAGTTTGTAGTCAAATTGCCCATAGCTGCCATACCATAATAAGCACGATACATTAAAGAGTTACCATCTACTAAAATCATTCTCTTCATTAAAATCAGTCGAGTAGACAAGCCTCGACATTCACCTCTCTTTTCAATTTATATTGTTCTAAAATATCATATTGTGAGTTTGTAACTGTCTACTTGCCCCTCACAGAACCGTACGTGCAGATTTCCCGCATACGGCTCTTCACAA
>JBGVRA010000088.1:0-25155 GCA_045127955.1 Anaeroplasmataceae bacterium
TTAGTTTTTCTCATATAAATAAATCTCCTTAAAATAAAATGGTTACTAGCAAATTATGTTAGTAACCATATTTTAATTATATTTACTTATTTATAATAGTGTCTTTTTTTTATTTGTCTACTAAACCGATACCACAACAAAGAGAACTTCTCTTTTTTTTCTTTTTCATTAACATTTCTGATGATACTTTCTGCACCACAATCTTTACATCTAGCAATTTCAAAATTAGCATCTAATTCTAAATTATCTCCGCATAAAGGACATACCGCAGCTACGAACTCAGGTTTCTTATTTAATAATCCCATAAAACAACACTCCCCATATTATTTTATAATTAAATTTTTATCTATTATCTTATTTACTTCTTCTATATCAAGTTCAAATACTATAGTCCATTCAGCCATATCCATTGTTCCAATTTCTGGAACATTCCTTTTAACAGTCACTTCTAATACACCAGAGTTAATTTTTATACTTTTCACTTTATGACTAATGCTGCCCGCCCCTTCAGAAACAAGTGCAAACACTAATACTTTTTCTTCAAAAAATTCCTCATCATAACTTGCAACACTATCAGCTAGTCTTTGACTGCATTCATTTGTAAAATACTCAGTTAATTCATCATATGATTCGATAATATAGAAATCCCCTTCGACATCAAAACTTTTCCAACTTGTTCTAACTATTTGAACGTTGCTACCAATAACCGAGCATGATGTCATAATAAGCATATACATTAATACAACAAAAATAGATAGTATTTTTTTCATATATTATCACATCACGAAATATAAAATTTTTTGTTCTAATTTATGATATTATATCAGAAAAAACAATTTAATTATAAATTATACATGCAAAAAAAAGACTCAACTAAGGAGCCTATACGGTAACTTTATTTAAAAATCGAAAACTTTTGAGTATTATTTAAGTCATTTAATTCTGACGTTTTTTGTCTTGATATTTTATTAATTTCAGAATTAATCTTATCAAGTTTAATTTTATAATTTTTAATCTTAGATTTTATTTCGTCAGCTTCCATTTGTAATTGTTGTTGTTGTCTTATTGTTATATCTAGACTTTCTAACTGTTTGTTTATTTCGCATAATTTCTCATTCAATTCTTTAAATTCAACAGAATTTTCTATTTCTTCTTTTTGAGCATAAACTACTTTCAATTTCTCATTATAGAAAGCTCTTATTCTTTTTTCTTCAGTTTGAATTCTTTCTTTTTCAATTTTCCTATCAATTGGTCGTTTGTCAAAAAATTCAATATGACCACATTCATCACATAAATAAACTTCTATATAATTATGTTTATGCAAGTAAGCATCTCCAAATACTCCGAATACTTCTTCTATATCAATTTTAGTCAAATCATTTGAATTACAATGTGTACATTTCATATTCTTCCTCCATATTTTCACTTAATAGTACTTATACATTTTAGTTATTAGTATAAATTATAACACAAAAGTAACACCTTTACAATAAAAACGAAACAAAAAAGACTAACGTTCGCTTATCTTTTCAAACCCCAATACAAACTCGAAATTTAAATTAAAAGTGAACACAAGCCCTAAAATCGCCCAACATTTTGATTATTTGTCTAATCCTATCTTCTTACTAATTTCATTAGCTCTTTCTACTATTTTATCTTTAATAACTGCAGGAACCATAACATCAGCATCATACAATTTCTACATCATTAAAAAAAGCGTATGAAATAGCATCGAGTTCACAATCTTGTCCTAGATACTTCATGTCGTTTTCTATTTCACTTACATAATAATGTTTGAATTCATACTCCCACTGCTTGATCCTGTCTTTTGGTTCATTAAATAATTTAGGATATTTCTTACTAAAGTCGATACAGCAGTATTGATAAATGTGACGCATTTCATGAAAGCTAGTAATAAATATTAAAGTCAATATAAAAATGTACAATTAAGGAATCAGGTAATTTGTTATTCTTCATCAAAATGATTGTTATAAACTTGTGTGATAGTTTCTGCAAAAATTGAACGAGACTTTTTATTTGGATCATTGTTATTATTTTTCTTTTCAATGTATAAATCCCTAGCTTCTTGCCAATATCCAGTTTCTTTTATTGCTTCCATTTTTTCAGGTAATTTATAGAAGCCTTTAGGTTGATATTGCCATTCATAAGTTTGCTGGTTCTTATTAAAATGAATATATTGTTGTCTTCCATCTTCACAGTCATAAACAACTGCAAAATCACAGCTATGAAGTATTCTAGAATTTTTTCTATCTTTCACTTTAATAGTAATAACCCTTTTACTATCTTCACAATAGTCGTAATCGAATAAATGATTATAGCGATTAAAACCTTTCATTAAAATTTGTTTAATTTCTTTAGCAGTATAAGCTTCTTCTTCATCATTTACTCTTATGTTAACATCAAAATCATAACCAACATTCGAAACTCCGTCTTTTGTAATCATGTTTCTTGATGCACTACCAATGAAATCATATCTAAAAGTAAAATACTCTCTGACTTCATCTTGAACTAAATTAATTAATTCTATTAGTTCATTTTTTACTGGTTGATATTCTTTTTTTGTGACATACTTAAAATCACTCATAATATTAATTCCTTTCTGCTCCCACACCGACCATTTATTATTTCTATAATAAATCATTAAATAATATAGTAATAATTATTTTTTGTCAATATTCATTTTACCATAATAATCAAAAAACCGACTTCAATTAAGAAATCAGTTTTTAAATTACATTATTCATACTTTGGATACAATTTGATATTATCTATAAGTTCAATATTACTTAGAACATTTCCACTTGAATCAACTATCTGATTTCCCTTCGAATCAAAATATCCTAAAAATTCAACTCCAACGTTTGTTGGAATACTTATCTTGTTATTTGTTTCAACATCATAATTATTATGAGTTACTTTCTCAGTAGCATAATTACCATCTTTAAATTCACAAGTTGTGGTTACTGTAATACCTAAACTATTGTAATAATTAACTGTACCATATGCAACAAAACAAATTACATCACCTGTTTTCACAACAATATGACCATCAGAATTAATTTCTAATTCCTTACCAGAAACATCAAAAGCTTTTGAAGATGATAATTTGTATCCTGAAGCTGAATAGGTAACAGTTCCATCAGACAACGCCGAGAAATATACAACGCACGGTCTTCCTTGAGCTCCTCCATTTCCATATAAAATATTTCCACTAGCTGAATACCAACCTGCATAAAGTGTAATGTTAGAATCTATAACAGAATTAAAGTCATACGCTTCATTGCATTCGGGCGTAGTGTACCAACCTTTAAATATATATCCTGATCTAGTAGGTAGATAATAAATTAAATTACTTGTTTCAGTAACTTTAACGATTTTATTTATAGAACTATCTTCACAATTGCTGTCATATCTAACATAATATTCTGTTTCAACTATGCTAAAAGAATATGTTATCAATTCCCATTTTGCGTAAAAGTCTTTATTTCCAATACCTCCAATATCAATTTTGTATACCTGATTATTAAAATAAGAATCGCTATACCAACCTTTAAATTCATAACCCCTCTTTATTGGTTCGTTTAATACGATAGTATCTTCAATTGTATACGATGTTGGATTTGTAGTGCCTCCTCCATCCAAATGATATGTAATTACGTATTCCTTAGCAGACCATTTTGCTTTTAAATTAAGGTTATCAGTGTAATTCCATGTTCCAGTTTGTGATATTAGATTACTACCATTATACCAACCTTTAAATTCATAACCTGTTTTTGTTGGCGTTGGCAAAGTATACGAAGCATCATAATTTATTGTCTGATTGTTAATAATGTTTCCACCATCAGAATCAAATGTTACTGTATAACTTTTTGCCTCCCAACGTGCATATAAATCAAGGTTTGATGATAAACCTGAAATTGTAGTTATTTTTTCTTTAAATTTACCATCTTTATACCAGCCTTTAAATTCATAACCTGTTTTTAAAGGATCAGTTAATACAATAGTATCCTCAATTGTAACTTTTATAGGATTTGTAGTACTTCCTCCATCTAAATGGTAAGTAATTGTATACTCTTTAGCAGACCATTTTGCTTTTAAATTTAGATTGTTTGCATAGTTCCACTTTCCAGTTTGTGGGATTAGATTACTACCATTATACCAGTCTTTAAATTCATAACCTATTTTGGTTGGTGTAGGTAAAGAATAATTTGAATCATAGGTCACATTCAAATCACCAATGTCGTTTCCTCCATCAGAGTTAAAACTTAACAGATAATCGTTCGCCCTCCAATTTGCTGAAAAATTCAAATTACCTGTCGTACCTTTTTCTATTTTAACATTTGTTTTCGGAGTAGAAGTTCCGCTATAAATCCAGCCTTTAAATTCATAACCTGTTTTTGTTGGATTACTCAATGTTATAGTATCTTCTATTGTATAAGTTGAAGGGTTTGTTGTACTTCCACCGTCAAGATAGTAAGTAATACTATAATTATTAGCGACATAAATAGATTTAATATTTAAAACCAGTTTTAAATCTGTTGCTTCTATATAATAATCCGTAACCAAATATTCTTTAAAAGTATAACCATCTTTAATACTAGAATTTATTTTTTTATCATATAAATTTACATACGAATTACTCTTAGAACCACCATCATAATTCACTACAAAAATAAAACTACCACCAAAAGACTCTAATTCTTTTATAGCATTTTTATAGTTATTATTTTCGCATTTTTTAGCAACACTAATCAATTTCATATAGGTTTTAGATTCTTTATAATCTCCTAAATCATAGAAAACATCTTCTGCTTCTTCATATTTTCCGTTTTCAATTAAATTGATAGCATTTGAATATTTAACATTTGGTACTATAACATTATTTACAAAAATCAACAAAATCACTATTGCAACAATAGTAGAAGTTATAATTGTTATCATTTTTTTTCGTTTTCTTTCTGCTTCTTCTTGTTCTAATGTTTTTACTTCACTAAGAGCAAGTACAAGAGTCTTATAGTCTTGTTTATATGTTAGATATTTTTCGTTATCTAATTTATTTTTAAAATTTGATATTAAATTAGTTATAGTTTTGAAATTAATAGAACTATAGTTGTCTTTTTTATACTTATTTTTTAAAGATATTAATTCGCTACGAAATTTTGTTTTTTCTTCTAATATTCTTTTTTTATTTTCTTCTTCCTTGCGAATGCGTTCTTGTCTTTCTCGTTCTAATCTTTCTTTTTCAGCTTTTTCCTTAGCTAATCGTTCTTGCTCTATTTTTTTAAGTTCTTCTTGGGTTAATGTTTTCTTTTCAGGAGCCCATTTTAAAATATCAAGTGAATATTTTGTATCTTGTAAAACCTCATTTTTATCTTTATAAGTTCTAACAAAAACAACTCTTGATTCTTTGTTACCATATTGCGTTGGTACAAAAAGAGTATCTCCTACTTTATATTCTGGTTTTTT
Organism: Anaeroplasmataceae bacterium; assembly: GCA_045127955.1. Classification (GTDB taxonomy): domain Bacteria; phylum Bacillota_I; class Bacilli_A; order Acholeplasmatales; family Anaeroplasmataceae; genus Pelethenecus. Next base: position 5,488 of record JBGVRA010000088.1, read on the forward strand.
ACATCTATAATAATAGCATCCTCTTGTTTGCATAGCAAATCTGACGCCGATAATATAAATATCATCTTTAATTTGAACAGTTACGGTATTTTTATTTGTTGATTCTATTATTAATTTTGGTTCATGATTAAAATCTATTCTATTTCCATTTTTGTAATAAATTTTTATTTGATATTTTTTGTTTTTTGTGCCATAAAATATAGAATCTAGATTACTTTCATCTTTTATGGTTTTAACTGCTAAACTTTTAACCCATGAAAAATACTCTTCTATCTTGCCATCACTATAATCATAATCAAATAACTTAACTCTAAATTTATATATTTCATTATTGATTTTAAAATCCAAAACAACGAAAGTGAATGTATCATAGTCGTATTCTGTACCTTCGACAAATTCATCATATTCTAAAAAATCGTGCCCGACAAGTTCGGCTTCAAATACCCCTTCTGGACACTTATTTTCACTAGAATCATAATATCCTCTTCCGTTATCTTTATAAGCGTCAGAATACTCTTCATCACTTATTTCGTATTTAAAATACTCATCCATTCCTATGAATTTCCATCCAGGATATTTGCTTTCAACATACTCTTTTAACGCTTTAATCGCCTTATCAGCGATTTCACTTGTTTCGTTATACCAAAATGGAATTCCAACATCAGAAATTATCACACCAGTAGTTAAACCATTGCATTCTATGAAGGCCCTTCCACCACTAATATTTAAATATTTTTTACGCATATAAAAATTCACCGCCAAACGATTTATATTTTATAGTCTAAAATATACATTTTAATCTACTTGAATATATTATACTCCAAATAAAACAAACCTTCAATCTATTCTAAAGTTAAAAAGTGCATACCCTTTATAAATTTTGCATACCCTACTAAAAATCTGCATACCTTAAGCATATAATCGTTAATATACTAAAACAAAAATATTAAAATACGTAGAAGACTTGAAACCCAGAAAAAAAAGTTTGACACTTTTATTGTATCAAACTTGATTTTCTTAAATGTCTAACTGCTACCATATCTATCTTTTTAATAGGTGTGGGACTATAAGTCACTTCTAAATATTACTTAATAATTTGGATATTAAATTACTATCTGATTCACTTATAGAAAATATCTTTTTACCTAAATCTTTAATTGAATGACCTAAATGATAAATTTTATTTTGATCTATTATAATATATCTATCATGCACATTTGTAGTATATCTTACATCTAATCCACCATATTGACTATTAAATGTATTTATATCTCTACCTAATAGTCTAGTATTAATACTAGTATAAATAATAACTTTAACATTTCTATTTTTAACTACCAATCTATCAAGTATTGTTCTGTCTACATAATTATCAATAATAATGATTTCATTATTAGCTGATTCAAATAATGATTGTATTAAAGTATATGCATCATAAAGTTGTCCATCAAAAAATAGTTGGGAATTTTCGAATTCTTTAGGTTTATAATTATTCTCAATATTACTAACTCTTTCATCAAGTGATTCTACTTTATTTATAAGTCTCACATAATTTTCATTAGTAACAAGTGATCTTTCTTTATTAATAACATAACCTGTCAATAAATATTCTTTTAATATTTTATTTGCCCATCTTCTAAATATTATAGCTCTTTTAGAATTTGTTTTAAACCCAACTGCAATAATAATATCTAAGCTATAAAATTCTACCAACTTATCTGAATTAGGAATGTGCATTTTTTGCACATTACTTTTTTCATCACATTCATAGTCATAAAATATTTTCTTTATGTGTTTGGAAATAACACTTCTATCCCTATCAAACAATTCTGCAATTTGATTTTTCGAAAGCCATATATTATCTTCTTCAGGTGAAATTGTAATATCCAATTCCAAATCATTGTCAATAAATTTCACTAATGTATATTTATTATTATTCATATAACCTTCCTTAAGTAATTTTTACATACAATTTATATCAGTATTTTATACATTTGTAAATAATTATGTTTATTTTACATATTTTAAAATTATGTGTTATAATATTAATATAAGGAGATATAATTATGACTTTTGGAGAAACATTAAAAAGGCTAAGACAAAGAAATAATATTTCCCAAGATGAACTTGCAAAAAAATTAAATGTAAAACAATATGTAATTTCTAGTTAGGAAATTGGAAGATCTGAACCTAATATAGAACAAAAAAAATTTTTATCCACTTATTTTAAAGTTCCTACTGATTATTTACTGGGTAAAAATGTAATAATGGTAGATGATGAAAAAGAGTTTGTAATTGTAACAAATCATATTAAACAAGATGTTAATGATGATGTAATTAATGAAGTTATTAAATTACTCGAAGAATTAAATGAGAAAGATAAAATTAAAATTGCAAAAATTATTAAAGAAACAAATGAATTATTAAAATAAAAAATTGCTCCAAATATGGAACAAAATCTTTTAAATAGGTAAACCTAAAAGGTTTTAACCTCTATATTTGAACTACAAGTCAAATGACTTATAGACACATTCTAATGGCAAGGTACTCCGTTATTAATACAATTTAGATATAATCGTTTAACAGCTGAAACCACCTGCTTGTAATCGTTTAATTTTGAAACCACCCAGTATATCGTTTAATTTTGAAACCACCCAGTATATCGTTTAATAATACTAGGTAATCGTTAAATTGGAATTAATCTATTAGTTTGTTTATTTTTATTAAGTATTGATTTTATTACATTTGTAGCATATAATAAAGATGTCGATGGACGTTAAAATAATAGGGTAAAAGAAAAAGGTAGGACGGCAATCCTACCTTTTTCGCTTTCGAAAACGACGAACGTTAAATATAGGGATTACCTAATAACTACTTGTTATCGCGGTCATCAAGTATGTAAGCAATAATCACCAAGATTATTACTAACACGACAAGATATTCCATCTTGCCTCCTAACTTACACGTCCATCGTTTCCTTCTCGTGCACTTTGTTCATCGTTTCCTCCAGCAGTGGATTACACCACCATAGGACATATTATATACGTTATTTTTCTTTTGTCAAACATAGTAAAATCGGCGAAAATACCTATTTGAGAAAAAAGTATTTTTAATAACATTTTATGTATTTATGTCTTTTTAAAATAGATGTTTTTTTCGAAAAAAGTTCTTAAAACACTAAATAAAAATTTTTTTAACTTTTTTACATTTAATCGCTAAATTCTAATTTATCTATTAAGACTATCTTCTATAATCCTATATACTTTTTCAGACCAATCCCATATATCTTTGCAATCATTTTCAATATAAACAATCTTATTATTTAGATTAGCAGGAATGTATAATTCAAGGTCATTCTTTAATTTCATTGGTATAACAATTTTATAAACCCAATCACTAAGAATAATTTCATCCTTGACTTTCATGGGTAAAACACCATCACAAACGGCATTTGGATGCTTTAATAATACATCATATCTAAAATAAAATCTGACACCTGGTGTAAAATTAACACTTAAATCATCATCGTTTGGAAATCGCCCTGATTTCCTTTCCATAACCAATCTATCACCTGCTTGACAATTCCCCCACGCAAACATTATGTATTCAAAATAATCAGCTGGGTCATTTGCTGCATTTCGCTTTTCACTCATTAGTTCTTCTACTGAAACTTTTCGAGCATTTAATGCGGATAATAGTTTTCCACATTCAAATATTTTTTTGGCATTATCTAAAGAAGTCGTGTGACATACATAATCTGTAACACAGCCCTTTCTATATGGACATGCTGTACATTCAGTCAACAACTTAGGTCTAGATGTACTTAAATACTTTTCTTTATTTATAAAGCTTTCATTAATTAAATTTAAAACATCTCTATCTTCGCATTCTATTTTACATTCTCTACTATATCTTTTTTCATATTCTACAAACTCAATAATAGTTCTAATCTCCCAATCAGATATTTGCGGATAATTAGATAATCTCTTATAGAATATACCATCCCATACTTGAGAATATTCAAAATCACCTATTTTTATTAACATAACATCACCACCTCATTATAATTTAGCGAATTGTTTTATTAATTAAAATCAATGGTTGTTCACCAATAACTAATTGTTCTGTTACATCCTCAATATCAATTCCTTCATTTTGAAATTCTGATAATAAATTTACTATATTGTCATATAGTTTTTCTTTTCCATAATATGGTTTTTTCGATTGAGGAGTAAGTTCTAAATAAACAATTTTACTTTCAGCTTCAAACGTTAATATAGTATGAACTTTATTTTTCATTTTATTGTGTAATAACCATATTTTACTTGAAATGTGAAATTTGTTTAATAGGTACTTCATTACCAAACAAGCATCTATACAAGTTCCAATTTTCTCTTTCATTGTAATTAGTGGATTTTGAATACGATAGATTGTCATTGATAAATTATAATATTCAAAATCAAAGCCACCAGTCATATTTGGAGTATATTTATGATTATCAACAATAAAACCATATTTATAATCATTATTAAGCAATTCTTTTCTCAATATATCACATATTTCGTTTATACTCACAATTTGATACCTCCATCCATTCGATTAATTCTAATTTATATTATTCTACTGTAAAATCAGTCCACTCAATATTGTTATACACCATAACATCGTTTGGTTTATACATTCCTATTTTCTCATAAAATCCAATTGCATTTTCATTTACACACGTATACATTATGATATTATCTTTTCCACCAGCTAATTCATGTATTTTACTAACTAGTGCTTTACCAATTCCCTTTCCAGTATATTCTCTAACTACTCCCAAATCTGTTATAAATAGCCAATATGAGAAATCAGTTATCCCAAAACACACACCTACAATTTCATTAGATATATTTCTCGCAACAAGACTAATAGAAACTTTATTAACTAATGTATTTATTCGTTCTTCAAATCTTTCTTTTGGATATTGCGAACCTAAATCAGTATGTTTCAAAAATTCTATATATTCATTTGGGGTTAATCGTTCTTCTAATATTTTGCATTCCATGACTATATCTCCATAAATTATAATTTAACGATTATACCATTTTGGAATTTCTGAATTAAAATCATCATAAGATTCATATATTTTATTAATTGTATCAATATCTAGTGTTTTATTATATTCTGTAATAATTAATTCGCTAGTATAATACTTAAGCATTTTAAAAAAATCCCTAGACATCTTATCTTCACAATATCCATCAATGACTCCGCTTGCGAAATATTCATTTTCTAAAGCAATTAATGATAAAAATTTCAAATCATAAAAAGGATCAGCAATCTTAATATTTATAGGACATTTCACACATACTTTTCCATTTTTAACAACAAGATTTTCTAGTTTAATATCCCCAAAAATAAACGCTAAAGTTTTTTCTATGATGCAATTCCCAAATTCATCATATACATATTTTCCATCTATTTTATAATAGTACTCGGATGTTGAATATCTTTGTTCAATCATTTGTATTTGCCTATTATCTTCATAAAATTTATAGGCTTTTTCTAATTCATTGTTTGAGATTTTATTGATAAGAATACTTTTTTGAATTCCTTTATATCTTTGATTCCAATGACCAACATGATGTTTTAGTGTATCAACTTGAATTAAATGAATTTTCTTTAATGTACATCCTAAATCTTTTCCTAAATTATATGCTTCTTTTTTATCTACTTTTAATAAATAGTCTTTTAATGGTTCTCCTTCGATATAAGAGAATACAAATAATTTATGTCTTTTTCCATTATGATCTTCTTGATCATGATCATGTAAATATTTTGCAAAATTGCCATCAATTTTATTAATTTCGTAAAGCATTAATCGTGCTCCAACCCAATGAAAAAAATCAGTACTAGTTTCTACCATTAAATACTTATTTTCGCCACTTTTCAAAAGAAAACTATCTCCTTCTTCAGGTTCATAATCTAAAGATATTTTAGATAGTGGTATAATTTCTTCAATTTTATATTTTTTATACACATCATTCATTTCATTGCATATATCTGCAACAGTTTTATAATAATTATAATCTTTCATATTCTCACCTACAAATTGTAATTTAGAGATTATCCAAGATCTTCACTAAACACTTTTATTTTCTTATTTTCATCATTAATTGCTTTAATTGATATGTAGTTAAATAAAATTGAGTAATCATCTTCTGTTAATCCTTCATTTCCATTATTATCTACATCATCAAAATCCCAATAATTCTTTATAGAAATTTCCACCTTATATGAATTACCAATATTTTTATTAAATACTTTTTCAGTGAATTCGTAATCTAACATTTCATTTAAATCAAAGTCTGCAGAATCACACCCATGAATACGATTATCAAAAAGCATATATTCTTTACCACATTTTGAACATTTCACTTTAATAATTGTAGTATAATCAATAGGATTAATTTGATTGATTTCCTTGTTGTCTAATGGAAATTCCCCATAATTTAATTTAAAATAACGGACTATTCTTTCTTTATCAATTACTTTATCAAATTTTCTATCTTCAATTCCTCTTTCATTATAAATAAATATTTCTCTGTATCCTAATTCAGGATATTCATAAAAAACAGCACGATTTGGCGATTCAATATATGGATAATATTCATCCCACCACCATTTCTCTGATGCTTTAATTAATCGTCTTTGTTCGTCCGTCAAAATTACTTTTTTAGGAATATTCTTAAGAAAAAGAAAATTATCATTTCCACATTCACAATTAATGCGCATTGTTAAGTTTTCATTTTTTTCTTTTGTTTTAGTCGCTATATTTTTTAAATATTTAGGAATTGGTATCATAATTTGCACATCCTTTTCTAATAGAACTATATTCTTTTTCTACTCTATAACTTCTAATTTAATACTTTATTCAATATTATTTTTAGATTTAAAAAATGCTATATACCATCTTAGAAACTAAGCATATGTTCTCTTTACACTTTTAATATTATTTTGTATTTTAGCGTATCTTGTTAAAATTTCTTCCATCTCTTTTACATTGTTTATTTTATCATCAAAATCTCCAATACATATTCTTGAAACTTTTTTATTAGAGCCCGAACAATAACGCATGTATGAAATTTCATATTCATTTTCGTCAAATCCGCTTTCTGAAATTGTCAATCTCCAAACCCAATTTTCCTCATCACAATTATCTATGTGTATTTCTTTGAAAATACCACCACCAAGTTTAAAACCTAGCATTTTGTATCTGTTAGTACCATCTTTTTTACCGAATGAATAAGAGCTATCATCAAAATGGGCGAAGATTTCAGCAAGATTAAGAGAATTTGTATTATCTATTGCAAATATGCGGAACATTCCACCCCATTGTTCTAATTCAATCTTAAATCTTATATTAGAAAACTCTCCAAGAAATGCGACAAAAGCTTCTGCTGCTTCTTCATTTGTAATGTCAGATTTATCATAAATAAAATATCTACGATGATTATTTACTGGTGGTTTTACAAGTTCAAAAATAAGTTTTTCTTCAGGAAGATTATCTTTATAATATTTTTTGGCAAGTCCCTCGACGTCATACTTTTCATCAAAATCATAAAAACGATCATCAAGTGACGAAAGAATTGCTTCTAATTCATCAGAATAATCCGATTCTGCTATACATTTTGTATCTTCAATATCAAAATACCTTGATAAGGCAGAAAGTAGTGCATTGATAATTTCTATCATTTCAGCATTTCCAATGGCTCTCGCACATCTTTCAAGATAAGGAAGAGTATGTACACTTGAATTCGAAAGATATTGTGCAAACCCTCCGTTATTTACTTCATCAGTAAGTATACAACCAACAATGTAGTATGCAAGAAACGGAAGAGGTAATATATCAAGTTCTTTTTTATCTTCAAGATTCCATAAATAATTTTGTACATCTTCCCTATCAATCAGAGCATTTGGATTCTTCTGATATTTTAATTTAATAATTTTTGATTTCATAATTAATTACACTTCACTTTCATTTGCCTATAAATTCTAATTTATCTTTCGCTATTATTATATCACAATAAGTCTAAGTTGTCATTTTATAAGTATAGTTCGATTATTTGAAACCACATGTCATATCGTTTAACGAATACAAATACAAATAACACTTAATTTCCTATAAAAATACTATTAATTGATGAATAATTATATTTAATATCTAATACGTGGGAGACTCGAACCCCTATTAAAGCATAAAAAAAAGGCTTGATAACTTGTATCAAACCTAACGTTCTTTAATGGCATCCCCTCCGGGACTCGAACCCAGATCTACACCTTAGGAGGGTGTTGCGTTATCCTTTACGCTAAGAGGACAAATTATTTCTAGATAGTATTATACCAAATATTGATTTTATTTACAATTAGGATTATAAATTCATAAAATAATGAGTAAAATACAGTGAGGAACGTGGGTTTAATGGGGTTAATACACACGCTCTCGTGTGTTTTCTTGTAATTTTTATAAGATTGTGAAAACGTGAAAATCCAGTAATATCAAGGATTTTACTTGTACACAGCCTTTGGTGTTTTTTAAAAGGTAAAAAAATTTTAAAAAAATGATAATTTTTTGTTGACAATGTATTTTTTTTTGATATAATAGAACCGCTGTGAAATTTGCACCCAATTTTTGGGTCTTAATATGAATGGTATAATAACAGATATCCTTATGGATAGAAAGGAGATATAATATGCCAACTATTGAACAATTAGTACGTAACGGAAGAACTGATAAAGTTGTAAAATCAAAATCACCAAGCTTAGGTGTTGGTTTTAACTCTTTAGACAAGAAATATACAAAACTTCCTTCACCTCAAAAGCGTGGTGTTTGTACTCGTGTTACAACTATGACACCTAAGAAACCTAACTCAGCTTTACGTAAGTATGCCAGAGTTCGTTTAACAAACGGAATTGAAGTAACAGCTTATATTCCAGGTATCGGACATAGTTTACAAGAACACAGTACAGTTTTAATTCGTGGTGGACGTGTAAAGGACCTTCCAGGTGTTCGTTATCACATTATTCGTGGTGCATTAGATACAACTGGTGTTGCTAACAGAAAGCAAGGTCGTTCTAAATATGGTGCTAAGAGACCTAAAGCAAAAAAATAATCTTAAAAAATTATAAACTATAATATTATAAAGGAGGAATCGCTCATGCCTCGTAAGGGACATATTGCAAAAAGAGACGTGCTTCCAGATCCAATATATAATTCAAAAGTAGTTACTAGAACTATCAATGCAATTATGTTAGATGGTAAGAAGGGAACAGCACAAACAATTTTATACAATGCATTTGATCGTGTAAAAGAAGCAACTGGACAAGATCCACTTGAAGTTTTTACAAAAGCATTAGAAAACATTATGCCAGTTTTAGAAGTTAAGAGCCGTCGTATTGGTGGACAAAACTACCAAGTACCAGTAGAAGTTAGACCTGAAAGAAAACAAACTTTAGGTTTAAGATGGTTAGTAAAATACGCTCGTCTTCGTAACGATAAAACTATGGAAGAAAAATTAGCTAAAGAAATTATGGATGCTGCAAACGGTGTTGGTGCTGCTTGTAAGAAGCGTGAAGATACACATAAGATGGCTGAAGCTAATAGAGCATTTGCTCACTACCGCTGGTAATTTAGGAGAATATAAATTATGGCAAGAGAATTTACTTTAAAAAATACTCGTAATATCGGTATCATGGCTCACATCGATGCTGGTAAGACAACAACAACTGAACGTATCTTATTCCATACAAAGAAAATCCACAAGATTGGTGAAACACATGATGGTGCTGCAACAATGGACTGGATGGTTCAAGAACAAGAACGTGGTATTACTATCACTTCTGCTGCTACAACAGCTGTTTGGAAAGAACACAGAGTTAATATTATTGATACTCCAGGGCACGTAGACTTCACTGTTGAAGTTTCTCGTTCTTTACGTGTATTAGATGGTGCTGTTACAGTATTAGATGGTCAAGCAGGTGTAGAACCTCAAACTGAAACTGTATGGCGTCAAGCAACTGATTATAATGTTCCTCGTATTGTTTTCGTTAACAAGATGGACAAAATCGGTGCAGATTTTGAATATTCAGTAGGTACAATTCATGATCGTTTAGGTGCTGTTGCTGCAGCAATCCAATGGCCAATTGGTGCTGAAGATCAATTCAAAGGTCATGTTGACTTACTTGAAATGAAGGCATATATTTATGATCATGGTCAAGCTGAAAATTATGTTGAAGCAGAAATTCCAGCTGACTTAGAAGACATTTGTGCTGAAAAGAGAGAATTATTAATTGATACATTATCTCAATTTGATGATGATTTAGCTATGATGTATCTAGAAGGTGAAGAAATTCCACTTGATATGTTAAAGAGCGTTATTCGTAAGGCTACTTTAAATGTTCAATTCTTCCCTGTTTTATGTGGATCTGCTTTCAAGAACATTGGTGTTAAGAGAATGTTAGACGCTGTTTTAGATTTCTTACCATGTCCTCTTGATATCGAAGCTACAAAGGGTACTGACTCTGAAGGAAATGATATTGAAATTTATCCAACTGATGATGCAGAATTTGCTGCATTAGCATTCAAGGTTGTTTCTGACCCATTCGTTGGTAGATTAACATATTTCCGTGTATACCAAGGTCATATTACTTCTGGTTCTTACGTTAAGAATACTACTAAGGGTTCTAAAGAACGTTTAGGACGTATCATGCAAATGCATGCTAACCACCGTGAAGAAATTAAAGAAGTATATGCTGGTGATATCGCTGCTGCAGTAGGTTTCAAGAATACTACTACTGGTGATACATTATGTGCTGAAAAGTATGATGTTATCTTAGAAAAGATGGTATTCCCTGAACCAGTTATCTCTGTAGCTGTTGAACCTAAGACTAAAGCTGACCAAGAAAAGATGACTAACGCTTTATTAAAGTTAGCAGAAGAAGATCCAACTTTCCGTACATATACAGATCCTGAAACTAGCCAAACTATCATCGCTGGTATGGGTGAATTACACTTAGATATCATCGTTGACCGTATGAAAAGAGAATTCAACGTTGTTGCTAACGTAGGTGCTCCTCAAGTTTCTTATCGTGAAACTATTACTGTGGCTGCAGATGTTGAAGGTAAGTTTGTTCGTCAATCTGGTGGTCGTGGTCAATATGGTCACGTTTGGTTACATTTAGAACCAAATCCTGAAAAGGGTTATGAATTCATTGACAAGGTTGTAGGTGGTACAGTTCCACGTGAATACATCCCTGTTGTTGATAAGGGTATTCAAGATGCTTTACCTAATGGTATTTTAGCAGGATATCCTATGATTGATATTAAGGCTACATTATTTGATGGTTCTTACCATGAAGTCGATTCATCAGAAATGGCATTCAAGATTGCTGCTTCTATGGCATTAAAGGCTGCTAAAGATAAGTGTAGACCTGTATTATTAGAACCAATCATGGAAGTAGACGTTACAGTTCCAGAAGAATATGTTGGTAACGTAATCGGTGACTTAACAAGCCGTCGTGGACGTCTAGATTCTCAAGAAAAACGTGGTAATGGTATGAAGATTCGTGCTTATGTTCCACTTGCTGAAATGTTTGGTTATGCAACAGCTCTTCGTTCAAATTCACAAGGACGTGGTAACTTCGTAATGCAAACTCACCATTATGAAGCTGTTCCTAGAAACATCCAAGAAGAGATTGTTAAGAAAAGAGCATAATTTTAATTAATTAATCTTTTCACTACTTGAAAACCTACACCAATTAGGTTAAAATATATATTGGTATTAAATAAAAAACAAATTAAAAAAATATAAAATTAGGAGGACCATTCAAAATGGCAAAGGAAAAATTTGTTCGTACTAAACCACATGTTAACATTGGTACAATTGGACACGTAGACCATGGTAAAACTACTTTAACTGCTGCTATCACTACAACTCTTTCTAAGAAGGGTTTAGCACAAGCTAAAGACTATGGTTCAATCGACGCTGCTCCAGAAGAAAGAGAACGTGGTATTACAATCAATACTGCACACGTTGAATATGAAACTGTAAACCGTCACTATGCACACGTAGACTGCCCAGGACATGCCGACTACGTTAAGAACATGATCACAGGTGCTGCTCAAATGGACGGTGGTATCTTAGTTATCGCATCTACAGATGGACCTATGGCTCAAACTCGTGAGCACATCTTACTTGCTCGTCAAGTTGGTGTTCCTCGTTTAGTTGTTTTCTTAAACAAGTGCGATATGGTTGATGATGAAGAATTAATCGACTTAGTAGAAATGGAAACACGCGAATTATTAAGCGAATATGAATTCCCAGGTGATGATATTCCAGTAATCCGTGGTTCAGCTTTAAAAGCATTAGAAGGTGATCCAGCTTGGGTTGCAAAAGTAGAAGAATTAATGGACGCTGTTGATGAATACATCCCAACTCCAGAACGTGCTACTGATAAGCCATTCTTAATGCCAATCGAAGACGTATTCACAATCACAGGTCGTGGTACAGTAGTTACTGGACGTGTTGAACGTGGTCAAGTTCGCGTTGGTGATCAAGTTGAAATCATCGGTATTAGAGAAACTCAAACTTCAGTTGTTACTGGTGTTGAAATGTTCCGTAAGTTATTAGACTATGCTGAAGCTGGTGATAACATTGGTGCTTTATTACGTGGTATTAACCGTGATCAAGTTCAACGTGGTCAAGTATTAGCTAAACCTAAATCAGTTACACCTCATACTAAGTTTACTGCTCAAGTTTACGTATTATCTAAAGAAGAAGGTGGACGTCATACTCCATTCTTCTCTAACTATCGTCCTCAATTCTATTTCCGTACTACAGACGTTACAGGTATCATTACTTTAGCTGCTGGTACTGAAATGGTTATGCCTGGCGATAACACAGTTATGACAGTTGAATTAATCCATCCAATCGCTATGGAACAAGGTACTAAGTTCTCTATCCGTGAAGGTGGACGTACTGTAGGTGCTGGTTCAGTTGTTGAAATCATTGAATAATTAGATTAAAAAAATAAGAAAAATGAAGGGAATGCGATTTCGTATCCCTTTTTTTCTTGTTTTTTAAGTTATATTGGAATATAATATTTTTATATCATTAAATGATATAAATTTTAGATTGGGAATAGAAAAAATGATTATTGATACACATTCACATTTGTTTGATGAGGCTTTTACTGGTGAGGTGAAAGACTGTATCAAACGAGCAAAAGAAGCAAATGTTAATAAAATTATTTTAGTTGGATTTTCAAAAGAAACTAATAATCTAGCAATTAGTTATGCTAAAGAAGATAACATATTTTATCCTACAGCTGGATTACATCCTTCAGAGGCTTCTTTAAATTATTTAGAGGATTTAGCTTACTTAGAAGATTTTATTTGTAATAATAAAGTTTATGCTATTGGTGAATGTGGGTTGGATTATCATTGGGTGAGTGACAATAAGGAAGTTCAAAAAGCTTTATTTAAAGGGCAATTAGATTTAGCTTTAAAATATAATCTTCCTGTGATTGTGCATATGCGTGATGCTACTTTAGATACTTATGAGGTTATGAAACCTTATAGTGGAAAAATAAGAGGAGTTATGCATTGTTATAGTGGTTCTTTAGAAATGGCTAAAGAATTTATTAAATTAGGTTTTTATATTTCTTTAGGTGGTCCGGTTACTTTTAAAAATGCTAAAGAAAGTAAAAGGGTTGCAAGTAGTATTCCTCTTGATAAATTACTTGTAGAAACTGATTGTCCTTATTTAGCACCTACTCCTTATAGAGGCTCAAGAAACGAATCTAGTTATGTTGTTAGGGTTGTTGAAGAGATAGCTTGTTTAAGAAATATGAGTGTTAGTGATATTTCTAATATTACAACACAAAATGCTATTAATTTGTTTAATTTGGAGGATTAATATGAAGAAGAAAATATTAGGTTTTTTACTTGTTTTGATTGGACTTTTTGCAATTACAGGTTGTGATTTGTTGGGTGGAAAAAAAGAACCAACTGAGATCGAAAAAGAAATTCCTGTTGTTGAAATTCAAAGTACTATAACTGAAGTTTATGCACAAGCATCAAAAGGTTGTGTTGGTATTTTGGCTGAGAGTTTAGATTCAGTAGCAACAGGATCTGGTGTTATTTATAAGTATGATGAAGAAAAAGGTTTATATTATGTTGTTACTAATAGTCATGTAGTTGAAGATATGACTAAGTTTAAGATTTTCCGTGGTGGATCTAATTATTATGATGCTAAATTAGTTGGAAATGATGTTTCAAATGATATTGCGGTTTTAACTTTTAGTTTAGATTTATTTGGTGGAGATGTTTATATTCATGATATCTTTAATTATAAAGATGAAATTGTAACTATAGGTCAAACAACTTTAGCTATTGGTTGTCCATTAGGATTAGATCATTTTAATTCTTTATCAACTGGTGTTGTTTCTTATATTAGTAAAACTTCTATTATGACTAATGCTGAAATGAATCCTGGTAATAGTGGCGGTGGATTGTTTAATGCTGCTGGTAGACTTATAGGTATTAATACAGAAAAACAAGTTTATACACAAGGTGATGATGGACATGGTGGTTCATATGATATTCCTATTGAAGGTATGGGATATGCTGTTCCTTTAAATATTGTTAAAAAATGTATTGAAACTATTGAAAAAAGACAAACAACTATTACTAGACCTTTAATGGGAATTAGTGTAGCTACTGTAAATAAAAATTTATATGATGATAATACTGATGAATATAGATATTATAAAGAAACTGGATTAGAACAATATTTATTGGTTGCTGAAGTTACTCCTGGTTCAGTTGCTGAAAAAGCTGGTATAAAAGCTGGTGATATTTTAGTTAAAGCCGAGGGTGTTTCTTTGGTAGTTCACGATGATATTAAATCTATTTTATATTTAAAAGAGGTTGGAGAAACTATGGAATTATATATCTATAGGACTACAACTAAGAAATATTTAACAATTACTGTAACTTTATAAATGAAATAAATGCCTTAGCAAATTAAGGCATTTTTTCATATATTAAGGTAGGGGTGATATTATGGCAAATACTTGTTGCAATAACACTACAACTACAAACAATGGTTGTAATAATAGATTAACTAATACAGGTGGCGGTTTTGCATTTGTTTTAGTTTTATTTATTTTAGTTATTTTAGTTGGTACTGCATGGGCTTATTAATATAATGAATTTATTTGTTTTAAAAAGATTTCTTTTGGAAGTCTTTTTATATTTGGACTAACTAATGGTTCGTTATTTAAATGTCCACTCCAAACAGCGATTAATATTTCATCATTAAATCCTATCATATATGAATCGTAGTCGGTTAATCCACTTTTGCCATAACATTTGGATTTGAGTAATGGTCCGATTGTTTTGGCTGTTGCGTTAGTTATGGTGGGGTCAAATAAACCATTCATGATTTGTCTTATTTGGTTAAAGTATTTAGGATTTCCTAATCTTATTGATGATGGTTTTGTTTTATAGATTATTTTATCATTAATTGATATTGATTCGATAAAGTTTAGGGTTAGATAATTTCCTTCTGTAAAAAATTGAGAGTATATTCTTGTTAATTCATATAAACTCATTCCTACACTTCCTAAGGCTAAGGAAGGAATGCTTTCAGCTGTTATATTATATTTTTTTAAGTGGTTAACTAGAGTTTTAGTTCCTATTTCTAAATGGGTTTTTATTGCATAGATATTATCTGATGTAGCTAGTGCTGTTTTCATATTTATTTGTTTATTTGAATAGTTAGAAGCGTAGTTTTTAATTGTTACAAAGGTGTCTTTATATTTGAATGTATAAGGAGAGGATAAATGGGTTTTATTAATGGAAAATCCGCATTTAAGGGCTTCATAATAAAGAAGAGGTTTGATTGTTGAACCGATATCTCTTTTGCCGTTTAATGCGATATTAAATGCTGTGTATTCTTTATCTCCGATACAAGATAATATATATCCTTCTTTATTTATGGTTATGGATGCGATATTTCCTGTTGTGTTTATTTTTATATTATTTAATTTATTGTTATATTTTGTTTTTATTTTAATGGTTTGACTAAAGTCAGATTTGATATTTAGTTTATTAAATTCATTTAGTGTAGCATCACAATAAAATAAGAGGTTTGGTGAATAGATATTTTTGTTGATATTTAAATTTATGTCTTTTAGGGTTAATATGTGTTCTTGATATGATATTATTTGATTTTCATATAATATCTTACTGAGGATATTTTTTTTGTTATTCCACTGTTTTATGTTATTACTATAGTAAGAAGGAGCGTTTAATAACGCTATTAATGCAATCATTTCTTTTGTTGATAATTGCTGGTAATTTTTATTAAAGTAGTAAATGCTTGCGTTATGTAGTCCATATATATCATTACCAAAATAAATACAATTTAAATAGTTTTCTAAGATTTCATCTTTAGATAATAATTGTTCTATTTTGATAGAATAATATATTTCTTTTAATTTTCTAGATATAGTTTTAGAATTGTTTAAATATATATTTTTAACGTATTGTTGGGTTATGGTAGATGCTCCATGAGTTTCTTTATTTATTATATTTTTATATATTGTTTTTATTATTCTTTGGATATTAAAACCACTGTGTTTATAGAATGTTTTATCTTCAATAAACAACAATATATCTATATTTTTACTGGGGATTTTATCTATATCGATTGGTGTTGTTGGATGGTTGTTAATATAGTTTATGATAGTTTCTCCTTTATCATTTAAAATAGATATAGTTGGGTTTTTATTGATTTTTTCTAGGTTTAGGGGTTTTAAAAAGAAAATTATTAAGGTTGTTAATGATAGTGTTATTATTGTTAATTTTATTATTTTTCTTTTCATGATTTATCACCATTAATAGTATTGGTAAATATTTGAAAAGTATAATAATATATGTTATAATATTTTCTCGTCAGGGTGTGGTAAAAGTGGTTAATTTTTTAAGAAGAATTTTTATTAAAGATTATGAGAATATTAAAGATTCTAAAGTTAGAGAAGCACATGGTAAGTTAGCTTCTTTTGTTGGTGTTTTTTCTAATTTATTTTTATTTGGTTTTAAATTATTTGCAGGAATTATAAGTAGAAGTATTTCTATTATTGCTGATAGTATTAATAATTTATCTGATATGGGATCATCTATTATTACTTTATTCGGATTTAAATTAGCTAATGCTCCAGCGGATGAAGATCATCCTTACGGGCATCAAAGAATAGAATATATTTCTGGGTTAATTGTTGCGATTATTATTATTTTTGTTGGTGGTAATTTGTTAATTACTTCAATTGAAAAAATTATTAATTATGAAATTATACCTGTAGATAATAATGTTTTATATATCTCTATTGCGATATTATCTATTTCTATTTTAGTTAAATTATGGCAGTCGTTATTTAATCGTAAAGTAGGTAAGATTATAAATTCTTTAGCTTTAGAAGCTACTGCAGATGATAGTAGAAATGATTGTATTTCTACTGGTGTTATTTTGATTGGTAATATTGTTTTAATTTTTTATAAAGATATTCCATTTAGTTTAGATGGTGTTATGGGGATTTTAGTTTCATTATTTATATTATTTGCTGGTATTAATCTTATTAAAGAGACTATGGATCCTTTAATTGGTATGACTGCAGAAAATGAATTTGTCAAAGATATTATTAATTATTTAACTGAAGAACCTTTAGTTTTAGGTATTCATGATCCTGTGTGTCATATGTATGGGCCTACTAAGTGTTTTATGACTATTCATGTGGAAGTAGATGCTAAACAAGATTTATTAGAAATTCATGATGTTATTGATAATTTAGAAAGAAATGTTTTAAAGGAATTTGGGGTTGAACTTACTATTCATATGGATCCTATTCAAACTGATAATGAAGAGATTAATGAATTAAGAATTAGAGTTAAAGAAGCTGTAAGAAGTATTAGTAATAGATTATCTATTCACGATTTTAGAGTTGTTATCGGACCTACTCATACTAATATTTTATTTGATATGGTAGTTCCTTATAAGTTTGAATTAACTGTTGATGAGATTTTAAATAAAATAAAAGAGTTAGTTTATGATGAGGGGAAAACTTATTATTTTGTTGTAGATATTGATAGAGAGTTTGTTAAAGATGAAGGATTTAGTAAAGAATATTAGTCTTTGTTTAAACAAAGGCTTTTATTTTTGTCAAAAAAATATTAAAATATAAATATAATATATTTTTGGAGGAAATAAATATGGCAAATCGTTTTATTTTAAATGAAACTAGTTATCATGGTGCTGGTGCAATTAAAGAGATAGCTAGTGAAGTAAAGGCAAGAGGGTTTGAAAAATGTTTTGTTTGTTCAGATCCTGATTTAATTAAGTTTGGTTTAACTAAGAAAGTTACAGATGTATTAGATGGAGCAAATATTTCTTATCATATTTTTAGTGAAATTAAAGCTAATCCAACTGTAGAGAATGTACAATCAGGTGTTGAAGCATTTAAGGCTAGTGGTGCTGATTGTATTATTGCTATTGGTGGTGGATCATCTATGGATACTGCAAAGGCTATTGGGATTATTATTACAAATCCTGAATTTTCAGATGTTGTATCTTTAGAAGGCGTTGCTCCTACTAAAAATAAGTGTGTTCCTATTATTGCTGTTCCTACAACTGCTGGTACTGCGGCAGAAGTTACTATTAACTACGTTATTACAGATGCAAAAAATAATAGAAAGATGGTTTGTGTTGATGTTCACGATATTCCTGTTGTTGCAGTTGTAGATCCAGAGATGATGTATACGATGCCTAAGGGATTAACTGCTGCTACTGGTATGGATGCGTTAACTCATGCAATTGAAGGTTATATTACTAAAGGTGCTTGGGAATTATCTGATATGTTCCATTTAAAAGCAATTGAACTTATTTCTAAACATTTAAGAGGTGCTGTTTTAAATACTTTAGAAGGAAGAGAAGGAATGGCGTTAGGTCAATATGTTGCTGGTATGGGCTTTAGTAATGTTGGTTTAGGTATTGTTCATTCTATGGCACATCCTCTTGGTGCATTATATGATACTCCTCATGGTGTTGCTAATGCAATTATTTTACCTACAGTAATGGAATATAATGCTCCTGCAACAGGTGAAAAATATCGTCATATCGCCAAGGCTATGGGTGTTTGTGGTGTTGATGATATGAGTCTAGAAGAAGCAAGAAAAGCTTGTATTGCAGCTGTTAAGAAGTTATCAGCTGACGTTGGTATTCCTGCTGATTTAAAAGAAATAGTTAAGAAAGAAGATTTAGATTTCTTGAGTGAATCTGCTTATGCTGATGCTTGTCGTCCTGGTAATCCAAGAGATACTTCTGTAGCAGAAATTAAAGCTTTATATGAAAGTTTATTATAATAATTAGCCATCTTAGGATGGCTTTTTCTTTTTGGGGTTTTGTGTTACAATTTTTGGGAATTACTAAATTGCAATAATAAAGTTTACAATTAGGGATTTATCCGGTGGATGAATCCCATTTTTATATAATAAGATTGTTTATATTTAATTTTAATAATTCTTCTTTAAATAAATCTAATGCAGTTCTAAATTTAAATTGTTTT
>JBGVRA010000089.1:0-5055 GCA_045127955.1 Anaeroplasmataceae bacterium
TTCGCTCTAGATTATTATTTAGCTTGAATTTAAACTTATAAATTGAACCGCCCATTGCCGAACGGCACGATGTGGTGGTGTGAGAGGGGATGAAAGTTATTAATTTAAGAATAATTAATAATTTTCTACTCTACTCGATTATTTTTAAAAATATAATATTTATTTGAAAACATATGAAAATATGCTTGACTTCGAACAAATTTATTTCTATAATATTACCTGTTTGGAGAGTGATTTTTTCATGCATATTGGAAGAAAAATAAAAAAACTTCATAACCAGATTTCTAGAAATATTACTAATTTACCTACAATAGTAGAATTAGATGGTCTAACTGGTAATAATGGAGCGATTTTAAGTTTTTTAGCTTATAATGAAAAAAATAATGTTACACAAAAAGATGTAGAAGTAGCTTTTGGTATTACTAGATCTACAACTTCAACTGTTTTATCTTTGATGGAGAAAAAAAGTTTAATTGAAAGAGTTATTAATGTAGATGATGCTAGAAGTAAAACGATTATTGTAACAGATAAGGGAAAAGAGTATGTAGATAAAATTAGAAAAGAAATTGAATTATTTGAGTCTAATTTAATCAATGGATTTAATGAAGATGAGGTAAAGTTATTATTTAGTTTTATCGACAGAATAGAATGTAATTTGAAGGAGGAAAAATGATGTTAAAAGTATTATTAAAAAGTATAAGAGAATATAAGAAACCTTCGATCTTAGCTCCTATTTATGTATCTGTAGAAGTTATATTAGAATGTTTTATTCCGCTTATTATGACTTACATTTTAAATAATGCTCAAAGTGATGCACCAAATACTAATTTAATTATTATGTTGAGCTTAGTAATAGTAGCTTTAGGTTTCTTATCACTTTTATTTGGGGTTTTGTCTGGTAGAGCTGCCGCACTTGCTGCATCAGGTTTTGCTAAAAATGTTAGACAAGATGTTTTCTATAAAATTCAAGAATTTTCATTTGAAAATATTGATAATTTTTCATCAGCTAGTTTAGTTACTCGTTTAACTACTGATATTATGTGGATTCAACAAGCTTATGGTATGATTGTAAGAATTGTTGTAAGAGCACCGCTTGTTTTAATATTTTCTATTATTATGGCTATGACTTTGAATGTTAAGCTTGCTTTAATTTATTGCTTAATGATTCCTTTTTTAGGATTTGCATTATTCTTAATTGTTAAAATAGCTATGAAGAAATTTGATAGAGTATTCACTAAATATGATAATTTAAATGCTTCAGTTGAAGAAAATATTAAAGGTATTAGAGTTGTTAAAACATATGTAAGAGAAGAATATGAAAAAGAAAAATTTGCTAAGGCTGCAGATGAAGTTAAAAATGATTTTATTAAGGCTGAAAGAGTTGTTGCTTGGAATGGTCCTTGTATGATTTTTGCTTTAAATGTTTGTTTGGTTTTAGTAGTTTATTTTGCATGTTATTTAGTTGTTTCTACTAATCAAGTTGAGTTTAATTTGGCAGAAATTTCAGCAATGATGACTTATGGTGCACAAATATTAATGGGATTAATGTTCTTATCTAATATTTTTGTTATGTTAAGTATTAGTATGACTTCTATTAAACGTGTAGCTGAAGTTTTAAATGCTGAACCAACAATTAAAAATCCGGAAAATCCTGTATATGAAGTTAATGATGGTTCTATTGAATTTAAAAATGTTTCATTTAAATATAAATTAGAAGCAGAAAAATATGCTTTAGCTGATGTAAATATTAAGATAGAATCTGGTATGACTGTAGGGATTTTAGGTGGTACTGGTTCAAGTAAAACTACATTTGTTAATTTACTTTCAAGATTATATGATACTACTATAGGTGATATTTTAGTTGGTGGAGTAAATGTTAAAGAGTATGATTTAAAGACTTTAAGAGATCAAGTTGCTGTTGTATTACAAAAGAATGTCTTATTTAGCGGTACTATTAAAGAAAATCTTCGTTGGGGAGATAAAAATGCTACTGATGAGGAATTAATAAGAGCTTGTAAGTTAGCTTGTGCTGATGAATTTATTCAAACATTCCCTGATAAATATGATACTAAGATTGATCAAGGTGGAGCTAATGTATCTGGTGGACAAAAACAAAGACTATGTATTGCTAGAGCGTTACTAAAAAAACCTAAAATATTAATTTTAGATGATTCAACTAGTGCAGTTGATACTAAAACAGATGCAATGATTAGAAAAGCAATGGCAGAAGAAATTCCTAATACGACTAAGATTATTATTGCTCAAAGAGTAGCTTCTATTGAAAATGCTGATATGATTATAGTTTTAGATGGTGGTAAGATTGTTAATGTTGGTAATCATGATGAATTAATGATAAGTAGTGAAATTTATAAAGAAATTTATGAATTACAAACAAGAAACGGAGGTAAGAGTGATGAATAAAAGAAAAATAAGTTTAAAAACTCTTATTCCTGTTGTTAAAAGATTCTTTAAGATGTATAAAGGTGCTACTGTTATTGTTTTAATTTGTATTTTATTTAATGCTTTTTCATCAATTTCTGGATCACTTTTTGTTCAAAGCATTGTTTCTACTATTGAAAATGTATTAAAAGATAAAGAAGGAACTCCTGAATTATTTATTCAAGTAAGACCTGAAATAATGAAAATTATTGTTGCGATGGTTGTTGTATATGCTCTTGGTATTATTTCCTCAATTATTTATAATCAAACAATGGCTGTTGTAGGACAAAGTTTCTTAAATAAAATGAGAAAAGAAATGTTTAATAAGATGGAATCACTTCCTATTAAATATTTTGATAGAAATCCTCATGGTTCTATTATGAGTCATTATACTAATGATGTTGATAATTTAAGACAATTTGTTTGCCAAACGTTACCTCAATGTTTACAAATGTTTTTAGCTATCATTTTTGCAATTATTGTAATGCTATCTTATAGTGTTTGGTTATTCTTAGTCATTTTAGTTGGTGTTTTTGCAATGTTAAATGTAACTAAAAAAGTTGGAGGTAATTCTGCTAGAAACTTTATGAAACAACAAATGACAATTGCAAAAATGGAAGGTTATATCGAAGAAATGATGCATGGTGCTAAAGTTGTTAAAGTTTTCTCACATGAAGAAGAATCAAAACATGATTTTGATGTCATTAATAATGAACTATTTAATGATGCATATAATGCTAATAAATATAGTAATATTTTAATGCCTATATTAGGTAATATCGGATATATTCAATATGCTTTAATCGCAATTATCGGTGTTGTACTTTATTTATTTGAATTACCTAATATATCGCTTACGGGTATTAATGTAATGTCATTATCAATTATTATTGCATTCTTGCCTATGTCTAGACAATTTTCACAAAATATCTCTAACTTATCTCAACAAGTATCAATGATTGCTATGGCAATGGGTGGAACACAACGTATCTTAGATTTACTTGCTCAAGAATCAGAAGTTGATAATGGTTATGTAACACTTGTAAATGCAAAAGAATTAGAAGATGGTAGTGTTGTAGAATGCGAAGAAAGAACAGGTATTTGGGCATGGAAACATCCTCACGGTGATGGTACATTAACATATACTAAGTTACGTGGTGATATTGTATTACATGATGTGGATTTTGGTTATTATGAAGATAAGATAGTTTTACATGATGTTAATATTTTTGCAAAACCAGGTCAAAGAATAGCCTTTGTTGGTGCAACAGGTGCTGGTAAAACAACAATTACTAACCTTATTAATCGTTTCTATGATATTGCTGATGGTAAAATTAGATATGATGGTATAAATATTAATAAAATTAAGAAAGCCGATTTAAGACGTAGTTTAGGTATTGTATTACAAGATACTAATTTATTTACAGGTACAGTAATGGAAAATATTAGATATGGAAGACTTGACGCTACTGATGAAGAAGTATATGAAGCAGCTAAAATAGCTAATGCTTATGATTTTATTACAAGACTTCCTCAAGGATTTAATACAATGCTTACAGGTGATGGTGCAAATCTATCGCAAGGTCAAAGACAGTTAATTTCAATTGCTCGTGCTGCTTGTGCTGATGCTCCAGTAATGATCTTAGATGAAGCTACTTCATCAATTGATACAAGAACAGAAGCATTAGTTCAAAAAGGTACAGATCAGTTGATGTATGGTAGAACAGTATTTGTTATTGCTCATAGATTATCAACTATCATGAATAGTGATTGTATTATGGTATTAGATCATGGTCGTATTATTGAACGTGGTACTCATGATGATTTGATTAAAGAAAAAGGTACATATTATCAGTTATATACTGGTGCGTTTGAATTAGAATAAAATATATCAAATAGAATATCAAAAAAGCCTTACAAAGTAGAAATTTTTTTAAAAAATGCTCATTCTTTGTAAGGTTTTTTTCTTTTTTGTAATAAAAAATATTTTTTTGTCAAAAAGTATCGAACGATTTTTAAAAGAAGTGGATATATTAAAAATGAATTAATTGAAATAACCGGTATTGGAGAACGAACAATAGAAGATTATTTGTATTGCTCACATAAAACTGCCAAAAGAAAGTACTGATTAGATTTTTATTATCATTAAATATACCACCAAATATTTCATTACATATTTTTTAGTGTATGTTGATTTAACTTAAATATTGCAAGTGCGTTTGATAGTGCTGCTAGTTATGTAATCCATAATAGATGGTATAAATCATTTGAAGAAAATATGAATTTGTTAAAACAATTTAATATCTATATTTAAAATTACCGCGTTTTTGATGCGGTAGTTTTTTCGTTTTTAAACTATATATAATACAATTTTTTAATTTAGTTCAAATAAAAACCACAGTTAAAAAATAATAAAGCGATATAAATGCCGCTCTCCTAAATCTACTTATTTCTATATAATAATATACAATTGATAGATTTAGGTAAATAACATCCGTTATTTGTTTAATTCCAGCCACTTACTCTTTGCTTTCGCAAATTATAATTTGCTGTATATAAAGGCTTAGATAAATCTATTCCTTTATAGTCTGAGCCAGACAATACTTTTGCTTTTAC
>JBGVRA010000090.1:0-1965 GCA_045127955.1 Anaeroplasmataceae bacterium
ATTAGAATGGTCTTCACCTAGTAATTTAGATCCATCATAATAATAATTTATTGTTTTATTTGCAGTTACCTTGCTAATTCTATTTCCTTGATAATTATAATTATAATGATTATTACCAAATCTATATAATAAATTATCTCTACGCCATATTAATGCGTTGAGAATTTGCTTGTTTTATGTTTATAAATCAAGATTATTCAAAAAATTCTTCTATTGGCATCATACCATTTTCCAATAAAAATTCTTTTGCTTCTGACAAAAATCTATAGGGTTCAATATAAATTGATTGTGAAAATGGGGTATAATTATACTTTCTTCCCTTATTAATAAATGAAATGATGTCATTTAAAGAATCATTAAATGGTTCAATATATAATTGTAACATTTTATATAAAATATCCTTATAAGATGAAATGTCTAATTCCAATAAATTTCTTCTATTTTCTTTATTAGTATCACAGTAATGATTTAATATGCCCCAAACATTAAAATCACACAAATTCCAATCATTAAAATCTTCTATAACATTTACATTTTTATGAATCCTTTTAAAACAAACATTATAGTTGATTACTACTTTATCGCCCCCAAATTTAAACCATAAAGTTACATAACATTCAGGATATTCAATTACATACTTATTATTTTTTAATATAATAAATCCTTTTTCTTTCAATAATTCCTTGGTTGATTTGATGAATACTCTTTTCTCCATAATAACCTCCATACTTATTTAGACTAGTACAAGATTAATACCATCCTTTTAATACCATCTAAACCTTTTTTATAGTTCTTCATTTGATTCACTGCTGCTCTTATATTTTTTGCTGTAAATGGTTTAAGTTCGTATAAAACCCCATCTTTTAAACCGTCATATCTAAACGTTTTCTTTGATAATTTATGTATAAATGTTTTACCCTTATTTCCACCCATAAATCCACTATGTATTCTTGTACCAGTAACAGGGTCAGAAATAGTTGTTCCATTAGCTCTATGTTTAACTTTTCCAAGATAATCTAAAGCTTCATCCGAAAAATCATCAATATGTCCCATATACGATTCAACTTCTATTCCAGCTTCTTTTGCTTTCGCAAGTGCTTTTCCTTCAGCACATAAATTATGAACTAATATTCCTTTATCGGTAACGTAATATGTATGTGCATTTTCAACTTCGAAATTATATACATTTGTTTCTTGAATTAAATGTTCAATTTCAATTGAATCTACAGTAACTATAGTATCATCATACATTACAACCTTATCATTTGGTTGTAGTTCACAAGCATCTTTCCATCCATAATCAACAACATAGAATGGATGTCCTTTTGTTGTTTTTATCTCTTCTCCTGCAATACTTAAATGAACTAAATCTGTTGTTTTATTTCTGAATAAAGTTGTAACCTTATTTAATACTTTTTCTCCAGTTTCTTCACACCAAGACCAAACTTTATCTCCTAGTTCAATGTCTTCAATTGCCTTATATCCATATTCAGTTAAAACTAATGTTCCTGCAACAAAGCATTGACCTGGTTTTGCACATGCTTGATTAGATGCTTTAATAGTTTTTGATATTGCACTAACAGCGCTTGATACACAATATAATATTGCACCTGATGTAAAGCCATCTACAAATCCAGTTATAGCACCATCAGCAAATCCTGTGAAGAATCCATTTCCTTGAATAGCTGATATGATTCCACTTATTAATCCTCCAATAACCATTCCTGATAAGGCAGCACCAAGTCCTGCTTTAAACATTCCTAATCCAAATGCTTGGGTTCCTGGTATGCACATGAGGACAATAGATGTTATAAGTGTGAGAGCAAATAATCCATACCTTATAACATTTTTCCAGTTCCTATCCCACCAAGAATATCCAGCTAGTGGATCATATACTGGATCTGGCATAAGGTCAGTATTTGTTAAAATGCTAAAATCTGCATCTCCTAAATCTACTGGATTATC
>JBGVRA010000091.1:0-33119 GCA_045127955.1 Anaeroplasmataceae bacterium
TGTGAAGAGCCGTATGCGGGAAATCTGCACGTACGGTTCTGTGAGGGGCAAGTAGACAGTTACAAACTCACGATATGATATTTTAGAACAATATAAATTGAAAAGAGAGGTGAATGTCGAGCCTTGTCTACTCGACTGATAATATGTTTGATTTAAATGACTTATTAACAAGTTTTCCAAATCCAATTTTTGTTGTTAAGCCAATAGAATATAAAGGTTATTCAGAAGATTTTACTTATCATTATGTCAATGAAGCATTTTGTATGTTTATCGGAAGAGATGAAAATGAATTAATAGGAAGAAGATATCTTGAGGCTTTTCCTAATGGTGAAGATTCATGGTTTAATGCCTTTTTAGAGACTGTTAAAAATAAAAAAGTATCTTATATTGAAGCTGATAGTCATGTGATAGGAAGACATATTTTTGCTGAGCTTTTTCCTGTTGGTGATGAATTATGTGGTTGTATTATTCATAATTATGAGGATGTATCTAAAAAGGTTAGGTTTATTAGGAATCAAGAAAGATTAAGAAAAAATACTAATGTTGATTATTTGACAGGATTTTATACTAGATATTATTTACCTGAATATTTAGAATTAATCAAAGGGCAAACAGGTATTGGTATAGTATGTTTAGATTTAAATGATTTAAAGTTTACTAATGAACATTTTGGATATGTTGCAGGAGATAAAAGAATTAAAGATTTTGCAAAGATTATTAAAAAATATTATCGTAATAGTACTATCTTTAGAGTATCAGGGGATGAGTTTATTGTAATATGTATTAATAAAAAAGTAGATGAGTTTATTAGAATATCTGAAAATTTAAAAAGATATCTTGAAAAGAAAGCATTGGCCGCAATTGGTTATTCATATTATGAACAAATTGACAGTATTAAATATGGTATTGAGCAATGTGATAAATTGATGAAGGAACATCAATTAAAAACTAAGATAAAATACTCACAAATGGTGAAACTATAAGATAATTTTCTTGACATTCATGGCTTAGTAATATAAAATTAATAAGAAGGCGTAGAACTAGAGGAGTACTTTAAATTTTGTCTTAATAAGAGAGGGTTAGTTGGTGAAAAAACCTAAGGTAAATTTGAGGGAAGGTAGCTAGGGAGCTAGTGGGTGAAATAGTAGTAGCTCATTTCGTAAACCTTGCGTTAAAAGGTAGTTGAGTGCTATGGTTTTTAATCATAGAATTAAGGTGGTACCACGGAATTTTTCGTCCTTAAGTTTAATTACTTAAGGGCTTTTTATTTTGTAAGAGGTGATATCTTGAAGCTAATTGGAAAAAGAATAATAATAAGAGATTTAATGTTGAAAGATGTAAATGATTTTTACGAATATGGTAGATGTGAAAATGTTGGTCCAAATGCTGGATGGAAACCATTTCCATCATTTGATGTTGCTAAAAGGATGTTATCTTCATACATTATGTCAAATGAAACTTTTGGTATTGCATTAATAGACTCAAATAAACTTATTGGTACGATATCTTTATATAATAATTCAATAAGAAAATATAGTAAAGCAAAATCTTTAGGTTTTTCTCTTAATGAAAATTATTGGAATAATGGATATATGAGTGAAGCTGTAAAATTAATGATTGAATATGTTTTTAATAAAACAGATTGTGAAGTTTTAGAAGTAGGTCACCACTCAGATAATTATTCTAGTAAAAGAGTAATTGAAAAATGTGGATTTAACTATGATGGAAGATTATCAAAATTTAAAAAATTATATGATGGAAGATTAATTGATGCAGATTTTTATTCCATCACGATAGAAGATTACGAAAGGAAAATAAGATGTGAATAGACAAACTCCACAAAGTAGAAAAATTGGAAAAATTTTGATATTTGTAATGTTAATTATTGATTGTTATCTCTTAGGTATTTGTTTTTCTAAAATATCAAATGAAAAGGACGTATATAAAATCAGGGTGTTTGATGTAATAACAAAAAATGAAATTCATGAGTTTAAAGGATATTATTATGATTATACTAATGAAAATATTGATTTTGAAATAGTTGCTTATTGTAATGAAAAAGAAATGTATAGAACTACATTAATAAATTTGATTAAAAGTGATGAAATATGTCCTCTTCTTGAAATAAATCAGGTGTATAAAGAATTAATTAGTTCTGAATATAGTACAAATGTACGTATTCCTAAAGATAAAGGGTGGTATTTTTATGAAATAAAATTTAATCAAGCATATTATCATAATTATAATTATTTACATGAAAGTAAAATTAATAAGTTTTATTTTGAGTTTTATATTGATTATAATTATGTAAGCAAATCAGAGGTAACTTATGATTAAAAAAAGAATTTTATTTGCTATTATTTTGTTTATGAGTTTTGGTTTAGGCCTATTAAGTGGGAGCATCTTGAAACATAAGGATGGAATATATCAAATTAGTGTTGAAAGAAGTGGTATATCGGAAGATATTATCAATGGTGAAACTTATTCTTATTTACATTCAGCAAGTTTTATTGTAAAGGTTTTTTACAATGAAAAAGAGATATATTCAGAATCATTGGAACATCTCATAAAACATAAAACATCTGACTCATTAGTTTTTTGTAGATTGCAATATTCTAGCAATATTCGTCAAGGTTCATCCCCGGTATCAGATTTTGAAAACTATAATACTGGACATTACTTTGTTACTATAAAGTTAAATGAATCTAAAATTTCCAATAGTAAATCAATTAATAAAATTAAAGCTAGCGATTTTTCTTTTGATTTTTATATAAATTACCATGAATATATAATAGATAGATATGATCGCATATAAATTTGATTGTAATATTTATTAAAATTGAGTTTATAAAGATTGTATATTATATATAAATATATAAAGATTAAAAAGTAAATTGACTAATATAAATATATATACTTAGAACTTGTTGCTCATGGGTCTAGAAGTGATGAATGGCAAGTTTCTTATGTTAGTGTAGACTATATATATTCGTATTAAATAAAGAAAGGAAGATAAGATATGAATAAAGAATTAAAACCAAAATATGATTTTAAAGAAGTAGAAGAAGGGAAATATGATTTTTGGCTTAAGGGTGGATATTTTGAAGCTGGTGATAAAGAAAAAGAGCCATTTACAATTGTTATTCCACCACCAAATGTAACTGGAAAGCTACATTTAGGACATGCATGGGATACAACATTACAAGATATCATTATTCGTCGTAAAAGAATGCAAGGATATGATGCTTTATGGTTACCAGGTATGGATCACGCTGGTATTGCAACACAAGCTAAAGTTGATGAAAAATTAAAACAACAAGGAATTTCAAGATATGATCTTGGAAGAGAAAAATTCTTAGAAGTAGCTTGGGATTGGAAAAAGGAATATGCTAATTTCATTAGAGCACAATGGGGAGCATTAGGTTTATCTTTAGATTATTCTAGAGAAAGATTTACATTAGATGAAGGTTTAAATAAGGCAGTTAATCATGTGTTCATTACTTTATATAATAAAGGTTTGTTATATCAAGGTGAAAGAATTATTAACTGGGATTGTGAAGCTAAAACTGCACTATCAAATATTGAAGTTGAACATAAGGATGTAGAAGGTGCATTTTATCATTTCAACTATCCATTTGTTGATGGAACAGGTTATGTAACTATTGCTACTACACGTCCTGAAACTATGTTTGCTGACCAAGCAATTATGGTTCATCCTGATGATGAAAGATATAAAGATTTAGTTGGTAAAGAAGTATATATTCCAGGAACTGATGTTAAGATTCCTGTTATTGCTGATTCATATGTAGATATGGAATTTGGTACTGGTTGTGTTAAGGTAACTCCAGCACACGACCCTAATGACTTTGAAGTAGGAAAACGCCATGGTCTACCTATGCCACTTTGTATGAATGATGATGGTACAATGAATGAAATGGCTGGTAAGTATGCTGGTCAAGATCGTTTTGAATGCCGTAAAAATTTAATCGAAGATTTAACTGTTACAGGTTTATTTGTTAAAAAAGAAACAATGATTCACTCTGTTGGTCATAGTGAAAGAACAGGGGTTGTTGTTGAACCTAGACTTTCTAAGCAATGGTTTGTAAAGATGCAAACTTTAGCTGACCAAGTATTAGCTAATGATGAATATAGATTTGTTCCTGAACGTTTCAAACAAACATTAGAACACTGGTTAAATAATATTCAAGACTGGTGTGTTTCTCGTCAATTATGGTGGGGCCATAGAATTCCTGCTTGGTATAAGGGTGATGAAGTTAAAGTATGTGAAAAATGTCCTGGTGATGGTTGGACTCAAGATGAAGATGTATTAGATACATGGTTTTCATCAGCTTTATGGCCATTTTCAACTCTTGGTTGGCCAAATGAAACTGAAGATCTTAAGCGTTATTATCCAACAAGTGTATTAGTTACAGGTTATGATATTATTTTCTTCTGGGTATCTAGAATGTTATTCCAAGGTGTAGAGTTTACTAAAAAAGCTCCATTTAAAGATATTTTAATTCATGGTTTAATTCGTGATCAACAAGGTAGAAAGATGAGTAAATCTTTAGGTAACGGTGTTGACCCATTTGATGTTATTGCAAAATACGGAACAGATTCATTAAGATATTTCTTAACTACAAACTCTGCTCCTGGTTTAGATTTACGTTTTGATGAAACTAAGATTGAATCTTCATGGAATTATTTAAATAAGATTTGGAATATTTCACGTTATGTTATGATGAACTTAGGTGAAGATTATAAAGAAACTGAAATTATTCCTAATAAGTTAAATTTAGCTTCAAAATGGATTTTGACAAAGCTTAATATAGCGATTGAATCTTTTGATAATTTTATGGAAAAGTATGAATTTGGTGAGGCTGCAAAGGTTTTATATACATTTGTATGGGATGATTTTGCATCTTGGTATGTAGAAATTTGTAAAGTTGATTTAAATGGTGATGATGAAGAAAATAAACAAATGACAAAGAATGTTTTAGTTTATACTTTAAGATCTATTGTAAAATTATTACATCCATTTATTCCATTTATTACAGAAGAAATTTATCAAACATTACCATTTGAAGCTGAATCTATTACTATTTCTAAATGGCCTTTAGTAAATCCTTTATTTAATGATTTTGAAGCATTAGACTCAATTAATGATATGATTGAAATCATTACTGCAGTAAGAAATGAAAGAGCAAAAGCTAATAAAGCTCCTTCAAAACCTATTGATATTACAATCTTAGCTAAAGATAGAACTACTAAAAATATGATTGATAAAACAACAAACTATTTAATTAAGTTTACTAATCCTAAAAACTTATCAATTATTGAAGAAGTAAATGATTCTAACGATTCAGTTATTGTTGTATTACCTATGGCAACAATTTATATTCCTACAGCTGATTTAGTAGATTTAGCAGAAGCTAAAGCTAAACTAGAAGCTTCAAAGAAGAAATTAGAAAATGAGTTAGAAAGAAGTAAGAAAATGTTATCAAATCCAAACTTTGTTGCTAAGGCACCACAAGCTAAGATTGATGCAGAACTTGCTAAACAAAAAGAATATGAAGCTCAATACAAGGAAGTATGTGAAGCTTTAGCTAAATTCTAAGGAGTTTATATGAATTTAGATGAATCTTTAAACTGGTTATACACTCAAAAAAAGAGTAAGAAAAGAGAGGATTTATCAAGAATTTCATACTGTATTAAAAAGTTAGGTATTAAAACAAATTATCCAGTAATTCATATTGCTGGAACTAATGGAAAAGGTTCTACCGCAACTTTTATAAAAAGTATATTAATGGAAGCCAACTATAAAGTTGGTTTCTTTGTGTCTCCTTTTGTTATTTCTTTTAATGAGCGTATTGAAATAAACAATGATTATATTACAGATGATAAATTAATAGAGTATATTTTAAAATTAAAAGATTTTGCAAATGAATATACTAATGAATTTAATGATACTATTCCTTTTTTTGAACTTACTTTTTTAATGGCTTTAATGTATTTTGAAGAAAATAATATAGATGTTGGAGTTATTGAATGTGGTTTAGGCGGAAGATTAGATGCTACTAATTGTTTAGATAAGGTTATTTCTGTTATTACTAATATTGGTTTTGATCATATGCAAAGTTTAGGAAATACATTAGAAGAAATAAGTTATCATAAGTTAGGTATAACAAGAAAGAATACACCTTGTTTTACATGTGTTGATGATTCTTTAAAAGAATATTTTAATGAATATGCTAGTATTAATAATATTCCTATTACTTATGTTGATAAAATGGTTTCTAATATTAATGTATCAAATAAAACAATTTTTAAATTAGATAATATTCAGTATGAATGTAGTTTATCTGGAATATTTCAGGCATATAATGCATCATTAGCGATTAAAGTATGCCAAGAATTTGATAAAACTATTACTAAAGAAACAATTCAAAATGGTTTAATTAAAGCCTTTTGGCCAGGTAGATTTGAACATATAACTAAAAATATTATTATTGATGGTGCTCATAATATTCATGGTATAAATGCTTTAGTAAGTAGTATTAAAAATGGATATAGCAATAAAACAATAAAAGTTATATTTACAGCTTTACATGATAAAGCATATAAAGAGATGATTAATATGTTAGATGAAGTAGTAGACTATTATTATTTTACAACTATAAATGATACTAGGGGTACTAATGTATTAGAATTTTTAAGTTGTACAAATAAGCCATATGAATATGGAATGGAAGAAGAAATGATAGAAAAAGCTCTTTATAATCTTTTAGATGATGAGGTTTTATTAATAACAGGCTCACTTCATTTTATTAGTGAAGCAAGAAAAATAGTATTAAAGAAAATAAATAATTAACCTCTTTTTGGAGGTTTTTATTTATGTTATAATAAATTAGAAAGAAGATGATACTATGGATTATTCAAGCAAAGTTTTAGAATATAAAAGTAAAGGAATTGAAACTCCTACTATAGATATGATTAAAACAGAAGAACAAATTGATGGAATTAGAAAAGCTGGTATTATAAATACTTTAGTATTAGATGAAGTTGCAAGAAGAATAAAAGTAGGAATGTCAACACTAGAAATAGATGAAATAGTTGCTGCTAAAACAAAGGAATTAGGTGGTATATGTGCACCTTTAGGTTATAATGGGTTCCCAAAACACTGTTGTACTTCTATTAATGATGCAGTGTGTCATGGAATTCCATCTAAAGATGACATCTTAAAAGATGGTGATATTGTTAATGTTGACTGTACAACTATTTATAATGGATATTATGCAGATGCATCACGTATGTTTTTAATTGGTAATTGCGATGATGCTGCTAAAGATTTAGTCAAGGTTACAAAAGAGTGCTTGGATTTAGCAGTTGAAAATTTAAAACCATATTCACGACTTAGAGATATTGGATATATAATTGAAAGACATGCTAAGAAAAATGGCTATAGTGTTGTCCATGAAATAGGTGGTCATGGTGTAGGTGTTGATTTTCATGAAGATCCATTCATATATCATTATGGTAGTAAAGGAACGGGGATGGTATTGTTTCCTGGTATGGTTTTTACTATTGAGCCTATGATTAATGAAGGAAGTAGAAGAGTATTTTTAGATGCTTCAAATAATTGGACTATATATACAGATGATGGTGGTTGGTCTAGTCAATTTGAATATACTGTTTTGATTACTGAAACGGGAATAGAAATTTTATCATTTTAGGTGTTTATATGTTTTTAGATTATAAAATAATAGAAATAATAAAAAAATTAGAATCTAATGGATATGAAACTTATGTAGTTGGTGGAGCCCCTCGAGATTCGTATCTTGAAAGACCAAATCATGATATAGATATAGTAACCACCGCATCTTTAAAAGAAATAAAAGAGGTTTTCCCTTTAGAACATTTTATATCTTATCAAAAAGGAATTACTTTAGGATTAGTTCATAATAAAACAGTGATAGATATCTCATCTACTAATGAACTTACAATAGAAGAAGATATTTTAAGAAGAGATTTTACTATTAATACTTTGTTATATCATCCAATTAGAGGATGGAAAGATTATCTTAACGCAAAACATGACATAGATAAAAAAATATTGAAATCTGTTGGTAATCCAATAAATATGATAAAAAATGATCCATTAAGAATATTACGAGCGATTCGTTTTGAAGCTATTTTAAAATATAAAATAGATAATAAACTATTAGAAGCTATGTTTGAAAATAAGCATTTATTAAAAAATATAGCTAGTGAAAGAATAAATGATGAATTAACTAAAATATTATTAGTTGATACTCCATCTATTTATATTAGAAAATATATTGATATTTTTGATATAGTTATTCCTGGATTAATAAAATTAAAAGGATTTAATCAGCATAATAAGTATCATGTTTATGATGTATTAGAACATACATTAAAAGTATTAGACACCACCACAGCTATCTTAGAATTAAGATTAGCAGCATTATTCCATGATTTTGAAAAACCTAGTTGTTTTACAATTGATGATAACAATGTTGGTCATTTTTATGGTCATGATGAAAAGTCGAGTATTACGGCAGATTTAATTTTAAAACAACTACATTATCCATATAAATTAATTGATAAGGTTGTAAAACTTATTTATTATCATGACTATAAACTTGTTAATGATGAAAAAAAATTATTAAAATTTATTTCTAAATTCGGTATTGAAGATATTGATTTATTAATGGGATTAAAAAGAGCTGATGTTTTGGGTCAAAATCTAGAATTTATAGATAGGATATATGAACTAGATGAAATTGAAAAGAAGATATATTATTTAATTGATTCAAAAAAATTTATTACTAAAGAATTATTGAACATAAAGGGTTCAGATTTAATTGAAATAGGTTATCCTCAAAATAAAACTATATCGACAGTTTTAAATTTATTATTAGAAAAAGTTCGAAATAATGAATTAGAAAATGATAAGGAAATATTGTTAGATTATGCTAGTAAATTAATAATAAGATAAAAAAAACAAAAACAGTTATTGTTTTTGTTTTTTTATACAAAGATTTCGAGTTTTTCACCATCATTAGATTCAATACTAATAAAAGTGAAATGACCATTTAATTTAATATATTTTTTTAAAGAATAATATAGTATTGGCAATAAATCACTAATATAAGTAGTATCTGTATATTTATTTAGTAGTTTTAAAATTAGTTTAGATTTCAAAAAAGATGTAGGTAACCAAAATTTAATAGCGATACTATCTTTTTGTTTAATAAGCAAAGTCATATTTATTCAACAGTTACATATATAGTATCACCATCAGCAGATTCAATTTCAATTAATCTACCGATAACACCAGCTTCAATTAGTGAAAATATTTGATTAAAATCAATATTTTTTAAAGTATCTTTACCGTTTACTTTAGGTAAATCTAATCCAGAATCTAAACATATTTTTATTAAAGATATAGGAATGTTTATTTTAACTTTATCGTTATTATTAGATTCAATAGTGATTTTCAGTAATAAATTATTAATATCTTTTCGATTATTTTCTGGCATAATTGTAGTTTTGGGAATATCTCTACCTAGTAATTCATCAAGTGATACTCTTAATATATCGGCAAGAAGTGGAAGTGTTTGGATATCAGGTGCAGATATATCATTTTCCCATTTACTAACAGCTTGTGGTGTTACGTTTAATTTGTTTGCGATATCATCTTGTTTAAGGTTTAAATTTTTTCTTAATCTTTGTATTCTTTGTCCAAATGTTTCTTTCATGTTTTTGTCCTCCTGATACACTAATTATACATTATTTTTTAATATTTATTAATTGAGTAAATGTTTAATTGATAACTTATTAGTTGAAAAAAAATAAACCGTTAGTTGAAAAGAAAAAAACTAGCAATTGCTAGTTTTTTTTGATTATTCTTTAACGTAACCAATGTTGCTTTCTTTAGAAGGATCAAAAGTTAAATTGCAAATAGAAGCAACTAAACCATAAATACCAAAAGTAACAATTGATAATAAGAAATAAGCTAATGTTCTAGACTTATATCCAGCAGGCTTTAATGAAGTTACGTTGATAATTAAACTACCAATCCATCCTAAGAAGAATGTTAATAAGAAACGTACTAATTTTTCATTATCCATTTTTAAATACCCCTTTCTTTAGGTATATTATAGCACTTATTACTATATAATACAATAAAAAAAAACTTCTAGTAAACTAGAAGAACTAAAACTAAACTGGTGGACCCGCGGAGACTCGAACTCCGGACCCACTGATTAAGAGTCAGTTGCTCTACCAACTGAGCTACGGGTCCATTTATCAACTGCGATATTAATTATACCAAAAATGAGAAAAATGTCAACAATAAAATTATATTTTTTTAAAAATATTTTAGATATTTTTTTCATAAGATTTATTGGTGATTTCTAATGCGTATAAATTTTATCTTAAATATATTAAATCTAAATAAAGTAGAAACTAATCATGTAGTTAGTTTAATAACAGATGATAGTACTGAATGTGTTGATGGAAGTGTGTTTGTTGCCTATAATGGACATAAAGATAGTGGGAGAAATCACATACATGATGCTATTAGATCTGGTGCTAAAACTATTGTTACAGATCAAATAATGATGGAAATACCTTTTGTTAATTATATTTATGTAGATAATCCTAAAAGAATATTAGCACTCATGTTAAAAATATTTTATAAAAATATATCTAAAAAACTTAATGTTATTGGTGTTATTGGAACTAATGGAAAGACTACTACTTCTAGTATAGGATATAATTTTTTTAAATATGTAAAAAAAGATGCAATGTTGATTGGAAGTAATGGTATATTTTACCAAGGAATTAAAATTAAAACTAATAATACTACGCCTAGTATAACAATAATATATAATTATTTGGTTAAAGCTTATAATTTAGGTATTAAATATATTTTTATGGAAGTTTCAAGTATTGCAGTTTCAGAATTAAGAT
This sequence comes from Anaeroplasmataceae bacterium, assembly GCA_045127955.1. Classification (GTDB taxonomy): domain Bacteria; phylum Bacillota_I; class Bacilli_A; order Acholeplasmatales; family Anaeroplasmataceae; genus Pelethenecus. The sequence continues at coordinate 10,999 of JBGVRA010000091.1, forward strand.
GTTTAGGAATTGAGTATAAAACATTAATATATACTAATTTTAGTGAAGATCATTTGGATTACCATAAAAATATGGATGCATATTTATTTGCTAAAATGATTCCTTTCATTTCTAATAATTGCGATGTTATTTTAAATTGTGATGATTATTATAGTAAAGATATATCTAAATATTTAACTAATAAGATTTATACATATGGAGTTAAAAATGGCGAGTATAAGGCAACTGATTGTATGGTTAGTGATAAGGGATTATCTTTTAAATATAATTCTTATTTATTTGTTAGTAAAATGCTTGGTAGTTTTAATATTTATAATATTTTAGCTATCTTACCTTTATGTGATATTTTTAATATTAATAAGAATTTATATGTTAAATTTTTAAAAGAGTTTAATGGTGTAGATGGAAGAATGAATGTGATTAATTATCATAACAATATGATTATTATTGATTATGCCCATACAGAAGAGGCTGTCAAAAGAGTCATATATGATGTTTTAAATATTTGTAAAAATAATTTGTATATAGTTATTGGCTGTGGTGGTAATAGAGAAAAAGAAAAAAGAGACAAAATTGGTACATTCTTAGATTCATTTGGTGAAAAATGTATAATAACAACTGATAATCCTCGCTTTGAAGAACCTTTGGATATAATAAAGGATATTACTAAAAATATGACTAATAATCCAACTATTATAGAAAATAGAAAAGATGCTATTATATATGGTTTAGATAGATTGGATAGTGGTGATTGTTTATTAATTTTAGGTAAAGGTGCTGAAGATTATATTGACGTTAAAGGTGCCAAATATAAATACTTAGATATGGAGGTATGTAATGAGTGGATTAATAAACAATAAATTATTGTTTGTCTTTATGTCATCTATATTTTTATATTCTATATATGTTAAAGTTTTTTCTAAACTTGGACAAATAGAAAGAGAAGAAGGATTAAGAAGCCATAAAGTAAAAAATGGTACCATTACAATGGGTGGAATTTTATTTTTGATCATTCCTCTATTATTTATTAATTATAGTAAGGATAATATTTTACTAGTTATAACCTTAGTTGGTTTTGGTATTTTAGGTTTTATTGATGATTTATTGATTATTCTAAAGAAAAAAAATGATGGATTATCACCATCTATAAAACTTGTTATTGAGATATTACTTGCGGGAATAATATTTTATTATTATTTATCCTTAGAAAAAAGTACAGTACTTAACTTGTATTTTTTTTCTTTTGATTTAAAATGGGTATTTGGGTTATTTATTTTATGGTTTTTGACTGCATCTAGTAATGCCTGGAATTTATTAGATGGTGTTGATGGGTTATGTTCTGGATGTAGTTTAATTATTATGTTAGGGTTAATGTATATTGCGATAAAAAAATTAGAGATAAATGTTTTTATGTTTTTATTAATACTCTTTATTGTTGTTTATGTATTTTGGTGTTTTAATTTGCCTAAGGCATTTTTATTTATGGGTGATGTTGGTTCTTTAAGTTTAGGTGCTTTTTTATGTATGTGTAGTATTTATTTAGATTGTATAGTTAGTTTTATTATTATGGCTGGCTTATTTATCTTTGATACTTTATCAGTAATTTTACAGGTTGGATATTACAAGAAAACTAAGAAAAGAATATTTAAAATGGCTCCTTTTCATCATCATCTTGAAGCATGTGGTTTTAAAGAGATATATATTGATTTATTGTTTTATTTAATTCAAATAGGTTTGGTTTTTTTTGGTATTTTAATATCTTGACAATCCAAAAAAATATTTATATAATTTTAAATATTAATAAATTTTTTTTATAGAGGTATTTATATGATTGATCAAAGATTGATGACACTTTTAACATTAGTAAAGATAAAAAATTATACAAAGACTGCTCAAAAACTTTTTATTACTCAGCCTGCAGTTACTAACCATATTAAAACATTAGAAAAAGAATATGAAATTTCTATATTTAATGATAGTAAAACCTTTGAATTAACTAGTGAAGGAAAGATATTAGTTGAATACGCAAGACGTATGGTGAACCAATCAACTCAGCTTCAAGAGGCGTTAGATAAGTCGAAAACTTCAACTAAAGAATTTAGATTTGCACTTACTAATGAGTCTATGGTTATTCTTCAGAAGCGAAATCTTATGTCGTCTTTTTTTGATTATTATAATTGTAACGCAACACTTAATGTAGACACACCTAATAATATTTTCAAAAATCTTCAAGCAGGTAACTTAGATTTTGCGGTAATAGATTGTGAATACGATGATGATATGTTTGATGGTTGTTTATTAGATAGTTTTACTATTGTCCCGGTTTGTTATAGTCAAGGAAAATTTAAAGAAATTAAAAGAGTTACAAGAGAGATGCTAAAGAATAACCCATTGATTATCGGTAATCAAGAAGAAGGAATGGGAAAATCGACAATTCAAGGTCTTAAGAATTCTAGTATTAAAATTAGTAATTCTAGTTTGATTACATGCAATTCATCTTTTGTTATGAGTGAGTGTATTAAGGCAAAAGATGGGATTGGTTTTATGTATTTAGATTTAGTATATTTATTTCCTTATATAAAAAAAATGGATTTGGTTCATTATAAGGCTTCCCAAAACATATATTTGATTTATAATTCTAGTAGTTATGATAAAAAAGAATTAAAAAATATAGTTGATTCAATTAAGAAATGGACGGTAACTGATAATGATTGATATTTTATATGAAGATAATCATGTTATTGTTTGTTATAAGCCGAAGGGAATTTTATCACAATCTGATGGATCTAATACTTTAGATATGCTTACTATTTTAAAACAATATATTAAGGAAAAATATAATAAACCTAATGATGTATATTTAGGATTAGTTCATAGACTGGATATTAATACAAGTGGAGTGATGGTTTTTGCAAGAACTTCTAAGGCGGCATCTAGATTATCTTTTGATATTAGTAATCATAATTTTAAAAAGAAGTACTTAGCTTTAGTTGAGGGGAAGTTACCTTTAAATGAACTTACTGTTTTAAATCATAAGCTTTTAAAAGATGAGAAAAAGAAAAAAGCTTATGTTTCTGATAGAGGATTAAATGCTAGTTTGGAATATACTTGTTTAAAGCACATTGAATATAAAGGTAAGATTTTATCTTTAGTTGATATTAATTTATTAAGTGGAAGATTTCATCAAATTAGATGTCAGTTTGCAAGTATTGGTCATCCTTTATATGGTGATAAAAAATATGGTAGTACTAATAATGTTGATTATTTAGATTTTCCTTTAGAAGCTTATTATTTATCTTTTGTTCATCCAACAAAAAAAGAATGGATGATTTTTGAAAAAAAAGTAGATACTATTTTTTATAAAAATTAATGGCGGAAATTTTCCGTCATTTTATAATTATATGCTCTTTTGTGGTTTTGTACTTATCATATGTAACAACTTTGTAACCACTGCTGTGATAAAATAATATTATAGAATAAGTGTTATAAATGTTTGTATTTTATACATGCAAGTTTATCTTATTAGTTTAATATATTTTACTTATGAGGAGTTAATTATATGAAGTCTATACAAACAAAATTATTGTTAATAATATTTACATCAATGATAAGTGTTAGCTTGTTAATTGGTTTAACTTCAGTACAATTATTGCGTAATTATTCTAATTCAACTTCAAGTGATAATATGGTAAATGTTTGTGAAAATAAAAAAGAAGAATTGAATAATATATTATCAAGTATTGAACAATCAGTTAATATTATTACCAAAACTTCAACATCTAAAATTCATGATTTGGATTTATTTGATAATGATGATTTATATAATGATTATATAAATGATATAGAAGAATTGTTTACAAATATAAGTAAAAATACAAATGGAGCGGTAGCATACTATTTTAGAATTAATCCTGAATTAAGAGATTTTATTTCTGGTTTTTTCTTTTCGGGATATGACAGTAATTTTGTTAAAGTATCCAACACAGATTTAAGTATGTATGAAGAAGATGATGTTGAACATGTTGGATGGTATTATATACCCAAAAACAATGGTAAAGCTACTTGGTTAATGCCATATAAAAATTTAAATATTGATATTTATATGATTTCTTATGTTGTGCCTATTTATTTTGAAAATAATTTTATTGGTGTTATTGGAATGGATATAGATTTTAATATTTTAACTGAAAAATTGCAAGTTGAAACCGAGTATGAAACAGGTTTATTTTATTTAGTATCGAATGATAAGATTGTTTATCATAAAAGTTTAGATTATGATTCAGATAGAATAGTAGATGATAATATTGTTGAAACTGAGACATCATTATTAAATGAAATGAATTTGGTACTTTCTGTTTCCCAAAAGGAACTACGAGAAGAAGAATACTATTTAATTATTACGATAATTATTATATCTAGTATATTATTAATAGTATTTTCATTTATAGCATTTTTATTTATCCGTAGCGTAATTAAACCATTAAAGGATCTTACTAATGCTACTAAAAAGGTTTTAAATGGAGAATTTAATGTAAATATTAAATCATATTCAAATGATGAAGTTGGAGTGCTTGCGAATAGTTTTAAAACAACTATATTTGTATTACATGAAAAAATGAATTATATTAATGCATTAGCATATAAAGATTCATTAACTTCAGTAATGAGCGATACTTCATATAATTTAGAAGTTCTAAGGATAAATCAATCATTAAATAAAGATTCTAATCTACATATTTTAGTATTTGATATAAATAATTTAAAATTAGTAAATGATAAATATGGTCATGAATATGGTAATAAATTAATTATTAGTGCGGCTAATGCTATTACTACAATTTTTAAGAAAAACAATACATATCGTATAGGTGGAGATGAATTTGTTGTTATTATAGAGAATGAAAGTGATAATATTATAGAAGAGTTAATTAATGACTATAATAGTTTAATTAAAAATTGCTACTTAGATTTACCAGATATAAGAAAAAATATAGAAATAGCATACGGTTATACCAAATTTAATCATTTAACTGATACCTCTTTTGAAGATGTATTTAATAGAGCTGATTCATTAATGTATAAATATAAAAAACAATTAAAAGATAAATAAAAAGGTTTGATTATAGAATCAAGCCTTTTTAATTTATAGTAAAATATTAAAGTATTTTTATCTTGAATTGGAAGTATATCAACATTTTATGTCGTATATTACTTTATTCATATTAAGACAAATTAAGTATCAATAATGTATTATAAATTATAAAAAGAGGGCAAAAACCCTCATGAAGAACAAAATAATTTATTAATTTGTTATTGTTATTAAGTGTTTTTTATCTAATATATTTTGTTTTTCTTCGTCATTTAATAAGACAAAACCTGGTAATAGTGGTTTAAATAAATCACCTTTTAAGCCTATTGATTTAGAAGCTCGTTCTTTATCAATTGATACAAATCCTACATTTGCATATAATGGTGTAATGTTAGGGATTTTAGATTGTTTTACAAACTCGATTCTCAGTTTATCTTGAATTAAACAAATATTTGGAAACATTGAACCAAATACTATTATTGCGTATACTTGATTATCTTTTTTACATATTATATTTGGAAAACCAATTCTTGGGAATCCTTTTTCTAATAGATATCCATTTGGTATTAGAATATCTTTTATAATAAAATTTATAGCCATTTTTTGAAGATCTTCAGGTGTTAATATATCTTCATTATTAATTTTTGCAGGTATGCCATCTGCCCAGATACTTTCTTTCATATTATCAACTCATTTCCTAATTTATTATAACAAATAATATTATTAAATTAAATTCTTTTTCATAAAATTATATGGTGAATATTTGTGAATTTAGAAATTAATAATAATTTAATGAGAGTAGATAATTATCGACAAATTATTACTTTAAAAAATGATTTAATTAGATTAACCAATATAACTATATATGGAACAAACATGATGGTTATTAGATTAGATGATTATAGTATAGTTATTAAAGGAAAATTTGAGAAATTAGTAATGAATGGTGAAGATGATGAATTATAAGATTAAGATGAACAAAGATGATTATTTTAAGATTAGTAAAAGAATTATTTCTAATAATTTAGAAATTGATGGAGAAGATGTATATTTTGAAGTTGAGGGAGGATCTTACCAGATAATAAAGAAAAGTAATTACAAATATAAAGTTATTGAAAATGTTCAATCAATAATAGTTAATTTTGTTAAGAAACATACTTTTATTATTATAGGGATTTTATTTTTATTTTCTGTTTTATATATGAATTTATATCGAGTTAATGAGATTAATTTTAATAGAGATACACCAATAAATGATGAAATAGAATATAAGATAAAATCAAGTTTTAAGAAGTTGTTCTTTTTTGATTTTTGTAGTTTAGATTTTCATGAGTTGTCAAAAGAATTAAGAATGCAATATCCTGAATATCCATATATTGAGGTTGGTTTTAATAATAATATTATTGATGTTACAATCTATAATTATGATGAAGTATTAGTAGAATATAATGGGTATATGGAAGGGGATGTTGTTGCGAAAAAAGATGGGATAGTTGATGTTTTTTATATTTTCAATGGACAAAACATGGTTTCTAAAAATCAGTATGTTAAATGTGGAGATGTATTAATTAGCGGAACAGTTGTTGATAAATATGTTCAAGCTAGTGGTCTTATTATGGCTACTACCTATGATAAGGTTATTGTTAGTATTCCTAAAAGAAAAACACTTACAAAAGAATTATTGGAAAAGGATAATTATTATAGAATAAATATATTTGATTATAGTTTCGATATTGGTAAAAAACATAAATATGATCAATATAATATGTATGAAGAGATGACTTTTAATTTATTTGATTTTTTTAATATAAAAAAAATTGAAGACGTCAAAAAAAATGATATAATAGTTTCATATAGTTATGAAGAAGCTTATCAACTAGCTTGTGATGAAATATTATTAGATTTTGAAAATACTATGGTTAATCAATTAGAAAAAGTTATTGAAATGGCTTCTATTAAATGTGAAGAAGATGATTTTAATTATAATTTTACTTTTATTGTAAAAAAATATGAATCAATTGGAATGTTTAAAAGCTATTAGGAGGAATTAATTTGAAGTTATCTTGTAAGGTTAATAATGCGATGGATGCTAAAAATATATGTGGTATCCAAAATGCTAATTTAAAAACAATTGAAGAATTATTTGAATGCATGATTGATATTCATGGTGAAAATATTTTATGTGATTTAAAAGAAGAAGATAAGATTGTTTTATTAGAAGAATATTTTAAAGCTTTAATAGAAATATCACAAATGGGAATTCATATTACACCAAGAGATATTATTTATTTAAAGAAAATTATTGAAGCTGATATGGTTAGTAGGTATTTATCTTTTTTAAAAACCAGAAAAGCTATTGCTTATAATCAAACTAATAAACCCATCTATGCTAAAACCTTAAAACAAGCAGAATATATTAAATGCTTAGATAAAAAAGATCTTATTTTTTCTATTGGTTCTGCTGGTTCAGGAAAAACTTATTTAGCTGTTGTGTATGCTGTTAATATGTTAAAAAAGGGTTTTACTGAGAAGATTATTTTAACTAGACCAGCTGTAGAAGCTGGTGAATCTTTAGGATTTTTGCCTGGAGATTTAAAAGAAAAAGTAGATCCATATTTACGTCCTTTATATGATGCTTTATATGATATGCTTGGTGTTGAACAAACTAATTCATTAATTGAAAAACAAGTTTTAGAGATTGCTCCTTTAGCATATATGCGTGGTAGAACATTGGAAAATGCTATTATTATTTTAGATGAAGCCCAAAATGCAACTGTTGATCAGCTGAAAATGTTTTTAACTAGACTTGGTCTTCATTCTAAGATGATTGTTACAGGAGATTGTTCTCAAGTGGATTTGCCGTCTAGTAAAAAATCAGGATTAAGAGTTGCTAGTTCAATGCTTAAGGATTTGAGTGAAGTTGGGGTTATTGAGTTTGAAACTTTTGATGTTGTTAGACATCCTTTAGTTGGTAAAATCATTGAAAAATTTGAAAAAATGGAGAAGTAGTATGAAGAAGTTATGTATTCTAGTGCTTTTTATCTTACTTTGTTCATGTAGTAATACTAATGTATTTAATGGTGATATTTTAAGTTATAAAAATGAGATTACTTGGGATGAATGGTCTAATAAAAGAGAAGAATTATTCGAAAAAAGTGATTTATTTAATCATTCTGTTAATAGAGATTTAAGTTCAATAATTAAGTATAGGAAAGAAAGTTTTAATAAAATTGACAATAATTTAAATGAAAAAATGGAAGAGATTATTAATGTTAGTTATGATAGAGAACGTAAAATCATAGCTACTGTATATAATGATGATTTTAGCACAAGATATTGTAAGGTTTTAAAAGAAAATAATATTTATGATATTAAAATTATTAATTTAGAAATTGTAGAAAAAAATATTTGTAGTGATGATGCTGATAAGTTATCATATTACGCCAAAGAAAGTTTTTATGATAAGTATTATGAAGTTAATAAATTAATTGAAATCAATAAAGCTATATATGCTAGTAATGTAAAATATTATTTTGATACTAATACATTAACTATAGTATTTGATTATAATTCTGATTTAAAATACAAATGTGTTATTCAATATGTTTTTTCTAAAAAATATATTTGTTTGAATTATTTTATTAATTCTGAAAATGATAAGATAAAAGAAAATTTAAAATTTTGTAGTTATATTTTATTTGAACAAGTAGAGATTGCACCTATAAGTGTATAATGTCATATCCTTTAAGGATATGGCTTTTATTTTTTCTTTACAAAAGGGTAAAAAAAAGATACAATTATAATATATGTTTTTTATTTTTATAGGAGGCTATTATGGAAAATGCAGCTAAACCAAAACTTAATTTTTATATGAAATTAAAAATGTCAAATTTTAATGCGAGAGAATATTATTCTATTGTTAAAAATTATATGTTATCATATGGACTAAAATCTAGAATTCTATCTAATAAAGAAACTTTTAGAAAGAAAGGCCCATTAGCTATGATTAAGATGGCTGGCAAAACTATTAAAGTATATTTAGCAATTAGACCTGAACCGTTCATTGAAGAAGGTATTAAGGTTTCATTTATTGATGATACAGAAGAATTTGAAGAATACACTACTTTAATTAAAATGACTTCTAAAAAAAGTATAGAAACATTCAAACTTGTTTTTGATGTGTTGATGATGGATAAGGGATTTACTCAAAAGAAAAATTTTGAAGAAGTAGATTATGTTAAAGAATTAATTCCAAATGGAGAAGATATTTTCCAATATTTAGGTACTGAAATAAATATTGTTGATAAAGTTGATACAAGGGCTATACCTGGAGGTTTACCTAATAATTTAAATGAGATTGTTCCTACAATTGATGGCAAATTTCATATGGAACCACTTAATGCTTCTATATATTTAGATACTTTAAGTGATCATTTTTCAAGTGATGATGTGATAACAAGAGATGAATTGTTAAAACTTGAACTAATTAGAAAAGGAACAGGTATAAGAGTTAGATGTAGAGGTGTATTAGATAAGCCTTTAACTATATATGCTGATGAATTTGATGAAGATGCATTAAAAATGATATATTTAACAAATGGAAAAGCTGTAAAAATCATTTAGTTTAGTCATACGTATAATAGTATTGGGTGAAATTATGCGTATTGATAAAAAAATTGATGAGTTTTGTTATTTGCTAAAAGAATATATTTTGTTTAAAAAAGATTGTTATAATGAAATTAATTATTTATTTAATGATATTTTATTATGTTTAGATATAAAGGAAAAATATATTTTAGATCTAGATGATATTAAAAAAATGATGGAGTTAGATATAGAAATGTTTTTAGCATCTGATCCTGCAGCTAAATCAAAAGAAGAAGTGATTTGGTGCTATCCTGGTATTTTTAGTATTATGATTTATAGAGTGAGTCATAAACTAGATAAAATGGGGATATTGATATTTCCTAGGATGTTATGTGAGTATGCTCATGGTATTACTGGAATTGATATTCATCCTAAGGCTTCGATTGGACATCATTTTTTTATTGATCATGGAACAGGGATAGTAATAGGCGAGACTACAATTATTGGTAATTATGTTAAGATTTACCAAGGTGTTACTTTAGGGGCAATTTCTTTAAGTAATGCTTATGATCTTAAAAATAAAAAAAGACACCCTACTATTTTAGATAATGTTACAATTTACGCTAATGCTGTTATTTTAGGCGGTAATACGGTTATAGGGAATAATTCTATTATTGGTTGTAATACGTATGTAACTAAAAGTGTTTTAGATAATAGTGTTGTTTTGTATAAGTAAGGAGATGTTAGTTTGAATTATTATTTGGGTATAGATATTGGAACAAGTGGTACTAAGGCTGTTTGTTTTGATAAATATGGCAAAGTGTATATGGATGTAACTAAGGAATATGAATTGTTTAATCCTAAGCCTTCATATGCTGAACAAAATCCAGTTGATTGGTACAATGCTGTGTGTGGTGCTATTAAAGAAATTACTAGTAAAGGTTATAAAATAACAGGAATTGGCTTATCTGGTCAAATGCACGGATTAGTTTTATTAGATGAATTTGATAATGTTTTAAGAAATAGTATTATATGGTGTGATAATAGAGCTTTTAAGGAAGCAGAAGAAATTAAAAATAGTTTTGGTAATGAACGTTTAAAGAATATAACGGGTAATGAAGTTGTTCCTTCTTTTACTTTATCTAAATTATTATGGGTTAAAAATAACGAACCTGAAATTTTTAGTAAGATTAAGAAAGTATGTTTACCAAAGGATTACATTAGATATATGCTTACTGGAAGTTTTAAAACTGAATATTCTGATGCTTCTGGTATGCAGATGATTGATATTTACAAAAAAGAGTTTTCAAAGGAATTATTAGATTATTTTGATTTTGATATTAATTGGATGCCATCTTTACTTGAATCCAAAGATATTAGTGGTTATATTAAAGAAGAACTATGTTTAGAACTTGGTTTAGATAGTAATTGTTTTATTGTTGGTGGTGCTGGTGATCAAGCAGCAGGAGCTATCGGTAATGGTATTATTAAAAAATATGATGCTAGTATTGTTTTAGGATCATCTGGGGTTGTATTTACTCCCATAGATAAAGATGATATTAAAAATATTAAGTCAATGCAAGTATTTATGCATGCAATTCCTGATACGTATCACGTTATGGGTGTTACTAATGGATGTGGTTTATCATATAAATGGTTTAAAGAAAATTTAGCTTCAAATTTCAGTTATAATGATTTGAATGAACTTGCAAAAGATGCTAAATCTAATATTATTTATTTACCATATTTAAATGGAGAAAGAACTCCTCACCTAGACCCTTATGCAAGTGGTACTTTTATTGGAATAAGACAAAATACGACAATTGGTGATATGGTAAGAGCTGTTTTAGAAGGTGTTGGTTACAGTTTAAAAGACTGCTTTACTTTATTACCTAGTGGAAATTATATGGTTAGAATTAGTGGTGGTGGAGCTAAGGGTAAGCTTTGGAGAAGTATTATTGCTAGTATTTTAAATACTTCTGTTGAAAGAATCTACCAACAAGAAGGTGGCTGCTTAGGTGTTGCGATATTAGCGATGGTTGCAAACGAAGAATACGCTAGTATAAATGATGCTTGTGAAGCTATTATTTCTAGAATGGATATCGAAAAACCTGATAAAAATATGGTTGATGTATATAAAAAAGGATATGAAATATATAAGAAAGCTTATTTAAGCTTAAAAGATTATTATAAAATAGCATATGAGGTGGAATAAAATGAAAGAGTATTTTAAAATTGGTAAAATTAATTATGAAGGACCTAAATCAAAAAATCCTTTAGCTTTTAAATATTATAATAAAGACGAAGTTATCTTAGGTAAAACAATGGCCCAACATTTAAAATTTGCGATGAGTTGGTGGCATACATTATGCGCTAAAGGGTCTGATCAATTTGGTGGTAATACTATGGTTAGAACTTTTGAAGATGCTGATTTAATTCAAGAAGCTTATAATAAAGTTGATGCTGGATTTGAATTAATGGAGAAATTAGGTATTGAATATTTTTGTTTTCATGATCGCGATATAGCACCTGAGATGCCTACTTTAAAAGAATCTAATGAGGCTTTAGAACTTGTTACTGATTATATGTTAAAGAAGATGGAAGGAACTAATATTAAGTGTCTATGGGGAACTGCTAATTGTTTTAATCATAAACGTTATTTAGCAGGTGCTGGAACTAGTCCTAATGCAGATGTTTTTGCATATGCTGCTGCTCAAATTAAAAATGCTATGGATGCAACAAAAAAACTTGGTGGTAAGAATTATGTATTCTGGGGCGGTAGAGAAGGATATGATACTTTACTAAATACGGATTTAAAACTTGAGTTTGATCATTATGCTAAATTATTAACATTGGCTAGAGATTATAATAAAAAATCTGGATTAAATGCTCAATTATTAATTGAACCTAAACCAAAAGAACCAACAAAACATCAATATGATTTTGATGTACAAACTGTTTTAGGATTCTTAAAAGAATATGGTTTAGAAAATGATTTTAAGATGAATATAGAAGCTAACCATGCAACACTTGCTATTCATACATTCCAACATGAACTTGCTGTTGCTAGAATTAATGGTGTTTTAGGATCTATTGATGCTAACCAAGGCGATATGTTACTTGGTTGGGATACTGACCAATTCCCTACTAATATCTACGATACAACACTTGCGATGTATGAAGTATTACTTAATGGTGGTTTAGGAACTGGTGGACTAAATTTTGATGCTAAGGTAAGAAGACAAAGTTACACTGATGAAGATTTATTCTTAGGGTATATTGCTGGTATGGATACTTTTGCTAAGGGATTAAGAATTGCTGCTAGATTATTAGAAGATCAAGTTTTAGAAGATTTTAAGAAGAATAGATATTCATCTTATAATGTTGGAATTGGTAAAGCGATTGAAAATGGTTGTGTTACATTAGAAGATTTAGCACTATATGCATTAGACCATGATGATGTTTTATGTGATTCAGGACGTCAAGAATATTTAGAAATGGTTATTAATCAATATATTTTTGAGTAGGTGAAGATAATGAAAGTAGAATATTATAAAGAATATAGTCATTGTCTTGGCAAAGATATGGAATTTAAAGTATATGGGCATGCAGGAAAACCATGTATTGCATTTCCATGCCAAGATGGTAAGTTTTTTGATTATGAGTCAAGGGGATTGATTGATTCAATTAGTTGGTATATTGAACAAGGTAAGATTCAAGTTTTCTGTGTTGATTCTGTTGATTTAGAATCATGGAGTGCTAAATGGAAAAATAGTAGAGATCGAATTGAATATCAAGAAAAATACTATAACTATATTTGTAATGAGTTTGTCAATAGAGTATATGAGATTAATACTTATGGTAATGGTGGAGGCGTTGCTTCTGGTATTATGGCTTATGGTTGTTCAATGGGTGCTTACCATGCTGCTAATTTCTTCTTAAGAAGACCTGATATTTTTGATGCTGTACTTGCTTTATCTGGCATTTATAAATCTAGTTTCTTCTTTGAAAATTATAGTGATGAATTAACATTCCTTAATTCACCAATTGATTCACTTCATGCAATGAGTTTAGATCATCATTACTTGGATTTATATAGAAAATCTAGAATTATTTTATGTGTTGGTCAAGGAAATTGGGAAGAAGAATGCTTAGAACAAACTAGAACAATGGATAAAGAATTTAGATATCATAATGTTCCTGCATGGTGTGATTATTGGGGTTATGATAAACCTCATGATTGGCCTAGTTGGTTAGAACAAACTCCTTATTTCTTATATCATATTTTAGATTAATATTTAGTATAAAACTCTACATAGTTAGAATATGTATAAATTCTGCTTGTAGAGTTTTATTTTTTTTCTTTATATATTTAAAAAATATATAATTTCTATTGTATATTTGGCAAAATTTTGTATAATTATTTCGTCCAATATTTCTTGGTATTTTATAAGAAAGGAAATAGAAGAAGATATTTTTCTTCTAAGTCGGTACACTGCGTTGAAAAAACCGATTATTGAGCTTCATAACATTGTTAAAAAATATGGAGCATTAACTGTTGTAGATAATATAGATTTAACAATCTATGAAAATGAGTTTTTGACTCTTTTAGGACCATCTGGATGTGGTAAGACAACTACACTTCGTATGATTGGTGGTTTTGAAAACCCTGATTCAGGAGATATTATTATCGATGGTAAAATTATTAATGATCTTCCTGCTTATGCTAGACCTATTAATACTGTTTTTCAAAGATATGCATTATTTCCTCATTTAAATGTATCTAGTAATGTGGCTTTTGGTCTGAAAAATAGAGGCCGTAAGTTTATGATTAATTTTTATGGAGGCATTGAGGAGATAAAAAAAGAGATTATTAGTGATAGAATTAAAAAGGGATATAGTGGTGAAAAAGCTTCTAAGATTTCGTTTGTTGATATTAATAGAAAACTTGATGAAAAATTAAAAATTAGTGTTAGTAATGCTTTGAAAATGGTTAATTTATCTGGTTTTGAAGAAAGAAAAATAACTAATATGTCTGGTGGGCAAATGCAAAGAGTTGCTATTGCAAGAGCTATTATTTTAAAACCTAAAATTTTATTATTAGATGAACCTTTATCTGCACTTGATTTAAAACTTCGTCAAAATATGCAATATGAACTAAAGGAAATGCAAAAGAATTTAGGTATCACATTTATTTTTGTTACTCATGACCAAGAAGAAGCAATGGTAATGAGTGATCGTATTTGTGTAATGAAAGATGGAATTATTCAACAACTTGGTACTCCAAAGGATATTTATAATGAACCAGTTAATAGATATGTTGCTAACTTTATTGGTGAATCAAATATTTTTGATGGAGTATATAAAGGAAATAACAGAGTTTCTTTTTTAGGTGTTGATTTTGATTGTGTTGGTTATGTGTTTGATGATTATGAACCAGTTGATGTTGTTATTAGACCAGAGGATTGGGATGTGGTTCCTCTAGAAAAGGCTAAATTGGTTGGTAATGTAATTTCTGCGATTTTTAAGGGTGTTCATAATGAACTTATTGTTGATTTAGAAGGTCATGAAGTAGTAGTTCATACTTATGAAGATGTTAAACCAAATCAGGAAGTAGGACTTACAGTAGACCCTTATGAAATTTGTTTAATGAAGGTTGATGGTTCATGCAAAACTCTAATCCAATGATTAATAAATTAAAAAAATCTAGCCTAAATACACATCGTTTAGATAGATTAGCTAAACCATATTTTATTTGGTTATATGTTTTTGCTTGTTTACCTGTTTTGATTATGATAGGTTTAATGTTTGTTGATGCAGAAGGAATAATATTAGATGATATGAGTTTTACTATGTTTAATTTTTCTATTCTTGCTGATAAGGCAACAATTAAAGCTTTTATTAATTCAGTTAAATTTAGTGTTTTAACTACTGTTATTTGTATATTTTTTGGATATTTATTAGCTTATAGTTTATACAAATCTAAATTAAAACATAAATATCTAGTTTTATTATTATTAATTTTACCAATGTGGACTAATATATTACTTCGTATTTCTGCATTATCTAATATATTTAAACCTAATAATATGATTACGGATTTACTTGGGATTAAAGGTATAAATATTATTGGAACTGATTTAGCTATAATATTGGGTATGGTTTTTACTTATTTGCCTTTTATTGTGTTACCTATTTATACTTCACTAGAAAAAATAGATCCATCACTAGAAGAAGCAGCAACGGACCTTGGTATGACAGATTTTATGAAGTTTTGGACCGTTATTGTTCCTTTATCACTTAAGGGCGTTATTAGTGGTGCTACAATGGTTTTACTTCCTTGTTTATCTGGGTTTGCGATTCCTCAGATTTTAGGTGATGGTAAGGTTACTTTAATTGGTAATATTATTGAAAAAATGTTTATTGATATGTTTTATAATCAAGGTGCCGTTTTAGCAGTTGTTATGCTTGTTGTTATATTAGGTTCTATCCTTCTTGTAAATAAGGTAGATAAGGAAGGAGAAACTTTATTATGATGAATTATCCTAAGGCCAGATTAGAAGAATATGGTTTTCATGATTATAAGATTTTAAAGTTTGTTTGGAAAGTTATTAAGATTGTATTAATTAGTTTTAGTATTTTGATGTTATATATTTCAATTATATTAATTGCTATTCAATCATTTAATTCATCTTCTTCAACAACTGAATTTACTGGTTTTACTTGGCAAAACTATCTTGAAATGTTTACAAAAGATACTTTAAATAGTTCAATTATTAATACTTTTATGGTTTCTATTGTGGCTACATTAGTTGCTGCAGTATTAGGAACTTTTGTTGCTATTGGTATATTTTATTTACCCCCTAAACTTAAAAGTAGAATATTACTTTTAAATAATATTCCTTTGCTTAATGCCGATATCGTTACTGGTATATCATTGATGTTAATTTTTTCATTATTACTACCTATTAATAATTATATTTTTGGATTTTGGACAATATTAATCAGTCATATTTTCTTTATTTTTCCTTATATTATTCTTTCAGTATTACCTAAAATGAAGGAGATGGATCCAAATTTAATGGATGCAGCTTTAGACTTAGGAATTAGACCTTTTAAAAGTATTCTTAAGGTAATTATTCCTGCTGTTAAGGGAGGAATATTTTCTGGTGTTGTTCTTGCTTTTACGATTAGCTTTGAAGATTTTGTTGTTGGATATTTCACTACAGGTAACGGTTTTAACACATTATCTATTTGGATTTATTCATCAATTGGTAGAAAGTCATTGTTTCCAGGCGTATATGCCTTTTCAACTTTACTTACTTTAGTAACTATGTTGATAGTTATTTCTTATTACTTCATAAAAGGAGGTAAGGGTCGTGAAAAGAAACATTAGTTTATTATTAAGTATTATTTTTATGTTTTTAGTATGTTCTTGTCAAAGCAAAGATATATTATTATTTTTAAATTGGGGAGAATATATTGATGAAGATATGATTAGTTGTTTTGAAAAAGAATATAACGTAAATGTAATGATGGATTTAGCTGATTCTAATGAGAAGTTTTATTCAAAGGTGCGTGGTGGAACAACGGTCTATGATGTGGTTTCACCTAGCGATTATATGGTGATGAAAATGTATCAAAATGATATGTTGGCTAAGTTAGATTTTTCTAAAATAACTAATTATAGTTTAGATAATAGATTACCTGGGGTTTGTGGTATTAGTAAAACTATGGAATCATATTATAGTGGTATTACTGATTATTACGTTCCTTACTTATGGGGAACTTGGGGAATTATGTATTCTACAAAAAAAGAAGGATTAGAGGCCGCTATTATTAATAGTGATAATCAGTGGAGTGCTTTGTTTGATAAATCTAGTTTACCAAGTGGGACAAAAGTTGCGATGTATAATTCATATTTACATGATTATTATGCTGTCTGTAAGTATTTGGGATTTGATTCTACTAAACCTTTAGATGATGCTAGTTTAAAAATATTATTAAATACTGTTAAAAATGCTGGTTTTGATGCGTGGGGAACAGATAATATAAAAAAAGATATAGTTGTAGGAAATATCGATGTTGGGTTTATGTGGACTGGTGATTTTTTATATTATTATTGTGAAGAAGCGGCTAAAAGAGTTGTAGATGCATATACTAATGGTGATATCTTAGAAGAAGAAATTTCAAAAATGCTTGAAATTTTAACTAGTAATGATAGAATATATAGTGTGAATGGTAGAAATTATCAAATTGGATTTGATATTTTTATTCCTGATGACACTATTGCATTTTGCGATAATCTAGTAATTACTAAAAATGCAAGGCATTATGATTTAGCAATTGAATTTATTAATTTTATGTGTAGTAGAAATTTTGGTATTGAAAAGAATGATGTTGCTTATAAGAATGCTTATTATGTTAGCTATAATACACCTTTTATAGATGTATATGAAGATTTAGTCGATTTAAAAAATAATAGTTTCGATAATATTGGAACTATATATAATGAAGAAGTGAAAAATGGTGTTAATAGTTATGATACCACACTTTATTGGAATGCTTATGATCGTGCTATAGGTATTGCTTTCGATAAATACTATCCTAAGGAAGTAGATATTATTCTAGATGATGGTAGTATTAAGAATTATAAAGGTGATATTTTAGCTAACTTTCAAAGATCATATGTTAATATAATTAACCGAACATTTGATAATGCTAAGGCTTAATTGATAAGACTATGTGATAATAACGTTTGTACGTTTTTAATCATGTAGTCTTTTCTTTTCTATTAGGAGGAGAAAAATGGAAAAATATAGTTTAAAAAATATTATATTAATTATTTTAGGAACAAGTATTTTAGCTTTTGGAACAGGTATTTTTATTGTTCCTTTTGACCTAGTAACTGGTGGTGTTTCTAGTGTTGCGATAATTATAAACTCATTTTTATCTTTTGAAGGAAGTATTGATATTTATATTAGTATTATTACTTGGCTATTATATGGAATTGGTGTTATAATATTAGGTAAGAGTTTTGCAATTAAAACATTAATTTCTACGATTGTTTATCCTATTATCTTTTCACTGTCTTATCGATTAGTTGATTCTAATGTTTTAAATGGATTTTTCAATTTAGCTAATAATTCTAATTATAAAGAAATATCAATCCTACTTGCTTCCATATTTGGTGGAGCATTTGTTGGTGCTGGTTGTGCTATTACCTTTTTAGGTGGTGGTACTACAGGCGGGCTTGATGTTTTAGCTTTTGTTATTTGTAAGTACTTTAAAAAAGTTAAAAGTTCAGTTATTATTTTTGTAATAGATGTCATTTTAATATTGCTTGGTGCATTTGTAATTAAAGACTTGGTTGTCTCATTATTAGGTATTACTTCAGCTTTTATTTGTGCTATTGTTATAGATAAGATATTCTTAGGTGAAACTAAAGCTTTTATTGCTCAAATTATTACACCTAAGTATGAAGAAATTAATAATGAAGTTATTAGTAGATTAGATAGAACTACTACAATTATTGATTGTTTAGGTGGTTATTCAAAAGAAAATAAAAAAATAGTTATGGTTTCGTTTTCTGTTAGAGAGTATAGAGATTTAATTAGTATTGTATCAATTTATGATAAAGATGCTTTTATTACAATTCATAGAGCTCATGAAATTAATGGTTTAGGATGGAATGAATTATAGGAGGTTATTATGGATAGGAAAGAACAAAAGAATACACCTTATTTAGATGCTTTGAAAAAGTATTTAAAGGAAAATGTTTCACCACTTGATGTTCCAGGACATCATATGGGAAATGTAGATAATGATTTTAAGAAGTTAGTAGGAGATATGACTTTTAAATGTGATGTTAATGCTCCACGTGGATTAGATAATTTAAATCATCCTAGTGGTGTTATTGTTGAAGCTCAAAATTTAATGGCAAGTGCTTATGGAGCCGATGAAGCATTTTTTTTAATTAATGGTACATCATCAGGCATTATTGCTATGATTATGGCAACATGTGATAAGGGTGATAAAATAATTTTACCTAGAAACTGTCATAAATCAGTTATTAATGGATTAATTGTTTCAGGTGCTAGACCTGTATTTATTAATCCTGAATTTGATTATGATCTAGAAATATCTAACCAACCTACAGTAGAAGCATATACTAAGGCTATAATTGATAATCCGAAGGCTAAAGCTGTTTTTGTTATTCATCCTACATATTTTGGTGCTGTTTCTGATCTTAAAAAGATAGTAGATTTAGCTCATGAACACAATATGGTTGTGCTTGCTGATGAAGCTCATGGTGCTCATTTTGCATTTAATCATTATGGACCTGAATCTGCGATGGAATGTGGAGCGGATTTATCTGCAGTATCTTTACATAAAATGATTGGTTCATTAACTCAATCTTCAGTTTTATTAAGAAAAGGTGATAGAGTTAGTCATTATGATATCAGTAAATCACTAGCTGTTATTAATACTACATCTCCATCCACACTACTTATTGCATCGCTTGATGCTGCTAGAAAATACATGGCTTTAAATGGCCAAGAACAAATGAATGATATTATTAATTTGGCTAATTATGCAAGAAAAGAAATTAATCGTATTCCTGGTTTTAGAACTAAAGGAAGAGAACATTTTTTAGATAAAGGTGTTTATGATTATGATGATACAAAGTTAGTTATTGAATTAGAACATATTAATTTAAATGGTTTTGAATTATATAATTTGTTGAAAGATGAATATCAAATTCAAATGGAACTTGCGGAAGCTTATACTATATTAGGTATTGTTGCTATTGGATCTAAAAAAATACATATTGATAAATTGATAATGGCATTAAAAAATATTTCAGCTAAATATTTAAAATTAGATGATTCATATCCTAAATATCATTATGATATTAAGTTTTCTAATGGTGTTTTACGTCCTAGAACAGCATTTCATGCTCCATTAAAAAGAGTTAATTTAGATGATGCTGTTAATGGTGTATCAAAAGAATCTATTATGATTTATCCACCTGGTATACCACTTATTATTCCTGGTGAGGTATTTACTAAAGATATAATTGATAGAATTAAATACTATAGATCAACAAATGCTACAGTATTATCTGATTTTGATGATGGCACTGTTGCAATTATCGATATTGAAAAGTGGAAACATTTAGAACAATATCAAGAAAGGCTTGATGAATTTTATGAAGAAATTAAATAGTAATCCTTTACTTGATGGGTACGTGATGCCTGCTGAATGGAATTCTCACGAAGGAACTATTGTACTACTTCCATACCGATTAGACACGTGGCGTGATAATGCAACACCTGCATTGGATTGTTTTTATGAACTAGTTAAAATAATAAGTAAGTATGAAAAAGTTTATTTAGGTGTTGATAAAAGAGTTAAAAATTATGATAAATTTGTTGGGTTAAATAATGTTTATATTTTAGATGTATCTTATAATGATTCTTGGGCAAGAGATAATACTTTAATATATGTTAAAAAAGGTGACGATATTAGGGCTGTAGATTTTAGATTTAATGCTTGGGGAGGTATGGTTGATGGGCTATACAATGATTATTTTGATGATGATAATTTAGGGAAACAATTAATAAAGTATTTTGATAATGATTATTATGAATTAGAATCATTTATTTTAGAAGGCGGTTCAATTCATACAGATGGTATGGGAACATTAATTACTACAAAAGCTTGTTTACTTTCTAAGGGGAGAAATAATGTAAGCATTGATGTAATAGAAAAATATTTAAAAGAATATTTAGGAATAAAAAAGATTATTTGGTTAGATAATGGAATTGTTGAAGATGAAACAAATGAACATGTTGATAATATGGCTTGTTTTTTAGATAAAGGCATAGTTTTACTTGCTACTTGTGAAGATAAAAATGATTTACAATATCAATATTCTATGAATGCCTATAATAAATTAATTAATGAGTGTGATGCATTAGGTAATAAGCTAAAGGTAATTATGGTTAATGTTCCTACTAATTTAGTTATGACAACTGAAGAAGCATCTACTTTAGTTATTAATGATGATGCTAAAAAAAGATTAGCTGGAAATAGATTAGCTGCTTCATATGTTAATTTTTATCAATCTGATAAGTTCGTTATTGTACCAAAATTTGGTTGTAAAGAAGATGAAGAAGCTTATTTACTATTGAAAGAGTTTTATAAAGATAAAGATGTTTATCAACTAGATAGTAGAGAAATTTTACTTGGTGGTGGAAATATCCACTGTGTTACAATGCAAATTCCAAAAAAATAGGAGGATAAGTGTGAAAGATAATTGTTAAGCGAGACAAAAACAAAAAGTGCCTGATTTTAGCATTTTTTAAAAGTCCAGGACAATTACCTAATAAAAAGACGCTTATAAAATTAAGTGAATTATAGCTGTGTTGAATTTAATTCA
>JBGVRA010000092.1:0-70512 GCA_045127955.1 Anaeroplasmataceae bacterium
AAATTTTGCAGCTTCAGTAATTGCCATTTTCATTATAATTCACACTCTTTTTATCTGTACCTATATTATACCACAAAATAGGTATTTTTTCAATAAAATAAGTAGAATTAAGAAGAAATATTTATACTGTTATTTAGCCCCATAGTATAATAAGTAGATAGAACTTCACCAGTTTGGCTATTACGTAACATAATAGCTAAAGTACCACCATCTTTTAAACCTAAAGTTATAGTTCTACTATTGTCTCCTTGATTAACAAAAGTGTAATGTTCTTGATATTCAATCATCCAATTAGCAGTATTTGCAGGAGCACCACTTCCATCAGCATGGTAATTATCAATTTTGATAGGTGAACCCCAAGTATCTACCCAATCAAATTCTACAATGTCCATACCTACAGCTCTGTGATCATTTTGTGGGTTTAAATGGGTAATCCAAGAAATAGCACCTACTGTCTCATGGCTTTCATTTAGATACTCAGCATAAGGATTAGTTTTAGCAGGAACATTATTATCATACATATTTATATATTTAACAGGTAAATTTCCAGGTTTAGTTTCATCATTAAAAATCCAAGTTGCATAATTATCAATAACTCCAGCATGATCCGCAATTCCAGAGTATTGAGCTGCATAATTTCCAATTCTATATCCTTGTTGGGTTTGAGGAGCCAATACTTCACTAATATTTTCATAGGCATAGAAAGTTCCAGTAACCGTACCACCAGTAACATTAAATTTAACATTTCCATTTGCACATCTATTAACTTCTAACAATTTATCAGCAGAATTATCAACACTAATATTATTATATGCATCAGCAGTCGTACCACCAATCACATAAAAATATTGACCTGCAGGTAGTCTATAAGTGGTTGGGGCAAAAATTCTTGGAGTATATGTTTGATATGCATAATCATAATTAGAAAATCTATCCATATTAGCTAAATAATCTTCTGGTAAAGTAAATGAAGTATTATAATAATCAAACCAAGCAAATTGACCAAACCAAGTACCACCAGCTTGATATCCTATATTTGTAACTGTCACAAAAACATCTGTATTTCCTTCGTTTTTTAATTGATATCCTAAATAAATAGGTCTTCCACTATAATTGGCATGTTCAAAAGTAAAGAATACATCACCTTCTAATCCTGAATTACTAATAAATGCTTTTCCAACTGAATCAGCAGGAATTAATTCAGGATTATTAGAATAAATATATTTACCACCACTTCTTTTTGTATAATTTATATTAGCATCACATAATGGATCTGTTCCATTAGATGTAGTTGAATAACTAGATATATCAATAGGTTCATTAACATCATAAGGTATAGTAATTTTATGATTTATAGCTTCAACATGAAGTTTGAAATTCATTTTAGTACCATTTGTTTCAACTTTTATACCATATTTATGATCTTTTTCTAGACTTACTTCTATATTATCTATACCTTCTTTTAATATTTTAGTTTCTGTATAAATAATAATTTTAGAAGTTTTAGTACATTTAATATTATATGTATCAGTAAATGGAGCGATTACAGCATAACTTCTTGTTCCATCATCTAAAGTTTCATCTACAATTGAAGATAACCTAAATTCAGTACCTATAATCTCATAAGATTCTTCTTTTTTAGTAGGTTCTTTAGTCTTTTCAACATTACAACTAGATAAAATAATTAAAAATAAAGATAAAAATAAAACGATATATTTTTTCATAGAAACCTCCGATTTAATTAATAATGAATAGTTTAATATAATTATACAGTAAAATATGAAAAATCCCAAGCAAAAGCTTAGGATTAAATACTATTTATTCAAAATTTCTTTAATTTGTAATATATTTTCTAATTCACATCTAGGAATATGGAATGGACCTTTAAATATATTACCCTTTAAATCAGTCGAAACAACACCATCTCTTCTTAAATATCCATACCATTCGCCATATTCTTCATCTTTAAAATGCTTAAAAGTATATTCGTGAACTAATTTATATTTATCTAAATATTTTTCGTCATTAGTAATTTTATAAGCCATTAAAAAAGCAATAAGCATTTCATTATGAGGCCACCATAATTTCATATCCCATTCTAAAGCTTGAACAGGTTTACTGCATACATCTACAAAATATAATAAACCGTTATATTCTTTGTCCCAACCAAGTTCAAAACTCCAATTTAAGATATTTAAAGCAATATTTAATAAATTATCATCATTTCGATAGCGTGCTTCTTCCATTAAAAACCAACTTGCTTCAATTGAATGTCCAGGATTAACTAATCTACCTCTTGAACCATTAATTAAACTACCATCAGGAGCAACATTTTCTAAAACTGCTTTAATTTCTGGATGATAATGAAGCATTAATTCTTTAATTCCTAAATCAATAATACTATTATAATAATCAGTTCTTTCTTTATCAATATCTCTTAAAATTTGAGTTGTAATAATTAAAATCATTGGACTTGCAAGACCAATAGCATTAACTGTTTCAGGATTATACTTAGGTAAAGTCTTAATTTCTCCATTTTTAACCTTTAATAATGTATCAAAAGTGTCTCTTGCAGTTTTTAGGTATTTTGGATCATTAGTTGCACGATATAATTCAGCAGAACCAACTACTGCAAAACTTTCTGAAAACCAATATCTTCTCTTTTGAATTGATTTACCATCGCCAGTAACAGTAAAAAACATTCTATTATCAGAGTCATAACAATTCTTTGTAATAAAATCATATGCATCAATAGCAGCTTTTAAATATCTTTCGTCTTTTTTAATAAAATTATATGCTTTTGCAAAAACCCATAATCCTCTACCTTGAGCCCAAACAGCTTTATCAGTATCAAATACATCTCCATTTCTTTCTAAGCAAGTATAAAAACCACCATTTACTTTATCATAGCCATGGTTATACCAAAAATCTAACGTATTATCTAATTCTTTTTCATAAAAAGATAATAATTCTTCAAAATATTTTTTATCCATCGTAATCATTCCTCCGTATATATTTTACTACAAAATCAGTTTAAAATCATCATATTTTTAAAAAATAAAACACATATCAAAAGATATGTGTCCTATTATTTAAAATATTTAAGCTAAAACAACTTTACAAGCAGTTTCTTCACTTGCTTCATATGTTGCAATTTCTTCTCTTGCTAATATATTTGCCCATTCAGCATCTGCACTAGTTGTAACAACTAATTCAGTCATGCTTAATTCAGTATTTTGAGCACCAATATTTAATGATGTAGGATTAATATTATAGTATACTAATGCTAATTCACCATTAATATATAAATATGCATGTTTAGCAGTACATACAAGTTCAAATGTTGCTTCTACACCTGAATCAATTTTTATAGTACCTTGGTTATTCTTATGTCCACTTGCATCTTGCCATCCAAGTTGATATGTTCCATTAGAATCATTATCCCATAATAAGAATCTCTTACCATTAGCAAATAAGAATTGAATATGAGGATTATTAGCTGTCTTAGTAGCTGTAATCTTACCAGAAATAGAATAATTATTGTATAATGCTTCACCATTCTTATAAACTTCAGTATTTGTAGAACCAATACTTGTATTTGTTGGGATTATAATAGATGTAGTATTCTTAATTTCATCAGTATGAATTAAAGCCTTAGCAACAGGATTAACTGTAGCTTCATATCTAACCATTTCAGGTCTTGCTAATACTTCAGCCCAACCTGCTTCATCAGCACTAGTAACAGTTTTAATATTTGTTACAGTAACTTGAACTTTTTCTCCACCAATTACGAAGTTTTGAGCATTCATATTTAAGAATACGAATTCTAAAACGCCATTAATATAGAAATAAGAATGTTTTACTGTAGTAACAACTTCAAATTGAACTTCTTCACCTGCAACAACTGATCCTTTACCAACTGCATGTCTATGAGAACCAGCAAATGCATATGAAGATATAAATGAACCATTATTATCTTGATCCCATAATAAGAATCTATTATTAAAGTTAGAATCATCTAATGAGAATTGGATATGAGGGTTATTACCAGCTGTACCAATAACTAATGTACCAGATACAGCAAAATTATTAGTAACAGCTACACTATTAACATAAATATGTTGGTTAGTTGCAGCAACACCAGCAGTTTCAGCAATTTCAAAACCTGTAGTTGTAATTAAATCATCTTCAATATGTAATGTATTCTTATTTGGATTATAAGTGAATGTATAAGTTCCACCATCAGCATAAGCACATAAGAATAATGTTGTATTACCATCATCATGGTATAATTCTTTAATTTTAATATTACTATAAGCACCAGCAAAATCACCTGTAACAGTTGTACTTGCAGATGAAATTAATTGACCAGCAAAATAGAATTCAACTCTACCCCATTGAGCAAAAGTTAATTCAACAACGTATTCACCATTTTCATTTGCTTCGGCAACATTACCATTATGAGTACCACCATAAGTCAAACCAGGTAATACAGGAACTACATAAGTAATATCTAATGTATTAGTAGCAGGATAATAAGTAACAACAAATTCTTTACCACCAGTTAAATTACACCAGAATTTATTCATACCTTCATTAGCATCTTGATAAATACCATTAGTAGCATAATCACCAGTAACAGTTGTAGTTTCAGAAGAGATAGCTTTACCATTATAAGTTAAAGCAAAATATCTCCATTGATTTAAAGTAACGTTAAATGAATAACTATGAGTTGATTCAGCATAAGTAGCTTCTAAGCCAGATAGTAATTTAGCATCTACATCTGTATATTCATAGTGAACACCAACAACAACTGGTTCATCAACTTCATTAATAACGATTTGTGCTTTTTCAGCGTCATAAACTAATCTTAAGCTATCAACATTAACATTAGCATTATTTACACCATGTTCAGTATATGAACCTAAAAGTTTAGTAACAAAAGACTCAGCAGCATAAACAACGATTGCCATACCACCTTCTGGTACAACAACTTTCCATTGAGAATCTAAATCAGCAAAAGCAGGGTTAGATTTCTTTTGAGCATATAATGAATGTCTAGCATATGAAGTTTCGTTTGGATTACCATATCCATTAGGTGGGAATTGTACCATATAAGCAATTCTACCTTCAGCATCAACAACTACATATAATCTCCATCCATTAGCAATCCATGCAGCACCATCATAAAGTGCAGTACCAGCTTCAGTAATAACTTGAGCATATTCATCATTTGCTAAAGGCCATACGTTATCAGCAGGTTCTTCAGGTGTAGGTTCTTCAGGTGTAGGAGCTTCAACATATTCAACGTTTACTTGATATACGTAAGCACCACCACCAGTACCACCTAAATAATAAGTACCAGCAGGTAAATTAAATTCATATTTAGAAACTTTATCAATTGGTAAAGTATTCCATGCATCAGCAGCAACACCATCAATTAATAAGTTAGCAACTGTAACTTCATTACCGTCAGTATCAAGAATCTTAATATTTGTAGTTTTACCACTCTTTTGAGCAGCATATAAAGTAACTTTAGTGTAATCAGCTAAAACTAACTTAATACCGTTTAAGAATACACCATCAGTTAATTGAACTTTACCGCTAGTTAAAGAATATTGGAATTCGAAAGTTAAACCATCAGCTTCATAAGAAGCACCTTCAATTTTTAAAGACTCTGTCTTAACTTGGTTAGTTACAAAGAAAATACCAGAATCACCTAATTGAGTTTCTTCTGTCCAAGATAAACCTTTAGCTTCAGCAACTAATTTATAAACAGATTCTTCTTCAACTTCTACTAATGCTATATTAATAGTATTAGTTTCAACTGTATAAGTAATAACATATTCACGCGCATCTTTTGCACTATATAAGAATACCTTTCCATCTTCAGTATAGAATCTTTCATCCCAAGGAGCATTAGCATCGTTTAAGAAACAACCAGTAATAGTAGTATTTTCTGTTGTTAATTCAACACCATTTAATGTGAAAGAGAATCTATTCCATATTGCGAAAGTAGCTTGTAAAGTATACACACCATCTACAGCTTCTAAAACTTGTTCAAAAGTACCACCAACAATCAATTTATCAGTTTGATCTTGTTCATCAACTAATAAATTATCGATAACTAATGTCTTGCCAATAGGATCATAAGAAATAGTATATTGAATGCCACCATCAACTTTTTGAGATGTCATTAAATGAGTAGGATCTTCAGGAACATATAATGAACCATTTGAACTTGAAGCATGAGTACCATCAACCCATCCATCACCTGAAATAATCATATCAGCAACTGGAACTGCAACACCATCAACATAAATAACAACATATCTCCATTGTTCTAGTGTAATAGTAACTGTATAAACACCATTTTCAACAGTCACTTCACTAGCATCAGCTAATACTTCAACAGCATCAGTACCTTGAGTAATAGTATAACCAAATGCTACACCAGTAGGCATTTCAGATGGATCCTTATAAGGACCAGCCTTAACTACTGCCATACCACCATCAGTTGCAGGAATATAAGTAAATTCAAACTTACCAGCTTGGTTAGTAAAGAATGCATATGATGGATCTTTACCACTACCAATATAGATATTACCAGAAGATTGTAATGTAGCATTAAGTGCAGTATCAACAACTTCACCATTATAATACATCTTAACATGTCTCCATGCAGCAAGTTCAACAGTAAATGTATAACTACCATCAGCATTAGCTTCAACAGAAGTTGCTTCACCTAATTTATTAGAAGATGCATCTGTATATTGGAAACAGAAACCTTCTTGAGGAATTTCAATAGGTGGAGTTGCATCTTGGAAATCTAATGTATGACTAGCTGGATCATAAGTAACACGATATTTACCACCTGTAGAAGTAATGAATGTTGTATAGTCAACATCAACACCATTTTCTGGAACATCACAATATAAATTCATTGTCCAGTCAGCAGCACCTTCTGTGAAGTAACCAGTAATTACTAAATTTTCATCATTTGCAGAGATTACTTCTTTATTGTAGAATACACTGAATCTACCCCAAAGTGGTAAATCTAATTCAAATGAATAAGTTCCATCTTCACTATTATATGTAGCTTCACCAGAGAATGTACCAGTATAAATAACTGCACTTCTCCACTTAGCATATAATGTAGTATTTCCCTTGATTGCACCGTTAGTATATGGTTGAGTTAAATTTTGATCTACAAACCATCCTACAAAATTGTGTCCTTCTTTTGTAGGGTTAGCAGGCATTGTAGCTGGCTTACCATATTCTACTGTTATATCTTCAACACTGCTTCCACCATTTTCTTCAAATGATACAGTATAAGAATTAATTAACCATTGTGCATATAATGTAACATCACCTACTACTTTATAAGTTTCAAAATCAACTTTTTGTTTACATTCAGCATCTAAATACCATCCGCCAAATGTGTAACCTTCTCTAGTAGGCGCAGTAGGTTCAACAATTAAGCCATTTTCAGTAACTTCTACTGTTTCAACAGTACCTTGGTTATCAAAAGAAACTTCAAAAATTTCTTTTTGACAAGCAGCAAGACTGAAAATAGCACCTACAGCAAGTAAACTAATTAAAAGTCTTTTTTTCATAAATTTGCCTTCCTTTTTTATAAATTTTTTAAAAACTTGTAAACGTTTTTACCATACTATATTATATTATATTTTGGAAACGTTTACAATATGTTTTTATATAAAATTCGATAATAATTTTAATAATTTAAATAATTCATTATTTAATAAAAGAAAAAAGGATACCTTTTCGGTATCCCTTGAATTAACGACGTAATCCTAATTTCTTAATTAATGCTTCGTATGCAGCTAAATCTTTGTTCTTTAAGTAGTTTAATAAAGATCTTCTTTGACCAATCTTAGTCATTAAACCTCTCTTAGAATGGAAGTCATGAATATGAGTTTCAAAGTGAACGTTTAATTGATTAATTTCATGAGTTAATAATGCAATTTGAACTTCAGTTGAACCTGTATCCTTTTCATTCTTTCCAAATTCTTTAATGATTTGAGCTTTTAATTCAGTACTTAACATTTTTATTTCCTCCTAATTTGTACTTATTTTCGCGTTTTTCCTAGTAATGGACTAGAGGATAATCCTATTACAAAGAAAACGTCCTTTAATATTATATCATTTTTTATTACGATTGCAAGTTTTTTTTAATTTTATTCTTCTTTTTTTCTTCTAACTGCAATAATTACACCACTAAGAATAATCACACTTGTCATTGATGAAATCACACTACCAAAACATCCCTTTTGAGGTTCTGGATCTGGTGTTGGTTCTGGTGTTTCAGGTCCAGATGGTTCTGGTGTTGGTGTTGGTTCAGGAGTAGGTTCTGGAGTAGGTTCAACAATATTCTTTTCTATAATGAACTTATCAGTATATAAAGTAACAGTCTTATCTGCAACAACAGTTGTATATGAACAAATCACTTCATAATAGTCACCTTTATCCTCGTATGCAAATAATTTTGCCTTAAATGTTTCAACAAAACCATCATATGCAGTAGCTTCAACTTTAAATTCAGCTTTAGTTAGGTCTTGATCACTATCAATTGTAAAACTTACACCCTTAATTTCTTTAATATATTGGTAGAAATAATTACAAGCATTATTTGTAATACCAATAATACCAGAATTCATTGCTGAAGTAATTAGTGAAGTAGGATCAAAAGTCCAATACCATCCCATGATACCTCTATCTTTTAAGATATACTTATCATCAGTTGCAGAAATATGAGTATAATGAGTATCAACACCAGTATTATATGAACCCATCCAATATAATACTGGTTGAAGATTAGTAGTTCTAGCTTCACCTAAATTAGCAGTAGGAATTTCAGGTAATTTTTCTTTACATTCACCTAAAATACCAGTATTAAAACTAATGATAACTACTCTATCCATAAGATTTAATTCTTTTAATTTTTCTGCAATAACTTCTACAATTTTAATTTTATTAGATTTAATTTCTAAAACTAAAACAGCATCATTATCTCTAAATGCTTCAGCAATATCTTCTAAAGATGGTATTTTTTCTCTTGGTGAGAATAAATCAAGTTCAAATTGTTGAAGTTCTGCTAAAGTATAACTCTCTACATTACCAGTACCTGTAGATGTTCTATCAATAGTACCATCATGCATTATGGCAATTTGATTATCAGTAGTTAAATATGCATCTACTTCAACATGTGTAGCACCTGAAGCGATAGCTTTTTTAGTTCCATATACTGAATTTTCATTACAAATTACAGATAAACCTCTATGAGCAACATTAAATGAACTTCTAAGCATAGCCTTAACATCGTAAGTTCTATATAAATCATATAGATTTTGATAATCTGTAACAATCATACCATAGCAGCCACTATTAATAGAATTGTATAATGCAAAATCAGTTTCTTCATTTTGATATACCCAAACAGTCTTAAATCTTGCATGAATATATGTAACAGTATCATGATCTACTAAACTTTCATCTAAAGCAACAACACCTGCATAGTTCTTATTTGCATCATGAACAACATCAATCAATTCATCATACTTTGTAACATGATAAATTCCTCTAATTACTGAATACTTATCCTTTATCAGTTTAATAATCATCGGATCATCAGACATAACAGCCATATCAATAATTAATTCTTCATCAAGCATTTCAATAAATTTATTAGCTTGTGTATAATTATTAATATAAACTACAGGAATAACCTTTTTATTTAATTTTTCTTTAATAACTGTTTTTAGATTACCAGCAGTATTTTCGCCTACTACTACTTCAAGTTCATCATTAACATGTAAAATAGCATTTGATGGTCTTACTTCACTTGATTGTAATCCATCTAAAGTTTCATTATTTAAAACATCACAAACTACAGTTGGAAAATGTAAATATGCATTATCTGGTCTATATGTAGAAACTAATGTTTCATCTTTAACAATATTTTGAGTTTCATCTAAAGTACCAGTAATATTAATACTCTTAATTCTTACTGTTGATCTATTAACAAATAAGGCAAATCCACCAGAAGTTAAAGCATTTCCACCTAGATGAGTATTTCTATCTCTTACATCCCAAGAAACAACAAGTTTATCATCAATATAATGACTTGCAATATTGCCTTGCATTTTAACTTTTAAAGTATGATAATTACCATCATTCAACTTAGTATTTTGAGAATTAACTTTATCACCATCATAAAAAGCTCTAGAACTATTAAATGCTGAAAATGCACTATCGCCACCATAACGATAGTTCATTAAATACCCAATCATGTTACCTGCAACTTCTTGAGTATGATATCCAATACCAAACCAACGATTATTATCGTCAGCTCTAGTCATTTTCATATTAACTTCAAAAGTAAAATCTTTCCAAATATGATTTGTATCCACATAATATACAGAACCATAATATAAAGAATTAGAAGTTGTAACTTGATTTGTAATCACTATTTCATTATTATCAAATGCTAATGAAGTATTTGCAACATCTGAGGCTTGATATAAACTCCAATCATTAGGTAATTGATTAAAATTGCTATATGAAGCACTAACTTCTTCTGTAGTAGTTGCTGCCTCAATTAAAATATTTTTTGGAGCTACAATTGTAAATAAAAAAGTTAAAACAATCGTAGCAAAAACTATTAATTTTTTCATATAATACTTCCTTTCTATTTAATTATTACTTCTTTAATAGAAGATGTATTAATTTCTTCAGTATTAATTTCAGTTCTACTTAAAATTTCATTCCATTCTAAATCCGTGCTAGTGACAATAGAAATATCACTAACTAAAGCTTCTGCATTTGCAGAACTAATTGTAAATTTTTTAGAATTTACATTTCTAAAAATTAATTCTAAATTACCATTAATGTATAAATATGAATGATTATTAGTTGTAACAATTTCAAATTCAAATTCATCATTAATATTAAATCTTAATTCATTAACATCAGAATGATGTGTCTTATCAATAGCATATCCTAAAGTAAAAACACCATCACTATTTTTATCCCATATTAAAAATCTATTATTAAAATGAGAACCATCTAAATCAAATTCTAAATGTGGATTAGATCCTGTCTTTGTAATCTTAATAGTTCCTTTTATAGAATAGTTATTAGTTAAAACAACATTATCTTTTCTAACTGTTGTAGCTGCGCTAGAAACTGTTGAATCTACTTCAAAAGATATTGATTTTGTAGTAGTTTCTGGTTTAATAATAGGCAAGTCTAATCCTGCAGCAATTAAAGCTTCACAATAATAGATATAATTATCAACTTTTGGATGAACTCCATCAGAAAAGAAATTAGCATTTGTTACACCTTCAGATAAATAACAGTGTTCTAAAACTTCTACATAATGTAATCTTTCTTCAGTATTACAATAATCTTTCATCAAGTCGTTTATCAAGCATATCTTTTCATATGAATAAGAGTCAAACGCTCCACCATTAATTCCATATGTTCTAGGTTCAATAGCAAACCAATATAAATTGACATTAGGAATTCTTTCAAAAAATTGATTAAATAAAACTTTCATTTCTGCTAGCATATTATATGGATCTTCTTTACCAGAAAATAAGTCGTTTGTGCCAATATGTAATACAATATTACTAGGATTAACAGGATAAACTAATCTTTTAGAAAATATATACCAGTCCTCAATTCTAGATGAACTTATGCCATGACAATAAGCATTTTGATTTTCATATAATTTATAAAAATTAGTAAAGAATTGATATTCATCAAAAAATGAATCACCAATATATAAAGTGCCACCTGTCACTTTTTCTTCTTGCCATTTTTCTTCTACTTTAGCTATTCTATTTAGAAAAGCTTTAGTTTGAGATTCTCCTCTATCACATAAATATGAAATGGCCTCAACAATAAATACAGTAGAATGATATTTAGTAGTAGCCTCAACCATTGCACTACCTTCACCTGATGCATAAAAATAACCATCACTATAAGTAACAATGGGTGAATATAAAACATTATAATTTATTTCACAAGCATATTCTTCTTTAGTAAATGTTGGATTTGTTTTATCAGGAAAATCAGTATAAATTGTTAATTTAGGAATTACTAGTTCACCGTAATCTTCTACAGTTGGAACATCAACAGTTGGTTCATCAGGAACTGTAGGTTCTGGTGGTAGAACAGTTGGTTCATCAGGAACTGTAGGTTCTGTTGGTAAAATAGTAGGCTCATCAGGAACAGTTGGTTCTTTTGTAGTTGAGTTATTACTACAACCAACTATTAAAAGTATGATAATACATGAAAATAATAATAAAATTTTTCTTTTCATAAGCGTGTATAAAGAGAGTGAAATTGTTCACTCTCTTCCTTTCTAAAAAACTTTTAAGCTACTATAGCCTTACCAGAAGTTTCAGTACTTGCTTCATATAAAGCAATTTCTTCTCTAGCTAAAACATTTGCCCATTCAGCATCTGTACTTAAGATTGTTTTAATATTTGTAATATTAACTTCAGTTTTTTCAGCACCAATAACAAACATATTAGCATTAATATTTAAGAATACAAATTCTAACTCACCATTAATATAGAAATATGAATGCTTGTCAGTTGTTACAACTTCCCATGTAATAGTTTCACCTGCTTTAAATGAAGCATTACCAGCAGCATGACTATGAGAACCTGCAAATGCATATGAAGCTATAAATGAACCATTATTATCTTGATCCCATAATAAGAAACGGTTATTGAAATTAGAATCATCTAAAGAAAATTGGACATGAGGATTTCCACCAACTTCACCAACAATTAATGTACCAGAAACTGAATAATTTTTTGTAATTGCTACACCATCAACTAAAATTTGATGATTTGTACTGCCAATACCAGTAGTAACAGCAATTTCAAAACTTTCAGTTGTTTCTTTTACATCTGGATTAACTTCAGTTTGGACATGAACAGCACCTTTACAAGCTGTCTCAGTACTTGCCTCATATTGAGCTATTTCGCTTCTTGATAAAACTTTTGACCATTCATAAGTATCTACACTAGTAATAGTAACGATATCATAGAAACTTACTTGAGTCTTTTCAGCACCAATAAAGAATGATGTAGAGTTAACATTATAATATACTAATTCTAAAACACCATTTACATATAGATAAGAATGTTTTTCAGTTGTAACAATTTCAAATGATGCTTCTTCACCAGATTTAACAGAAGTTGCACTTTGATTATTCTTATGACCACTTGCGTCTTGCCATCCAGGTCTAAATGAACCATCATTATCATTGTCCCATAATAGGAAACGTTGACCATTTCCTAATAAGAATTGAATATGAGGATTATTACCTACAGTACCAATAACAAATTTACCTTTAATAGAATAATTATTAGTAACAGCTTCATCATGAGCAATAATAGGAGTATTAGTATTTGAAATACCAGTAGTTTGAGCAATTTCAAATGCTGTTGTATCATTGTTAACTACTTTTTCAACATGAACAACTGCTTTTAATCCACTTTCAATACTTTCTTCATATTGAACAATTTCTTTTCTAGCTAAAACATCAGACCACTTTGCATCTTTAGAAGTAGTGATATTAATATCATAAACACTAACTTGTGTTTTTTCAGCACCAATAACAAAATAATCAGAATTTAAATTCATAAATACAAATTCTAATGCACCATTAATATAGAAATATGCATGTTTACCAGTTGAAACAACTTCCCAAGAAACTTCTTCACCACTTCTAACAACTGCTTTACCAGCACCAGCTTTATGGTTACCTTGGAATGCATAAGCCGCATTAAATGTACCATTAGTATCGTTATCCCATAATAAGAATCTATTTTGGAAGTTTGTATCATCTAATGAGAATTGAATATGAGGATTTCCACCTGTAGTACCAATCTTTAACTTACCAGAAATAGAGAAGTTACTACTAATAACTGTTCCATTAACTCTAATTAAAGTATTAGTACTTGCCACACCATCAGTTTGAGCAATTTCAAATTCAGTAGTATTTAAATAAGAAGTATCAATAGTTAAATCAAGACCAGCTTCTACTAATAATTCATGATAAATTAAATAATTTTCTAATTTAGGATGTGTTTGATCTCTAAAGAAATCATTATTAACTTGGATACCATCAATATAACAATATGGAGTTGCATCAACAAATACCATATAATCATTAGCTTCACAATATGCTTTCATTTGTTCATTAACAGCATTAATAATTTCAAATGAAGCATTATTAAATGAACCACCACCAATAGCATATCCACGTGGTTCAATCGCAAAATAATATACCTTAGTTTCAGGTAATCTTGAATGGATTTCTTCTAAGAATCTAACTGTATTTTCATAACAAGTAGTTGAATTTTCTCTATCATCATATAAATTGTTAGTACCTAAATGCATAACAATATTACTTGGTTTAGCAGGATATACTAATCTCTTAGCAAAAATTTCCCAGTCAGTAGTTGTAGATGAACTTACACCATGAGTATAAACATGTTCATTATTAGCATATAATTGATAAAAATCTGACCAGAATTGAGTATCAAAGAATGAATCACCAATAAATAATGTACCACCTGTTGGCTTACCATCATTTACCCAATTACCTTCTACTGAATTAACTCTACCTAAATACCAATTGGCAGTATCAACACCCTTTGGATCTGTATATACTTCAGATGTAACTTTAAAAGTTGTAGAATGGTGTTCTGTAGTAGCTTCTACTGTAGCTTCAGTAGCTCTCATTGCAGAAAAATATCCATCTTCATAAGTTACGATATTGTTATCTATAACAGTATAAGTGATTTCTGATGCATATTCAGGTTTTGTAAACACTGGTTGTGGAGTATCAGGGAAATCAGTATAAATTTTCATATCTGGAATAATTAACTCTCCATATTGTTCCTTATCAGGATCTACAGGATTTTCAGTTGGGTTATCAACTGGAGGTTCTGTAGGATTTTCAGTTGGATTATCAACTGGAGGTTGTGTAGGATTTTCAGTTGGAACTTCTACAGTAGGTCCATCAGTTGGCGTAGTAGGATTATTTTCAACGCATGAAACTAAGCCAAACATAGCCAAAACAAATAATCCTAAAATTAAATGCTTTTTCATATAAATTTCTCCTTTTTTTTGTAAATATATTCATTTCTATTATACCATTAATTGAATAAAAATCAATCTGAAAAAAATACCAAAAAATAAAGGCATCTCTTTATGAGATGTCTTAATTGAAAATAACTAATTAAATTTAAAGTAAAAATATAATTATGTTAAATATTCTAATATTTATTAAAACTTCGAATAATGTTTTTTTCTAATTAATTGTTTTTAATAAGTTTTCAGCTGACTTATTACCTAAATTATTAGCTTTCATTAACCATTCAATTGCTAAAATCTTATTAACTGGTAACCCTGCTTTACCTTTTAAATGGAAAAATCCCACATGATAAATCGCATTAGCATTATTCATATTCGCTGCTTCTAAATATAATTTATAAGCTTCTTCTTCATCTTTAGTTACGCCTTTACCATTATCATAATAATCTGCAACATTACATAAAGCCCAATCATCACGCTTAAGTTCTAAACGTTTTAAAGCCCATTTAAAAGCTAAAGCATAATCTTTTAAGACTAAACTACCAGTAGCATATCTCCATCTTAAATTATCACAAGCATATACATTATTATTGTTTGCTGCCTTATGTAAATAATCAAGCGCAAGTTCATTATTTACTTCTACACCAATACCATCAAATAATAATTTAGATACTTGCCATTGGGCAGATCCATAATTTAAATCAGCACTCTTCTTATACCATTCATATGCTAATTTATCATCTTTAGGAGTTCCTCTACCATTAAAATAACAATCAGCAAGCGAATGCATTGCAGAAACTCTACCCTTTAAAGCAGCTTCCTTAAATAATCTAAATGCTTCATTAAGATTTTTTTCACCCAAATTACCATTTAAATAAATTCTAGCCAAATATTCTTCCATATAAGATAATCTAGATTTAGAGGCTTTAATATACCATTTCAAAGCTTCATCTTTGTTAATCTCTGTACCTTTACCAAACTCATAACAATCAGCTAAATCAAACATAGCTTGATATCTAGAATTATTTGCAGCATCTTTAAAATAGTTAAATGCTTTAACTAAGTCAATTGATCCCAATAATCCATTTTTATAAATATATCCTAAAGAATATTGTGCTTTA
Source organism: Anaeroplasmataceae bacterium (assembly GCA_045127955.1). Classification (GTDB taxonomy): domain Bacteria; phylum Bacillota_I; class Bacilli_A; order Acholeplasmatales; family Anaeroplasmataceae; genus Pelethenecus. Next base: position 16,263 of record JBGVRA010000092.1, read on the forward strand.
GCATGCCCTTTTAATGCAGCTTTTTCATACCAAATAACAGCACTTTTATAATCTTTTCTACTATTATAAATTTCACCTAATAAAAACTGAGCCTCAGTATTATTTTTTTCAGCTGCTAACATAAACCACTTAATGGCTTCATCATAATCTTTTTCACAACCAACACCAGTATAAAAGAAATCACCATAAAATAATTGTGATAAAGTATTACCTAAATTAGCTCCTTTTAAAGCAGCATTCATTGCTTCTTTATAATTCTTATCTGTTCCCCAACCATATTTATAACACTCACTTAAATATGCACAAGCATAAGAATTATCTTGAGCAGCAGACATTTTAAAGTATTTAAATGCTTCATTTAAATCTTTTAAAACACCATTACCACGTAAATAACATAACGCAAAACGATATTGAGCCCAAGCATTTCCCATTTCACAAGCTATCTTATAATTATCAATAGCTTCTTGCCATTTGCCAAGATTTTGATATGAATAAGCAGTTTTTTCATATGCTTCAGACAAACCTTTATCAATACCATATTTTAATAAAGGAATAGCATCAGCAAATTTACCTTCATTAAATAACTTAATACCTTGTTTATATTTTTTTTCTAAAATAATACTCTCAACATATGATTTATTATAAGCAGTTAAAGTATCATCTAGCGCATTATCACCTAAAACTAAAACACTTCTAGGAATAAAAACATCTAATTTCTTACAACCATAAAAAGCTTCATCACCTATAAATTTTACAGATTTAGGAATTTTAATATTTTCTAAATATTTACAGCCATAAAAAGCTCTTTTGCCAATTATTTCTACTCCTTCAGGAATAATAACTTTAGTAACATTAGTATTTTCAAAACAATTATCACCAATTACTAAAACACAATCCGGAATAGTCACCTCTTGAGCATATTGGTCTAATAATTTTACTATAATTATTTGACCGTGACAGTTTGTCTCATATTGATATAAAATTTCATTAATCGATATATTGTTCATATTATTTACACCTCAACCACTAGGTTTTAAAATTATATATTATATTAATTATAATATAATAATAATTTATATTCAATATTCCATCAAAAAAAACATCATAAAAATGATGTTTTTTTAATTATTTTGTTAAATTAATATTTTTAGATAATTGATAACAATAAGTTTTATCTTTATTTAATTGTTCAATTAATTCTTCTTTATTTTTAAATTGCTTTTCTTCTCTAATCTTATCATAAAAACTAACTTCAATTTTTTTACCATATAAATCAACATTAAGTCCAAAAATATTAACCTCTACTCTTTTATTATGTGAATAATTAAAAGTAGGATTATTACCAATATTACACATACCAAAATACAAATTGTTATCAATATTTACAGTTACAAAATAAACTCCATTAGCAGGTAAAAAATAATTACTATATTCAACGTTAGCGGTTGGAAAACCTATAATTCTACCTAATGCAGAACCATGAATAACCTCACCTCTAATTGAATAATTTCTACCTAATAACCTAGCAGCCATCTTAACATCACCAACTTGTAGTAATTCTCTAATATAGGTAGTTGAAACTCTAACATCATCAAAAACATACTTTTTTATTTCATAAAATTCAAACTCTAAGGCTAAATCTCTAATATTACCTAAGGCCTTTTTTCCAAAAGTAAAATCATACCCACATACACATGATACAATATTCATTTGTTTCATCATTTGAATGAAATCTTCTTTTGAGATATCTTTAACTTCATCATTAAATTCTACAATAATCAAATAATCAATTCCCATTCTACCAATTATATCAATCTTATGCTCAATCGGTGTAACTAAAGGATAATTAGGAATTTTCTTTAAAAAAACAGAAGGATGAGGGTAAAATGTTAATACTGCAGATTTATATCCATGTCTTTTACATTCTTCTATAAGTTTTTGATGACCTAAATGAACACCATCAAAATTACCAATTGCTGCACAAACAGGTTTAGGTAAACGAATTATATCATGATTTTTTATATATATAGTTTTCAAAATATCACCTTGTTTCTTTGAAAATAATAAGTGGTTTATACTTAAACTCATCTACAACTTCATAAATCGCAATTATATTACCATTATGTCTAACATAAAAAGGTTTATCTGTTTTAATTTGTCTTTCATCAAACATTACCCCATTTTTAGCTAAATGAGCAATATAATCATTAACATCTAAATAATCAAAATCGCAAAATATATCCGTAATAGGAATAATATTTTCTTCTACTACTTCACTTAAAACAACACTATTAATTAAATTAAAATCTCCACTTTCAGTTCTTCTTAATTCTTTCATAATAGCTTTACCATTTAAGATTTCTCCTAAATCTCTTGCAAAACTTCTAACATAAAATCCTTTACTACATTTAATTAAAATATCAACTTCATAATGATCATCAATAAATCTTAAATCACTAATTTGTTTTAAATCATAAATCTTAATATCTCTAGCAGGGACCTCAATAACTTGATTTTTTCTTTCATATTGGTATAATCTTTTTCCATTAATCTTAATAGCTGAAACCATTGGAGGAATTTGTTTAGTTTGACTTTTTAACATTTCTAAACCTTTATCTAATTGTTCTTGGTTAATATCCATCTTAAAATCTTCAGTAATTTCTCCACTAGTATCAAGAGTATTAGAATCATAGCCAAAAACAATAGTCGTAATATATGTTTTATCATGTTCGTTAATTAATTTAAGCATTTTAGTAGCTTCATCACAAGCTACAACTAACAAACCTGTAGTATTAGGATCTAAAGTGCCACTATGACCACATTTTTTTAAATTAAGTTTTTTCTTTAAATGGGCAACAACATCTTGAGATGTCCAACCTTTAGGTTTATCAATAAATAAAAAACCATTCATTTAAATCACTCCTTACACTCTTTTTTAAAGCGATAAAATAATATAAAACCAGATAAAATAAATAAACTAATTTGAACAGTTAAATAAGAAATCCATACACCATTTAATTTAAACAATATAGATAAAACTATAATTAAGATAGGAGTAATTATAAAAGGTTCACTAATAATCACAATATTAGCTAATTTTGTATCATTTACTGCATATAAATATGAGGCAATTACTTTTACAATAGATACAAAAATAAAACCAATAATATAATACACTAAGCCATTTAAATAATAATCAAAAGCAACATCAGATAAATTATATAAATAACCTAATTGATTCCTAAATATATAAATAATTAAATCTAAAACCAAACATAAAATAAAACTAATAATAAAACATTTTTTTAACATATTATGGTTAATCTTACGTTCTTTTTTAGCTTCATTATATGAAAATAAAGGTTGTATAGAATCACCTACTGCTTGAGCAGTTGCATTTATAATATACAAAATATATGATAATAATGTGTATGCTGCAACAGCTTCATCACCACCATATTTCATTGTAATAATATTTGTAATAATTATAATGATAGAATATGAATAATTAAGTATAAATGGAGCAATACTTCCAACAAGTAATGGTTTAATAATAACCTTATTAAACGAAATACCCTTCAATTCTTTAAAATAAGCAAAAATACAAATTAGTGCTGATACAACTTGAGCAATAACTGAAGCTAAAGCTGCACCATCTAAATCCATATCTAAAGGAAATAAAAACACATAATCTAATATAAAATTAACTACAATAGATGAAATTGATGCCATTGCTGCAATCTTAACCTTACCACTATTTTTAAGGAGTGGTACCATTCCAATCCCAAGCATTTGAAATAAAGACCCTGCAAGTATTACTTTTAAATATTCTAACGCATAAGAATAACTATCGTTTGAAGCACCTAAAAATGTTATTAATGGTTCTTTAGTTATATAAAATAGTAGCCCTAAAACACAAGCAAAAATCATTATCAAAACTAAAGTTGTAAGTTTTACTTTATCAGCAAGTTCATGCTTTTCTTCTCCTTTAAGCGTAGATATTAAAATACCTCCAGCTAAACCCAAAGCTAACCCAATACCTTGAAGTAAGGCAGTAACAGGCCAAATAATATTAATAGCTGATAAACCTAAATCACCTATTTTTTGTCCAACAAATATTCCATCAATAATAACGTATGTACTAATCAATATAGAAGATATTAATGAAGGAATTAGATATCTTGAAAATGACTTCATCTTAATCTGCCATACTTTTAATAACTAAAAGCTTTCCTTTTCTAAAATTTACAAATCCAGTACTTGAAGTAAGTTCATTTGAAATACAAAATGAATCAATACTAGATAATATTTGATTAGATAAATCATATTTAAAACCAATTAAATCTAAACCAAAAACATCTTCTACCGCAAAAAAAGATACATATTTATATTGATCTTTTTTTAATATAAAAGACTCATTTTTAATAAAAATATGAGAATAATTATCAATAATTTCAATTCTATTATCTAATTTTAACATATTAATATTAGCCATAAAATGTTCAATTCTTTTACCTTGAATACCACCTAATATCGTAATCTTAGAATAATCATTTAACATCTTAACAGCATCAAAAGTATCAGTATCATCTTTAATAGGATTAAGTTTTTTAATACTTGTCCTATCCTTAATAAGGTCAAATTGATCCTCATCTATAGAATCAAAATCACCTAACGCTAAATCTAATTTAATACCACATTCTAAAGCATATAAGGCTCCCTTATCAATACCAACAACATATTTATTATTAAAATCAAAACTAGCTAAATCTACATTATTACCAATGATTAAAACAGCCTCCATAATACACCTCTATAAATCTTCTATCCATTTAAATAAAGAAATATAATCAACATTACCTTCTAATTTAGATATTACAATATTATCTTTAATATATAAATAAGAAGGAATTCTACCAACATTAAAGTTTTTCTTCATATTAGGATATTTTGTAGTATTTACTTTAATAATATTTATATTAAATTTATTACTAATTCGTTCTAATCTATTCATACTAGCATTACACTTAGAATTCCAACTAGCATAAAAATAATATAAACCATTAATTACATTTCCATTAAATTCATAAATCAAGTTACCATTCCTTATTTCAATTTAACAACGGTAACACCATTTAAGCCTTCTCCTTCTTGACCATATCGATAACTTTTAACATATGGACATTTCTTAAGATATGCTTGAACAGCATTTCTAATAGTACCAGTACCAAAACCATGAATAATAGTAACTTGTTCTAAGTTACCTAATATAGCTTGATCTAAGTATTGATCCATTAAAAATTCAACTTCTTCATACCTTTTTCCTCTTAAATCTAAAGATAAACCAACATGAGAAGCAGGATTATATCCACTCATTCTTGTTTGTTTAACAACCTTTTCTTTAGGTTTTACAGCTTTAATTAAATCACTCTTATTAAAATCCATCGTAAATTGACCCATTTGGACACTGTATTTATCTTTTTTAATTTTAACAACAGTACCATTCTTTTCAAATGACTTAATAAAAACATAGTCCCCAACAGTAATTTCTTCATCAAATAAGACATTATCTTTTTCATCAACTTTCATATTTCTAACACGATGTTTTAAATCTGCAAGTTCATGTTCTTTATATTCACTTGATGCCATAAGTGATAATTTAGAAATAAGTTCATTTGCTTCTTCTTTAGATTCTTGAACAATCTTTTCTGCTTCTTTTTTCGCATTTAAAATAATCTTATCAGTTTCTTTAGACAATTTAAGTTTTTCAAAAGAAAGCTCCTTAGCTTTACCCTCATACAATTCTATTTTATGCTGTAACTCTTCTTCTTTTTCCCTAATTTTTGTCATTTCTTCTTCTAAATTAGAAATTAATGCCCCACCTGCAGAAGTTTGACCTTCCATTCTTTTCTTAGATTCCAAAATAATACTTTCAGGTAACCCCAAACGTGATGCAATCTCAATCGCATTACTACGTCCTGGAACACCAATAAGCAAGCGATAAGTAGGCATTAAAGTATTAGAGTTAAATTCAACAGATGCATTTAAAACATTATCAGTTTCATAAGCATATGTTTTTAAATCACTATAGTGAGTTGTAACTAATAACTTAGCTCCTCTTTGTTTAATATAATCAATCATCGAAATAGCTAAACTACTTCCTTCTTTAGGATCAGTACCACTTCCTAATTCATCTAATAAAACTAAAGATTCAAAACTAGTCTTATTTAAAATACTTACCATCTTAGTTAAATGAGCTGAAAAAGTAGAAAGTGATTGTTCAATTGATTGTTCATCACCAATATCAACTAAAATCTCACTAAACACACTTAAACAAGAATCAGAATTTGCAGGAATCATCATCCCACACATCATCATAACATGCAATAACCCAATCGTCTTTAATGCGACAGTCTTACCACCAGTATTAGGCCCAGTAATAATTATTGTTGATGCCTTCTTACCAAGTTCTACATCAATTGGAACTACACTTTCTGGATTAATTAAAGGATGTTTAGCTTTTTTTAGATTAAAAGAATAATCATTTGTAATCTTAACACTATGATAATCATAAGCTTTAGCCATTAATGCCTTAGCATAAATAACATCTAAGCTAGTTAAAGCTTCTAAATTATTTAATAAACCATCAGCTTCACTACTAACTAATAAACTTAAATTTTTTAATATAATTTGAATTTCTTTTTTCTCAGATGCAATATAACTATCAATTTGATTTGCAGTTTCAACACAACCTTCAGGTTCAATATAACATGTAGTATTAGATGAAGAAATATCGTGAACAATACCTTTAAATGAATTTTTGTATTCAATTTTAACAGGTAAACACATTCTATTATTTCTCATTACAATTAATTGTTCAGTAAGCATACCAGCTTTAGAATTTAACAATTCATTTAGCTTTGATCTTAATCTATTTTGTAATGAAGAAATACTTCTTCTAATAGTAAATAATTCTCTTGAAGCATTATCATTAATCTTTCCATCATTAGAAATAGCTAAAGTAATAGTAGCCTTTAATGAAGGATAATTTGTTAATTGATTAACATATTCTAATAATCTTGGAGTAGATTCTTTAATAGATTCTAATGATTTAAAATATTTAATAACATTGTTACCACAATCAATTAATCCAACAACATTAAGCAATTCATTAGGCTCTAAAACTCCACCAATTTTAGCTCTTCTAATACTACCATTTACCTCATATAATCCACCAAGAGGAACATCAGATAATCTAACACAAGCATTAAAAGCTTCCTTGGTTTCTTCATTTATTTTAATAACATATTCATAGTCATTACTAGGAGTTAAATTATCTATAATTTCTTTTGCATAATTTGTTTTTGCAAAAGTTTTTAATTTTAATAAAATCTTTTCAAATTCTAACGCATTTAAATCATAATGCATAAAAAACACCACCAAACAAAAAAGCCAAAAACCTGGCTTTAATTTTTATAATTCTATAAGTTCAGGCTTTTCTTTTAAAGTAACATAAGTAATAACCTTAGTACCATAAACATCAGTATCTGGATATATAAAAATCATCTCACACTCATTAATTACCTTTAATAAAGCACGAGCAGTCGGATATACAATATATAATTTATATTGAGCCTTTTCGTTCTTTTTTAAATCCATACGCATAAGCCCGTCAATTCCTTCAACAAAATTCATTTCATCAACAGCACCATGTGTTCTAAGTTGCCACTTTATAGCATTGTTAATGCAAATTTCTTTATTCATAGGATTATTAACAACTTTAATATAATAAATATTCTTAGAGTCCTCATAATAAAAATCATAAGCATCATTTTTTACATATTCAATTTTATAATCAGTAATATTATGAAGTTTACAAGCTTCATTAAAAACAGAAATAATATCATTTTTCTTTTTATTATTTTTATAGCGATTTAATAAAACAATACCAACAATTAAACCAATTAAAATAACTAATCCAATAACAAGATATATAATTACATCTAAATCCATTATTTCACCTACTAACTATGTAAATCATCATTTAATAAATCTTGAACCATATTACCAATTTCTAAAGTAGTCATGTTTTCATATTCTTCTTTTGAAATTGGCTTATGAACTACTACATTTACTATAGCTTTACTAAAAATCTTTTTACTTCTTATCTTAGAAGACCCATTAATAGATACCGGTAATAATAAAACTTCACTCTTAGTAACAAGCTTATAAGCACCAGCCCTTAAATTAACCATTTCTTCATTATTTCTATCTTTAATTCCACCTTCTGGGAAAATCATCATAGAAAGTCCACTTTTAATAAGTTTTACACCTTCAATAATAGCCTTAGCACCAGCTCTATTATTATTTCTATCAAGCCCTATAACACCATACACCTTAGCAAGTTGTTTAACAAAAGGAATCTTAAATAATTCTACCTTACCAACAGCACTACAAACCTTACCAAAGGTATAATATAAGATAACAGGATCAAAATAAGATTTATGATTTGCATAACAAACAAATGTTTCATTAGGAACATATTCTTTTCCTTCTATCTTAACCTTAACACCTGAAAAAGCCAAAATCAACCAACATGCTTGATGCATCAAGAAATGTCTAAACTTACCTGTAGGCTTACCTTTAGCCATAAATAAGAACATAATTTCTACAATTAAGGCAGTTGTAAGAATAGATCCAATAAAACTTACAAAAACCCATAAAAAATTAAACCATAAAGATAATCCAATAAGGTTAAATAAAAATGTATAACCAATAGTTAATAAAATAATAAAAATAATAAAAATCATAATATCACTCTTTCATATAACGTATATCTAACTTGTTCAGTTTTATTTTCCCAAGTTAAATTAAACTTTGAAAAATCAATAGAAGGGAAATATTTATTACCTTCATATTTTCCTAAAACATATGAAATATATAATCTATCAGCATAAGGTAGAGCAAGCTTGTAAATAGTTGCACCACCAACAACCCATAAATCATCAGTATTATTTTCTAAAAAAGAAACTACATCATTAATAACACAAGCATCATCTAAAACTAATTCATTATTTAGTGAAGCTACATAAATCTTACCATAAGGTAAAGGTTTAGTCTTATAATAACCCTTTAAAGAATAATAGGTTGCTTCGCCCATCAAAACAATCTGACCTTTAGTTTTAGATTTATAATATAATAAATCTTCTTTAATATGCCAAGGAATCTTATCATCAATACCAATTAAATGGTCTATAGTCATAGCCCAAATTAAAGAAATCATTATACAGCCACCTTACCCTTAATACCTTTATAAGGATTATAATCAACAAGTTCAAAATCCTCAAATTTAAAATCAAAAATTGACTTAACATTAGGGTTAATATTCATCTTAGGTAATGCACGTGGAGTTCTAGTAAGTTGTTTATTAACTTGTTCTAAATGATTCAAATAAATATGAGTATCACCAGTAGTATGAACAAAAACACCAGGTTCTAAGTCACATACTTGAGCTATCATCATAGTAAATAATGCGTAAGATGCAATATTAAACGGAACACCTAAAAACACATCTGCACTTCTTTGATATAATTGACAAGAAAGCTTACCATCATTTACATAAAATTGCATAAAACAATGACATGGAGGTAACGCCATTTGATCAATTTCACCAACATTCCAAGCAGAAATAATTAATCTTCTACTAGTTGGGTTATTTTTAATTTGATGAATTAGCCCCTCTAATTGATCAACACCAGAAAAATTACGCCATTGTTTACCATATACAGGACCTAAATTCCCCCAAATATCCGCAAATTCTTTACTTTCTTTAATCTTAGCAGCGAATTCTTCAATAGTTTCACCTTGATATTCACTTGATTTTTGGTATGATGCATAAGGCCAATCATTCCAAATTCTAACATCATTATCAACTAAATACTTTATATTAGTATCCCCACTAATAAACCATAAAAGTTCATGAATAATACTTTTTAAATGAACTCTTTTAGTAGTTAACAAAGGAAAACCTTCACTTAAATCAAATCTCATTTGATGACCAAAATAAGAAATAGTTCCAGTACCAGTTCTATCTTCTTTTTTAGTCCCCTTTTCTAATATAGTTTTACATAAATCTAAATATTGTTTCATAAATTATCACCTAACTTTAATTATATATAATTAAAGCTATCTTTTCAAGGAAAAAGTTTGAATTTGACAAAAATGGTGTGATTCAATCTCACACCATATAAGTATATTAAAATTACTTTATTATTCGAAATTTCGATACTCTTTTAATTTTCCAATAATTACTAATCATTAATAGACAAGTTATCTTGCTATTTGTGATTTATTTATCTTTAAACAATTTTTATCCATACAAATTACTATAATAAAAAAAGTAACTTTACTTATATTTAATCACCTAAATATGCTATATAATAACGTAAAGATAACTATAAGAGTTTTTATTTTATTTGTAAATATTATTTTGAATAATACATATAAAATAAAAAAACTCCCTAAGGAGTTTTAATAAATATTATTTTATGTATTTGTTAACTAAAACATTTAAATAATCTTTAGCGCCAATAACTCCAGCAGCTAAAATATTTAAAATACCTGAAATAATTAAACAAGCTCTAGCATTATAATCAGCAAATTTACCTATTTGCCCTAAACCTTCTTTAGCAATATTAATAAAAGATGGAAAACAGAATAATAAAATTGCAGCAACTAATAATAAACCAGCTGAAATAAAATGATTAAATGGAACCATGTTTAACCAAACAAGAGCAATACCAGCAATTAAGAATAAGAATGCTAAAAATGCAGGAAAGCTAAATCCTAATAACTTAACATTTTCTTCTTTTGCTCCAAAAATTACTTGGAAACCGTTGTATCCACCTTCTGCATCAACAACACCAACACACTTACCAAATAGTAAGAAGAATGCCACAACAGCAAGTAAAGTAGCACATGCAGGAACTAAATATTTTTTAATTAAATCTAACATATGAATATCTCCTTTCAATACCACATATAATTATATATTAAAACTAATATTTTCACAAGGGAATTCTAAATATAATTTTTCTAACGCAAAATGGTTTCTTTCTTCACTTGTAAAAATAGAAACAACGATATCATAACAATCAACTAAAACCCAGCTAGTATTTGCCCCTTCTACACTTCTAATCTTAAATCCAGCCTTATTTAGTTCTTCTTCTAAATATCCAATAACTGCAGTTGCTTGACGTTCAACATCAACGCTTGCAATAATCATTTTATCATAAAATGGAGAATATCCTTCCATATTATAACATAGGATATTTTTAGCTTTTACTTTAGCTAAACAATCAACAATAATACTTTTTAACATCAATTAATCTTCCTTTACTTCTTCGTAATATTTTAAAACCTCGATTTGTCTTGCATGAGGTCTAAGTCCTTTTTGATATAATAAATTAATAGTATATAACGTAGATTCAAAAATAGCTTTATTAAATTTACCTTCATTTAATAATCTTCTACATTCAATACAAGAAGGATATGTTCTCCCCTCTTCTGTGTAATCAGAAATTAAAATAATTTCTTCTAATTTAGACATATTAAGTCTACCAAAAACATGATTTCTAATCGCATTATAAATATCAATATCATCACCAATAAGCTTTTTATAACTTTCAGCAGATGCATATGAATGATATAGTACAGGACAATTCCTACATTCTTCTATATCTTTTGGATCTATTAATAATTCTAGTTCCTCATCACTTTCATATTTATGATAATCATGCATGTAGGCAGCAATCATAGCTTTATTTTCACTAACACCGTATCTACTTGCTAGAGTTTTAGCCATCTTAACTACACCTTCAATATGATAATATCTTTTTAAATTACCACTATCTTTATATTTATTATAAACTAAATTTTTAACTTTTTCCAATAATTGCATCAGTTACATAAACCTCCGTTTGATCTATAGTCTTAATTTTAATCTTTGAAGGATTATTAACTTGAATAAATCCAAACCCAGAAAACCAAATTGTTTTTTTCTTATTACCTAAGTTAAAAGTAAGCTCTTTATATTTAATTTTATTAACTTCCTCAAGTGTAGGAGGAGTTAATAATTTACCTAATTGATTATTAAATAATTCATCTACTTTCGAAGTTTTACATCTATGTAAATATAAATTCTTAGAAACATATATAGTAACAGAAACACTTGCCTCACATTCAAAAGATAAACATGCAAGACCACCTAAAAATATCGAATTATCGCTAGTAATTTGATAAGTTACAGGATTAAGCTCACTCTTAGGAATAATTTTATCATATGATTTAGACATTAATTGGTTTAAGACATCAGCTTCATTAATTAATCCTGGTGTATCAATAAATGCTCTATTATCTTCAAAAAATGGAATTCTAATTTCGTTTAAAGTTGTACCAGGAATCAAAGATGTAGCAATTACATCATCAGTAATTGAAGTATTACGTTTTAGTAATGCATTTATAACACTTGATTTACCAACATTAGCACAACCAACAAAATAAACATCTCTTTCACATCTAGCTAAATCAATAATACGCATAAGTTCATCAATATAATATCCTTTTTTAGCTGATGCAATACCTATCGCATCAACCTTAAAATGCATTTTTTGACATTCTTTATCTATCCATTCAATAATCTTAGCTTCATTAGCGCTTTTAGGTAATAAATCATACTTATTTGCAACTAAAATAACATCATGATTTCTTAATTTATCAACCATCTTAGAATTAAAAGTAGTCTTAAACGCAAAAATATCAACAATAAAAACAATCAATGCTTTTCTTTTTAAAACTTCATCAATCACATATTCATAATCTTTATTAGTAGCAACTATTTTAGGAAGTTCATTATAATGCTTCATCCTAAAACATCTCTTGCAATAAACACTATCATTATTTAAATTTGGAATAAAACCAGCTAAACTACTATTTTCATCTTGTAAAATAGCACCACAGCCCTTACACTTCTTTATAATCATCTTTTTCCTCTACATATTTTAATAATTTTTCTTTATATATTAATGGATATTTCTTTTTAATTCTACCTAAAAAGAATTTTTCTAATTTTCTATTAATTTTAGTAGTAAACACTTCTGTTTTTCTATCAATAGCTTTAACTAAAATCGTAATAACATTCATTCTTCTACTTGCAAAAACATCAGTCATAACTTGATCACCAATTTCAACAATCTCATTTAGCTCATATTTTCTACTTGCAATCTTTAATGCTTTTTTCATACCAAACTTTGTAGGTTTTTTTGCAAACTTAACAAAGGGAAGTCCTAAGATATTTGCAAAATGACTAACTCTATTTTTTCTTGAATTGGAAACAATAATAACTTCAAAGCCCATACCTAATACTTTTTCTTTCCATTTAAAAAGTTCAGGAGTAGGTTCTTCTTCTTTATACGAAATTAAAGTATTGTCTAAATCTGTAAGAATAAGTCTAACACCATCAGCATACAATTTATCGTATGGAATATCTTCAATTGTAGTGTAATAATAATCTGGAACTAATTTTAATATCATAAAAATCTACCTCATACTATATTATACATTATTTCCATATCGATTTAAATAAAGGAGTTTTAAAAAATGATTTTTTTCTTATTACCACTCTTTGGAGCAATCAAAAGTGAGTCATATCCAAAGAAATTAACAGATGAGGAGGAAAAAATGTATTTAGAAAGATATAAACTACATAACGATGAAACTGCAAGAAATAAACTAATTGAACATAATTTAAGATTAGTAGCTCATATAGCTAAAAAATATGAAAACACATCTGAAGATAAAGATGATATCTTATCTATTGGCATAATAGGATTAATGAAAGCTGTCGATTCATTTCAAATAACAGCAAATAATAAACTAGCTACTTACGCTGCTAGATGTATCGAAAATGAAATATTAATGACCTTACGTGCAAATAAAAATAAAAGAAATACTATCTATCTTCAACAAGCTGTAGCAGTAGATAAAGATGGTAATGAAATAGAATTATTAGATATGCTAGAAGATAAATCTATTAATATATTAAAATCATATGAAGACAAAGTAATGCATAAAAATTTATATGAAGCATTAAAAACACTTAATAGTAGAGAATATGAAATAATATCTAGAAGATATGGAATAAATAGAAAATCACAAACTCAAAAAGAAATATCAAAAGATTTAAATATTTCTAGAAGCTATGTATCAAGAATTGAAAAAAGAGCATTATTAAAATTATATCTATTATTAAAAAAATAAAAGGACCTTTGGTCCTTAAATTTTACTTTAAATCAATTAATTGTAATTTTAATTCTTTACCATTTTCAGTGATAACATAGAAAATATCACCAATCTTCTTACCAACTGCAGCCTTACCTAAAGGTGAGTCATTAGAAATCTTACCCTTAAATGGGTCAGCTTCAATAGTACCAACAATTTGGAATGTTTTTTCTAAACCTAAGTCAACATACTTAACAGTAATAGTATTAACATCCATGATCTTGGCATGTTTTAAAATATTTTCAATTTCTAGAATACGAGCTTCAATATTAGCTTGTTGTTCTCTTGCAGATGAATAATCAGCATTTTCTGATAAGTCACCTTGTTCACGAGCTTCTTTAATAGCTTCTCTAATTTGTACTCTATCAACAGTTTTTAGTTTTTCTAATTCGTCTTTAAGTGCTTGGGCACCATGTTGAGTTAATTCATAAACTTCTTTGTTCATCATTTTAATCAGCCTCCGTTTAAACGCATTTAATATTATACATAAAATACAGTCAAAAATCAAGATTCAAATATTTTTATTTTAAGTATATTTCATTATATCTAATTTTTCTGAAATTTTTATGTTCTAATCTATATTTTGGATAAACACTTTCAATATGTTTATAATATTCTTTTTGATGATTTTGAATTTTAAAATGAGCATACTCATGATAAATAATTAGTAATATATATTTAAGTTCATATTTAGCAAGTTTTGAACTTAATAATATTATTTTATCTTTTACATAGCATCTTCCAAAAATAGATTTTTGATATTTATATTTAAACTTTACATCATATTCAATATTAAAATCACTTTTTATTTTATCATTATAAATTTCAACAATATTTTCTAAAGTCTTATTATAAAATGATTCTATTAATGTATTAATATATTTAAAAGATAAATTTTTAGTTTCAACTATTATTTCTTTGTCTTTAATATATACATTATTATTTGTGCATTTATCAATTTTAATATTATATTCTTCTCCTAAATAATGAATCTTATCTGAAATTTCTTCAATAGTTTTATTTCTTTTAATTATGAAATCTTTATTCTTATTTATAAAATTATTCAAGTATAAATCTGTAACTTTATTTGGAGTTGTAATAATAATATTATCATTTTTAACACGCATATACATATATTTATTAGTAGGCTTAATTATAATACTAATTTTATAAAGCTTACCATCAATAATTATATTATCCAAAAATATCACCACCAAAGAAAGGAAAATAACTATGACTAAAACAACAATTTCAGAAAGTTTTATGCAATCTTTAAAAAATGCTTACGGCTCAAAACACAATTTTGAAAGGGAATTAATTTATAAAGCTTACCAATATGGAAACAAAGGAAAAATGTTTTTTTCTTTAAGTCCATATTTAAACTTTACAATGTATCCTGAAGAAATAAAAGATGAATACAATAATTTCTATCCATTATTAGAATGTAATTTAGATGCTTGTGATATCTATAATTTTATAGAAGATATTGATTACTCTAAATTAAGTAATGCATATGTAAAAGTTAAAGAATTAATGGAGTCTTAATAACTCGTAAGTAGTTAATTCTTCTTCACAATAAAAATATACTTTTTGTCTTGGATGTCTAGCAGCATCTAAGCTATTACCATCCATATCAAAGATTTCTTTTATTTGAACTAACCTAGAACCCTTAGGACCATATACTTCTATTGTTGTATTTGGTAAGAAGTAATTTCTTTGTTCAATATAAGCAATCTTTTTTTCTTTGTCATAATCAAGAACAATACCAACAAAATCCTTACTTGGTAAAGTAAGATTTAAATCATATAATTGTTCATTAATAGTAGGTTGACCAAATAAGAAACCAGTTGAAGTTAATCTATTTTCAGCTTTTAAAATCATTTGTTCATAAACACTAAAATCAATATCAATTCCCTTATTAATATCATCTATAAGTTTTCTATATGTACCTACAATACTAGCAATATAGTGAAGACTTTTCATTCTTCCTTCTATTTTAAATGAATTAATACCTAATTTCATTAAAGTAGGGATAGCTTTAATAGCACATAAATCCTTGCTACTCATAGCAAAATAATCATCACTAGGATTAATCTTCATTCCATCTTGGTATAAATCATAATTCCATCTACAACTATGGGCACATCCACCTCTATTAGCATCTCTATTTGTCATGTTATTAGATAACATGCATCTACCACTATAAGATACACACATACCACCATGAATAAATACTTCTAAATCAGTTTTAGTTGAATTTCTTACAATTTCAATTTCATCTAAAGATAATTCTCTAGCAAGAACAACTCTATCAACACCAATACTTTCAAACACTTTAATAGCTTCTTGGTTAAGTGTTGAATCTTGAGTTGAAACATGAGCTTCCATTTTAGTATGTTCTTTAACTAATTTTAAAATTGAAATAGATGAAGCAATAATACAATCAACCCCTGCCTCTTCTAATTCTTTTAAATATTCAACTATTCCATCAATATCTTTTTCATGCATTACAATGTTGCAGGTTACATGAATTTTAGCACCATGAAGATGAGCAAAACTACAACCTTCTTTGATATCATCTATAGTAAAGTTTGAAGCACGTGATCTTAATGAAAACTTAAGTCCACCAATAAATACTGCATCAGCACCATATAAAACTGCAATTTTAAGTTTTTCTAAATCTCCAGCAGGAGCAAGTAATTCAAATTTATTCATTAAAACTCCTCCTTTTGATAAACACTATCTTTGTAACTAAAACCATCTGAATAATTTAGATTTAATAATTCTAATTGTTCTTTAGCTAATGTTAACTCTATTTTGTCATTTAGATAATTTGAATAAATATTAACAACTTCTATATATGTTTTATCATCAATTCTAAAATGATCAATATAAGCAAACTCTAAATTCATATTCTTTAGTTCTTTAATTAAAGATATAATTCCACTTCGATAAATTAAAGTACCTTGATCATTTTCAACAATAGGATAAATATCACTTCTTGTTGATTCAACTAATACCATATTATCTTTATTAAATTTCTTATTAATCTTTTCTTCATATAAAGAGACTAACATTCTTTTTGAATGTAACATTAATCGATAGCCAAACACTTGATAAAATGCTTTTACATTAGTTTTATTAATGATTAAATTTAAATCCTCAATTGTTATTTCATTAGATATACCAATACTACAAACACCAAAATCATAATAATTTTTAGCATCTAAAGAATTACAAATCATAGTTATTGGGTCATAAATAACTTTATTAATTAAATTTAATTCTTTAAAAATATTTAATAAACCTAAATCAGTAATGTAATATAGACAATTATAGTTTAAATAATCATTAATCTTATTTTTAACTATTGTGATTTCATTAGGATGGATCATTTTATTAAATTTTAAAATTGGAATTAAATTATATGATAATGTCTTTTCTATTATTTTTTTAGAATCATACTTTTTAAACATAGGATTAGATAAATAATCTACTTCTATCATAACCGCATCTAATTTATCTTTTAATATATCTAATTCTTCTTCTTGATATATCAAACCAACTAATTTCATTTTAAGTCCTCCATTCCTATTTTATTTAAGTATTTAAATAATTGTTTTCTATTTTTAAAAACATAACCTTCTTTAGCCTTATCTACTAAAGATTTATATATATTATATCTTTCTTTTGTTCTACCTCTATATAATACCCAAGATAAAAACTCTTTATCAAGTTTTTCATTGCATCCACTTGCCATGTCTTCTCTTGTTGAATTTTTATATTTTTTATATCTTTTAATAACACCATTCAAACAAGTAAACCTATTATAAGCTAAAAAGATAATAATATCAGCATTATTAAATCTATCTTTAGCAATTCTTCTATAATTACCATCAATAATCCAAGAATTATTTTCTTTCATAAAATCATTGACTATTTTTTCCATATCGTCATCATTTCTTTCAATCCAATTAGGTAAAAAATGAACAGAATCTAAATGAAGATGAGCAATATTATAAAATTTGGCTAAACGTTTAGCAAGTGTTGATTTACCAGAACCACTAAATCCAATAATACAAATCTTCATATAATCCTCCTAATTTTAGAAAAAATCCATGATTATCATGGATTTTATTTTTAATATCTAAAAGCTCCTTTATTTTTACCTTTACCTTTTTTCATCTTAGGTTGAGGCATTCCGCTATAGTTACCAGTTTTCATTTGTGTTTGCATACGCTTAGCATCAGCTTCAGTCATACCATTCATTTGTTTCATTGCCTTTTTCATAGCAGCTAAAGACTCTCTTAGTTTATTTACTTCTTGAACAGAACGACCAGAACCCTTGGCAATTCTTTCTCTACGTTTATAATCTCTATCAATTAATTCAGGATGTTTTCTTTCTTGTTCAGTCATCGAATAAATAATACATTCTACCTTACCTAAAGCATTATCATCAATATTATTTAATTGACCTTTCATTTGACTCATACCTGGTAAGAAACCTAATATTTTAGATAATGAACCCATTCTCTTAATCATTTTAAATTGTTTTAGCATATCGTTATAATTAAAAGTATTGCTCATCATCTTGTCTGCCATAGATTTCATTTCTTCTTCATCGATATTATCTGTAACAGTATCAATTAAAGATAAAACATCACCCATACCCAAAATTCTATCAGCTAAACGATCAGGATAAAATATTTCCATTGCATCCATTTTTTCGCCTGTTGACATAATTTTGATAGGAATACCTGTCATTTCCTTAATAGATAAAGCAGCACCACCACGAGTATCACCATCTAACTTAGTTAAAATACAACCTGTAATATTTAATTTTTGGTGGAAAGCTAAAGCAACGTTAACAGCATTTTGACCTGCCATCGCGTCAACTGTTAATAAAATTTCATTTGGTTTTGCTATTTCATTAATATTTTGAAGTTCTTGCATTAACTCTTCGTTAATTTCTAAACGACCAGCAGTATCAATAAATACTAAATTACAGCCTAATTCTTTAGCATGTTTTAAACCTTCAGTAACAATCTTTTCAGCTTTAACTTTAGTACCCATTTCAAAAACAGGAACATCAATTTGTTTACCTAAAGTAACTAATTGATCAACTGCAGCAGGTCTATAAATATCCGCAGCAATTAACATTGGTTTTTTCTTTAATTTTTTACGATAAAATAAAGCCATTTTTCCTACTGCGGTAGTCTTACCAGCACCTTGTAAACCAACAGCCATAACAACTGTCATTCCACTTGGAGCCATTGTAAGTTCAACAGCTTCACTACCTAATGTTTTCTTTAATTCTTCTCTTACAATCTTAACTACTTGTTGACCTGGATTTAATCCTTTTAAAATATTTTCACCTAAAGCTTGTTCTTTAATATTAGCTAAGAATTTCTTTACAACTTTATAGTTTACATCAGCTTCTAGTAATGATAAACGTACTTCTCTTAACATTTCATCAATATCAGATTCATTTAATTTACCCTTACCAGTTAATCTACGTAAGCCCATTTGTAATCTAGAACTTAAATTATCAAAAGCCATAACTTACTCCTTTATAATCTCTAAAATTTCATTTTTTATATTATCATCTAATCTTAAATCTTCAATTTTTCTTATTTTTCTTAGAAGATTTAGTTTTTCTTCATATTCACTTAAAATATTTGCAACTCTTTTAATTTGATCAAAAACACCATTTCTAGAAATACCATGATTTGATGCTATTTCACTAAAAGATAAATCATCAAAATAATATTCCTCAAAATATGATTTTTGTTTATCAGTTAACAAACAACCATAAACATCATATAAGCTAATCAATTCTTCTCTTTTGTCAAATGTCATAATTAATCCTCAAAGAAATCAGCAAATAATCCGTATAAATATTGTTCAATATCAAATATTTCTAAATCATCAACAGCTTCACCTAAACCAATATATTTAATTGGAATACCCATTTCATGTCTAATAGCTAAAACAATACCACCTTTTGATGTTCCATCTAACTTAGTTAAGATAACACCACTTACATCAGTAGCTTCTTTAAAAGCTTTTGCTTGACTCATACCATTTTGACCCGTTGTTGCGTCTATAACAAGTAAAGTTTCTTCTGGAGAACCTGGACATACATTTTCAATAACACGACGCATTTTAGATAATTCATTCATTAAATTTACTTTGTTTTGTAATCTACCTGCTGTATCACAAAGTAATAAATCATAATTACCTTCCTTAGCTTTCTTACAAGCATCATATATTACACTTGATGGATCAGAACCTGCATCCTTAGTAACAATATCAACACCTACACGCTTTGCCCAAACACATAATTGTTCAATTGCTCCTGCTCTAAATGTATCACCAGCAGCTAGTAATACTTTCTTACCTTGTTTTTTGTATGAATGAGCAATTTTAGCAATGCTTGTAGTTTTGCCTACGCCATTAACTCCAACAAATAACACAACTGACAAACCTTCTTTTTTTAGTTTTAAGTTAGCATTAACAATTTCACCATTTAAATATATTTCAAACATCTTATCCATAATCATTTCTTGTAACAATAATGGATCAGATATCTTTTTATTATATACTTCATCTTTTAATTCATCAATAAAATCGACAACAGTATCAACACCAATATCAGCCATAATAAAGATTTCTTCTAATTCATCAAATAAATCATCATTTATAGTTGAACTTTTAGATAATACTTCTTTTAAAGTAGCTAAAGCTCCTTCTCTAGTCTTATGAAGACCCATTTTATATTTTTTATTTTTAGATTTATCTTTCTTTTTAAACAAATCAAAAAATCCCATAAAAATCACTCCGTATCTTTTAGTATTATACCATAATCTAAAATCTCATTCAACAAAAATGAAAAAAGCCAAGAAAAACTCTTAGCTTAATTTATTGTATTCCTCTTCACTCATTATATTTTTACATCTTGGGAAATTTGAACAACCATAAAATACATTACCTTTATTCTTTCCCTTACTAGCAACACGCTTAATCATATGACCTTTTCCACAAGTAGGACAAATCACTTCATCTTCAATAGGCTTAACACCACCACATTGTTTATAACAATATTCACATCCATTATCATCTTTTAGCATAATCGAATTACATGTTGGACATAAATTTCCAGTAGGTTCAGATGTAAATATTGTTTTGCAAGTAGGGTAATTACTACAAGCATAGAAAATATGCCCCTTATTCTTTCCTCTATTAGCAACACGTTTAACAATATTACCTTTTTTACATTCAGGACAAATAAGATTAGGAATATTATCCTCACAATGTTTTGAACAATATAAATTACCAAATTCATCAATTAACATCATTGACCCACATAAATTACATACTTCATATGTAGGTTCATCATTATAAACTGTCTTACATTTAGGGAAGTTTCCACAAGCATAAAATACATGACCTTTATTTTTTCCTGTTTTAGCTATCTTCTTAAATAAATGAGCTTTTCCACAAACAGGACATAAAATATTAGTATCCACATTATCATCAACTGCTTCTTCATCTTTTTTAATAAATTTACAATTAGGATAATTACTACAAGAAACAAATTCACCATATTTACCATTTCTAATAACTAAAATATTTCCACAATCTGGACATATTTCATCAGTTGGAATTGGATATGTTGCTTCCATATGATCTTTAGCTTCTTCAAAAAGGGGAACAAAAGCCTCATAAAATGAAGATAATTCCTCTAATTTATCTTTATTACCACTTGCAATATTATCAAGACCTGTTTCCATATTAGCTGTATATTTTACATTAATAATATCTGAGAAAAATTCATCTAATTTCTCTACAGTTAATACACCTTGTTCTGTAGGATATAATATTTTCTTTTCTAAATTAACATACTTTCTTTCTTTTAAAGTAAGAATAGTTTGAGCATAAGTTGATGGTCTACCTATTCCCTTATCTTCCATATCTTTAATTAAAGAAGCTTCAGTATATCTTGATGGAGGTAATGTTTCTTTATCTAAAATATTAATTTCATTAGAATTAAAAGAATCACCTAATTTAAATGCTGGTAATAATGAATTTTCATCTTCTTCTGTTTTACCATACACTTTTAGATAACCATCAAATACTAATTGTTGACCAGTTATACTCCACATACTTCTTGTATTATTAAATAATATTTTAGTTTGATTAAAAGATGCAGGAGCCATAAGTGAGGCTAAAGTTCTTTTATATATCAAATTATATAATTTATATTCATCATTTGTTAAATAAGGTTTAACTAAATCAGGAGTTCTATCAATCGATGTAGGTCTAATACCTTCATGTGCATCTTGCATATTCTTTTGATTTTTTATTTTTAAGCCACCAACATATTTATTACCATAGTTATTTAAAATATAACGATTCGCTTCACTAATAAAACTTTCAGCAAGTCTAGTTGAATCTGTACGCATATATGTAATTAAACCAACAGTTTCATCACCTAAAGTTTTACCTTCATATAAACCTTGTGCAATTCTCATAGTTTGACTAGGAGAAAAACCAAGCTTAGATGAAGCATCTTGTTGTAGTGTTGATGTAGTAAAAGTAGGAGCACTATTTCTTTTTACTAACTTATTTAAAATATCAGAAACAACAAAACTCATTAAACTAGGTTTTAAAGTTTCTAAAATAGATCTATTAAGTATTTTATGTTTAGCATCAACTTGATTTCCATCTAATTCAACTAATTTTAATTTGAAGGAATTAAATAATGCTTCCATCTCATAATATGAAGTTGGAATAAAAGAATTAATTTCTTTTTCTAAATCTACAATCATCTTTAAAGCAACGCTTTGAACACGACCAGCACTTTTAGAACCAATCTTTCTTTGTAATAATTTAGATAATTTAAAACCAAGAATTCTATCAATCATTCTTCTAGTTTCTTGAGAATCAACCATTTTCATATTAATAGAATGAGGGTTTTCTAAAGCGGCTCTAACAGCTGTTTTAGTTATTTCATGGAATTCTATTCTATTTAATTCATTTAAATCTAACTCTAAAACTCTAGCAAGATGGTAAGCAATAGCTTCTCCTTCTCTATCAGGGTCGGTTGCAAGATAAACTTTTTTACCCTTACACATAGTTTGTAAACTTTTAACTAAGGCTTCTTTTTCTTTCATAGTTTTATAATTAGGTATAAAACCATTTTCGATATCAATACCTAACCCTTCTTTTCCTGTAGTAGCAAGGTCACAAATATGTCCTTTAGAAGACAACACAGTATAGCCTTTCCCTAGGTAAGAACTTATAGTTTTTGATTTACTTGGAGACTCAACAATAATAATATTTCCCATGATATCACCTTCATTTATTAAGTATAAAGTCAAATGGAATAATTGTCAATCATTAATTTTTGTCGTTTTTTTATTCTTTATTTAAAATTTGATAAATTTTTTTTATTACATTAATATAACATATAAACCATTTAATATATTTATTAAATAAGATAGAATTTATACATATTATATCCACAAATTAAATAAAAAAAAAATTTTAAAAAAAATTCTAGCAATTTTTAAAACTGCTAGAATAATTTACTATTCTTCAAAATCTAATTCTAATGTTAACTGTTTAGAAAAATACTTAGAGACAGGAGAATATGTTTTTCTATGAATCTTACATGGTCCATATTTTTCTAAAGCTTCAAGGTGTAACTTAGTACCATATCCTTTATGTTTTTTAAATCCATAATTAGGATATTTAATATCCATTTTTTCCATATAATTATCTCTTGTAACTTTAGCTAAAATAGATGCAGCAGCAACACTTGCACATCTTGCATCACCATGAATAATAGATGTATGAGGAATTTCAAGTTCAGATAAAGGCATAGCATCAATTAAACAATGATCAGGTTTAACATCAAGTCCTCTAATTGCTTCTAGCATACCTTTTTTAGTTGCTTGATAAATATTTAACTCATCAACTTCTTCAACTGAAACAAAAACAATTTTATAACAAACTGCATTCTTAACAATTTGTTTATATAATTCTTCTCTTTTCTTTTTTGACAATTGCTTAGAATCGTTTATTCCTTCAATTCTTAAAAATGGTGGTAAAATACATGCAGCAACAACAACAGGACCAGCAAGAGGACCTCTACCTGCCTCATCAACGCCACAAATATTGTGAGCACCTATATCATATAGTTCTTCTTCAAATTTATATAAATCAATCTTCTCTTGGTCTTTCATAGCTCATTGCTCCAATCTTCATAGTACGTAATTCATTTAAAAACATTGTTGTAGTTCTAGATATATCAACAACTCCACCTTTTAATAAGAATCCTCTTTTTCTACCAATATCTTCTAATACCTCTAAACTATCCTTATTAACATCATCTAAACCATATCTATTTTTTAATAATTCTGGATAGTTTGTAGATAAATAATTTATACTAGCCATTGTAATTTGTTCTAAAGATAATATTTCATCTTTTATAGATCCACACATTGCAAGTTTTAATCCTACTTCTTGATCTTCAAATTTTGGCCATAATATTCCAGGAGTATCTAACAAAAACAAATCATCAGTAACTCTAATCCAAGTTTGACTTTTAGTAACACCAGGTTTATTACCAACATTAGTAGCTTTTCTTTTAGCTAACGTATTAATCAAAGTTGATTTACCAACATTAGGTATTCCTAAAATCATTGCTTTAATTGTTTTAGATAAAATGCCTTTTTCTTTTCTTTTAGCAAAAACACTCTTTAAAGCAAGCTCAGCATATTTAATTACTTGATTAACATGAAAACCAGTTATTGAATCTATATCTAAAGCTATAATATTCTTCTTTTTATAACTCTCAATCCATAATTTAGTAACCAAAGGATCAGCCATAGAACTTTTACAAAGTAAAATCAATCTAGGTTTATTTCCAACAATTTCATCAATCATAGGATTTGTAGATGAATAGGGAATTCTTGCATCTTTAAGTTCAATAATCAAATCAACTTGTTTTATTTTTTCACTTATTTCTCTTCTAGCTTTAGCCATATGGCCAGGGAACCATTGTATTGTCTGCATATAATCACTCCTTATCCAATCATAGGCTTTGGATTACCAAAACTATCAAATGGGTAAAATCTTAAAATAACACATCCAATAACCGCATCTTCATCAATTAATCCAAAATTTCTTGAATCATGAGAATTATTACGGTTATCACCTAACACTAACACCTTATTACTTGGAATTACATATTTATCGGCAACTTGATTTGTAATAACTAAATACTGTCTATAATACATCGTAGCTACTATTTTACCATTAACTAATAAATTACCATAGTTATCCTCGATTGACTCATAACTAATTTCATCATTTTCTACTGCAATAACACGCTTAATAAAAAACTCAGCATCAGCCATATATCCATATCCTGTAGCATCAAAAACAATAACATCATCTTTTTTAGGACTATATCCTAAACTCCATACTAATACTCTATCCTCATCATGATATGTAGCTTCCATTGAATCACCGTTTACTGTACAAGGTGTTACAATAACAGTAACGATAAAAAATAAATAAACAATAGAAATTAATATAAATCCGCCTAAATCATATATAGAATATATCATATGTTTTCTTTTAAAATTTGTAATAGAACTAATATCTTCTTTTTTCTTTAAATATAGTCCATAACCAAAAACACCTAACACTAAACATAGTGCTAAAATTAAAATAATGAAATAAGAAACATTTCCTAAAATAAGTTCATTACCAAAAATAGCATTTGATGTCATAGAAGCTAATTTAGATAATCTTTTTGAAAAGATTATTGATAAAATAAGAATAATAACTAATCCTACTAATCTAGGAATAGGATTAGTTATAAATTCTTTGGTTAAAATTTTATTTGCTTCATCAATATTAGTATTATTTTTTACTGATTCATTTAAATATAATCTATCATTTTTTTTCAAAATAATCACTCTTTACTAAAAATTATCGTCAAACATTTTCTTTAGTTCGTAAGTATCGACTAAAATTTCTCTTCCCTTAGTTCCATTTTTAGGAGAAACAATATTTCTTTCTTCTAAGATGGCAACAATTCTTGATGCACGATTAAATCCAAAACCAAAATTTTGTTGAATTGAATTAATTGAACACATACCAGACTCAATACAATATAATGCAACTTGATATAGTGTATCTTCTGCTTCACCAGGTGCTTCTTTTCCACCAGCTTGACCACCAGAACCTTGTCGTGATTTCTTTCTTAAATCATCATGAGTAAACAAGAAATCAGGTTCATATTTTTCACAAATATAATCACAAATATTTGCAATTTCATCATCAGAAATATATGCACCTTGAACACGTTCAGGTAAACCATTATTTTTAATTAACATATCACCACGACCAAGTAAACTTTCAGCACCGTTTTCATCTAATATAATACGAGAGTCAGCATCAGCAGCAACTCTAAATGCTATACGACATGTAATGTTTGCTTTAATTGTACCATTAACAACATTTACTGTAGGTCTTTGAGTAGCTAAAATTACATGGATACCAGCAGCACGTGCTTTTTGAGCAATACGAATAATAGCATCATTAGCTTCAGCTCCACATTGCATAACAAGATCATTAAATTCATCTACCACTATAACAATAAATGGTAAATTTTCCATTTCCGGATGAGTTATGCGTTTCTTATTATAATCTTCAATGTTTCTAACACGATTCATAGAAAGTAAATCATATCTTCTTTCCATTTCATCAACAGCCCATTTTAAAGCTTCTGTTGCAATAAACGCATCATCAATAACAGGGGTAGCAAGATGTGGTAAATCATTATAGAATGATAATTCTACTTTTTTAGGGTCAACTAAAATAAGTTTTAATTGTTCAGGAGAATTCTTTATTAATAAAGAAACAAGTAATGTATTAATACATACTGATTTACCTGATTTTGTTGCACCAGCAATTAAAGCATGTGGCATATCAATAATATTTTGGAATACTGGAGTACCATCAATATTTTTACCTAACGCTATAGTTAAATTCTTATTAGACTTAATATATTCATCAGTTAAAATATCACCAAATTTAACAATATCAGCTGTATCATTAGGTACTTCAATACCTACTGTATCTTTACCAGGGATAGGAGCTTGAATACGAAGTGACTTAGCTTTAAGTTTCATTTGAATATTATCATAAATGCTATTAATCTTCTTAACATTAACATTTTCAGCAAGCATAATTTCATATCTTGTAAAGGCAGGACCTTTTGTATATGTAATTACTTCACCATCAATATCAAAAGCTTGTAATGATTGATTAATAATTTCTTTTTTAGCTTCTAACCATTCAGGAATATCTTCATCTCCATCAACACTTTTTGGAAATAATTCCTTATATGGAATAAAGTACTTATCATATCTAGGTTTTTTAGGAACAACTTTTACAGGTTCAGTTTTAAATTGCTTAACTACTTCAACCTTATCTTCTTCAATATTATCTTCCTTAATAAGTATCTTAGGTTCTTCATATTTAATTTCATCAATCTTTTCTTCTTTAATCTTCAGAACTTTAGAAGTATTATTATCATTTTGTTCTTCTTCATTATTTCTTAAATATGAAGGAATTGTAGTTTGCTCAGGTTTAGGTAAGGCTTCACTATATGTGTTATATTCATATGATTCCTCATCATCAAATGAAATATGAATTTTAAATTCTTTTTCTTCATCAAATTTATTTTCTTCTTCATCTGCATCTTCTATATTCTTTTCTTCTTCCATATCATCTGAAGGAATAAAAGGCTCATTAATTTTAACCTCATTAGGATTTTCAAAGAAACTACCTAACGTATTTTCTTCTTTAACTTCAACAACCTCTTCTTGTTCAACTTGACGATTATAATCAGAACCACGTTTTTCATCGTCACTTAATTGTTTATTAACAAAAGAAAATTCATAATATTTAGTACCATGTCTTTTAATTTGTTCTTCATCAGAAATGTGTTTATCATCACGAATATAATCATAACCATAATCAATATTTAATTTACCACTATTATCAACATAGTGCTTTCTATCAACTATATTAGATCCATGAATTGGAGAAACCATTTCACTTTTTTGAAATCTAGATTTACCTCTAATTATTCCTTTCATATCATAATTTATTTGAGGAATAACATACTTTTCTTTAGGAACAACAACTATTTCTTCATTTTTCTTCTTTTTCATATTAAGCTCCCTCTTTTTCTTTAATACATTTTTTTAAAGGTTCAAAACTATTATAAGTATCTACAATAACCAAACTATCATCTTTTTTAGTTAATAATTTACTTTTAGTTTTATAATTATTTGTTTGATTAGAATAAAAAACTTCTTCATTCATTTCTTTTGCAGCATCTTTAATAGATTCACTAACCTCATCTAAAATAGCATCAGTACCAGTATCAATATCAACATCAGTATTAAATACTTTTTTAGAATAAATCTTATATGTTTCTTCACCTACAATAGCAATAATAACTAAACATATCTTATCTAAAATTAAATTTAAAATATTATCAACTATTAATTTTCTTCCCCAATTTAAAGGATTTAAAATATTTAAAACATTCTTAATTTTACTAGCGGTAGAACCAACAGTTATAGTTGCTTTAAAAGCTTTAGATTCCTCAATTTGTTTTTTCTTTGATGTAAAATTAACAATTGTTGATACTTTTAATTTTTTAATTAATCTTATCCCACGATGATCAAGTAATTCTTCTACTCTTTTTGTCACATACTTAGTTAGCATAGTAATTTCATTAATTGATAATTCAAAAAATGGATATTTACTTTTAGGATAATATCTAACTGCAATAGCATAAGCTAAATCTTTTGACAAAGCTTCACAATGAGCAAAACGAGAACTATCTTTTCTTAAAGACTTATCCTTAAAAGCTGTTTGAGCATCAACAACCATTTGTTTTACTTCCATTGTTGTTAAGTCATCTTGTTCAGTTTTGATAATAAAGTTTTTAGTTTTAATACTACTAACAACAGCTAGTGCATATATTAATAGTAGAATAATCATACCAATAAAAACTCCACATAAAAAGCTAATGATAGTTGAAAAGTCAAAATTAAAAATCCATATCTTAAACAAAAAATTTAAAATCATACTATCACCACCTCTTTTCTATTATATAATAATAGAACCAAAATTTAAAGAAAAAAAAATAAATGCTACAATAAAGTAGCATTTATTCAATAATACCAGACATTTTAAGGAGATATTTTGCATTAGTAGATAAGCATTTACCATCTTTAATTTTATAATCAAATGAAATCTTATCATCTATATAATCTTCACTAAAGTGATAATTTAAAACATTAACTGCATCACAAATCTCAAAGTCATGAGTTGTAATGATAAATAAGGTATTATAATTATTTAAAGTCTTAATAATTTCTAATGAACCATAAATTCTATCTTTAGCATTAGTACCTTTAAAAATTTCATCAATTAATACTAAAGTATTATTATCATGTTTTATAGTATCAACAATTTTCTTCATTCTTTTTATTTCAGCATAAAATGTTGATATTCCTTCTTGTAACATATCATTAGCTCTTAATGATGTAACAATATTTAAAAACTTTGAAGAATAATACTTAGCACAAACCAAACCACCAGCATTAAATAAAGTTTGATTAATACCAATCATTCTTTGGAATGTAGTTTTACCAGACATATTACTACCAGTTAAAACAACACCACCAGCTAAAACAAAAGAATTTGCAACACAATTATTAACAAGTGGGTGATATCCATCTTCTATATATAATTCATTTCCATCATTTCCGATACAATAAATATCATTATCAATTCCAATTGTAGCTAATGATAAGATAAGTTCTATCTCTGCTATTGCTGAAATTGCTGTATCAATTGAATCAATTTTTTTACAGTATTGATTAAATCTTAATATTATGAAAAAGTCCATGAAAAATATACCATTACCTATAATAGATAAAATAATATTTTTTCTATATGATAACATATCAAAAACTTTTTTTAATAATTTAATAGATTCATAACCTTTCTTAATTTCTTCTCTTAATTCATTAAAATATTCATCATTAATTTTTGAATCTATGATATCTTTTGAAATAATTTGGTATGCATCTAATAATTCTTGATATTTTGAAGAATTAAGATTAAAAACAGGATTATTAGCTAGCCTACTAGTAATAAAATAATTTATTAAAGCAAATCCTAATAATATTAAAGGATTAATATCATTAATTAGAAAAATAACTAATAAAGTAAAGAACAATAAATAAGAAATACTCATTATAACCCAATATACCTTTTTAAATGGTACATTTTTACTAGTAACATTTAAAAGTTCATCATAGTCACAATTATTCAATTCCTTATTCATATTATTTAAAGAAGCTTCTAACAAAAATGATTCTTCATCATTAGCTATATTTAAAACAGACTGTCTAAAACTATTAGATTTAGGTGTTGGATTTTTAAGTTGATTAGCTAAATTTAATCTTCCATATTTAGTTTTTGCAACACATAAATACTGATATAGTGATTTAGGACCAATTAAATCAATATCAAGAATCTTATAATCATTATAATCAATAAATTCTCTTCCATCATCTGCAAATCCTGTATAACTACCACTTCTTCTTAAATCATGTTTCTTATAAACATCTTCTAAATTCTTTAATATCTTTAAATCATGATATTTAGAATTAGTAAAAAATATAACTAAAAATAATATAACAAATGAAATAATTGTCAATATCAGGTATAAAAGATAGTTTTCTAGGGTTAAAAAACACAAAACTAAAATAATTGATGTTATTGCCAGAATCAATCTAACCATAGAAATTATTTTTGTATGTCTTTCTAAATTATTAATATTATTTTTTAATGAGTCTCTTTTTGTATAATTAATCATAATAACTCCTTTTTAAAAAATTTTAAGGGAAAACTAATGTTCTCCCTTATATATTATTATAAATTAATTGGATCTACATGCCAAATATCTTCATTATATTGACGCATAGTTCTATCAGTAGTGAAGAATCCTGATTTAGCAGTATTTACAATTGACATATGTAACCATTTCTTTTGGTCTTTATATAATTCATTAATCTTTTCTTGAGCTTGTTTATAAGAATCAAAATCCTTTAATACTAAATAAGGATCTTTATATAATAAATTATCTCTAATCTCAATGAATTCACTTGGTGAAACCTTATCAAAGAAACCATTAGTTAATTGGTCTAATACTAAATGAAGATCAGCATTATTTTCATAAATTTCATAAGGATTATATCCACCATTAGCATATAAGTCTGTAACTTCTTTTGCATTCATACCAAAAATAACAATATTATCGTCGCCAACTAACTCTCCAATTTCTACGTTAGCACCATCTAATGTACCGCATGTAACAGCACCATTCATCATAAACTTCATATTACCAGTACCTGAAGCTTCCTTTGAAGCTGTTGAAATTTGTTCAGATACATTTGCAGCTGGCATGATAGTTTCAGCATATGTAACATTATAGTTTACAACAAATACAACTTTTAATAAATGAGATGTATCATGGTCGTTATTAACTTTATCTGCGATTGTATTAATTAATTTAATAATCTTTTTAGCAAAAGCGTAACCAGGAGCTGATTTAGCACCAAAAATAAAACTATGTGGATGATAATTTGCCTTAAATTCAGGATCTGATTTTAAACGATTATAAACGTACATTACATGTAATGCGTTTAATAATTGACGTTTATATTCATGTAATCTTTTAACTTGAATATCAAAAATAGAATTAGTATCTAAAGATACACCTTGTGAACGATAAATCTTATCAGCCAATGCTTCTTTTCTTACTTTCTTCATTGCAGCAAACTTAGCTTGAACAGTAGGATCATCAGCGTATGGTAATAAATTTTCTAATAAATCAGGATTTTGAACCCAGTCTTTACCACAATAAGTATTTAAAATATCTACAAGTTCAGGATTAATATGGTAACACCAACGACGATGAGTAATACCATTAGTCTTATTATTAAATTTACCTGGATAATATTCATTAAATACTTTCATTTCAATATTCTTTA
Organism: Anaeroplasmataceae bacterium; assembly: GCA_045127955.1. GTDB lineage: Bacteria > Bacillota_I > Bacilli_A > Acholeplasmatales > Anaeroplasmataceae > Pelethenecus. The sequence goes on from JBGVRA010000092.1 coordinate 48,764, forward strand.
AAATATCTGTATGTAATGCTGCTACACCATTAACACTAAATGAACCTGCAATAGCCATATTAGCCATATGAATAGTATTATCTTTAATAATAGCCATTTGGTAAGCTTGTGGTGAATTATCGCCATACTTACCAGAAATTTCTAATAATAAACGACGGTTAATTTCTTCTGTAATTGTGTAAATTCTTGGTAATAAACGCTTAAATAAATGAATAGGCCATTTTTCTAATGCTTCAGCTAAAATTGTATGGTTAGTATAAGCACAACATTTCTTAGTAATTTCCCATGCCTTACTCCATTCAATACCTTCTTCATCAACTAATATTCTCATTAATTCAGGAACAATCAATGCAGGGTGTGTATCGTTAATATGGAAACATAATTTCTTATCAAGATTTAAACAAGTATGGAAAATCTTTTTATGTCTTTTGATAGCTCCTTGAACACCTGCAGATACAAAGAAATATTGTTGTTTAAGACGTAGAATCTTTCCTTCTTCTGTTTCATCATTAGGATATAACATTGAAGAAATTTCTCTTAAATTTCTATGATATTGGAATGCATTATCAGGATATACAGAAGCTGGTTCAGCACTCCATAAACGTAAAGTATTAACAATGTGATTGTTATCACCAATAATAGGAACATCATATGGTACAGCTTTTACTTTTTCTGCATTACGATGTTTAACAATTAATTTACCATTAGCACTAGCCATCTCAATGTAACCATAGAATGGAATTTCTACTGAGTCCTCTTCACGTCTAATTTCCCAAACGTGAACATCTTTTAACCAACGGTCTGGATGTTCAACTTGGTATCCATTTTTGATACCTTGTTCAAAGAAACCATAACGATATCTAATACAGTTACCATGTACTGGTAAACCTAAAGACGCAACAGAGTCCATAAAACAAGCAGCTAAACGTCCTAAACCACCATTACCTAAACCTGCATCAGTTTCTTGGTGTTCAACTTCATTTAAATCAATATCTAATTCTTCAAAAGCTTGTTTAACAATTGGATATACTCCAGAATTCATTAAGTTATTAGTAATCATACGTCCCATTAAGAATTCCATTGAAAAATAATAAACTTGTCTAGCTTTTTGATTTTTTGTATTTTTAATTGTATCATGCCAGTCTTTAGCGATATTTAATCTTAACATTTCGCCTAAGACAACATATTGTTGATAAGGAGTAGAATCTTCAAAATCAACTGCATATTTATTTTCAACATTTTGAATAAATGCAGCTTTAAAAGTTTTTACATCCTTAAAATTTGGATAGTTCATATAAATAATCCGCCCTTTCAATAAATCTACTTTTTTCAAATTATAACATTTTTTTATATTCTTCACTATATGAAAACCTTTTCATACGTGTCACTTATCAATACTCTTTCTTTTTCTTGTTGTTTTTTTCGTAGATTCTTCTACTTTTTTCGAAATTTCTTTTTTTGTTCTTGGTTTACGCTTTTTAACCGCCTTAAAAATTGCAATGCCTAAAGGTGGAATACACACATCAATCGCATACTCTTGCTTCATTGCACTTGCTTTATAGCACTTCAATTTAATCGGATTAACACGATTAGATCCACCATAAATATCTTTATCACTATTCATTACTTCTTCATAATCATAATAACCAGGTACTCCAATCCTATAACCATCATATGTATTAGGTGTACAGTTCATAATAACTAGTAAATGATCATCTTTATTTTTTGCAAATCTAGCATAAACATACATTGATTGATCCATATTATCGGCATCAATATATAAGAAACCATCTTTATCATAATCTAATTCCCATAATGCTTTACTATTTTTATATAAATTAGTAATATCTTTTACATATTTATGGGCAGCATCATGAGATGGATATTTTAAAATATCAAAATTTAAACTTTTATTAAATGCCCATTCATTATATGTTGCAAGTTCATTTCCCATGAATAATAATTTCTTACCAGGATGTGTCATCATATAACCAATAAGTAAACGATAATTAGCAAATTGTTGCCAGTAATCACCAGGCATTTTATTTAATAAAGATCCCTTCATATGAACTACTTCATCATGTGAAAACGGCAATACGAATTGTTCATTATAATAATACATCATCGAAAAAGTTAATTTATGATGAGAATACTTTCTATATATAGGATCTAGTTTAAAGTATGAAAGTGTATCATTCATCCATCCCATATCCCATTTATAATTAAATCCAACACCACCCATATCTACGGGTCTAGTAACACCAGGATAACTTGAGGAATCTTCTGCCATTAATAACACTCTGTCATCTTTTTTAAAGATTATTTCCGATAAACCTCTTAAGAAATCTTTTGCACCAACATTTTCACCACGATTAGTATCACCTAAATAATAAAGCAAATTACTAACTGCATCAACTCTAAATCCATCAACATGGAAATAATTCATATAAAAAACTGCATTTGAATATAAGAAAGACTTAGTTAACCCCTTACCTAAATCTAGATTAGCAGTACCCCATTCAACATTTTCTCTAATAGCAGGATCTGCGTAATCATAAAGAGGAGTACCATCAAACATATATAACCCATGAGCATCACGACAAATATGGCCAGGAACCCAGTCCATAATAACACCAATACCATTTTGATGAAGTTGGTCAATAAGATACATAAATCCCTTTGGATCACCATATCTAGGAGTAATTGCATAATATGAAGTACCTTGGTATCCCCAAGATGCATCTAATGGATGTTCATAAACAGGCAATATTTCAACATGAGTATAACCAAATTCTTTTAGATAATCTATTAATAGTGGTGCGATTTCGCTAAATGATAAGAATCCATCACCTTCATCAAATTTTCTTTTCCATGAACCTAAATGTAATTCATATATTAAAACAGGTTTATCATAAGTTTTAGGATGAGTATACATCCAATCTGCATCATTCCATCGATAACCTTCAATATCATATACTCTTGAATCATTTAATGGTCTTAAAGCTGCATAAAATGCATAAGGATCAGCTTTATATTTAACTTCATCTTGCTTAGTAACAATATAATATTTATATCTTTTCCATTCATAATCACCTTCAAGATATAAATACCAAATACCATCACAAACACATTCCATATTTAATTCATTTGGTTTAAAATCATTCCATTCACCAACAATAGAAACACTTTTAGCATTAGGAGCATATAAGCAAAATTCACAACCTATATTTTTACCATCTTTCTTTACTAAATGTGCACCAAACACTTTATATGCTTCATGATTTTTACCTTGACCATAATAATATAAAAAATTACTATCAATTAAATCTCTTACTTTCATAAAGTTCACTCCTTATTTATTTATAATATGACTTCTACCTAAATAACATTATACTAAATAGAAACTGTTTTTTCAAGTAAGGTTTCTTATTAAGAAGAAAAATAGCAGGATTTCCTGCTATAATTCATTATCTTCGATAACTAAACAATTAACAAAACCAGTTCTAACAGTACATGCATCAAGCCCTATAATTCCATCACCATAATATGTTCTAAATAGTTCATCTTCTTCAAATTCTAAATAACGATACATTGCATCACTTTGATTTGGGTATTTTTTTCTTACATTTCCATATGAGGCATGAAAGTGTCCACAAACAATTGTCTTACCAGGTTCTTTAATGTTATACTTAATAACATTTTCCATCCCATTTTCCCATCTAGCCATCTTAAATGAATCCTTATAGTTTCGCCAATCATTTAAATACATTTTATAATTATATTGCTTCATTACAGGAATAAAACCATGTACAAATATAAAACCTTCTGTTTCATAATAATCAATCATATCCTTCATAAAATTATATATAGGTGATTTTCTTAAACACTCAATAATATCATCTACAGTAGATTCCATATTAGGATTAATTTTATGTACTAAATCAACCATTGATTTAACAGTACCATTTGTTACATCATGATACATAGTATAACCTCTATCAATAGCATCAATCATCAAATCTTCATGATTTCCTTTTACTAAAATGCATCTACCTTTATTTTTTAACTTTTTTAGATACATATAAACTTCATATGGTTGTCTTCCTCTATCAAAGTTATCTCCTAACGTAATAAGCATATGATTAGTATTTTCCTCGTCAAAACCCGCTAAAGTAATAGCTTTAATAAATTCATCATAAAATCCATGAATATCAGCAACAACAAAATATTTCATTTTATCACTCCCTTAAGTTTGATTTCCTGCAAATTGAGTTTGATATAAATCAAAATATTTACCTTTCTTCATTAATAAATCATCATGATTACCAGTTTCAACTATTCTTCCTTTATCCATTACTATTATAATATCAGCATCTTGAATGGTTGACAATCTATGAGCAATAATTAAACTAGTTCTATTCTTCATCAATTTCACCATTGCATCCTGAATATGTTTTTCAGTTCTAGTATCAACACTAGATGTAGCTTCATCTAAAATTAAAATCTTAGGTTTAGCAATAAAAGCTCGACAAATAGATAATAACTGTCTTTGGCCTTGACTTAAATTTGTTCCACCTTCACTTAAAATAGTATCATATCCATCTTTCATTTGCATAATAAATCTATCACAATGACACATCTTAGCAGCTTCTTTAATTTCATCATTTGTAGCAAATTCATTTGAATATTTTAAATTATTTATAATAGAATCCTTAAATAAAATAGTATCCTGTAATACAATAGCTGTATTTTTTCTCAATTCATCCATAGCCAAATCTTTAATATTAACACCATCAATAAAAATACCGCCAGAATCACAATCGTAAAATCTCATTAACAAATTAACAACAGTAGTCTTACCAGAACCTGTAGCTCCAACCAAAGCTACTTTTTGACCCTTTTTAACATCAATATCAAAATCAAATAATACTTGTTTTTCTTTTACATATGAAAAATCAATATTTTTAAATTCAATATTACCTTCTAAATTATCCATCACTAAGTTTCCACCACAGTCTTCTTCTACTTCATCTAAAATCATAAATACACGTTCCGCTGCAGCAATAGATGTTTGAATTTGCCCATAAAGTGAGGCAAGCATATTTATTGGTCTAGAAAATTGCTTAGAATAAATAATAAAAGCTGAAATAATACCAATAGAAATGATTTCATTAATTGCAAAATAACTACCAAATGCTGCAATAATAACAAAACCAGTATTATTTATCGCGTTCATAATAGGACCCATTGATCCACCCAATATATCAGCAATAATACCTGTTTTAGTAAGTTCATTAGAAGTTTTATTGAAATCATCAATAATAATATCTTCCATGCAAAAAGCTTTAACAGTTTTATGACCAACAACCATTTCTTCAACTGTACCATTTAATTTTCCAAGTAAGATTTGACGTTTTTTATATTGTTTACGCATAGCTTTTGATAAATATTTAGTAACAAGTAACGTTAAAATAACTATACTACAAGATAGTAACGCAAGTTGCCAACAAGTGACAAACATCATAATGGTAGTACCAACAAGCATTAAAATACCTGAAAACAATGAACCTAAACTCATAGATAAAGTATTTGAAATAGAATCAATATCGTTAGTCATTCTACTCATTATATCTCCATGAGAATGAGTATCAAAAAAAGTTATTGGTAAATTAGTTAATTTGACAAATAAATCTTCTCTCATTCTTTTAACAATACGATTAGATAAAATAGCACCTAATAGACCTTGAAACAATGTAAATATAGACAAGAAAACAAATAATATTATCATAGTAATTAAGATAGGTAAAACTTTATCAAATTCTTTAACATCAATATAATCAATAGCCAAACTTTGTAGTTTAGGATTAATAACTTGGATTACAACAACTAAAGAAATTATAATTAATAAAGAAATAATAACTTTTATCTCCTTAGAAAAATATACTAACAATTTAGACATTGTTTTCTTAAAATCTTTTGGCTTTTGAACAGGACCAAAATTTCTTGGACCTCGTCCAACTCTTACATTAACCTGAGGTTTATTTTGATTATTTTGCATAATCATTACCTCCTTTTTTAAGTTGTGATTCATATATTTCTTGATAAATACTAGAATTCTTGATTAATTCATCATGAGTTCCATAAGAAACTATATTTCCTTTATCTAAAACATAAATACAATCAGCATGTTTTATAGAAGCAATTCTTTGAGCAATTATAATCTTAGTCAAATTTTTATGATTTTGATTTAAAGCATGATATAATTTAGCTTCTGTTTTTAAATCAAGAGCACTAGTAGCATCATCTAAAATCAGTATTTCAGCAGACTTTAGTATAGCTCTAGAAATTGCTAGTCTTTGTTTTTGGCCACCACTTAAGCTCATACCTTTTTCAGCAACCATAGTATCAAAACCATCTTCTTTATCCATTATAAAATCATAAGCTTGGGCTGTCTTAGCTGCCATAATAATATCATCATCACTTGCCTCTAAATTTCCCCATTTAATATTTTCTTTAATAGTAGTTGAAAATAATTCACTTTTTTGTAAAGCAATACTTATTTTATTTCTTAAAGCTTTCACTTTATATTCTTTTACATTTATACCATCAACAAAAATTTCACCAGATGTAACATCGTAAAATCTAGGAATCAAATTAATTAATGATGATTTACCACTACCAGTAGACCCAAGTATACCAATAGTCTCACCTTGTTTGATTAACATATTAATATCACTTAAAACACTAACATTAGGACTATCTGGATATGCAAAACTCACATTCTTAAATTCAATTTCACCAAATATTTCAGTATTTCCATCAAATTTACCATCATTAATAATAGGTAAAGATTTTAGTACTTCTTTAATTCTAAAACTTGAAACTTTAGCCCTTGAAATTGATTGAAAAATATTAGCCATATTTAATATACTCATTAAAATCTGTGAAACATAAGTAATCGCAGCCATTATTTCACCAGTTGTTAAGCCACTATTATTTTCAACATTAATCTTCCCAATATAAATAATAGAAACAACACTAATATTTAAAATTATGTTAGTCACAGGACTCATAAAACTAAATAATTTTGAAACATAAAGTTGAGTAGATAGTAAAGATAAATTTGCTTTACTAAATCTATCTATTTCATAATCTTCTTTAACATATGCTTTAACAATTCTAGCACCAGCAACATTTTCTTGTAAAATAGCATTCAAATTATCCATTCTCTTTTGTAATAAAATGAATTTAGGACTAGCTTTAGCAATAAAGAAAATAATAAAAATAACAATTAAAGGCATAGCACACGCAACAACAATACCAAAACTAATATCTAGTGATAACATACAAACTATACCACCACCAAACAACATAAAGGTACGAACAAACATTCTAATAAGCATTCCTATTAAACTTTGAATTTGAGTAACATCATTTGTAATTCTTGTTACTAATGATCCTGTTGAAAAATCATCTGTCTGTTCAAAAGATAAATACATGACCCTTTTAAAACAATCTCTTCTTAAATCATTACCAACATTTTGACTACACAAATTTGCAAACACACCACTAAGTATACCACTTATACCACCAACAATGACTAACCCAATCATTAAAAGACCAGTTTTAATTACTAACTCTACATCACCAACACCATTATTGCTTAATCCCTTAATTCCCTCATCAACAATTGTTGCCATAAGTCGTGGTTGTAATAAATCCATGATTACTTCACCTATCATAAAAATAGGAGCTAATAAAGCATAATACCAATACTTTCTTACGTATTTAACCATGAGTCATCCCTCCTTAATATAAACAAAATTTAATTAATAATTTTATCTACCAAAAAACATTTACTTCTTCCTTAAAAAATCAACTGCTAAAATATATCTTTCCTTAGCTAAGGCTTTCATAATTTTTTTACCAGCATGCTTCTCACTTAATTTTTTGCTATTCATTAACAATATAGCTTTATTATATAAAAATGGCTTATTAACTTCACTTACTATAGCCCCCATATCATAAATATAAATAGCATGGTTAATATTTATTTTTTCATAGTATTTACCTATGTTAATTAAAGCCATTTTATCACCGCATGCTAAAAGAATAATTGCAGCAGGAAGATAAAAATCTTCATTTTGAATAACCTTTTTTAATATTGATTTATCAATATCGTAAAAATAATTATTAATATTATTTTTTATAATATTAGCATTAACATTAATATCACCAATCCTAGTGACAACATTTGTTAAAATAGCTAATTTTTCACCTAAAGGCTTAAACATATTAATAATACGATTTGGATCCATATAAATTAAGAAATTATAAACATAATTCTTTTCAATATCTTTATCATACGTATTAGCAAGTCCTACATGACCTTCTTCAAGTAAATATTTAGAATATAATTTTTTACATGATTCAAAACCTTTGTTAACACCAATCATTAGTATAGATATATCTTTATTTTTATTATAAACATATAAAATAGCTTTTTCATACCCTTTTTTAGCATAATCTAATAATAAATCTAATTGAGTATCATCTTTTTCATATAATATTTTTTCAATTTTAGTATCTTCATCAAAATTGATACAAATATCTAATAATAATTTATACTTATCTACTTCATTAGTATTTCTTAAAAACTCTTTTAATTTTAGTATATCTTCATTACTGCTTCTACAAGATTTAGTAAAAATTAAATCTCTATTTTCATTTTTAAATTTATATGCATAAATATAAGCATATACAGTATGTAAATCATTACAATATTTGTTTAATAATTCAATTAAAACATCATCACTTACATACTCTAATAAATCACTAGATGAAAATAATGCATTTGCTTCAAATTTATTAGATATTAATTTAGAATAAGCTTTAACTGCATCAGGAATCATCTTTATTAAATCTTTATAAATCGTTGGATATTGAGGATTTTTTGATAGATAATTCAAATATAAACAAGCTTCAATACTAGGTTTTTTTCCGTCAACAAATTGATTATCAAAACCGTATACATCTCCACCAATATTTTGTCCTAAGGCATTAGGACTCCAGCCTACTGGTCTCCATCTAATATGATTAACATACTTTGGATTTAATGCCATAGTATAATATCTGAATATATCATCTTTATTACGAATAAAATCTTCTTGTTCTAAGATTTGGGCAGCCTTAAAAGCTGATTTCACATGTCCTCTTTTAGCGGCACAAATATAATATTTTTTTGCAGCATTTAAATCTATATCTTCATTTAAACCATATTCATAACGAAAACCTAAAATATAGGATGCGTTAGGATAATATATATCTGAATCTTTTATATTTGAATTATTTAAATTAAGCATTAATGCCTTTTTAAAACTGATGTTTTTTGTATCCTCATTACATTCATCTATTAATGCTAGTATATATCTAGCTCTTAATACCCATGTATCATATGAATTATTATTAGGTGATGGATTTCTACCAAATATTGATTTTTTTATTTCAGCTTCATTAATAATTAAAAAATCATTTTCGATATTTTCGTTATAAAAATCAATTCCATATCTATTAATCACTTTAGGTAAATGTATATAATCATTTCTAAACTCATAGACTTGTTTTAATACTTCTACTGATTCTTTATAATAATTATTTTTTAAAACTAAGTCAGTGTTAAGAAGATATAGTTTATATAAAAGTTCGCCCTTAATATATAAATATAATGGATTTTTCATACTATCTTTTTGATAATCACCAATTCTATTTAAATAACTTTCTACTTTTTCTAAATCCAACTCATCATTTTCAAGTGAAAAAAGAATAGATTCTAATATTAAATTAATATTATCACATTCAAAACACTCATTTAATAATTCTCTAGCTTTATTAATATCTTTTTCTACACCTTTACCTTTAATATACATCTTAGCTAAATCATGTTTAGCTAGAATTGACCCTAACTCTATAGCTCTATTAAAATATTCAATTGCTTTTTGATAATCTTTATTATTATTTTTATCATTTTGATATATTATCCCAATATTTCTAATGGCTGAAATATCATCTTTTTCACTACATTTTAAGAAACACTCTAAAGACATATCATAATTTTTTTTACAACCATTACCATAATAATATAATACTCCTAAGGCAAAAAAAGAATCCATATTTCCTAAATTAGAAGCTTGTGTGTAATAGTTAAAAGCCTTACTATAGTCAACAACACCAAAACTACCATTATGATAAATCTTACCTAATTTATGTAAAGCCTTACTATAGTTTAAATTTGCAGCTAGAATATAGTGTTTTAATGCTTCCTCATATGATTTATAATAATATTCATAAACAATACCCGCATTATAATATGCCGTCCTATCCTCATATTCTGTAGCATATAAGTAAAATTCTAAAGCTTTAGATTGGTTTTTTTCTAAATAATCACCATTATAATATAAATTACCAATTTCTAAATAACAGTCTGGATTACCATATTCACATCCCATTTGAAAATATTTATATGCTTCTTCATAGTTTTTTTCTATAGAATACATATATCCTAAATAGTACATTGCATAATCGTCATTAAATTCTATTGCTAGTTGTAAGTATTCTTTGACTTTTGCAATATTATTTGTTGATATACGATACATCACTGCTAAAATAACATATTTCAAAGCACAATCATTATACTCACTAACAATATTAAATATTTCTTTAAATTGTTGAGTTTTTTTTAATAATCTGACTAAAACATAGTATTTTAATAGTGAATTATCATTTTCTAAAGTATTATATAATTCTTCATAATACTTTTCATCAAGTTTTATATAATATAAAGAATGTCCTCTTCTTATTAAATCTAAATATTCATCAACACTATTTGCTACTACAAATATATTTTTTTCATTAAACATCTAATCACCCTCATCCGAGTTATAAATTACTCTAATAAAATCTACTTATAAATAATTTTACCATATATCATTTTTATTTTGAATAGAAAAATAAAAGTGTGAGATTAGTTCTCACACTTTTCATTTTAATCTTCATCAAATAATGAAATCTTTGTATATTTTATTTCTTTTTTTGTTTTTTCTTCTGATTCATCTAATGAAAATTTCTTTTTATTAGATTTTTCAACTTCTTTTTCTTTAATAAATAATGAAGATTTTGTTTCTTTTACAACAAACTTTTCTCCCTCAGTTACTTTTGTTTGTTTTGATTCTTTTTTTGTATTTTCTTTAGCTAAAATTGCATCTAATTCATCTAATATATTAGTTTGTTTTTTAGATGCAACAATAGGTTTTTCAATCACTGAATCATCTTCATAGTTGAATATTGTTTCTCTAACTTCTACTAAATAATCAGGTGAAACAGGTTTATCTTTTTCTAATGGTTCAGGAACTCTTAAAGCCTGTATTTCATGGAATTCATTATTAGCAATAGATTTACCAGTATCAGATACATTATATTTTAAAGATTTAGCTTCAACAGTATCATTACCATCTTTATATCTAATATCTATTAAAACATTTTCTTTAAATTGATTTGGAGTTAAAGCACTAGCATCAACTAAATAACAAGGATTACTCTTTATAGGTTTAATTAAGTTTGAACCGGCTCTACTTCTCTTAGTTAAAGTAATATCAGTAACTTTCATTCTCTTTAAAGTCATACGGCTAGTTAACAATAATATGTCTTGATCTTTATTAGTATAAATAGCTGCAACAACTTCATCTTTTGGCTTTAAATTAATAGATTTAATACCACCAGCATTTGTACCATAAAGTGATATATCACTTGCTCTAAAACGAAGCGCATCACAGAACTTAGTAAATACAATAATTTCAAGAGGTGAATCAATCATATCAACAGCTACTAAAGTATCATCACTTGAAATCTTCATAGCTCTAACTGGCTTTGTATATCTATTAACATTAAACTCAGATAATAATGTTTGTTTCATTTGACCTGATGCAGTTGATAATAATAAAGTATGACCACTATTAAAATCAGCTACAGCAAACACCTTAATGAATTTTTCTTTAGGAGCAATTGCACAAATACTATTTACATATTGACCAACATCTTTAAATTTACATTCATTAATCTTATGAACTGGAATATAAACAAAATTACCTAATGTCGTAAAGATTAGTAATGTATCTAATGTTGATACTTCGCCTAAGAATAACACAGAGTCATTTTCTTTTAAACCATTTTGTTTTGAAGTATTATAACTCTTTAATGATGCTCTCTTTAAATATCCATCTCTTGAAACAGATACAATTACTTGTTCTTTTGTAATTAAATCAGCTTCATCATACTTAATAACCGTAGATCCATTAGCATCAATTGTCGTACGTCTTGGACAAACTAAAGTTTTATTTAAATCAGATAACTCTTTAACAATAACTTTAATTAATTCTTTTTCAGAATTTAAAATCTTTTCATATCGTTTAATATTCTCATTTAATTCTTTATCTTCTTCCATTAACTGAGTAATGTCTTGAGTAGATAAACGATATAATTGCATCATAACAATAGCTTCTGCTTGTTCATCAGTAAAACCAAATTGATTCATGATGTTTAATTTAGAATCCGCCTTATTTTTACTAGCACGAATAGTTTTAATAACTTCATCAACAATAGAAACCATCTTTACTAAACCTTCAACAATATGAAGACGCTTTTTAGCTTTCTTCATTTCGAAGTTTGTTCTATTAGTAATAACTTCTTTTTGATGAGCAATATACGCATCTAAAATAGGTAAAACACCTAATCTCATTGGTCTTCTATTACAAATAGAAACCATATTATAATTTAAATTAACTTGTAAATCAGTATTTTTGAATAAATAAGCTAAGATAGCTTCAGCATTAGCATTTTTCTTTAAATCAATAGCAATTCTTAAACCATCACGACCTGATTCATCTCTTACTTCAGCTACATCCGGAATTTTATTATCTAATCTTAATTGTTCAATCTTTTCTACAGTTTTTTGTTTAAAAGTATCATAAGGAATTTCTGTAATAACAATTCTTTTTGCTTCACCATTAATATCCTCAAACTCATATTTACTTCTAACCGTTACAGCACCAGCACCAGTTAAAAATGCTTCTCTAATTCCATCAGTACCAATAATTGTACCACCTGTTGGGAAATCTGGACCAGGCATAATTTTTAAAAGATCATCTAATGTCATATTTGGATTAGTTAGTCTTTCAATAGTTGCAGAAATAACTTCATTAAAATTATGAGTAGGAATATATGTTGCATAACCTGAAGAAATACCCATCGCACCATTAACAAGTAAGTTAGGGAACTTAGCAGGTAAAACTGTAGGTTCAACTTCTTCTTCATCAAAGTTTGGAATAAATGGAACTGTATTTTTATCAATATCCTTTAATAAATACTCAGCATTCTTGCTCATACGAGCTTCAGTATAACGCATAGCCGCAGCTGAATCTCCATCCATACTACCATTATTACCATGCATGTCAATTAAAGTTACACCCATTTTCCAACTTTGTGACATACGAACTAAAGCATCATAAATAGATGAGTCACCATGTGGATGGTATTTACCCATTACTTCACCAGTAATACGGGCACTCTTTTTATATGGAGCACTTGCAGTAATTTTAAGTTCATTCATTCCATATAAAATACGTCTTTGAACAGGTTTTAAACCATCTCTAATATCAGGAATAGCACGTTCTTGAATAATATATTTTGAATAACGACCAAAACGATCACCAACAACTTCCTCAAGTCTTGACTCTAAGAAGGTTTCATTCATGAAAATGTCTAATTTTTTCTTTAAACTCGCCATGATGTACCTCCTACTCTTCCTCTAAAGTAAATGATACATGGTTTTCTAACCAGTCTCTACGACGCATTGCATCATTACCCATTAGAATATCAATTTCAGATTCAGCTTCTGCTAAATCTTCTAATTTAACTTGAATCAAGCTTCTAGTTTCAGGATTCATAGTAGTCTCCCATAACTGTTCAGCATTCATTTCACCTAGACCTTTATATCTTTGAACAATAGTTTGAGAATTACATTTAGCTAAAATTTCTTCTTTTTCTTCATTAGTCCAAGCATAAATAATTTCTTCTTTTTTACCACGTTTTGTAATCTTAAATAATGGTGGTAAAGCAATATAAACTCTACCATCTTCGATTAATGGACGCATATATCTAAAGAAGAATGTTAATAACAATACTTGAATATGAGCACCATCGTCATCGGCATCGGTCATAATTATAACTTTTTTATAATTACATTTCTTAAGATCAAAATCATCACCATAATCTGCACCAATAGTATAAATCATAGTTGCGATTTCTTCATTTTTTAATACAGCATCTGCAGTAGCTCTTTCAGTATTTAATACCTTACCACGTAAAGGTAAAATAGCTTGATAACGTCTATCTCGACCTTGTTTTGCTGAACCACCCGCAGAATCACCTTCTACTAAGTATAATTCATTAATTTCTTTATTCTTTTCACTTGTTGGTGATAACTTACCACTTAAATTTAATTCTTTCTTATCCTTTTTATCTAAACGAGCTTGAGCTCTAGCTTTTCTAGCAGCTTCTCTTGATTCAGCTTCTTTAATAGCTTTTTTGATAATTGATTCAGATAATTCTTTATTTTCAATTAAATAGTAAGATAATTTTTCATATAAAACATTATCAACAGCTGTTTTAGCTAAAGGTGTACCTAATTTACCTTTAGTTTGACCTTCAAATTCCAACAAATTTTCAGTAATACGAACTGAAACAACTGCAGTCATACCAGCTCTAATATCCGTACCTTCTAATGTAACATCCTTCTTTAATAAATTATACTTTTTAGCATAATCATTAAATGCTCTTGTTAATGCAGATTTAAAACCTGTTTCATGAGAACCACCATCACCTGTTCTTACATTATTAACAAATGATACAATGGTTTCACTATATGTATCAACAAATTGCATTGCAACTTCTACTTCGATAGTATCATGAGTCCCTTCAAAATACGCAACTGGATGAACAGGACGCTTTGCTGCATCTAAGAAAGCTACATATTCACTAATACCATTTTCATATAAGAAAGTTTCAGTTTTATTAGGAGAACAACGTTTATCGATAACAACCATTTTTAAGTTTTTAATTAAAAATGCACTTTCACGTAACCTTGTTTTAATAGTATCAAAATTATATAAAGTAGTACTAAATATTTCAGGATCTGGTTTAAAAGTAACGATAGTACCTGTACGTTTAGTATCGCCTAAAATTTGTAATTTACCAATTTTAGTACCACCATTTTCAAATTTCATTTTATGGATTTTTCCTTCACGCATTGAAGTTACTTCCATATATGTTGATAAAGCATTAACAACAGATCCACCTACACCATGTAGACCACCTGAAGTTTTATACCCATTTCCACCAAACTTACCACCAGCGTTAAGTTTAGTGTAAATAATTTCCATAGTATTCTTACCTGTTTGATGCTTTCCACATGGAACACCACGTCCTTCATCACTAACGGTAATAGAATTATCGCTGTTTATGGTAAGTATTATTTCTCTACCATAACCTGATAATGCTTCATCTATTGCATTATCGACAATTTCCCAAACAAGATGATGTAAACCACGTTCATCTGTTGATCCGATATACATACCAGGACGCTTACGGACATGCTCAAGACCTTCTAAGACGGTTATAGAATCATCATTATAAGTATTTTTTGCCACTTGAATCACCCTTTTTTTAAAACACTACGTTAAGTTTATCACAAATCTTTTAATTTCTCAAGAATTCGACGATATTTTTTAAATTCTTTTCTTTGACATATCAAATATAAAATTATATAATTAAATTACTTGGGGGTAATAACTATGCTTTTAACTATTTCAGCTATTGATATATCAATAAGTATTTTGTTTATTATTTTATCTTATTTAATAGGATCTATACCGTTTGGATTAGTTTTAGGAAAACTAATTTGTGGAAAAGACATTAGACTATATGGAAGTAAGAATATAGGAACAACTAACTCAGTAAGAGTTTTAGGAAAGAAAATCGGATTTACAGTCTTCTTTTTAGATGTTTTTAAAGGAATGTTCGTTATTTTAATAATAGCATTGCTTGAAACCCTAGGAATCTGGAAAAATCCTCAAGGTATTGAACTTTTCTATTATGGTGGTGCGGCAATTATCGGCCATTGTTATTCTTGCTTTTTAGAATTTAAAGGTGGTAAAGCAGTCGCAACATCTTTAGGTGTAATTTTAGTATTAACTCCTATCCCTGCAGTTTCATGCTTAGTAGTATTTTTGATACTTCTTTATGCAACAGGATATGTTAGTATCTCCTCAACAGGTGCAACCCTAACAGTTTTAATTTCAACCTGGGTATTACACTTTATAGGGATTCCAGAAGTAAATTCATATACTGATTATCTACTTCATCAATCGTCACTTATATTATGTATTTTATATACTGGGCTTGCAACATTAATTATAGTTAAACATATTAAAAATTATAAAAGATTATTAAATGGAACTGAAAATAGTTTTAAGAAAAAGAAAAAATAAACATCATATGATGTTTATTTTTTTTTACTTTATTGTAATTTTAGGATTATCTCCTACTACTTTTAGTGTAATAACACCATCTTTATTAGATATAACCTCTAAATCAATTAAAGAATAATCATTACCTAATGGATTAATTGTAATAACAAAATCTTTATAATACATACCACTATAACTTGTAGATAAATCTAAAGAATTAAAAATAATATCTTTATTTGTTTCAACACTAATATTAACTATATCAGGATTAATATTTATATATTCTGCTAAATACTTAGAAATATATTCAAATCTATTATTAAAGAAAGTATTTATACTAGTATTACCTATATTATACTCACTCAATAATTTATTTTTAACATTTTCTGGACTAAAATTATTATTAGCTAAATCCATAAATCTAGAAACAAATCTAATCCTAAAATCTTCATTTTTCATAAATTTATGAAAGAAAATATCATCTTTAAAATCTAAAGCAAATAAATTCTCACCTGTGAAAATATTATAAGCATAGTCATATCTAATAGTTTTATTTTCATCTTTTTTTACATCTTTATTTACTGCAGCATAATCAAAATCATATACCATCCAGCGCCATTTACCATCTTGATATGGTCTATCAGTAACACTTCTACTCTTCCATAATAAAATATTCTTACGATATGAAAAATCAAAATGATTATAATAAATTTGTGTTGCATATAAATCAATAAAACTATCAATATCAATCATATTTTTTAGTTTATTATAATTTTTAGAATTATTAAAATTATTTCTCTTAACAAAATCAACAAATTCTAAATAATCATCATAATCAGATTCAATACCATCTTCTAATTGTTGTTCTTTAATAAGACCAACATCATCTTTAGGAATTCCATATTTTTCTTCAATATAATCATCATTATATTTTTGCATGATCATATATGTATGCCAATATTCTCCATTTAAAAATAAAGCACACATCTCATACTTTTGAGTATCAACATTCGCTTCACTTACTAGACTTTGTAAGAACCCATCTCTAAATTTTTCACTAGAATTTGAATATCTATCGTATTTTAAAACTAAAGATTTAGTTTTACTTGTATCTTTAAATATCGGATTAGATAAATAATCATCATTATAACAATCTCTTGCATAAATATTAAAACTTTTAATATAATAAGTTCTTCCACCATAACCATGAATACGAATTCCAACATCATCTGACATAACCACTTCATTTTTATCAATCAAAGTAAAGTTACAATCTCTTTCCCAAGCTCTTCCTGTTTGATCCCAGTTATAAAGTGGTTCTTTACCATTCTTACCATTTTCTTCGTATTCTTTGTATGCTTTCCCTTTAACATATATTCCATATTCTTCATCATAAAGATTATAATTATCAGTAACTAAAGAAACAATCTTTTTATTTTGGTAGCTTCTCTTATTAATTAGATAACTCTTAGTTATAATATCACTTTTATTTCCATCATCACTAATAGCAATAGCTCTAACTATAAAAGCCTTATCTACTTGATTTGTGATTGAAGTTCCTGCAACTGATGTATCAGTTCTTGATTTTAAAACATTAGGATTATTTGTTGGATCAGTTACAATAATAGGTTCTTTATATAAAATACTCTTTTTTGTAGGAACACTACCATCTAATGTATAATAAATTTTAGCATTATTATTAGAAGATATAGAAAGTTCAAACTGACTGTTATAAATGCCAGAATCACAAGAAAATGATGGATTATCAATAAAATGATAAATAGGATATTTCTCATTTTGTTCATTAGGTGAAGGGTTAATTATTTCAAAACTATTATTATATTTACCATAAGAAGTATTCTTTAATAAACTAGGTATACTAAGTTCTTGAATAATAGTTCCATTAGGCATAGTAAGATATAATGATTCACCATTTTCATCTAAAGAAAAATCAGCAGTTAATTTATCATCATTAGTATTATTTTTATCAAAATATACAATTAAATAATCTTTAGCCTTAATAAATACAGATTTAAACTTAAATTGATATTTATTTTCTTTGTCATCAGATATACCATAATTTTTTAAATTAACATCTTCTAGTGTAGGATTATACAATTCAACATAGTCATAATATTTATAATCTTCATTACAAATTACAGATTTATTATTAGTACAAACTTCATTAATAATAATTTGATCATTATTAATAACTCCTAAGTTACAAGAGGAAATCATAAATAAAAATATTATTAATATTAAAATAAATATATTCTTCTTCATATAAACCTCCTTTTGTTTATATTTTAACACATTATATTAAATTAATGAATATATAATAAAAATAAAAATCATTATTTAGTGAAATAATGACTCATATTTATAATTATTAAATTTTAAAACTAACTATTAAGGAAATGTGTCAGATGTGTGTAAGTTAGTCTTAACTAACTATATTATATTATAAAATAAAAAAATTGTCAATAAAAAAAATAAAAAATCTCTATAAAGAGATTTATTGATAAACTTTTAATAATTCTTGATAATATTTTAAAGCTTCTGCAAACCTTTGATAGTGAACTATCTCTCTTTGTCTTAAAAATGATAATGGACCTAATATTTCAGGATCATCTGTTAAATCCATTAAATGTTCATAACTAGCTCTAGCCTTAGATTCAGCAGCCATATCTTCATTTAAATCTGTAATAGGATCGCCTGTAGAGGCAATATATTCTACCTTAAACGGATTTCCTGTTGCATCTGTTGGATAAATTCCTAATCCATGGTCAGCATAAATAGGATCAAATCCAGCTCTCTTAATTTCATCTATTGTAGCATCTTTAGTTAACCCCTTCATCATAGCAACTAAAATTTCAACATGTGCTAATTCTTCTGTTGCGATTGATACTAATAAGTTTTGACCTACCTTATCAGGCATAGTAGGAGCTTGCATATAGTATCTTACAAATGCTGCAAGTTCTCCTGCAGGACCACCAATTGCTGATATTAGCTCTTTAGCAAATTCTAAATTCTTTTTACTAATTGAAACAGGATATTCTAAGTGTTTTTTATATTCCCACATTACTTTCTAACCTCCCAAGTTGATTTACGCATAATATATCCATCATAAATCATAGAATATGGGCAAATAGGTTTATATTTAGTTTCAATTAATTCACTTATTCTTTTCTTTTCTATATTTATTTTCTTTAATAAATCTATAGCCTCTAAATTATCTGGATGTGTACAAATAAATAAATTTAATTCACAAGCCACAAAACCATATACTTGTAATGATAAAAGAAGTTTTTCTTCTTCATTCATATTAGTTATTCTTTCAACAACATACTTATAAGGTGAAAATAAGTTTTCCCATATAGAACCTCTTAATAGTCCTTCTTCAATATCATTATATAAGACAAATGGTTGCAGATTAATTTCTAATGTTTTAATATTAATCACTCCCATATCTACTATATGTATAAAATAAGATATTATCTAGGCAAAAAAGAAAAGCCAACTAAAGCGTTGGCTAATTCTTTTAACAATTATTGTTCAATGATTGCTTCTACTGGGCAAACACCTTCACAAGCACCACAGTCGATACAAGTATCAGCATCAATAACTGCTGCATCTTCAACTGTAATACAAGATACTGGGCATTGATCAGCACATGCACCACATGCAATACAAGCATCTGTAACAAATCTAGGCATCTGACATTCCTCCTTAAATTTTGTTATATATATTTTATCACTTTTTTTAAAACTTGTCTAGTTATTAGTTGAATTTACTAAAGAAAAAGTGTAGAATATAATTAATTAAGGAGTGAATATTGAAATGACTATTGAAATTTGGCAATTTATTATTATTCTTGTAGTTGAATTATTAGTTGTAGCTATTGCTACATTCTTCATCACAAGAAAGATATTATCAAATCAATTAAAGAAAAATCCACCAATCAATGAAAATCAGATTCGTGCGATGCTTCAACAAATGGGACAATCTCCATCTGAAAAAAGAGTTCGTCAAATTATGAAAGCTATGAATGAAGCAAAATAATTTATAAGTAATAAAGAGCTGAAAAATCAGCTCTTTTACTTTTCTAAACGATTATAATGCATTAATAAATAATATTCATTAACAGAAGTTGCACCTATCCATTTTAATTTAGCACTATCAAATTCAGCATACTTATCAGTACCCCAATCTTTTTTGTATTCCCATAAACCATGTGATTTAATTGAATCAATTTTTTCATCTAAGCATTTATCTAATGCTTCATAAAGATTACTAGGTACTTCTACATTTGTTAATACACTTGCAATATCAAAGCAAGTATCCATCTTTACTTTATCTTCTACAAAATTAATTAATTTTTCCTCTAACATTTTTACTTCTAAAGGATATAATTTTACATGTTTTAAAGAACCTATTAAAGAATTTAAAGAAATAAGATCATACATAGAAGCACATTCTAAATCCTTATAATAAGAAAATACATAACCTAGTTGTTTAATCGCTTTCTTATAATAAACCTTATTAGGATTAGTCAACTCTAATATATATCCTAATATTGCAGCTGTTGGATGGAATTTCCATATATTTAAAGCATCATCACTATAATGATATTCCATACTATGGGCAAAATCATTATTAGACTTTTCAACTGGATTCCACATACCATCAACTATTTTACATCTATTAAATAAGTAGTTTCCACACTTTTGCATAATTTCATTTAAAAGTTCATTTTGACAGCTTGAATCAATACCAACCATATTTAATAATCTTAATGCTTCATATGTTTGATAAACACTAGAATTTGTATTATAATTATCAATTTCTAAACCATTACCAAATCCACCATCTTGATTTTTATATAAAAATAGACAATCTAATAAAAATTCTTTATATTCTGGTTCTACTAAGCCATTAAAAACAGCTACATCAATATCTCTAGCTTTATTATAAATTTGTTTTGCAATAACCTCTTGCATATTTTTAGTTAATAATTTCATATCAATACCACCTCGTATAATAGTAATTGTAAGAATTGGTTACTCTTACAACACTAAGATTCTAGATATTTTTTATCTTGATTCTAGTAAACAAGAATAAATATTCCTAGCGTTAAATCCATGTTATAATATAAACGGATTAAACAGGTAA